>NZ_LBGU01000016.1:0-65830 GCF_000988325.1 Sphingobacterium sp. Ag1 | reverse complement strand
ATAGGTCGTTCCTTTTTATAGCAAAGGCAATGGACAGCTCTCCCTTACATGAAGCGTTCTTGCCCTTTGTATTTTAAAAGACACTGTATTTATGATATCTTAAATTTAATGATCTGTGGATTCATCAATACAAGTGAAATTGGAATCTGTACCGTCCTTCCCCTAAACTGTACATTTATCCTGTTCCATTTTCCGGCATAGTCCAAAATGAGAACTTCCTTTACTTTCAGATCACTAGCAATATCCAACAAGACATTTTCTGTCGGGTCCGAGCTCAAGTTTGTTAAAGTTATCAGGTAAGTATCCTTTGCTGTATTCGCGCTACACACACAAAAAATATTCGGCGCATCTTTAACAAATACGGGCAACTCCTCTCCGCCAACCCATTCGATATTCTGTCGCATAAGCTCCTTCTTTTTATAATTGAATGTCGTTGATGAAAAGTTACCAGCAAGATCAAAAGCACTGATTAAAATCCGGCCCCCAAGCCTATTCTCGTATCGAATCATACTTGCCATAATGGGATTCTCATGTTCATCCAGAAAATCGGTAACAACTTCTACTGCAGCATTGGGTTTCAGTTCAAAAAAACGTCCCCCTTCACTTCCTGCAGGGGCAAATATCCAATTATATTGCAGATCTCCCTGTATATTTTGGTACATATTCTTATTCCGCAGTCCCTCATAACAGGAGTGAATTTCCTTTTTATAGACTTGTACATCAACCCCCAAATACACTGAATATCCCATCTGGCACAAGCTATGGGCTGCTAGACCATCAAGAACCAGTGGTCCTTTTAGCAAGGCTAAAATTTCTGAGTCGGATAAAGACATAACTGCCGTCCCAGCCAGCATCTTAACCTTTCCTCCCTTTGTGGTGTAAGGAATACCGAATCTTCCCATCGCATTCACCCATGAATTTAAGCCCATTTCTGGCCTTCCTCCCCGGTAGGGCACTACAGCACTCGCATTTGGTAAATGTATGATTTCACAGCCGATCACTTCCGAATCCCGACTAGCTTCCTTCAATGCCAAAAAACGCGCGGCTTCTTTTCTGTACATTTCTGCATATCCCCTTTCCTCCAGAAGATTATCCAAATACTGGGTCAGATAAAATAGGGTCTGATCGAATCCATATGCAAAGGCAATAGTCATTAGACTCTTGATTTTAGAAGCCGACATAAAAAAACGGGAGTGCGGATAAGTATCCGATTCGTGAAAACATTCAAATGATTTAGGGAGGTGCTGTATACTATACAAAGCATGAAACAATTCTGCCGGCAACCCAAGGGGTGCATCCGACGAATAACTGCTACCATAAAGTCGTACAGTTGGTTTTGTCTGGCCTGCAAAAGCTTCCGTAAGTTCTTTGGTAAAATCACCGTCAAAATCTGTACAGCCAGACTGGCATAATGAAATCACGGTCTCTGGATTGACCTGATCAACCTTTTGCCGGATCTTTTTAGCTAGACTGACTAAAGAATCCCGGCTCAACGCCGCCCAATCTTTCCGCAACCGAATGCTTTCGGCATCTACCGTCCTAAATTTTTCCAATAATTCCAGGCGTGTAAAAGCTTTTCCCTGCCTTTTTGAAAACTCGTTTAGATGCAAGGGACAAAAACACCCGAACTTTACCGCAGGAGGCTGATGGCTCAACTCATAATCATCTTCAAATTGTATCATATAAGGATTGGCAATCTCCACTACAGTCGCTATGTGATTACTAAATTCTTCACTAAAAATAGGATCATACGGACAAGGACTGGTATCGCTAACAGAGCCATCTAGATCAGTAATGTATTGAAATCGTTTGTCAAATCCAGAACGTAGGGATGGGGCACACCACCATCCTATTTTAATATCGTTTGAAGTTAGCTTTTCTTTTGCTTCCTTGATTTGATAGCCAATTTCCGCATACACATTCTTACCTGGAAAGCCTTTAAATCTCACCTCTTCCAAAGGCCCGACAAAGAGGAATCTGGCAATACCGTATTTTTCCTTTAATTCAATCAACTGCTTATACATTTGTTCCTTCCGATTGCCATAAAACTTAATCGGTGCCGTTGTCGCCAATTTGGACGTACTTTCGTAAAATCCTTGATTATCTAATGGATCTTCTTTTTTTCCGTGTTGGTTTTGAGCGACCACCCGTTGAATATCACTCAAAAAGAAAGCTCCGAGTGCTGTACTGGTTATAAATTTACGTCGTTGCATAGTCATTGTATTGGCTGGGTTAGTAATTGGGGTTTTGTTTTAATTTAGCATTCTGATCTATCGCCGACTGGGGAATAGGCAGTAAGTAATTTTTGGAATTGTCAAATTTTCGGATCCCATTGACTGCATTGATAACCGTATAAACTGTCTTCCCATTTTTGTCTTCGATAAGCATAGCATGAGAGTCTTTGTTGAGTAAAATTTCAGCCTCTTTTAAACGAATTAAATCTAACCATCTCTTTTCCTCGAATGCAAGTTCGATCCGCCGCTCCTGTAAAATTGCTGTGCGTAGTTCCGCCTGGCTTTTGTTTTTTGCTAGCTTAGGAAGATCACTCCTTAAGCGAATCTGATCAATGGCATCGTAAATCTCAGGCGAAGGACCTTGTTGTTCATTTAAGGCTTCGGCATAACCAAGAAGTACCTCTGCATAACGAAAGATCGTAAAACTAGCACTACTCAACTGGTTGGGCCCTAGTACCGTAAAGTCGGGATTTATTCCCTTTCGCAGATAATAACCAGTATTGCTTGCTTCATTGACATTGTTGATGTCGGTGGCATTTTTGCTTCCCACACCCTGTTTCATCACCATAACGGAGCCCAACCAGGTTGCACCGTCATAAACAATGGACTGATAGAACCTCTTTTCACGGTTAGCAAAGGGTTGTTGAGGATCGTAGCCCGAATTGGGATCAGAGATCGGAAGACCATTTTTCATAAAATAAGAGTCTACCATTTCCTGTGTAGGGTTAACTCCACCATAAGAACGTAATGCACCATTAACAAAAGCAGGCCCTTGCAAGCCCTCTTTGCTACTTCCAAGATTTGTACCACCTAAATATCTCTTTTGAAATATTGATTCTGAGTTACCGTTATTTTTTTCAAAAAATTGCTCATTGTAATCAGGAAACAAAGAATAGATCTTTAAATCCATCACCTGTTTGTAGGATTGAGCAGCTTTTTTCCATCGTTCTTTGTCATTATTTGAATTATTGAGTGGGCTCGCCCAAAACAGCTCGGCCCAGGCCTTTAACGTCAGGGCAGCTCCTTTGGTCACCCGTCCCAGTTCAGCGGACAATGGAAGATCCTGTGCCGCAGCTTCACATTCGGACGCAATAAAATTGAACGTCTCCTCTGATGTATTTCTGGCTTGAAAGATCGCATCGCCCTGTGCATTCTGATTAAGAACTTTCGTGACAATAGGAACACCGCCATGACTGGTCCAGAGAATAGAATAAAAGTATGCTCTCAGAAAACGGGCTTCAGCACTTCTCAGCCTTTTCCAGGCAGGATCTAAATTACTTTGATCAATCCGTTCCAAAAACAGATTGCTTTTACGAATGGCTCCATAGTATCCCCATCTGTTGACGGAATTATCTGGAGTATACGCAGAAATCGCATAAACAGCGTGGGAAAACTGTCCATTTACACCATTCATCGCATTGTCGGACCAGTTTTCCTCAGGATCAAATGTTGAAAAGGGGCCATTAATGCTGGCATATATGTTGTTTAGAAAAAGATCGGCATTCTCTTTATCAACCCATAAGGTGGCGTCAGAAACCTGATCTGTGGGCGTAACTTCCAGAAAACTATTGCAGGAAGTATAAAAAATCATCATTAATATTGATGGAATAATATAGTGTGTTATTTTCTTTTTCATCATTAAATAATGTTTTACGTCTACCGTCGGTCGTGGAATATAAATGATTTAAATTTCTCTCCGCTTCAAGAGTAAGCGGAGCCCTATAACCTAACTGACGTATAAATTTGGTATCTATTAATTAATTCCTAATTTGACTCCTAAAGAATATACTTTCTGCTGTGGATAATTGTTGCCGCGATCGTAAGCCATTTCGGGATCTACGTTCTTAGCCTTTGTCCAAGTAATCAAGTTCTGACCGGAAACGTAGATCTGAAAAGTAGAGAGGTGTGCTTTCTGCAACACGGATGCAGGAACATCCCAGGCAACAACAACGTTTTTCAACCTCAAGTAACTTACATCCTGCATCCAGTGCGATGACATTTGCGTATTGTTTGTTGTAGGGGCAGAGGTCAGCCTTGGATGGCGTGCATCTAAATTACTAGGGGTCCAATAATCAAAATTATCCTTATTTGCCGTCATCCCGTTCCAAAATGGCCATGCTGCTTCACGAAAGAAATAGTAGTTTACTTTTGCTGCTCCTTGAAACAGTAAGTTAATAGAGAATGACTTATAGGCTATTGAAGGTGAAATTCCGTACATAATCTTAGGTGTCGCGGGCGCGCCAATTGGTTTTTCATCATTAAAATCAATTTTACCATCGCCGTTTACATCTTGATACCTGATATCACCTGGCTGAACTTTACCCCACGGCTGCACAGCGATTCCTGCCCTCAGTTCACCATTTGCATTGAAGTCTTCGGGAAGAAAATAGCCTATGGATTTATAACCGAACTGCATACCTAACGGTTTTCCTGTTCTCCTTCTATTTGGATTATTATAAGTACTTTCTGTTTCGAAAATTTGTAAAATCTTATTCTGGGCTAACGTCAAGTTGCCTTGAAGTCCCACTTTCCAGTCATTCCCCAAGTTCTTTCTGAAATTACCTGTCAGTTCGACTCCTCTATTTTCCATAATGCCGGCATTTACCTGGCTCAATGCTATTCCATACTCCTGCGGTACTGTTGCGGTTGGAGAAACAAGCATGTTGGATCTCTTCTCATGGAAATAATCCATCTCAAAAGCCAGTATGCCCTTTAATAGTGAAAACTCCATTCCAATGTCAGTTTTCTTGGCGCGTTCCCATGTAATATTAGGATTAGGTTCGGCCCTTTCTGCGACAATTTGTACGGCATTGTTTCCTAATACATATCCAGGCCCCGAAACGGCATAGGTACCAAGGTATTGAAAAGGACTTCCCGCAAGCGCACCAACCTCACCGTAGGAAGCTCTAATTTTTAAATTATCAAGCCAATCCTTCGTATTGATCATAAAACCTTCCTGAGAGATACGCCATCCGGCTGAAAGTGAAGGAAAAAATCCCCATCTTCGATTCGGAGCAAAATAATAGTGTCCGTCATATCGGCCACTGGCTTCTATCATATATTTATTTTTATAGTCATAAGAAGCCCTATACACAAGACCAACCTGTCGTGCGACACTGGAACTACCGGAGTTTTTCGAGTCAGCATTGCTAGAACTCCCCATATTGATCTCATCAATCAGTAAATTGTAATTCCTCCGATAAGCTCCCAGATTAGCGCTTTTATTATCCTTAGCTTCAAAGACTCCTAATAAATCAATATGATGACTGCCAAAATTTCGTTGATATTTTAAATTTGCCTGGTACGTTAGCTGAGCCATTTGCCCCATGCTTTGATCCAATGTCGCCTTGGTCGCTCCAAAAATTCCGTCAGATATTACGTAAGGTGTCTTTGAAACATCAATTGAAGCCATATGCAGGGGTGTATTCCACACCTTATTATTCAAAAAAGTAGGATCGAAAGCGATTAAGCCGTTAAATTCCAGTCCTTTTACAAACGGAATTTTCTGATTGATAGCTACCTGAGAAAATAATGTTGTTGAATTATTTTTTCGATAGCCCGAGCCAAAAATTCCAGCTGCACCATATGTCCCATACATGCCGTTGCTAAAGAAGTTGGGACCAGTACCAGCATGGCTATATTTGATAAGTTCAAAAATACGGAGTGTACCCCAGTCAGAGAGGTCAGAAGGAGGAGCTAAGGAGTTGACAATATTGCCATTTATATTAAACGCAAGATTGGTGGTCGCTGTCAGCTTGGCATCCACATTCAGTGCGAGGTTGTACCGTTTGGAATTTGCCGTTTTCCACATTCCTTTTTGATACTGATATCCAAAGGCACTATAATATCTTATATTTTCGGACCCACCCAAAAATTCAAAACTGTGATTCTGTAGGAATGCATTTTTACTCACGAGCCCGTCCCATGGCGTCCCTGGGGGGTATCGATCCGGATCGGAACCATCTTTGAATTTTTGTAATGCTTCGTCTGAATAAGGCTTCTTTGTCCCTTCATTTTCCGCTGCCAAGTTTTTCAATAGAGCGTATTCGTAACCATTAACCAGATCAGGGAGCATCGTGGGATTTTGGAAGCCAATATATCCATTATATCGGGTAGATACTCGCCCAGACTTTCCCCGCTTTGTCGTGACAATAATAACACCATTTGCTCCCGCTACGCCATAAGGGGCAACTGCTGCAGCGTCTTTCAATACAGTAAAACTCTCGATGGTATTGGGATCCAGCTTTTGGAAATCACGTGGAACACCATCTACAATCAACAAGGGTTGCGAGGATCCCATGGTGGAGATACCGCGAATATATATATTTGCACCATCACGACCGGGTTCACCCGAAACCTGCTTGGTGATTAGTCCAGGTACCCGTCCGCCCAAATTGTTGCTTAGATTGGTTGTAGGCAATTCAGTGACCTCCTCTCCTTTTAGTGTCGAAACTGCAGCTGTCATCGCATTCTTTTTCTGTGTTCCATACCCAACTACAACGACTTCATCAATGTTACTAATGGCAACAGATAATTTAATGGTCATTCCGGACAGCTTTGATGCCTGGATTTCTTGGGCTTGATATCCAAGCATGCGAATGACAACAATTGCATCGGGATCAACATTCATTAGTTCAAACTCTCCTTCAGCATTGGTCGATATACTTTTAGTCGAATTTTTCACAGAAATTGTTGCTCCGGGAATCGGTTCCCCTCTGTCATTCACCACTTTCCCTTTCACTCGCTGTTCCAAAACACGTCCTTCACCTACAATAGGATGATTTCGGTTTGTGGCACTAATCATTATAGTCCGGTCCTCGATTTCGAACTTCAGATTTTTATCTTTTAGAATAATAGCCATAAAATCAGAAAGCGGCAGATTCTTTGCGTTTACTTCGATAGGCGCAAATTGTCGGATATCTCCCTTTTTATACATCACGACATAATGGCTCTCCTTTTCAATTTTTTTAAAGATTTCCTCCAGTCGAATTGACCTGGAATATAGGCTCATATATTGAGAAAACACCGTAGCATTGACTTGAAGGCAGAAAATGAAAAGGAACGCAAATGTTACTTTTAAAATCATAATGGCTTTCTGAAATTTGGTTACTTTACAGTCTTTATCCATCCATGTCAATCGACATAGAAAATCAGATATTTTTTTCATATCTTGGTTTTTGATTGGTTATACATAAATAATTGTTGTCTGACAATTTGGGGTATGCTAATCCGAATGAAGAGGGATGTTAGCGCATCCCTTTTCCATTAAAGATTATACCCAACCGCTAAGGGGAATTTGAATGGAATACTTTTCTTTTCATTTATTTTTTTGGTTTAATCAATAATTTTCTATCTGAGGTCAACTGGCATTTAAGGTCAAAATTCTGCTCAATGTACTGGATAAAACTGGTTAACTTAACACCTCTGCTCATTCGACCGCCGAGTTCAAGCCCTTGGGAAGGCCCCGAATAGATAACATCGATGTCATACCAACGGGCTATCTGTTCGAGATTCTCTTCAAATGCCTTTCCTTCAAAATCAAAAACACCCTCTTTCCAAGCTATAAAAGAAGCTGCATCGACATCATTAACGGTCAAGCCCTGCCGACCAGGGGCAAAAATCGCCTGTTGATTAGGTTGTAAGATTGCTGTTCCTGCGCTCGATCTAAAACTGATCCTCCCTTCTACTAAAGTTGCTACCGTACGTTGTGAATCCGAATAATTCGATACGTTGAATTTGGTACCTAAAACTTTCACAACAGCATCATTTAAATGGACGAGAAATGGAACCTTCGGATTTTTGGCAACCTCAAAATATGCTTCTCCTTTTATTTCCACCTCTCTTGTATGCTTGTCGAGAAATGGATAAAAGGAAAGTTCGGATACCGAATTGAGCCAAACTTTCGTTCCATCAGACAGCATTAACTGATATTGTCCGCCTCTTGGAATGCTGATAACAATCTTTTGAGCCACGCTGGGGGAAAGTGCGGATATACGCGTGCCATCCGCATAGCTCAGGTTTACGTCGTTGATAAATAGCCCATTTTTAGCAGAGTCGAGCCTGATCTCTTGACCACCGATTCTAACTATTGCTTTCTCATTGCCAGGCGAAATTCTATTTGGATCCATTAAAACAATCTCACGAGTATGTTGGAAACTGTTCCTTTTAAGCAATAATCCGGCGATTGTACAAAAAAAGAGAAAACACGCAGCAACCGCTGCCCATTTTCTGAATGGATATTTTTTTGATCGTGGCAATATTGCCGAATTCGAATATCTTTCATCTTCATCTATTGCATGATTTAGCTGCTGATGAATAGTTTCTAGCTTAAGTTTTTGGATTGCTGTCAAACTTGGTGGATCAATCAGTGCACTCGCCTGATCGAATAATTCCGCCAAATCATGATCATCCATTGCACCCATTTGATCCAATAACCAATTAAATTCGCTTTTCGAAATAGTATTATTGAAATAGCTAACCAATAAACTTAATAGCGCAGTCTTGTTTGCCAATTTTATAGTTGATTATGGTACATCTTTGTCTTTTATCAGTGCTATATACGAACGACAAGCATAAACACACTAGTAGATTCTATATTTTTCTAGCTACATAACTTAACATACAGATAATCAAATACATAAATTTATCATCGGAGTAATGTTTTTTCAAAGCCAGCTTAACTTCTTTGACAGCTAATACCAAATGATTGCTAACTGTCGAAACAGATAAGCCCATTTGTTCAGCAACTTCCTTGTAACTCCTATCCTCCAGCTTGCATTTCACAAATATCTCCCTTTGGCGTGGCGTTAATTGCGCAAGCGTTTCTTCAATGATATTTCTTTGTTCACGTTGATCCAGTATTTGGTCTAACTCTTCATAGTGCGAATTCAACTGATACCATAGCTCCGTCCTCATTTTACCGTCTTTGATTGTTTTACGAAAGACATCAATGGCAAGATTATCTGTTATTCGTAAGAGGAAGGTTTTAAAGCCTTTGGAATGATCTATCTCTGATCGCATCAGCCAGATTTTTAAAAATACATCCTGTAGGAGCTCCTCGGCAACTCGAGAATCTTTTAAAAATTGTAACAGACGACTATAAATAATAGGAGAATATTTTAAATAAAGTACATCAAAAGCCTTCCGATTTCCTCTTTTAAGATCTAAAAGGATCTCGATATCATCAGAATAATTCATAGATTGCAGTAATTGGTCAAAAACGTCGCGTTAAATTAAGCACTTTTTTCTAATTTACCGTTCTTCGTAAGCGTATTGGAAATTTACGAATATTTATCCATTGATTCGACTTTCCCTTGCAGAAGGCTATCTGACAGTGGTTTTGAAGGTTTGCAGCGGCAAATTTAAATCAGGATTTTTTTTCTTCTATTTAATTCATATTTTCAATTCAATTCCGCTAGATTATGGATAAATGGGGATTAATGGAATTTTTACGAAAAATACGGTTATGAAAACCAAAATAACAGGTCTATCAATTATTCTTTTATTCTTCGTGCAAATGGTCGCTGCCAACATGGCAAATCCAATGAGCCCCCATAGCATAACAGGGCAGCTCGTTCCCGCAGGGAAAGTGAGAGTTACCAGCGAACGTATTGACATTCGTCTTTTGGCGGACACTTCGGATGATCATGCGGACTATCGTAGTCACTTCAGCATTGTCTATAACATCCATACAGAAGAGGCAATTGAATTGCCGCTTGTATTCCTTGCTTTAAATATGAACGGACTGGATCGCGTCCTTGTCAATCAGAACGAAATTGAAGGAAAAAAAATGGATCAACCCGGTTCAAAATTCCCCTTTTTACGTTTAAAGGATGGCTATTATGAGATCAGTTACGACAGCGATGAATGGAAGCGTATTTCGCTGAATGATGCCTTTTATTTTACCGCGAAGCTTCACAAAGGTGATAACAGCATTCAGGTTCAATACAGCGCTTATATGGGCTATGACCGACGGGATATTCGGACCAGATACAAAATTGATTATCTCTTATTCCCCTCCAGATACTGGTCGTTCTTTGGCCCGATTGAACTGTATCTGCACCTCGATGGGAAGATGGAGGTACTTACACAGGATCTAGGAACCGCCAAATTACAGACAGATTCCATTGTTCACTGGAGAATTGATCAGGTAGAAAAGAAAGAGCGTTTTCATATTGAAGTTGTCTTAAAAACCTCCTTGTTAGCGAAAGTAATTCTTTGGATAAGTCCAGATGTACTTGCGCTGATCGGATCATTATTTTTGCTATACCTACATATCCGGTATATTTATCTAAAATACAAAACTGGCAAATACCGATATGCACTGCTGATCGGGAATCTAGTCATTCCAAGCTCTTTCTACTTCTTCATTTGGTTTTGGTCCAGTCTGGCCAACTATTTTGTCAATGGACTCTTTGACGAAAAATCCCGTGGTTTTATCCTGTTGGTCATCTTCACCTTACCCTTGATCTATCTCGTCTATGATTTGGTTTTACTTATTATCGATAGAAGCATTCGCGCTAGATTAAGCAGGTAGAAAACCGGCTGTTATTTTTTATAGGTCAGCTTGTTTTCAATCATACGATTGTTATATTGCTGGATAAAAGCTTTCATCTTGGTTTCCATCGTATCCAATACCGCTGGATGCTGTTTTAAAAGGTCCTGTTTCATCAAGCGGTCCTTCTTAAGATCATAAAATGAGGTCACTTTCAGTCCATCATAAGACATCATATAATCTTTATAATAGAGGTTGTAGCTCCCTGAATTATTATTGAGCACAAAATTATCCTTGCCCGGTTTAAAGGCATCTGAACCAAAGGCGAAATAAGGCTCATCATAGTGCAGATAATTCAGCACTGTCGGCATGATATCTATTTGCTGCACCAATTTATCCGCTTTGCCCACCAGATTATCACCAGGTGCATAAAATATAATAGGGATTTCAAATGCTCCTGCTGTGGTTTGATATTCCGGCAGGTAGCTTACAGTAGCATGGTCGGCACAGATAACAAATACGGTATTCTTGTACCAAGGCATTTTGGACGCTGTAGCAAAAAATTCACGCAAGGCATTATCGGTATATCCAATAGGCTCCTGCACGGGCAAAGGTCCCTTAGGGAATTTCCCCTGATACTTTTCAGGCACCTTAAATGGATGATGTGATGATAAAGAGAAGAAACTAGCAAAAAATGGCTGATGAAAGGTATTGATCTTGTTTGCTACAAATTGCAAAAATGGTTCATCCCAGATTCCCCATATCCCGTCGAAATCAGCATCATTGTTATACTCATTTTTACCAAAATAATGTTGGATACCTGCCAATTTCATATAGGCAGAGAAGCCCATGCTCCCATTTGGTGCGCCATGAAAAAAAGCAGTCTCATATCCCTTTTTCCCTAAGAGCTTCGCCAAGCTGGTGGTTTCATTTCCAGAATAGATGGAAAGCACAAAAGGCTCACCTATCGAAGGAATGCCCGTAATGACCGACGGTAGCGCATCAATTGATTTACGGCCGTTGGCATAAGTATCTGTAAAGGTGTAAGCATTGCGGATCAAGGAATCCAAAAAAGGCGTATAACCTTTGTATTTTCCACCTTGGATATCTTTATTCAATTCTCCAAAATGTTCTTTTGCAAAACTCTCCAAAATCAGAACAACGACATTTTTCTTTGTAAAGGGCTTGTCTGATTGCGGTACATGAATGGGATTGTATAACTGTTCAAGCTCTGTTTCGGAAAAATAATGAACGGGTTTGAGGCTCACGGCCTTTAATGTTTTCAATATACTGAATGGCGTATTGAGCACAATATTCATTTCTTCCGGTGTCTCCACATAATCACCCGCATTGCTCAATGTTATGGGACGGGTGCTATGCGCCCAACCGCCACGCACTCCACCAATAAAAAGGAAGGCTGTCAGTAAAAACAAAGGCAATTGGATCAAAAATGACTTCCAGCTATATTTCGAGTTTTTTTCAATCTGAATAAGTTTATAGGATTTAATCAACCCATAGACAATCAGCACCAATAGTATAATGAGATACCAATAATCCAAACAGAAATCAAAGGTCAGCTTGATCAAGTTAGATTCATTGGAGAACTGGTCAATTACCGTTCCAGTGGTCCTTTTGAGGGTAAATGGGTAGTAGGCAAAATCAATCAAATTTAACGCTATGCCAATTGAATTGGTCACGATGAAGATCCATTTCGCAACATTTTGATAGGGTTTATTCAATTTAAATGGTCCTGGAATAGTCTGCATAACAATATACAGGATATTTAAATAGAGGAGTGCCACAATGTCAAAGCGTACGCCACCGGCAAACATAACCAGAAGCTTACCGGCATCGACATGGGGGAATAAGGAAGCATTTATGCCATAAAAACCCAATCGCAATAGTGCGTAGATGAGCAGAAGAAAGACAAAACGAATTGCGACAGCAAAATAAGGTGCAAATACTCCTTTTAATTTCATAGCCCTAATATTTTAAAAATTCACGGTATACGTCTTGATAGTACGCTTTGGCAATATTCAATAAGCTATCTGTTTTGCCAACCGGATATTCCTTATTGGCTCTATAGTTAATGATCCTTCCAACGTTATCAAATGAAACGGCTTGTTTTGGTGTAATTACACCGAAGGCGTCTTTAGAATTATAGAATGCTATTTGTGGTGTTGTGGGATTAAACAGATCACGGCTCCAGTGATAATGATCTGTCGGAAGCTTCAATTGTGTCAATAAAGTTGCCGCCAGATCCGTTTGGTTACCGATTCTATTGAATATTTTGCCGCGATATTCAGGTTTGATCACATCGCCGAAAAAGATCAGCGGAATATGAAAGCGATTGGGGTGAAACAGCTCCCATTTTTCTGAAGGAAGGCGATGTCCATGGTCAGCCACTATAACGAAAAGGGTATTTTTATACCAAGCTTCCTTTTTGGCTTTATTAATAAAATCAAAAACAGCCGAATCTGTATAATTTGCCGTACTTCGGAATTTATCTGCATTGGTAGCATTCCCAAATTTATAGCCGTGTTTTAATTCAAATGGTTCGTGATTAATTAAAGTAAAGATCGTCGAAAAGAAAGGTTGTTTTTCTTTTTTAAAATCCTTGATCATCTGATTAAAGACGACATGGTCATAGACACCCCATGAGGCACGTTCCGCATCTAAGCCAAAATTGGCATTATCCACCACCCTAGATATCCCGTGTGTCAGCATATACGATTTAAAATTGTAAAACTCGCTCTGACCACCGTGATAAAATGATGTTTCGTAGCCGGCATGATCGAACTCCTGTCCAATGGCAGGCATATTTTCATGCTTGTCGATATATTTGATAATACTCTCGGGCCCCTGCGCCGGAAAACCGCTCAGCACCGCTACCATGCCTTTGTCGGACCGATCAGCTGCAGAATAAATATGGTCAAACAAAATACCACCCTTAATCAATTCTTCCATGTGTGGCGTAATTCCCTTTTCCCCTCCGAGAGACTGAATGAGATCGCCAACAAAGCTTTCCAGCATAATAATAACAACATTTGGACGAGTGGTTGACAGGACCTCAACAGCAGAATCAGGCTGACTTTGAAAGGCGGGCCGTAGCTTGTCCTGAATGTCCTTCTGATCACCATAATAAGTATAGGGATTTTTAAGCTTGGTGCTTTTAGCAAAAAAATCCCGCAAAAGCGACCATTGTGTATTGACTGCTGCGTGGTTGTAAAATGTTTCCTCGGAATAATAGGCTTTACTAGGGTTTAACGTTGCTCTTCCGTAACCACCACGGATAAACGTGAAGAGTACAAATACTCCAATTGCCAGTTTGAGAAAATTACTGACAGGAGACTTGAGATTGAAAAAAGAGACTTTTTTAAACATCCAACGGTACAGAAAATAACCGCAGAATATACCGATCAACATCCCAACGATGGGGAGAAACACCGGCGTGGATTCAGCCGAAGCGACGGCACCCGAAGGCGAAGCAAAAAATGCATCAATGGCACGTTTAGAAATCTTGTCGCCCCACTCCCGATAAATATTGACATTGATAAAACTTGTCACAAAGAACAATACCAGGACGATAATGGTATAAATATCGAGGATCTGTCTTTTGGGTTTCAGTTTTGGAAAGAAACTTAATAGGCAATACACCAGAAATGGTAATGCACAGATATAGGAGACTGCAGAAAAATCCAGATTCAGACCATGGTAATAAATCCTGAAAATTTCTGTGAAATTAGAAAAACCTATCTTTTCAAAAAAAGCAATAACAAAAATCAATCTATCTATAAAACAGATAATTAACCAGAACAGAAAATACTGTGTTAAAGCTCTAAGCTCATTAGCAAATCGTTGCATCCCTTCGTGTAAAAATAAAACAGGCAAATTTACATTAATTTACATGAAATAAGGGCTAATTACTTAGTAATATGAAGAAAAGATTAAAAAAGTATAAATCCTGCGTTATGCTTTACCTCACTGCAATAACCGCCACTTCTGCTAAGGAGGATCCTCATTAAACTTATTGCTTAGCCATTAATCATAACTTCTTTTTGTTTGAGAACAAGATCAATGGATTACTAAGGAAAATAACATAGAATTCCTTACTTTTGTGTTCCTTAAAAGTTTGAATACAAAAATTTAAAATGAGCATAGCGAAAACTTACAATCCAAAAGAAGCTGAAGAAAAATGGTACAGCTATTGGAAAGCGAATGGATTTTTCCGTTCCACCCCGGACGAACGTGAACCTTACACGATTGTGATGCCCCCTCCGAATGTCACGGGAGTATTGCACATGGGGCATATGCTGAATAATACCATTCAAGACGTTTTGATTCGCCGGGCACGTATGCAAGGAAAAAACGCTTGTTGGGTACCGGGGACCGATCACGCCTCCATTGCCACTGAAGCTAAGGTCGTCGCTATGTTGAAAGAACAAGGAATTGATAAACGATCTTTATCTCGTGAAGATTTCTTAAAACATGCTTGGGAATGGAAGGAAAAATACGGTGGTATTATTCTAAAACAACTCGAAAAACTTGGCGCTTCCTGTGACTGGGATCGTACACGTTTTACCATGGATCCAGAATTATACCAATCTGTTATCCGTGTATTCGTCGATCTATACCATAAAGGATTAATCTATCGTGGTTACCGCATGGTCAACTGGGATCCTGAAGCAAAAACAAATATCTCAGACGAAGAGGTTATTTATAAAGAGAAAAACGGCAAATTATACCACTTGAAATATCAGGTTGATGGAACAGATCAATACATTGTTGTGGCGACTACCCGTCCTGAAACCATCTTTGGTGACACAGCCGTGTGTATCAATCCCAATGATGAACGCTATACCTGGTTAAAAGGAAAGCAAGTCATCGTTCCAATCGTTGGCAGAAAGGTGAACATCATCGAAGATGAATATGTCGATTTGGAGTTTGGTACTGGATGCCTTAAAGTTACTCCAGCACACGATGTGAACGACTACGCACTAGGTAAAAAGCACAACCTGGAGTTTGTCGACATCTTTACCGACGAAGCGAAACTAAACGACAATGGCCTGCATTACGCGGGTATGGACCGTTTTAAAGTACGTAAAGAAATCGAGAAAGAGCTTGAGGAAAAAGGATTATTGGAGCAAGTGGAAAACTACACCAATAATGTGGGAACTTCGGAGCGAACTGGTGCTGTTATTGAGCCAAAAATCTCCAATCAATGGTTCCTAAAGATGGAAGATCTTGCAAAACCGGCCTTGGATAATGTGATGGATGATACCATTAAATTTCATCCGACAAAATTCAAAAATATCTACCGCAACTGGATGGAGAATGTTACCGATTGGAACATTTCAAGACAATTGTGGTGGGGACATCAGATACCGGCGTATTTCTATGGCGACGGAAACGAAGACTTTGTGGTTGCACAAACGGTTGAAGAAGCCCTTGTTCTAGCGCAAGAAAAATCAGGTAATACAGCGCTTCAATTGACAGATCTACGTCAAGATGAGGATGTGCTTGACACATGGTTTTCAGCTTGGCTATGGCCAATTTCGGTATTCAATGGCATCAACGAACCAGAAAATGCAGAAATTAACTACTATTACCCTACGCAAGATTTAGTCACTGCCCCAGATATCATTTTCTTTTGGGTAGCACGCATGATCGTTTCAGGATATGAATTCCGTGGACAATTGCCTTTTGAAAACGTTTATTTCACAGGTATAGTACGCGACAAACTGGGACGCAAAATGTCTAAATCACTGGGCAACTCTCCTGATCCGATAGATTTGATGAACGAATATGGTGCAGATGCAACGCGAATGGGTATGTTATTGACTGCTCCAGCAGGTAACGACCTTCCATTTGATGTAGAACTTTGTGTGCAGGGCCGTAATTTTGCCAATAAGATCTGGAATGCCTTCCGCTTGGTTAAAGGCTGGGAAATTACAGCTACTCCGGCTTCAGATTCAGATAAGATTTCAGCATCTTGGTTTGAGGCAAGGTTAAATCAAGCCTTGGTCGATATCGAAGAAAACTTCAAACACTATCGTTTATCAGATGCATTGATGACAACCTACAAATTGGTATGGGATGACTTCTGTGCTTGGTACCTTGAATTAGTGAAACCAGCTTATGGCTCCCCTATTTCTAGCGAAACCTTAGAGACAGTAAAATCTTTTTTCCAACGTATACTCACTTTAGTACACCCTTTCATGCCTTTCTTGACAGAAGAATTGTGGCACGACGAACTGTTCGGTGTGAAAGACGAGAAAGATTGCATTATCGTAGCCGCTTATCCGACGGCGAATGCTTTTGACGAGCAGCTTATCAAAGATTTCGCTGTCGCTCAACAAATTATTTCGGAAGTCCGCAATATTCGCAATTCCAAAGGTATCTCACCTAAGGTGGCATTGCCATTAGCAATTAACCAACAATCGGATATCAATCTGGAACAGTATATTGACATCATTACCAAAATTGCAAACTTGGAAGGCGTAACTTTTGTTTCTGAGAAAGTAGCCGGAGCCGCAAGTTTCCTTGCTGGCAAAGACGAATGTTATGTTACTTTGGAGAACAATATTGATGCAGATGCTGAACGTGAGCGTATTGAAAAAGAATTAGCATACTTGACGGGCTTCTTAGTTTCAGTAGACAAAAAACTGTCCAATGAACGGTTTGTCCAAAATGCAAAACCTGAAATTGTCGAAAACGAAAAAAGCAAAAAAGCGGACGCAGAAGCTAAGATTAAAATTCTTCAAGAAAGCTTAACAGCATTGGGTTAAGATCTATGCTATAGAGCTAATAAATTTTGTAAAAAGTCCAGTGCCCTGCGCGGGACTTTTTTTATGTTTCAAGATGATCAAATTCGGAGATCATTCGGTGCTTCTTCGGTGCTTGTTCGGTACTTCTTCGGAGCTTATTCGGTCGCAACCGAATAAGCTCCGTCCTATATCCGTATCATTTACGTTAAATAACCGTGTAAATGACGAAGTCAGTTCTAGCTTTTACACATCGAAAATCGGTTTCTGCGAAATGCTAAACAGGCGGTTCAAAAGAATTTCGGTTCGCCATTCACAGGTAACCTATATGTTAAGGATGCACGATATAAACTTGTAAAGTAAAAATGCAACAGGAAGTTCTCCCGTTTTAAACAGTGCACTTTATAATTGCTCAGCAACAAACAATGCAATTAACTTTATACGGATTCCTGTAAAAAAATGAATAACTTTATAAGAGCGAACTTAAATTATAGCATTATGGGATTCAAAGAAACATTTCAGATTAACGGTGAAAACCTTTTACAGAAAATCAAGGAAATCATTGCCGAGGGCAATGTGAGCAAAATCAGCATTGCGGACAAACATGGTAAAGAAATCATGAGTTTTCCGGTGACTATCGGCGCAATAGGCTTGATCTTAGCACCTGTTTTTGCAGCAATTGGTGCTGTCGCAGCATTGCTTACAGAATGTACCATCACTGTAGAACGAAATACAAACAAGGAAGAAAAAAATGAAGAGGATAACAGTACTGATCCGCCAACAACGATAACAGTAAAATAATAAACTAAAATTGACCGTTATGAAGATTTTTAAAAATATACTTTGCATTTTATTTGCCTTGCTTTTCATCAATGCGGGGCTAGATAAGCTTTTTCATTATATGCCTACGCCACCTATGGATATGGACATGAAAAAAGTATTTGAGGCTTTTGCCACAATAAAATGGTTAATGCCACTGGTTGGAATCATCGAACTTCTGGGCGGCTTGTTGTTCATTTTCCCAAAAACAAGAACGCTGGGGGCATTGGTCATCTTCCCGATACTCATTGGCATTTTTACCCACAATATGATTTTTTATAGCCAACAGGGATTAATTATTTGGGCTGTACTCTTCATTATATGGTTATGGGTAGTATTTGAAAACTGGGGCAAGTATAAAAAACTGATGGAATAATTACCTCGTTCTTCCAGTGATGAACATTCAGCAAGATACGGCGGCTATTAAATACCTATTTTTTTGACAAATTAATAGGTATTTAATGCTTTTATTAACATAAAATTAAAAAACAAAAAACTTTGTACGGCTAGAATGGTTTGGTCAATTATTTGATGTGTTTTTATAACATTCCCCAGATAAAATGACTATATATAAGGGAAATGAAGAATAGTCTACTATTTGCTAGTAGGTATAATACATAAATTGGGCTTGCATTTACAGGCAAATTTATCTTAGTTTGCTGAAATAGTGGCGATATATGTTAATATATGAAAACTCAGCAAACTTTTTTCCGTTTTAATTTTTATTAATAGATACTTAAATCAAATTATACGTTGAACAGATTTACCCGAATTGCTTTCAAAACAATATTGTGGATTATTGGAGTCATCCTTGCGCTGGCTATTCTAATCGTATTTCTAATCAGATTACCATCCGTTCAGAATTATATTGCCGGAAAAGTAACGCAATATGTGGAAAACAAGATTGGTACTCCCGTTAAAATTGGCTACATTAATATTGATTTTCCTAAAAAACTGGTGTTGGAGGACATCTATCTAGCAGACCAAAGTAAAGATACCTTAGTTGCGGGAAAAAGCATAACTGTTGATATCAATATGCTCAAACTGCTTAAAAACACAGTTGAAATACAGCGTCTTGAAGCAGAAGGTATTACCGCAAAAATTCACCGGACACTCCCCGACAGTTCGTTTAACTTTGATTATATTGTCAAAGCGTTCGCCTCTCAAAAAGAAAGCAAACCGACTGCAGATAGTAGCTCCGCCCTCTTATTTAACCTCGATAAAGTCAAATTTGACAAATTTCATATTGTTTATGCCGATGATGTTATCGGAACAAGCGCCGACGTTTATCTGAACAGCCTAAATACCAACATCAAGAAGTTCGACCTTACAAAAAACATGGCCTTCAATCTACCTAAAGTGAAGATAGATGGTCTGAGCGCCACAGTGAAACAATGGCGGCCGGTGGTTGAGGGCACTGCACCTTCGGTGAAAGATTTTGGTATCACCGATAAAACCGCACAAACAACCACCCTGCTCCCTGAGGTTGGTATACAACTGGCTGATCTGACCAACATCTTAGTGCGGTACGAGGATCAATCCAGCCTGTTGAATACCAAGTTTTATATCAAAAACCTTCATGCGGACATTAACAAGATCGACCTTAACAAAGAGCTTGTCGATATTCAGACGATCAATCTTGACGGTTCAGACAATACTGTGCTCTTTGGAAAGATCCCGAAAAAAGTAAACGCAGCAGCGAAAAACACCGCGGATACCACCAAAATAAACTGGGTTGTCTCTGCCAAAGAAATCCAAATCAATAAGACAAGCTTAGCGTATAGAGACGATAATCAGGCCCGTATGAAAGGCTTTGATTACTTCAACATTAAGATCCCTGGGATGAAAACCAGTTTAAATGATCTTTACTACAGTGCCGATTCCATCAGTGGATCACTAAAAGAGCTTGTAGCCGCCGATCAATCGGGGTTTGTGATCAAGCAATTGAGGGGGGATTTTAAGTATACAAATACCGGCGCGGAGATCAAAAATCTATATGCAGAGACGCCACGCACCCTGCTGCGTGATTACTTAAAAATAACTTATCCCTCTTTGGATATTATCGCTAAAAAACCGGAACTGATCTACGTCAATGCAACGATCAAAAAGAGCCGCGTGGATATGCGTGACATCTACTATTTTGCTCCATTTTTGGATACTATGCAGGTGATGAAACCACTGATGGATAAAAAATTTACGATTGATGGTCGCGTTGTCGGTAAGCTAAATGACCTTAATATTCCGGCAATTGATTTTCAGACCCTGTCCAATACGCGCGTCGTTGCAAGTCTACATTTAAAGGGACTTCCCAATGTCGACAAAATGTCCATGGATCTTAATTTAAAGAAATTGACTACCGGGCGCTCGGATATCGAAAAGCTGGTTTCAAAAAAAATGTTGCCGAGCGGAATAGAATTGCCCAATACGATCGGACTCACCGGAACTTTTAAAGGTGGAATGAATGCCTTTAACACCAATCTTTCGCTGGTAACCGAAAAGGGAACGGCCAAGTTTAATGGTAAGGTGGGCATGATAGGCCGCGACACGACCTACGATGCTTATGTGAGTATTCGTGATTTTGACATTGGTAAAATCATGAAAATGGACAGTACCTTAGGTATACTTTCATTTGAGGGGAAAATTAAGGGCCATGGAACCGATCCCAAGAAGCTTGTCGCCAACTTTGATGGCAAAGTAAACCGGATGGACGCCATGGGCTATCGCTACCAAAATATTGATATGAATCTTACGGCAGACAAAGGGGACATAAAAGCCGCTGTTGTTAGCCCTGATCCAAACATCCAATTGAGGTTAAATGCGACAGCCAATATGAAATCCAAGTACCCACAGGTGGATTTTGAGCTGATGGTAGATACCATTAATCTTAAAAATTTAAAGTTGATGGATGACGAGTTCAAATACCACGGTAAACTCGTCGGAAATTTCAGTTCAGCCGATCCAAATTTTTTGAACGGAGAGGCACATATTACCAATTCATCCATTCTTTACAATGATGCATATTACTCTTTAGACAGTATTTCCCTTGTTGCAAAGGCCGACACAAGTCGCAATTTACTGCTATTAAAATCGGACTTTTTAAACGCCCATTTGGTCGGAAAATACAAAATTTTAGAGTTGCAGAATGCTATTCAAGATATCCTACAGGTATACTACCAGCCGGGAAAAGCTGTTAAAGTGTCCAAATACGAGCCGCAGAACATCGAGTTTTCGGCCCAATTGACCCGAACGAAGTTTATCAAAGATTTCTTGCCAGAACTGACAGAGATGTCGGATATCACGTTGGATGGTATGTTCAACAGTCAATCAAAAACGATTCTCGCCAAGCTGGATGCACCGAAAATAATCTATAATGGCACTGAAATAAATAACGTTACCCTAGATATCAACACCCTCGACAGTACACTGTATTACTCGGCATTGATCAATAAAATCAAGGTAAGCAATATCGAACTGGTGAATACCGTATTCAGTGGTAAAGTCATCCAAAACAATTTGGATTTTGGCCTCTGGATAAAAGATAAGAAAGAGCAAGAGCAATATCATTTGGGCGCCAATATGCGCGTTGATAATGGTGCATTCGTTTTTAGCCTCCTTCAGGACGGCTTAATGCTGAACTACGACAAGTGGACGATAAATCCAAAAAACGTACTCAAATTTGGGAGCACGGGTATTCAGGCCAATGATTTTATTTTGAGTAATAAAGGACAGGAACTGAGTATATCATCGCAGGACAGTGTACTCAATTCGCCGCTCAACATTGCATTTAAGAATTTCCGCATTGAAACCTTAAGTAGAATGCTTGAAAGTGAAACCATAGATCTTGGCGGTGGCATTAATGGCCAGGCAACGATATCACGCCTGGAGAGCAGCCCTGTATTTGTCTCCGACCTTGTCGTTGATAAATTCTATATTGGGAAAGATACCGTTGGTAACGTCAACATACAAGTGAATAATCAAAAAGAAAACACCTATAACGCGAATATTAGTATCAGTGAAAATGGCAATAATGTCGTATTAAGTGGTGATTTTATCAGTCCTCCTAAAGGAGAATCAAGCCTTGATTTCACCTTGGATATTGCGCCACTCTCGATGCAGACCGTGCAGGCATTCAGTCTGGGGTATCTAAAGGACTCGAAGGGAAATCTTGAAGGCCAGTTAAAAATAACAGGATCGCCATCAAAACCACGCATTAACGGAGATGTTAAGTTTAAAGATGCCCAGTTCAATATTGCTATGTTGAATGCACTTTTCAAAGCTAAAGATGAAACTATCCACTTGGATGAAAGAGGCATTACTTTCCCAAAATTTGCATTGGAAGACAAAAAAGGAAATATTGCCAAAGTAACGGGATCCATAGAAACCAAAACGTATACTGATTTTGATTTCAACCTCAATGTCAATACAGACAATTTTGAGGTGCTCAATTCAACACAGAGCGACAACGACATGTTTTATGGTAAAATGTACCTCACGTCTAACCTGCGCATTCGGGGGAATCTCGATAAGCCTATCGTTGATGGCACAATCAAGGTGTTAGATGATACGGACTTTACCTTTGTCATGCCAAATGAGGATCCCGGGATGGCCGACCGGAAAGGGGTTGTCGAATTCGTTGATAAGAGTGATACAACAAGAGCCAATGTATTTGCAAAATTAGATTCTATGACTGTTACCCGATTGACGGGAATCGACGTAGATCTGAATCTGCAAACCGATAAGGATGCTAAATTTAAGATCCTCTTGGATGCTGGTTCACAGGATGCACTGAATATCCAGGGTGAAGCGGAACTGAACGCAGGTATTGATGCAAGTAGCAAAATTACCTTGTCGGGTACATTTACCGTAGACAAAGGAAGTTACTCCTTCAGTTTTGGTCCCGTAAAAAAAGATTTTACATTCCGAAAAGGAAGTACGATCACTTGGAATGGAGATCCCCTGGATGCGCAGCTTAATATCACGGCAGCATACACAACCAAAGCACCGACCCTCGAACTTGTAGCGACGCAGCTGGGGTCGGAAAACGCTAATTTGTACAAGCAGCGGATTCCTTTCAATGTCTTACTGAAGATCACAGACAAACTGTTCCAACCGCAACTAAATTTTGATATCGACTTGGACGAAAACAACTCGGTTGTTTCGCAAGATGTGATTAGCAAAGTCAACAATGCCTTAACCACCTTGCGTGAAAATCCATCTGAGCTGAACAAACAGGTCTTTTCACTCATCGTTTTGGGACGCTTTATGTCGACCAATCCATTTGAGAGTTTATCCGGTGGCGGGGGTACGGAAGCCATTGTCAGAAATAGCATCAGTTCATTCCTGAGCGGTCAATTGAACCGCCTTGCCTCCGAGCTTATCAGCGGAGTAGAGCTGGATTTCAACTTAACTTCGGAAGAAGATTACGCAACTGGAGCAGGCCAGACCCGAACAGATCTGAATATCGGTGTGTCTAAAATGCTTTTAAATGACCGCCTAAAAATTACTGTTGGCTCTAATTTTGAAGTTGAAGGAAATACACGTCCGGGAGAAACGGCCAACAACATTGCTGGTGATATCCAATTGGATTATCAACTTTCGCAAGATGGCCGCTATTTTGCGCGGGTATATCGTAAAAATCAATATCAGGTTACACTCCAAGGTCAATATGTAGAAACGGGTATCGGATTTATCATCAATATGGATTACAACCGATTTAAGGAGATCTGGATGAGTTCGAAAAAACTCAAAGAGTATTACGACACCAATAGTAAGGGTTTCAGAAAACGTTTCGATGTAGAACGTATGGAAACCGATTCAGTCTATCGCGACAGTGTACGCACCGTCATCCGAGATAGTTTGATGACCCATAGTCCTGAATACAGAAAGCGTATGGAGGAAAGAGAAAAAGAGAGACGTAAGCAACAGCTGGACTCAACGAAACGTACGCCGAAAAGCGATAGTCCAAAATCAACTATAGATACCATCAGAACGACAGCTATAAAAAATGAAGATGAGGAAAGGAATTACCATGCAAACTAAACTAAAGTATATTGTGGGAATAGTTTCATGCGCTGCATTCATAGCATCCTGCTCTTCCACCAAGAATCTAAAAGAAGGGGAAAGCTTATATGTCAAGGGCAATGTGATAGTCGATTCGGACACGATTTCCAAAGAAAATAAGGAAAAGATTGCGACTCATTTAGAAGCTGCACTGATGCCAAAGCCCAACAAACGTTTGGCCGGCGTGCCATTCAAGCTCTATTTCAACAATATGGCCGGGGACTCTGCGGGGAATAACATCATTAAAAAATTCCTCAAGAAGATCGGTGAAGAACCAGTACTATTGAGCGACGTCAATCGCGAATATAATGAAAACCTATTGCGCAATCGTCTGGAGAATTTCGGATTCTTCAATGCGGAAGTGAAATCGGACACCTTAGTTGAAGACAAAAAAGCAACCATTAATTATACAGCCAAGCCTAATCTGATCTACCGAATCAGATCTGTTCAATTCGACATCGACAGCACAACACAGTTGGGTAAAGATATCCGTTCGAGCTCCGATAAAAGCCTCTTGCAAGTGGGTAAGAATTACAGTTTAGATGTTATCCTCAATGAGCGCGACCGCATCGACAATGATCTCAAAAATAAAGGGTATTATTATTTCAGTCCCGATTACATCCTAGTTCAGGTAGACAGTTCGCATCGGAACAACAAAGTCGATATGTATGTTACGGTGAAAAAGGAGACACCGGCACAGGCAAGGGTACCGTCCAAGATCAATAAAATCTACATTTTCCCGAACTACACGGAAACAAGCTCCGGTTATCAGCGATCCACCCGCAACGCGGAACTATATGATAGCAGTTACTATTTTATAGACCGCCAGCATCTTTATCGAAAGCCTGTTATCGCAAATCATATCTTCTTCCATCCCGGTGACGTCTACAACCGGAATGCGCATAACCAGACCATCAGCCACCTGGTGAATCTCAATAGCTGGAAGTTTGTCAAAAACAACTTTGTCGACAGCAAAGAAGTCCCCAATGCACTGGATGTCTATTACTACTTAACGCCATTGCCTAAAAAATCACTCCGTGTGGAACTTTTAGGAAAAATGGCCTCAGTATACAATGGTACCGAGGTGAATGTCAACTGGACTTTACGCAACGCATTTAAAGGCGCGGAGCAGTTGAGTTTTAATGTATTCGGTGGTTATGAAACCCAGACCGGTGGATCGGCTGACCTCAATTCGAGTTATTACCGCTATGGTATGGAGGCTACACTGACCTTTCCACGGATATTGTCCCCTTTTGGACGGATTTCACCGACACGACGTTTTATCCCCAAGACTTACGTCAAAGGGCGGTATGAGTTTTTAAATCGCCGCAAAGCATATACCTTAAATTCCATCGCATTGGATTACGGTTATATTTGGCAGGAGTCTGAGGAGAAGCAGCACGATCTTGCTCTAATGGAGATTACCTATGTTCAGCCTAAAGGGATTTCAGAAAACTACCAAAAACAAATGGATACCATTCCGGCGTTAAGGCATGCAATAGATCCACAATTTACGATTGGCCCAAATTACAATTTCACGTTTCAAAACACGATGAAGCAGCATTTGAAAAATACCTTTTATTTCAAAGGCAACTTGGACCTCTCGGGGAATATACTCGGATTAATAAAGGGAGCAGATTTCAATAAAGGCAAAACCTTCAAATTGTTCGATGCGTATTTTTCCCAATACATCAAGATCAGTGGCGATGGAAGACATTATCTCAAATTGTCGGAGAATTCGCAGCTTGCCTCGCGGGTCAGTTTGGGCTTAAGTTATTCGTATGGCAACTCGCGGTCACTTCCCTATTTAAAACAGTATTATGTGGGTGGACCTAACAGTATCCGTGCTTTTGGTGCTCGTGCAATTGGCCCAGGAACAGTTGCCCCTGAAAAATTAAGCAATGGGCTTTTCTATGCAGACCAAACCGGTGACATCAAATTAGAGCTGAATACCGAATATAGAGCCAAATTAGCGGGCTTTGTTCATTGGGCAGCGTTCATTGATGCGGGGAATGTGTGGTTGCAACGGGATGACGTCAACAAGCCCGGCGGTAAGTTCAGCAAAAACTTTTTGAATGAATTAGCTGTTGGCGGTGGCGCTGGATTACGCTTCGACTTTACTTTTCTAATCATACGTACGGATATGTCAATACCTTTCCGCATCCCGTATCTTCCCAAAGGAGAACGTTGGGTATTTAAGGATATCGACTTTGGAAGTTCAAAATGGAGAAAGGATAATTTGATGTTTAATTTAGCCATCGGTTATCCATTCTAGGATTTAAAATTTGATTTACACGATAAAAAAAAACAGGCTTGAACGAATTTCAGGCCTGTTTTCTTGGGGGGCATTCCATCAGAATCATACCCTTTGGATGCTATCATTATGCATTATTTGTTCAATGGCATTTGCCCTCTTATCGATTATGTCAAAAAACAAGTTATTCCCACGAAATACATTGATTTACTGACAATAATTGATTAAATTCAAGAATTATTTATTAATCCACATCAATGCACATGAAATATCCATGTAAAAAATACGCGCATTCGTGAAGAGAGACTGGATATTTTATACGGCATAGAAAACCGCCGAAGGCAGCATGAATTCTTAAGCGGAAATTAGCTCATGAATAAACAAATAATTTACATATGAAAGTAACTATTGTTGGTGCCGGAGCTGTAGGAGCAACTACAGCGGACAATTTAATCCGTCGAAATGTCGCCGAAGAGATTGTATTATTGGATATTAAAGAAGGATTTGCGGAAGGTAAAGCGCAAGATATGGCACAGACTGCCGCCTTGTTGGGTTTTGAATCAAAAATAAAGGGAGTAACCAATGACTATCTGTCCACTGCAGGTTCTACCGTTGCCGTCATTACCTCGGGAATTCCGCGTAAACCCGGAATGACACGCGAAGAATTAATTGGCACAAATGCGAATATCGTCAAGTCGGTGGTGGAGAACCTGGTAAAATATTCTCCGGATATTATCATTGTCATTGTTTCCAATCCCATGGACACCATGACTTACCTGGCACTTAAATCAAGTGGATTACCAAAAAATAGAATCATTGGAATGGGTGGCACATTGGATTCAGCCCGATTCAAATATCAACTGAGCGAAAAACTGAATGCTTCTGCGGCCGATCTCAATGCCATTGTCATTGGCGGCCACGGAGATACAACGATGATTCCACTTATCAAGCACTCCACGTGGAACAGTATTCCAGTCACTGATTTCCTTACCCCGGAAGAGCAGGACGAAATTGTACACAAAACGATGGTTGGTGGCGCAACCCTAACCAGTCTAATCGGGACCTCAGCCTGGTATGCTCCAGGAGCCGCAACAGCCGCGGTCGTCGAAAGTATCGTGCGTGATCAAAACAAGTTATTTACCGCATCCGTCTATCTGGAAGGTGAATTCGGCCAAGAAGATATTAATCTTGGCGTACCGGTTATCATCAATAAAAAAGGATGGGATCGGATCGTCCCCCTTCAGCTGGATGAAGAGGACAAAGAAAAATTCAGTAAAAGTGCAGAAGCAGTGCGTACAATGAACAATGTACTAAAAGAAATAAAAGCGCTGTAGCTCATCAACAATATGAAGATAAAAGGGGCATTCTAAATGGACTGTCCCTTTTTTTAGGCGATTTTATAGGGTCCCCCTACAGCGTCATTTTTAAGCTATTCTATTCTTAAGGGGCTTGATTTTACTTTCGCAAACCATCTTTTTATCATCGCCGTAGCACGTAGACGCTTTCAATTGACAATAGATTGGCCACAGAGCACAGCCCAGTCCACCACGCAACCGTGAGTCTTATAGTTATATTATAAGCCAAACCCTTGTCATTTTAAGCGGACCCTGAGGCATTTGAATTTCCTTTTTTTGGGAATTTTTGGTTATGTTTGGCTATATGACAACAGTACCATTTCAATTGCTGGATCTGCAGGGCCAGGGCACACACATTTTAGTTGATGTAGAATTATACAGCCGTTCGTTCAAGATGGTAATTGATACCGGCGCCTCTAAAACAGTATTTGATAAAACGCAGTTGGACCATCTTTTGGAAGACCAATTACAGCTTGAGCCCTCAGAAACATTATCAACAGGACTTGGCACCAATTCGATGGAGAGTTTCAACATGACAATCCCGAGTCTGACCATAGGTGAATGGCGGATAAAAAACTTAAATACGGCGGTATTGGATTTAAGCTCGATCAACTATGCTTATCAGCAAATGGATCTTGAACCGGTGATCGGCGTATTGGGCGGAGATATTTTTGCAGACTATGGCGCCGTCATTAATTATGCCAAGCGCAGCTTAAAATTAAGAACCCGGAAATTAAAACTTAAATAGACGTTTGTGGATATGGAGCCGGAGATAGCCATAGTACACGATTGCAATCAATATACCCAGTCCACCCATGATGTATAGTGTCGTTCGAAGCCCACAGTAACTCGCTAATGAACCTATCATCAACGTTCCAATGGGAAATATTCCCTGAAAAGCCATAACGTAATACGAGATCGCCCGGGCGCGATAGATCGGTATGGCATGTGTCTGAATATAGGTATTGATACTTGAGTTTTGCATCATCATGGCAAAAGATACCAACATCACATAGACCAATGCCATCTGCAGCATACTCGAATGTGCCAAAAACAATAATGCAACTCCCATAAGCGCGGCAGCGCCCATCACCTGATAGCGCAAATTGGTACCCGATTTTAAACGAGCCATATTAAATGCACCAATCATTGCACCCAAGCCGGCGGCACTTTCAAACCAGGAGAACGTACGCTCATCGCCATGAAACATTTCTTTTGCTATGGCAGGCAGCAACGAGGTATACGGAATAACAATCAAGCTGGAAAATGTCATGATAATAATCAGTGAAGCAATATGCGGTGAGCGTTTGAGGTAACGAAAGCCTTCGACCAAGCCTTCCCAATTGCTTCCCTTGCTCAGTTGAACATGCGTTTCATCGACCTGCATCATCAACAATGTAATAATGACAGGAACAAAACTGATAAAATTTAGGGCAAAACAGACGAGTTCACCGTATGTACTCAGTAAAATACCTCCTATTGCAGGTCCCAACATTCGGGCACCATTGAAAATTGTTGAATTCAGGGCTATGGCATTCGGCAGATCTTTACGGTCACCAACCAGATACATCATCAGCGATTGACGTCCCAAAACATCGAAGGAATTAATAACCCCTTGTATAAGACCCAAGATGGAAAGCCATAAGACACTCTCCCATTTCAGATAAACGACCAAGGTCAGGATTCCAGCTTGTATCATCAAACCAATTTGGGTCATCAGAACCAATTTATATTTTTTGTGCTTATCGACAAAACTGCCGATAAATGGAGACAGGACCAAAGAGGGCAATAGGGAGATAAACTGAACAAAACCAAGCCAAAACACAGATCCTGTCAATTCATAGACCAACCAACTGATGGCTATTCGCTGCATCCAGGTTCCCATAAGGGAAATTGCTTGTCCTATAACATGTAAACGGAAATTTCTATAATGGAGAGAACGAAAAACCTGCATATGTAAAGATAATAGTATATTAAAAGTATAACAAAAAATTAGGAGAAGAGATTCCTTTTTGCTAAAATAAAGATACAATAGGTGAAAATCAATGCTTCAATACTGGAATATAATCAATAACTTTGCGTCATTATTTTGAACATTAGAATAATCAAATAATTATCATTCAATAACATATACAATGAAATTTTTTATTGACACAGCGAACCTAGAGCAAATCAAAGAAGCCCAAGACTTAGGCGTATTAGACGGGGTAACAACCAATCCAAGTTTAATGGCTAAAGAAGGTATTAGCGGTGATGAAAACGTAATCAACCATTATAAAGCGATCTGTGCAATCGTTGATGGCGATGTCAGTGCTGAAGTTATTTCTACAACTTATGAAGAAATGATCAAAGAGGGAGAAGCTTTAGCGGCTCTTGACAGCAAGATTGTTGTAAAAGTCCCTATGATCAAAGATGGCGTAAAAGCAATTAAATATTTCAGCAAAAAAGGCATTAAAACAAATTGTACATTGGTATTTACAGCCGGTCAAGCACTATTGGCTGCAAAAGCTGGGGCAACCTATGTATCTCCTTTTATCGGTCGTTTGGATGATATCTCTACAGATGGATTAGCGTTGATCGAAGATATTCGTTTAATCTATGATAACTACAACTACCCTACACAAATTTTAGCAGCTTCTGTACGTCACAGTGCACACATTTTGGGATGTGCTAAAATCGGCGCGGATGTCATGACAGGTCCTTTATCAGCGATCTTGGCTTTATTGAAACACCCTTTGACAGACAGTGGTCTAGCGACATTCTTAGCTGATCACGCGAAAGCTGCGGGCAAATAAGATTCCTATATTTCATATAATAACGAAAACCGATAGGTAAGATGACACTAATCTTAAACTTATCGGTTTTCTTATTTTTAAGAGATTCCGTATTTTTGTACTATAAAAATGATCTCTGAGAAATGAAACAGTCAGTTTCTGTTCCTTACTGGTCTATTTAAAGGGAAAAAATACGATGAATAAATCCGTCTGATCGTTTTTAAACTTGCAAATAAACGTAAATTTCTCTTAGTTTGTATTTGATCTAAGGCTTAACGAAGAAATCCATGGAAGATTCCAACACTGTATATCCAGAAATTCTCAAACGAAATAGTTTAAAAGTTACCCAACCCCGGTTGAAGGTGCTGGAAATCATTTCGCGAAAAGATTCGGCAATTTCGCAGCCAGAACTGGAGAAATTACTGGGCAAGGATATAGACAGGGTCACATTATACCGCGTATTGGCCAGCTTTGAAGAGAAAGGGATTATCCATAAAATCTTTGATCTACATGGTACGGCGACTTATGCCATGTGTTCGACAAACTGTTCAGAACACGATCATCATGATCAACATGTGCATTTCATTTGCCGGGTATGCAATTCTGTATACTGTCTGGAAGATATGACCTTACCAAAAGTATCGATCCCAGCAGGCTTTAGTCTCGAAGCGATTGCTGTAAATGCACTTGGTGTGTGCAATCATTGCAAAAAGTAAATCAGGCTGTACCAATCCAAAACTATTTTTCGGCTAAACTGTCTATACATTGGCTATCGGAAGGTGCTTCGTTTAGCTCTTATTGTCGTGTCAACTGCTGTTTTTTTCGTACCTTGTATTGGCATCGATCTTGATGTATGGCTTACTCATGATCTGCGGTAAAGACTGGTTTTTCGAAATCCATTATCCTAGCCAGTCAAAGGATCTATTGGCCTGTCGAAGACCGATGTATATGAATAATAATAAATAATAAGTGAATGAAAACAAGAAAAGAAAATCCATATAAAGAGGTGTTAACACAGCTGATTATCGATATCTTCGAAAAATCGGGTAATAAGCCGCTCAACTATAAACAAGTTTCTTCTAAATTGAACCTCACGGATAACGACTCAAAAGTCGCTATCGCCGATATATTACATGATAATGTAAGGAATGGGCTTTTTATTGAGGTGGACAGAGGCAAATTTAATTTGAAGCAACTCAAAGTGTATGTCACTGGGAAAGTAGATATGACCGCCGATGGTTCTGCCTATGTAATTCCTGATGACGAATTTGAAAATGATATTTATATCGCTCCACGGAAACTTAGACAGGCACTCCACGGCGATATTGTAAAGGTTCATACCTTCGAAAAAAGAAAAGGCGGCCGCAAAAAAGAGGGTGAAGTCGTTGAAATTCTGCAAAGGGCCAAGACTGATTTCACGGGAACGATCAGCATCTCCAACAATTTTGCTTTTTTTATTGCGGATGACCGCAAGATGCTACACGACATTTTTATTCCTTTGGACAATTTGAATGGAGCCAAGGACAAAGAAAAAGTGGTCGTATCGATTATTGACTGGCCTAACGGGAGCAAAAATCCTGTTGGAACGGTCAAACATGTCTTGGGCACCAAAGGGGAAAATAACACCGAGATGAACGCTATTTTGGCCGACTATGGTTTCCCATTGGAGTTCCCTAAAAAAGTAGAGGATGAAGCGAATCAGATTTCGGAAAAAATAAGCAAGGAGGAAATAGCCAAGCGACGCGACTTTAGAAACGTGACGACCTTTACCATTGACCCCGCGGATGCAAAAGATTTCGATGACGCCATCTCCTTTCAAAAATTAGAGAATGGCAACTATGAAATCGGTGTTCACATTGCCGATGTTTCGCATTTTGTGATACCCGATACAGAATTGGACAAAGAAGCATTTAACCGTGGTACATCGGTCTATTTGGTGGACCGTGTTATCCCGATGCTTCCGGAGCGTCTTTCTAACGGAGTTTGTTCCTTACGTCCACATGAAGATAAGCTATGCTTTTCGGCTGTTTTTGAATTAGACGAAAAAGCCAATGTACACCATCAATGGTTTGGCCGCACGATCATCCATTCCGACCGCCGTTTCAGTTATGAAGAAGCACAGGAAGTGATTGAAACGAAATCGGGCGATTTCAGTGAAGAGATTCTGAAATTAAATGAACTGGCTTATATTCTACGGGAACGTAAGTTTAAAAATGGTGCAATAGCCTTTGAAAGTGAGGAAGTCAAGTTCACCTTGGATGAAAATGGCAAGCCTACCGGGGTCTATACCAAAGTGCGTAAGGATGCGCACAAGCTGATTGAAGATTTTATGTTATTGGCGAATCGTAAAGTTGCCGAGTTTATCGGTAAGCAAGGACGGGGAAAAAACAAGCTTACGTTTGTGTACCGGTTCCACGATGTGCCTAATCCGGAAACGCTGACGACGTTCTCTCAATTTGCGGCGCGTTTTGGCCATAAATTAACCATCAAAACCGATAAGGAAACAGCAAAATCTTTAAATGCGTTGATGACCAAAATAGAAGGCAGCAAAGAGCAAAATATGCTGACTTCGCTTGCTGTACGTTCGATGGCCAAGGCGATCTATACGACAAAGAAGACGAGTCACTACGGATTGGCATTTGATTATTATACCCATTTCACCTCCCCTATCCGTCGTTATCCCGATGTAATGGTACACCGTCTTTTGCAATTCTATTTGGAGGGAGGTACCAAAATCAATGCGGAACATTATGAGAAGATGGCCGAGCATTCTTCCCAAATGGAGAAAAAAGCGGCTGAGGCCGAACGTGCATCGATCAAATACAAACAGGCAGAATACTTGCAAGATCAGATTGGCACTGAATATACAGGTATTGTTTCAGGTGTTACAGAATGGGGTATGTATGTAGAGATTGAAGAGAATAAATGTGAGGGTATGGTCAGGCTGCGGGATATCACCGATGACTTTTACGTACTTGATGAAAAGAACTATGCGATCATTGGTCAAAGGAAAAAAAAGAAATTCCAGTTGGGTGATGAGGTTCAAATCCGCGTAAAGAAAGTGGATCTGGATAAACGGCAGATTGATTTTACGTTATTGTCTTAATATAAAACTACCATAACTGGTCCAACGAGCTTATTAAACGTACCCAATCGGATTTAAGACATGAAAAAGCGGTATTGAATTTAGTCAATACCGCTTTTTCATTTGAATAAGAAACAAAAAGTTATTGTTTCGTTCCGTCAAAAGAATATTCCAACTGTCCTGCTTCAGTTCTTTCTGCTAAAAAAGTCAGCCCTTTATTTTCAAAGGTAAAAATAAATTGACCTTGAGGTTCATTTGGAAGAGCTTGAATCGAAATATTATAGTTATTCGAAACCTGAATTTCTCTTACTGGAAGCTTAAGATCGGTATTTTGAGCGCTAACTTTAACTTTATTATCGCTAACCTTGCTAACCACCAATATTTGATTAAAGACTTCGGCCCCACCAATAATCTTAATTTTACCTTTATACGTACCAATAGCTGCATCAATGCTGCCACCTGTTTGGATGGGTTCATCTTTGTCCTTTGAACATCCAACAAAAGCGAAAGTGACCAAGGCCAATACCACTGCATACATTAATTTCATTTTGATTTTCATAACTTGAATACATTAATTTGTTTCTACTAAATATTTATACGTTTTTATCAAACGCTTTGCCAAACAGAACGCAAAAACAGGCAAAGCAGGCAATATACTCAGAAACCAGTAGAAGAGAAATTTTGAAAAAAGGCTGTTTTTAAAGAATATTCCACAGAGAAAGAACAGCTTACGGCAGATATAAGAAAAAACCTATTCACCCCATTGAGCGGCTATTCGCCCCCCCCTAAAATCGTCTATATTTTTGTACAACCAAGCATAAGGAGTTATCTCTTCGATTTTGGCAACATATGACAGCATAAGTGGCTGACAAATTAGTTTGATAGTGGAAGCGTACAAATGATGAAGATGTTGGACTACAGGCTAAAAATCCCGGAGAGGGCGACCAGGTCATTAGGATAGTGAGATAATAAAGAAGCATGAAGAGGTAATAAAGAAGGGCATGGGTATATTCCAGAAAAGAGCAGCGCCAATTCAAAAAATAATCTAAATTTTATACACTAACTATTTCATATTCAAAAGGGAATCAGTATCTTTGCGAACTTAAAATATTTAAGGTACAAAATTTATAAACAAAAACAGGTAAATGCCTACTATTCAACAATTAGTTAGAAAAGGTAGAGTAGCTCTGGTTGATAAGAGTAAGTCACCAGCGTTGGACTCATGTCCACAGCGAAGAGGTGTATGTACACGTGTATATACTACTACCCCTAAAAAACCAAACTCAGCAATGCGTAAAGTAGCTCGTGTACGTTTAACAAACGGTAAAGAGGTCAACGCTTACATCCCTGGAGAAGGTCACAACTTACAAGAGCACTCGATCGTATTGATTCGTGGTGGTCGTGTTAAGGATTTACCAGGTGTACGTTACCACATCATCCGTGGTGCATTAGATACTTCAGGTGTAGCAGGTCGTAACCAACGTCGTTCTAAATACGGAACTAAACGTCCTAAACCAGGACAAGCAGCTGCAGCTCCAGCAAAAGGTAAAAAGAAATAATTAAACGGAGGAAAGAAAAATGAGAAAGTCAAAACCGAAAAAGAGAATCATTTTACCTGATCCAAAGTTTAATGACGTTCAGGTAACACGTTTCGTAAACAATATGATGGTAGATGGTAAAAAATCTATCGCTTATTCTATTTTTTACGATGCAGTAGAATTAGTAGAACAAAAAACACAAGAAAGCGGTCTTGAAGCTTGGAAAAAAGCTTTGAACAACGTTATGCCTGCTGTTGAAGTTAAATCACGCCGTGTTGGTGGTGCTAACTTCCAAGTTCCTATGGAAGTTCGTCCAGATCGTAAAATCGCTTTGGGTATGAAATGGTTAATTTCATACGCTCGTAAACGTGGTGAAAAAACAATGTTCGAAAAATTAGCAGGAGAAATCATTTCAGCTTCTAAAGGTGAAGGTGCTGCTGTTAAGAAGAAAGAAGATACGCACAAAATGGCGGAAGCTAACAAAGCGTTCTCACACTTCAGATTCTAATTTTGAAGACATTCAAAAAAATATGATTACACCGACCTCCGATAAAAACAATCTTTTATCAAGGTCGGTGTACTTATTTAACATTACATTTAAACACATAAGACCATTAAGGTCCGCTGCTTAAAAATATTATGGCAAGAGATTTAAAATTCACTAGAAATATCGGTATCGCTGCCCACATTGATGCTGGTAAAACTACAACAACTGAGCGTATCCTTTACTACTCAGGTGTAAACCACAAAATTGGTGAAGTTCACGAAGGTGCTTCTACAATGGACTGGATGGAGCAAGAAGCTGAGCGTGGTATCACGATTACTTCTGCTGCTACAACAGTATTCTGGAACTACCGTAACAACAAATACCAAGTAAACGTAATCGATACTCCTGGACACGTGGATTTCACGGTTGAGGTAAACCGTTCATTACGTGTACTAGACGGATTAGTATTCTTGTTCTCAGCTGTTGATGGTGTTGAGCCTCAATCTGAAACAAACTGGCGTTTAGCTGATGGGTATAAAGTACCTCGTATCGGTTTCGTTAACAAAATGGACCGTTCAGGAGCTGACTTCTTGAAAGTTGTAAAACAAGTTAAAGATATGTTAGGTTCTGATGCAGTTGCTTTGCAATTGCCTATCGGTGCTGAAGATAGTTTTAAAGGTGTAGTTGACTTGATCAACAACCGTGGTATCGTTTGGAACGAACACGACAAAGGAATGACGTTCACTGAAGTTCCTATTCCTGATGATATGTTGGACGAAGTTGCTGAATACCGTGAGAAATTATTGGAAGCAGTAGCTGGTTATGATGAGACTTTGATGGAGAAATTCTTCGAAGATCCAGATTCATTGACTGAGCGCGAGATCTTAAATGCATTACGCGCAGCTGTATTGGATAACTCTATCGTTCCTATGGTTTGTGGTTCATCTTTCAAAAACAAAGGTGTTCAAACTATGTTGGATTTGGTCATGGAATTATTGCCTTCACCGCTTGATGTAGAAGCTGTAAAAGGTACTAACCCGGATACAGGTGAAGAGATTTTCCGTAAACCATCTGTAAACGAACCTTTCGCAGCTTTAGGTTTCAAAATTGCGACTGACCCATTCGTAGGTCGTTTATGTTTTATCCGTGCTTACTCTGGTAAGTTAGATGCAGGTTCTTATGTATTGAACACACGTTCAGGAAACAAAGAGCGTATCTCTCGTATCTTCCAAATGCACGCGAACAAACAAAACCCGATCCCTTTCATCGAGGCTGGTGATATCGGTGCTGTTGTAGGTTTCAAAGACATCAAAACTGGAGACACTCTTTGTGACGAAAAAGCACCTATCGTTCTTGAATCTATGACTTTCCCTGAGCCAGTAATTGGTTTGGCGATCGAGCCTAAAACTCAAGCTGACGTTGATAGATTAGGTATTGGTCTTGGTAAATTGGCTGAAGAGGATCCTACATTCGTTGTAAAAACTGACGAAGAAACTGGTCAAACAGTTATCTCTGGTATGGGTGAGCTTCACTTAGAGATCTTGATCGACCGTTTGAAACGTGAATTTAAAGTTGAGGTTAACCAAGGTGCTCCTCAAGTATCATACAAAGAGTCTATCAACGGTACTACTGAGCACCGTGAGGTATTCAAAAAACAATCCGGTGGTCGTGGTAAATTCGCGGATATCAAAGTTGTTATTTCTCCAGCGGACGAAGATTTCGATTTAACAAAATCACCGCTTCAATTCGTTAATGAAATTGTTGGTGGTAAAATCCCTAAAGAATTTATCCCTTCAGTTCAAAAAGGATTTGAAACTTCAATGAAAAATGGTGTATTAGCAGGATTCCCATTATCAGGAATGAAAGTTCGTTTGATTGATGGTTCATTCCACGCTGTCGATTCAGATTCATTGTCTTTCGAATTAGCTGCTCGTCAAGCATACCGTGAAGGCTTGCCTAAATGTTCTCCAGTGTTAATGGAACCAATTATGAAAATAGAGGTTTTAACACCAGAAGAAAACATGGGTGATGTAATGGGTGACTTAAACCGTCGTCGTGGTCAAATGCAAGGTTTGGATTCACGTAACGGTGTACAGGTAATCAAAGCATTGGTTCCACTTTCTGAGATGTTCGGTTACGTAACGCAATTACGTACAATCACTTCAGGTCGTGCAACATCTACGATGGAATTTGATCACTTCGAAGAAGCTCCTCGTAACGTTGCTGATGAGGTGATTGCAAAATCAAAAGGTAAAATCAAAGGTTCTGTAGAATAATATAGAACTCAAAAATAAACCGACCGCTGGTTGTTAATAGCTCTAATCAGCGGTCATTTTTAAATAATATCATATACTATGAGCCAAAGAATCAGAATTAAATTGAAATCTTACGATTACAATTTGGTTGACAAATCAGCTGAAAAAATCGTAAAAACAGTAAAACCTACAGGTGCAGTTGTTAGTGGTCCTATTCCATTGCCTACTGAGAAAAAAATCTACACGGTATTACGTTCACCACACGTTAACAAAAAAGCACGTGAGCAATTCCAATTATGTGCTTACAAAAGATTGTTGGATATCTATTCATCAAACGCTAAAACTGTTGACGCATTGATGAAACTTGAATTACCTTCAGGTGTTGAAGTAGAAATCAAAGTGTGATAGATTTCAGTCACTGAAAAAAAGAAGGGGCCTTTCGCAAGAAAAGCCCCTTTTTATATTTTAGCCCCAGATTATAGCTGATAACCGATTCCAATTGAAAAAACGCGATTCTAGCAGAACTATCCTCGACTCCTTTTACTATATTCGTCAATCCTAAACCGTACCCACCATTAATCAAGAAACCGTTTGTCAGTTTGAATCCTGGTAAAAAGTTTAAACCAGCATCAAAGGTTTTAAGACCAGCATCGTTAAAACTACCACTATCGCTCTCATTACTTCGAGTAGCTTTAGCATGTATACCAACACCAGCATAAGGACCTGCCCCTAAGAAAACACTACCAGAATTACCCGTTGGTATGCTGTATACAAAATTGACCGGAACTTCAATATACATCAACTGACTTTTTGAGTCTTCTATTCCTAAACTGCCACCAGTTACCTCCGCCAAGTCTTTGACGTTAATTTTATTTCCTTTCCCTTGTAAAGAACCCCCAGGTTGGATACTTAAATTGTATTAAATAACCCAGCATATTTTGACAACATAATTCAAACTGAGATCCTCAAGATGTGGAAGTCATCCTTTCGCCAAGTCGAAATCTAGAAATTTGTAGGTTACGGTATGGCCTTGTCGATGCATTCTTACTGGAATATCCGAACCTTATCCCGAAGATTTAGCCTCACTATACAATCTGAAGTTAGTTCAAATTTCAGTATTAGACTTCAAAATGATCATACCTTTCTGTTACACTTTCAATTCTAGGAAAACTACGACTTCTGCTCATTTTCCTCTATAATCTTCTTTTCAAGAGGATTTAACGTACCAAATAAATCCTTATACACCTCATCTTTACTATCTTCTTCCCCTAAAAGAAAGCCCCATGGTTTAAGTTCTTTGATCCTGTCCATCACAATCTTAACGATAGCCAGAATTGGAATGGCCAGAAACATTCCCGAAATTCCCCAGATCATTTCACCAATGATAATGGAGAGCATAGCAAACAGCGAATTAACTTTAACCTTAGAACCAACAATCTTCGGCACGATAAAATTACTGTCTATCATATGCACAACAATAAGGGCTATGATCACCAAGACAACATGGGTAAAAGAGGATGTAGCAAACGTCAGAATGGCAATGATAAGCATTGAGGAGAAAATACCAACATAAGGCAGCACATTGAATACGCCAGTGATCAATGCCAAAAGCAAACTATATTTTACCCCAATCAAGGAAAGGACAATAAAGACCAAAAGGGAAACCAAGCTCATTTGGATCAGTAGGCCAATCAGATATTTTTTGACGACATACTGAACCTGTTGAACGACGTCCAGAACAATAGGCCGGTCCTCTACGCGGTTGACAAATAAAAGAAACTTGACAATATGTCCCCTATATATTAGTAGGAAGAATGTGTAAAGAAAGGTAAAGACAAACAGAATAAACATCGATGAAAGGGAAACCAATGCAGTTCCTAAAAACAAAGTTCCCGAATCAACGGATTTTGAGGCTGTTTTATTGATAAAATCAATCTGATCTTTATGCTGAATTCCGAACTGTTGGCTCACCCAGGTCTGTAAATTGCCCACGCCGTCCATAATCTGTTGCTTAAAGGCCGGGAAATCCTCCTTAAGAAGCGTAAGCTGAGAAGCCAATAGAAAAAGTCCATAACCTAGCACACCGAAAAATAAAATAACACTTATGATACCGGCAAGTGTCCTTGGAAACCGCAGCTTCCGCTCCAAAAAATTACTGAGCGGAATCAGCAACAACGAAAACAACAGGCCCAAAATCATGGGAATAACTATGGTATCACCTATTTTAGCCAAATACCCCAATAAAAGGATACTGATGAGTACGCAGGCCAACTTAACATAAAAGGGTAAAGGGAGAAATCTTTTCATGCAGCAATCTTTTGAATAAAAATAACAATTTCGGACGACTTAAGTTTAATGCAATAAAAAAGTCCCCACAAATGCAGGGACTCTTTCCTCATAATAAGTTTAAGTACTTATATTTCTTATAGTCCGAAGCCGATGCCTACAGACCAAACACGGTTTTTGATCGAACCGCTGTTAGGTGCTAAGTTGGTTAAACCTAAACCATAACCAGCATTGATCTGAAAACCATTCGTTAATTGATAACCTGCAAGGAAGTTTACACCAAAATCGGTAGATTTTAAATCTTTACCTTCGCCACTACCAAATTTTAAGTCTCTTTCGCCGCTAGCATTACCAAAATTTCCTTTTTGTTTTCCACTTAGGCCAAATCCAACATAAGGTCCTGCGCCAACAAAGAAACTACCAGATTCACCAGTAGGCAATTTTGCTACCAAGTTAACTGGAATATCCAAAGACATAACGCTCTCTTTAAGTTCTCCATTGGAGGTTTCAACCCATTTTGCACCTTTATTCTGTAGGGACAATCCAGGTTGTACCGAGAAATATGGTGAAACTGGCGCATCTAGATACCCCGTGACAAAGAAACCAGTATTTGATTTCGTATCGCCTAAGCTTGTTGAATATTTAGGAATGTTTACACCCGCACGTAGTCCGTATCCCAATCCACCTTGTGCAAAAGCTCCTAATGAACCAAATAAAATTGCTGCAGATAATAATAGTTTTTTCATGTTTCCTAATTTAATTTACTTTCTCTTTTATCACTTCATCTCATAATTTCCTGTATGAGATTTATTACATTCCCATTTGCAATATCTATTCCAAAATCCATAAATCATTAATTGCCAAAGTAAAACACTATAAAAATCTAACGGCAGACTATTGGACATTGTCCAATAAAAGATACAGTAAATGGAGTTCATCTACGCTACGGCCTCATCAGCAAAGATTTAAAGGAGCTGATGTCTTCCGAAATATCTCATCACAAAATAAGCTCATTTTCCAATGTCGAAAACTACACGATACATCCGTGCTGGAAATTCCCAAAGGATCTGTCAATGTAAAATACCAGCTTGGTTTTCAGTCGGATGCTTAAAAACGAAAAAGTTTTATCATAAAGATTTTTTAATTCCAATTATAAGTTTTATTTTTGCAGACCTTCAAAAGGAAAAAAAATAGGGTCGGATGGCCGAGTGGCTAGGCTGAGGTCTGCAAAACCTCCTACAGCGGTTCGAATCCGCTTCCGACCTCGTTTTATTTTAAACAATAAAAATATTATCAAAATGGGAGTTACACGTTTAAAAAGAAAAGATAGAAGAAATAAAACTGTTTCACGTGTTGAAGTTCAGTTTTTGAAATTAGGAACTAACGTTGAGTTAGGTTCTAGATCAAAAATGAAAGCTAGCAACCAAATCGTTAAAAACGATGCTATCTTAAATCAATTAGCTTCAGAAGCTAAATAGTAAGAAGAATTTAATAGCCTTTAAAGTACTACTTTAAAGGCTTTTTAATAGGTCCACCATTTGGTGGACTTTTTCTTTTGAGCTCATCCACTGTGCTTCATCCATTCCATTGACCTGAGTCTGGTTAAACATCATCTTTGAAACATGCAACTCTTTCGCCGAGCTATGTATTGCAACTGCACCAGTTTGTGCTAAAATATGAGCTATATTTGCTGCATCTACACCTGCACCAGGCATAATCACAATACGCCCATCAGCTTGTTGAACCAACTGTTTGAGTAACGGAACTCCAGCTAAAGCAGAATTTTGCAGACCAGATGTCAAAATACGGTCTATCCCCAGTTCAATAACATCTTCTAAGGCCTGAAAAGGATCTTTCACACGGTCAAAGGCTCGATGAAAGGTAACGTGCATGGGACGCGCAGCCTCCACCAATCTTAGGGTATTCACTTTATCGACTGTACCATCTGCGCTCAGAATACCGATTACAACACCATCTATTCCCAATTCTTTGCACAACTGAATGTCTGCTATCATTTCCAAGATCTCGGTCTCTGTATACAGGAAATCACCACCACGTGGCCTGATAAGCGCATGAATACCAATACTCACCAACCCTCGCACTAGCTGCAACTGACCAAACGAAGGTGTAGTCCCTCCATTTTCCAGATTTTGACAGAACTCTACTCGTGTCGCCCCCCCTTGTTCGGCTTCAATTGCTGATGCTACGGAATTTGAACAGATCTCTAATTGGTAATTTCCAATTGCCTTTTCCTTCATTATATTATATCTTTAAGCTATTTTTCATTTACGCGAATAACGTAAAAAAAAAGCAAATAACCTACTCTCTTCCTTTCGATAAGATCAGTACAAGGCTCTACAACGTTTATTCAGATCACGACCGAATTTTAGACCGATAAAACATTCGGCTGACCTATTTGTATATACCTTACATGCTTTTATTTAAATAACTAAAAACCAAGCGTATACATTATTAAGTAAAATATCATGGCAATTATATCAAAAAACATGGAGACCCAAGAAAAGATCATCAGTACTTTTGAAGAGCTCCAAAAGACTATATATGACCTTAAGCACCAAATTGTTGAATTTGAATTGCTTTTTAATCAGGCTTGCAATAGACATATTGATTCCAATTTCCAAAAGGAATGGCTGCTGGACCGAATATCTTCACGTCATGATATGATTACACTTCGACATGATGCCATGTTGCTTATCCGGGACACAGTGTCTGCGTTCCGGGATTTCGATGGTTATTTTCTAGATCTCAAACAGCTCCTCCAATCGGTCGAGTTACTTATGCTCAACCATGCTGATGAGGAAGAATATGAAATTGCAGCTATTATCAAAAAATGGCATGAAAAATTTGCCCATGCGATTTATTTCGTTGGCGACTTGACCTATTAAGTCGCTCTTTTATTCTACTTTTGCAGCATTGTAAAATATGGAGAAATGCGCAAACCACCAGCTATCGTTGACTTACACACCGACGCCTTCCTTGAAGATTGGGAAGACTATTCACCAGAGGAGCTCTTACAGGAATCCATGGATTTTATGCGTTCTAACCTAGACGCAGCTATTTATTGGGAAATGAACGAAATAAAGTTTATTCACGGCAAGGGAAAAGGAATGTTAAAAAAATTGGTTTTTGAAGAGTTGCAAGAGTACAAGGCTCAGGGTGCCATTGAACGATATTATACTTCTTACCAGAATGAAGACATTGTAGTCGTTGTCATAGGGATTTAAAAAAGGCTACCTTTTCAGATAGCCTTCGCATAATATTATGTTATTTAATAGCTGGAGTAATAATTACTTTTCGGAATTCCACTGGACCGTGATCCCCTTGGAAATAAATTGGCCCCGGCTCTGCCTCTTTGCTATCTAATGCACCACCGGTTATACCGGGAATCTCTTGGTTACTGATCACCGTCTTACCGTTTGCCACAACTGTGACAAGACGGCCCACTAACGTAATATCATAGGTTTGCCATTCTCCGGCTCCCTTGTTGACCATTTCATTTGCAGCCAAGAAGCCGTATACCCCCGCAAAAAGTACTGCATTAGGATGTGCGTCTTTAGGACTATCCTCTATCTGAACCTCATATCGGCCTCTCAAGTAGACACCACTGTTGCTTCCCGCTGGAATTTTAAATTCAACATGTAATTTAAAATCTTCAAATTTTTGCTCAGAGACCAAATTAGAACCAGATTGCGGACTGGTCAGGATACCGTTTTTCACCACCCATTGATTCGTTTTACCAGTAGCTTTCCATCCGGTCAGGTCCTTGCCATTGAAAAGTTGAATAGGTTTACCCCATTTTACTGCAGCTGTTCGTTTCAGCTCTGGAGCACGAACACCTTTAAAGCGATATGTTTTTCCATCAGGTTCTGTTATCGTCCCTTGCAATACACCATTAACGATCTCGCCTTCCACGCTCAGGTTCATCTTTCCACCTTCCCATTGCGGTGGGATGGCAAATTTGAACTTCCCTTTCTCATAAAACACCTGAGAAACTGGGCGGGCACTTCCGGAAGTACTCACATAATGACCGACTAAAGTTCTATAACCCGACAATTTCACCTCAAGCCACGATGGTGCAGGAGTACCATTAATATCTACTTCGATATCCCATCGGCCAATCAGCTCTTTGCCTTCTACGTCCTGTTGATAATAAATAGATTCTCCAGTGGAATGGTTAGCAAATGTAACTTGCGGTAATGCACAAGAGGCCAAAATTCCTAAAAGAAATGCCGCTTTTCTGTTCATATTATTTATGTTTATATTCTAGTTGATAATAAATTTCAAGCAATTTAACTGTTTAACAGCGGGTTTACAAGGATATAATGTTAAAAAACACAAAGAATGTACCGGGTCGCAGGTCGGTCCCTACCCTGAAACAAAAAAAGCCCTAACTTTCGTCAGAGCTTTTCTAGTCGGGGTGGCAGGATTCGAACCTACGACCTCCACATCCCAAATGTGGCGCGATACCGGGCTACGCTACACCCCGAAAAGGTATCACCTTTGTTTTGTGTGGCACAAAAGTACATTAAAAATATATTTTTTTCAAAAATATTCTTCACAAAGAATCTAACAGATTGATTTATTGCAAAATAATTTACAAAGCATTAAAAACACGTGTCCTTTTCGATCTAAAATAAGTATAAGAACCAGTTTGACCAGCCTGAAAAGAGAAGTTAACACTTAGCTAGCTAAAATAGCGGGATTGATTGGTCTTGGCTGAGTCTCCTACAGGTCGAACCTCTTAGTATCTTAAAAGTCGCAGGTGCTCACCCTGCTATGAAACAAAAAAAGCCCTAACTTTCGTCAGAGCTTTTCTAGTCGGGGTGGCAGGATTCGAACCTACGACCTCCACATCCCAAATGTGGCGCGATACCGGGCTACGCTACACCCCGAAAAGGTATCACCTTTGTTTTTGTGTGGCACAAATATACGGTTCTTACAAATTATTTGCAAATGAAAAACATAAAATAAAACTAACAAGTTGTTACATTGCGACATAGCCTTTGTGTATTACACATCGCTCTCCCTATACATCAGAATCCAATGCTATTCCCAATATTGGCTACTTCGAGGAAGCACTCACCTACAAATAATATCGTTTTAACCGCTCAACCTTAATCCGAGCATGTTCGGATATGAACATGAAGTGTTCGAATTCAAACACTTAAATCACAAAAGCAAAGAACACAATCTACTGATTAAAAACACGTTAACCCTTTGGCAGCTTTTTTGAAACCGCCCCCTTGAACATTCATTTTTTTATAGTACTCAGACTATCCTAAAACAGGATGGATTACGATAAGGTCAAAATGAACACTTATAACGAAAAGTATGATAAAGAACTATTTCCAAATCGCCTGGAGAAATCTTATTAAGAACAAGGTTTTTTCCTTTATCAATATCCTTGGCTTAACAATAGGCATCACCGTCTGCGCGATGATATTTCTATTTATCGCCAATCAGTTTAGCTTTGACAGGTTTCACAGCCAAGGAGACCACATCTATCGGGTCATGCGTGGTTTTGACAACACCAAGGACCGTGCTCCTTATTTATCTGCCCCCTATGCCACGGCCTTATTAACCGATTATCCCGATGATATCAAAAAAGCTGTACGGGTAATGCCTGCCAATGGCTTATTCTCTGTTGGCAACATTGCATTTAATGAAAAGAAACTCTTTATTGCAGATGACGATTTCTTTGAACTATTTAGTTTTCCGCTGATCAAAGGGAATCCAACGACTGTTTTAAAAAATCCAACAAGTGTTGTGCTCACGGAAACAACTGCGAAGAAATATTTTGGAAATGAAAATCCGATCGGTAAAATACTGCAGCTTGATAAAAATAAACAATTAACTGTTACTGGGATCGCTAAAGATCTTCCGATCAATTCACATCTGGATTTTGATCTCATTATCCCCTTATCCAATTACCTCGATACCGAACCCTTTAAAGCTTGGCAAAACAACAATTTATTTACTTACCTCTTACTTGACAAACATAAAGATGCTAAGCATTTGGAAAATCAGTTCCCCGATTTCATGAACCGACACATGAAAGCAGTTTCTACAAACATGGGTATTCATTTTGATCTTGCACTAACACCGCTACAAGACGTCTACCTGGAATCCCATAGCGCATTTGACAGTGCAAAACATGGCGATAAAAAGGTCATTTACATTTTTCTATCCATCGCCATACTTATATTGGTTATCGCCTGCATCAATTTTATGAATCTCTCAACAATACGTGCTGTTGACCGATCGAAGGAAGTTGGTTTAAGAAAGGTACTTGGCGCACAGCGTCTGCAATTAATGGGACAGTTTATAGGAGAATCCATTTTATTAACCACCATATCCTGCACACTCGCCATGTGCCTATTGCAATTATTCATGCCTATTTATAATCAGTTACTGGGCTACACCTTGACAGTCCCATGGAATTCTTGGGTGATCTATATTTTTTTAATTGCGGTTATCTTTATAGTAGGCATAGTAGCTGGAAGTTACCCTGCATTATACCTTTCAACCTTCTCCCCTATACAGGCATTAAAAGGTAAATTACGTTTAGGCAAAGGCGGCGTCCTGTTCCGCCATATTTTAGTGGTGTTCCAATTCAGCATCTCTATTTTACTGATCATCGGCACCCTTATTATCACTAAACAGATGAAATATGTAAAAGAACTGGGGCTTGGTTATGATGACCAACAGACTGTTGTCGTTCCAATAGACAATGAAGAACTGTATAACAACCTTCGCACATTCAAGAACGAATTATCCAAAAGCAGCGACATCGCATCGGTCTCCTTTATGTCCGGCGAACCTGGCGGCTTCTTCGATGGCCACACGTTCGAGGTCGAAGGAAAAAACGGTGAGAAGTGGAAATCAAGGACAGAATTCACTGATTTTGACTATGTAAATACACTGAAACTCAAAATAATTGCAGGCCGAAACTTTTCAACACAACATCCAACCGACTCCACTAGTGCTGTATTAGTTAATCGTACCGCGGCATCAATGCTTGGATTTACCCCCGAACAGGCCATTGGCAAATGGATAAAAAATACAATCAGGGATCAATCCCCCAGGACAATCATTGGTGTAGTAGACGACTTTAATTTCCTTTCCCTAAAGGAAAACATGGACGCGCTCGTGATTTCACCTTCTACTGATCTTAGAGTAGCCCTTATCCGGTTAAATACAAAAGATTTTCCAGTAGCGTTAAAAACTATTAAAACCGCATTTGCGCAAGCAGCCCCATTATATCCGTTCGAATACAGTTTTTTGGACCAAAAATTCGACACATTGTATAAAACCGATCTTCGGCAACAACGTATACTTGGTCTTTTTTCAGGATTAGCCATATTTATTGCTTGTCTAGGCCTATATGGTTTAGCCTCCTTTACGGCCGCTAAACGAAACAAAGAGATCGGAATCCGTAAGGTACTTGGTGCTTCAGTGTCGGGCGTTACTACATTACTGTCTAGAGATTTTATAAAACCCGTATTAATTGCCTTGATAATCGCCTCGCCGATCGCCTGGCTAACCATGAACAAATGGCTGGAAGATTTTGCTTACCGCATCGAAATCCAATGGTGGATGTTTGTGCTAGCCGGACTGTTAACAATAGGTATCGCATTAATTACGGTAAGCTGGCAAGCTATCCGCACAGCGATAGCTAATCCGATAAACAGCTTACGGGACGAATAAAAAGTAGAAACAAAAAAAGCTCTAACGAAAGTTAGAGCTTTTCTAGTCGGGGTGGCAGGATTCGAACCTACGACCTCCACATCCCAAATGTGGCGCGATACCGGGCTACGCTACACCCCGAAAAGGTATCACCTTTTTTTTGTGTGGCACAAATATCGAATCATTTTTTGACTTTGTCAACACCCTATAGAAAATTAATCACTAAACAGCTGATTGATTGCATAATATTTTTATCAAAACAATATATTCTATTGAATTTAGCAATCAAAAACCCGCTCCATATAGTCTACAAAGGAATATTCAAAATATCTTTAGATTATCCATTTCATTTTCATATCTTTGCATCCGATTTGAATATCAGTCAATAGTTTTTTAAAAAAGTATTTTTATATTCAGAAAATAAGTCGTAATATTGCATTCCGATTTTTACAGGATATAAATCGTTAATAATTACTCGAAATCATGGATTTAGTAAAATTTGTAGAAGAACAAGCGGTAGTAAAGAATGAAATTCCCGCTTTCAAAGCTGGAGATACCATCAGCGTTCATTATAAAATTCGCGAAGGAAATAAAGAGCGTGTACAGGTGTACCAAGGTGTAGTAATTCAATTAAACAGCGAAGGTGCTAACGCTACTTTTACCGTTCGTAAAATCTCAAACGGTGTAGGTGTTGAACGTATTTTCCCTGTAAACTCACCAAACATTGAAAAAATTGAAGTAAACAGCTACGGTAAAGTTCGTCGCGCGAAATTATTCTATTTACGCGGCCTTACTGGTAAAGCTGCTCGTATTAAATCGAAAAGAATCTAATTACGACTACCACGGCATAAAAAAAGGCTTTGAAATCATTCAAAGCCTTTTTTTATGCCCTATCGCCCGTAGCTTCCAAAACGCAGGTCATACAAACCACTGCTTCTGTAATAAATTTAGGACAATTATATATTGTTTCCTAAAATCACACCCTCCTCTTTGCCGCGCTAAAACATTTTACTTACTTTTAGCTTCGTATCTGAAAGGTAGAATAGTAGATGATCACAATAGTAAAAAAATCCTAATTTTGTTCCATCTTCACTTTGCTGCCGTTAAAAATCAAACTGTATCTTGATGAGAATTATAGCTTTTATCCTTGCTTTTATAAGCTATCCGACCTTTACTTTTGCACAACGGAATCTGAATGAATTTCTTCAGTTACAGTCGCGCCCTGAAACCTATTATGTACACCCAGCAACAGATGCAATCACGATTGACGGAAAGGACGATGAGGCTTCCTGGTCAAAAGCGCCATGGACAGATTCTTTTAAGGATATTGAGGGATTAAATAAGCCTGTTCCTACTTTTAAGACGCAAGTCAAGATGCTTTGGGATAAAGAAAATCTTTATCTTTTTGCCAAGCTTCAAGAACCTCATATCAAAGGATATTTAAGACAGAAAGATACAATCATCTATCATGACAATGATTTTGAGATCTTTCTCAAGCCAAATCTATTCTCTCCGGAATATATAGAGATTGAAATAAATGCATTAAATACAGTTATGGATCTTTTGATGACTAAACCTTATCGCTTTGGCGGTAGGGCTAATCTAAATTGGGACACAAAAGATATTGAAACTGCAGTCTATCATGCCGGGTCCATCAACAATCCACAAGACAAGGATGAATTTTGGACTGTGGAAATGAAAATACCTGTAAAAAGTCTAAAATACTTTGGCGAAGGAAATCAGATCAAAGCAAATGAAACCTGGAAGATAAACTTCTCACGCGTTCAGTGGCATTATGACAATACCGAAACTATCTATAGCAAGAGAAAAGACAACAGGGGTAAGACGCTCGCGGAAGAAAACTGGGTATGGTCTCCAATCGGCCTCGTTAATATGCATTACCCTGAGCGATGGGGACATATAAAATTTGTTAACGACACAAACCATCAACCTATCGATGAGCAATTCCTCGCGCTCGAAAAAGTTACCTGGAATATCTTTTACCTGCAACAGATCTATCGAAACGATAAAAAACGCTATGCAACGTCAATTCAGGAGTTAAGCAAATTATATCCTGAAATTATAAATGAGCACAAAAATTATGAGATTGTATTTTCAAATAGTACTAATTTCTATCGTATTGAAATTAAGTCAAAAGCACAGCCTACACTAAAGACAACAATCGATAGCCAAGGTAACATCTATTTTTAATTTAATTATTCGAGCGATCTTCAATTCTGATTTTGAATAAAAATTGCTATCTTTGTATCCCGTACATAAAGCAACTATTATTGGTCATTTTGACCACATAAAATTGAAAATCCTTTAATTGTTATGACTAAATATATTTTTGTTACGGGCGGCGTTACTTCGTCGTTGGGGAAAGGTATTATTGCTGCCTCCCTTGCTAAACTTCTCCAAGCGCGTGGCTATAAAGTTACCATTCAAAAATTCGACCCTTACATTAACATCGACCCAGGAACATTAAATCCATATGAGCATGGAGAATGTTATGTTACGGAAGATGGTGCTGAAACAGACCTTGACTTAGGTCATTACGAGCGCTTCCTGAACGTCCCTACCTCACAAGCAAATAACGTCACGACAGGACGCATCTATCAACACGTTATCCAACAAGAACGTGAAGGTGCCTATTTAGGAAAAACCGTTCAAGTCATTCCTCATATCACAGATGAGATAAAACGCAGAATGCAACTCTTGGGTGAGTCTGGTGAATATGATATTATCATCACTGAATTGGGTGGAACCGTGGGTGATATTGAATCCTTACCATTTGTGGAAGCTGTAAGACAACTTCGCTGGGAATTAGGAGCCAATAATTCGCTGGTTATCCATTTGACTTTAGTCCCTTATCTGGCTGCTGCTGGTGAGCTTAAAACTAAACCTACGCAACATTCAGTAAAAACATTATTGGAATACGGTGTACAACCTGATATTCTAGTATGCCGTACTGAACATAAATTATCACAGGAAATCCGTAAAAAATTAGCGCAATTCTGTAATGTCAACATCAACGCCGTCGTAGAGTCTATCGATGCATCAACAATTTATGATGTGCCTTTATTGATGCTGAAGGAGAATCTTGATAAAACAGCATTAACCAAACTAAAACTTTCCAACAAAAATGAGCCTGATCTAGAAAATTGGAAGAACTTCCTTGGCAAGCTCAAAAACCCAACTAGTGAAGTTAATATTGCCTTAGTCGGAAAATATGTTGAACTACCAGATGCTTACAAATCCATTATCGAAGGATTTATCCATGCAGGTGCGACAAATGAATGTAAAGTAAAAGTAAGTTATATTGCAGCTGAAAGTGTTACCAAGGAAAATGTCGCTGAAAAGTTAAAAGGCATGGACGGTGTTTTGGTTGCTCCAGGATTCGGCGAACGCGGTTTGGACGGTAAGTTAAATGCTATTCAATATGTACGTGAGAACAATATTCCGTTCTTTGGCATTTGCTTAGGTATGCAATGTTCGGTCATCGAGTTCGGAAGAAACGTATTGGGTCTGAAAGACGCTAATAGTTTCGAGATGGATGCCACTACGAGCAATCCGGTCATCAATTTGATGGAAGAACAAAAAAATATCACCAATATGGGCGGTACAATGCGTTTAGGGGCTTACGACTGTGAAATTAAAAAAGGAACTAAGGCCTTTGCCATCTATGGTAAAACAAAAATTTCTGAAAGACACCGTCACCGTTATGAATTTAACAATGACTATTTAAAACAATATGAAGCAGCTGGAATGATTGCTTCAGGATTCAATCCGGAGACTGGATTAGTTGAAATTGTCGAATTGAAAAACCATCCATTTTTCGTTGCCGGACAATTTCATCCAGAATTAAAGTCAACTGTTGCAAATCCTCACCCACTTTTTGTTAGCTTTGTAGCCGCTGCTTTGGCCAACAAAAAATCAAAGTAGTAATAGAAGGATACGATTAATTAAGTTTAATTATTAAAAATGGATAGAAATACCCTAATTGGTTTGGTCCTGATGTTTGCTATCATCACTGGTTCTTTTTACCTGATGAAGCCTTCAGAATCAGAAATCAAACAAGAAAAAGCGAGGCAAGAAGCTAAAGCGCGTACCGAAAAAGGACTGCCTGCCGAAAGTGACTCTACCGCTAAAGCCAAAGCAGCACAAACAGCAGTGATTGCTGATTCGGCAGAACTGAAAAAGCCTTTTGGCGCGACAAAATTTGGAACGGAGAAAGTCATTACGATTGAAAACGAGAAAATCATTGCCAAAATCAGTACAAAAGGCGCCAAGGTTCAATCCGTAGAACTAAAAGGTGAAAAGAATTTCAATGGAAAACCGTTGATGCTTTTTGATGGCGACGACAACAAGTTTGGTTTTCAATTTAACGCAGCTGGTCAAAATGTGTCAACAAATGATTTATACTTCAGTACAGAGTCTTCGGATATCCAAGTTTCTGCTGAAGGTAAACAGTCTGTGAAATTCCGACTAAATTACAGTGCCGATCAATATATTGAATATGTGTACTCGATTGCTGGAAAAGGCTATAATGTTGGACTGGACATTAACACAAAAGGAATACAGAATTTAATTCCGCAGAGTCAAAAAACGTTGACCCTGAACTGGAACACTACGCTGAGACAGAAAGAGCAAAACATAGAATCTGAAAGACAGAAATCTACCCTGTATTATAAAGAAGATAATAAAGTAGATCACCTTTCCGAATCAAAAGATGCAGATGAAGCATTGGAGAAAAAAGTACAATGGATTGCATTCAAGCAGCATTACTTCTCTAGTATCCTAAGCACTAAAGATGGTTTTGTCAATGCAAAAGTGGATGTAAAACATGCGTCAGAAACCGACATTGTCAAATTCTATAACACAAACGCGGAATTAGCATTTGATAATCATAAGGACAATAATTATTCCCTAAACTTCTTCTTTGGACCAAATCAATACAATGTATTGAAAGCCGAGGGAAATGACTATCAATCGATTATCAATATGGGTTGGGGACCTATGCGTTGGATCAACCAATGGATTACAGTACCTGTATTTAACTTCCTGGATGGTTTCCATATGAGCTATGGTATCGTTATCCTTTTATTGACATTGATGTTGAAATTGATTCTTTCGCCAATGACCTACAAGTCTTATGTCTCTATGGCGAAAATGCGCGTATTAAAACCGCAGCTGGATGAAATCAAAGCAAAAGTAGGTGAAGACAATCAAATGTTGATGCAACAGGAGCAAATGAAACTGTACAAACAGGTTGGCGTGAATCCACTTGGTGGATGTCTTCCGCTTGTCTTACAGATGCCATTTACCATTGCGTTCTTCTACTTCTTTCCAAATTTATTTGAATTGAGAGGACAGAGCTTCCTCTTTATGAAGGACATGTCAACCTATGATACGCTATTTACATTTGCCCCTATTTTTGGATCATTCAACCACATCTCTTTGATGTGTATCTTGATGACATTAACAACATTGTTAACGACTTGGTATAACAACGCTACATCTGGCGCTACAGGGCAAATGAAATATATGGGCTATATCATGCCTTTGATTTTCTTCTTTGTTTTGAATAGCTTCCCGGCAGGTTTGAACTACTACTATTTCTTAAGTGCGTTATTTACGTTCTTGACTCAGTTGGTTATTCGCACCATGGTGAATGATGAAAAAATCTTGGCTAAATTGGAGGAAAATAAAAAGAATCCTAAAGCGGATAAAAAATCGAGCTTCCAAACAAAAATGGAAGAAATGATGCGTGCACAACAGCAAGCACAACAAAATAAAAACAAATCGTAAGATTTATTCTACTGATAAAGAAGGCTTCCAAATTGGAAGCCTTTTTTGTTTGTGAACTTTTGTAGCACTTTGTCAAACCAAACGTTAAAAAAGGTGTTAATAGGTTAAAATTTAAAATATGAACTTTAAAAACATCGCCATATTGGCCATCTTAAGCGTTGGTCTTGGAAGTTGCTCCGTAATCAAGAAGAACGCGAATGAGCAGAAGGCAGACAGTAGCCAATCGTCAGTAATTGGAAAAAAATGGCAATTGATCGAAATCAATGGACAGCCTGTAGCGGATCAGATCAATGGCAAAATGCCTTACCTCCAGCTGGACGAAAAAAGTTATAGTGCAAGTGGAGGATGTAATGGCATCGGTGGGGAATTGACTTTATCAAAGAATGGAAAGGTTAAATTTGCTCAGGGTATGTCTACGATGATGGCCTGTCCGGATATGTCTATTGAACAAGCCCTATCCAAAAACCTGATTGCTGCAGATAATTATACCGTTAAGGATGGTATTCTTAGTCTGAACAAAGCGAAAATGGCTCCCCTGGCAAAATTTAAGTTGATTCAGGAGAATAAGCAACAACTTAGCGGAACTTGGGAGCTTGATTATATATCCGGCCCACGGATAGCTTTCGACGGCCTATATCCCAATCGTAAACCAACCATGATATTTGATGCATCCAGTGGTAAAGTAAACGGAAATAGCAGCTGCAATAACTACAATATGACATTTAAAACGAATGGAAACACCATTAATTTTGGCCCCATTATGTCGACAAAAATGGCCTGCGAAGGTAATGGTGAAGCAACCTTCTTTTCGACCTTAGAAAAGGTAAATACCTTTAGCATAAGCGAGAATACGTTGACATTTATCATGGGAGATATTGCTATTATGCGATTCAAACGGAAATAAAAAAATTAGCTTTTTGCTCCAAATGAAGTAAAAAGGGCGTTGTTACGAAACAAGGCCCTTTTTATGTATTAAGCGATATTTGGCGACAGGATTGGAAAGACCAGCCAGATCCCCCCTAAACAAAGGCACTGAATCCAGTTATACTTCTGCCAACAATGAGTGAATTGATTTCCTTTGTTCCCTCATAGGAATAAATTGCTTCAGCATCGGCCAAAAACCGTGCGACATTATATTCCAACAGAATACCGTTTCCGCCCATAACCTCTCGAGCCTTGGAAACAATATCTCTCGTACGTAAAGAACAGAAGACTTTGGCCAACGAGGCATGTTCATCTCTTAGCTCACCCTTATCCTGTAATTCAGATAATCTGAAGACAAGCGTTTGCATGGCCGTTAAATTGGACAACATTTCAACCAGGTGATTTTGAATAAGCTGAAAAGAAGCGATTGGTTTACCAAATTGCTTTCTTTTACGTGTATAATCCAAGGCATTTTCATAGGCACCTCGCGCACATCCTACAGCCATCCAAGCGACACCTGCTCGCGTCATTTGAAGAACCTTTCCCGTATCTTTAAAGGAACTTGCATGTTGCAGGCGATCACTTTCTGGAACAATACAATTCGATAAGGTAATAAGACCATTCTGTACAATACGCAAAGCCATTTTATCTTTAATTTTTTCTACGGAAAAACCTGGGTTATCTTTTCGTACGATAAAACCTTTAACCTCTCCATCATCAAGATCCCTAGCCCAAATAATGGTGATATCCGAAAAGGTGGAGTTCCCGATCCATTTTTTCTGACCATTTAACACCCAGCCTTCGGCGGTCTTCTTACAGGTTGTGGTCAATCCGCCCGCTGCTCCCGACCCTACTTCGGGTTCGGTTAGACCAAAAGCACCAATCACTTGCATTTTCTGCATGTTGGGCAACCACTCCTGTTTTTGTTCTTCGGATCCACAAATATAAATTGATCCCATGGCCAAACCACTCTGTACACCAAAGAAGGTTGCAACAGATGCGTCGACACGAGCTATCTCGGCCGCTATGATTCCTTCCATTAAAGAACTCCCCCCCATACAGCCATACCCATCATAGGTATAGCCACAAATATTTAAAGCGGCTAGTTTCGGTATAATTTCAAACGGAAATTCATCTCTTAACCAATATTTATTGACAATTGGCTTGACTTCGGTCTCCATAAATTCCCTCACCTTCAATTGCAATGCGCGGTCTGAATCGTTTAATTTACTATCCATAGCATAGAAATCACCATTAATAGGCGGTAATTCCTTTTTTTCTTTTCCTGCACTCAGCATTTTCATTAAACCATGCAGCTGCTTATCATCCATTTTTGATACGGCATCCATTACTGCTCCCAAATCCACTTTCTTCGATATTTCCTCCAATTTGCCAAAGTCTATTGATTTTGCCAAATCCATTATATTCTTTACTTTATCAAACATAATTGCAATTTCTTTTTAAGTGTTTACTTCTTAAAATAAGAAAAATAATCGAAAATTGTTTGGAAACGGCATGATACAAATTGACAATATGGAATTCTCCGGTAAATAAACGAATGGACAGCAACTTACCTTATATCGCACGATATCTTATCAATAAAATATTGGAATCAGGGAAGTTTCGAATAAAATAAACAACTATAAAACACTTAAAAACAACCTGTTAATAATATTTTCAAAAAAATATTATTTTTTGGGTTACCTTTTTTGGTTACGTGTATTAAGAGATGAAAAAGAAAATTATTTCAATTTAAATTAGAAAATTAGAAAATGAAAAACGCATTAAAATTCGGTTTCTTAGGTTTAGCTTTAACTGTAGCTTTCGCATCTTGTAACAATTCAGAGAAAAAAGCTGAAGGTGCTGCAGATTCAGCTTCTGCTTTAGTTGATTCAGCTGCTAACACATTAGATTCAGCTGCTACTAAAGTTGATTCAGCTGCTGCTAAAGTTGATTCAGCTGCTGCTAAAGTTGATTCAGCTGCTACTAAAAAATAATTTAGGACTGAATAGAGCTTTTGGAAGGCCTTTTTTACGAAAGGCCTTTCTTTTTTTTTCAAAAAAAGAAATACCGGGGTTACCTTTTTTGTTTAATGGTATTAACTCCTAAATAACAAGATTTAAAAATATTTTAATTTTAATAAAATGAAAAACGCATTCAAATTCGGTTTCTTAGGTTTAGCTTTAACATTGGCTTTCGCATCATGTGGTGAAACTGCTAAAAAAACTGACGCTGCTACTGATTCAGCTAACGTTGCTTTAGATTCAGCTAACACTCAATTGGATTCAGCAAAAACTGCTGTAGATTCAGCAAAATCTGCTGTAGATTCAGCTGCTGCTAAAGTTGATTCAACTAAAGCTGCTCACTAATTCTCTGAAAAGAATTTACACCGTATAGAAAGCTTCCTTCAACAAGGAGGCTTTTTTTATATCTACACCAATTAAATTGCTAAGCTCCAAGCATTTTTTTACCTTTGCCAAAAATCATTCAATCTATGGCTTTATCATCTTTAACAGCAGTTACGCCTATTGACGGACGCTATTACAATAATACTAATGAACTTTCAGCATTTTTTTCCGAATTTGCTTTAATCAAATATCGTGTACGCGTAGAAGTCGAATATTTTATTGCATTAAGCGATTCTGGTATCGCTCAATTGCAACAGTTTGACAAAACACTAAATGAAAAATTACGGGATATCTATAGGAATTTTTCTGAAGAAGATGCCATTTGGATCAAAAACACAGAGAAAGTTACGAACCATGATGTTAAAGCTGTTGAGTATTTTCTAAAAGATCAATTTGAAAAATTAGAATTACAGGACTACCTTGAATTCATTCATTTTGGTTTGACTTCACAAGATATCAATAATACAGCCATTCCACTTTCCTGGAAAGAAGCAATTAAAGAGAGTTATACACCTGCAATCGAAGAATTGCTTCATGAATTGAAATCTTTGGCAACTTCGTGGTCAGAAATCCCGATGTTGGCACGTACCCATGGACAGCCAGCATCTCCAACTCGTTTGGGCAAAGAGTTCTATGTTTTCATTGAACGTATTGAACGTCAATTGCAACTATTACATCAAGTACCGTATTCAGCTAAATTTGGTGGTGCGACTGGTAATTTTAATGCACATCACGTTGCATATCCAGCGACAAATTGGATCGATTTTGGAAATAATTTCGTCAACAATATCTTGGGCTTAGACCGTTCACAAACGACCACGCAAATTGAGCACTACGATAACTTTGCGGCAAGTTGTGACGCCTTAAAACGGATCAACAATATTGTCATCGATTTATGCCGTGACATTTGGACATATATTTCGATGGAATATTTTAAACAAAAAATTACTGCCGGTCAAATCGGTTCTTCGGCTATGCCACATAAAGTCAACCCGATTGACTTTGAAAATGCAGAAGGAAATTTAGGTATTGCAAATGCAATTTTCGAGCACCTTTCAGCGAAGTTACCTGTTTCCCGTCTTCAACGGGATTTAACAGATTCTACGGTATTACGTAATATTGGTGTTCCATTTGCACATACCCTAATTGCTATTAAATCAACTTTGAGAGGGTTACGCAAATTGATCTTAAACGAACAGGCGTTGGCCAATGACCTGGAAAATAATTGGGCTGTTGTTGCAGAAGCACTACAAACTATATTAAGAAGGGAAGGCTATCCTAAGCCGTATGAAGCTTTAAAAGACCTAACACGTACCAACACACATGTTACGAAAGAAACGATAGCGACATTTGTCGATAATCTAAATGTATCAGCGGAAGTTAAGGCGGAACTAAAAGCAATCAGTCCTTCGAACTACACAGGTATTACTTTATAAGCTTTTACTTATAGATGACCTTAAGAAAGCTTCTTTTGACCTATATTTGCTTGGAATAAAAATAGATAATACATGGCTACGATTAACGTATATACAGAGTCTACACCCAATCCTTCTACAATGAAGTTCTTGGTCAACAAATTGTTGATCAACGGTAGTGTAGATTATCCAAATAAAGAAGCAGCACAAGATTCACCGTTTGCACTTGAATTATTCAAATTTAACTTTGTCAATGGGGTATTTTTTGCAAGTAACTTCGTGACCATTACCAAAACTGAAGATGCGGAATGGGAAGACATTGAAGCTTTGCTAAAAGACTTTGTAAAAGGTGCTGTAGAGTCTGAACTTGCTGTAAAAACGGTACACCACGATACAGAGGTTAATTTTGAAGGGACTGAAACTGAAGTGAAGATACAAAAAGTATTACATGATTATGTGAGACCTGCTGTTGAACAAGATGGTGGAGCAATCCATTATAAATCCTTCAACGAAGGTATTGTGACAGTTGAACTAAAAGGTTCTTGCAGTGGTTGTCCATCTTCGACGATCACATTAAAAGCAGGAATTGAGGGATTGTTGAAACGCATGGTTCCAGAAGTGACTGAAGTAGTGGCAGAGGCCATGTAATCACAGCTATTTGATACAATAAAAAAGGATTCAGCAAATAGGTTTTGCTGAATCCTTTTTTTATCCCCTAGTCCTAAGAAAGGACTGCCATCCGTCATCTATGTGGTCTGGCAATTTTAAACCTAATTGACCACTTCAAATGAATCCTTAAGCGGAAGATTGACAGAAGAATTACCGATAAATAGTTCAAATTTGCCGGGTTCAACTGTCCAGTTATTGTGCTGATCCAAAAGTTCCAGGTGGGCCGGTAGTATCGTAAACCGTATGGTCCTTTTTTCCCCTGGATTAAGTTCAATTTTTTCAAACCCACGTAAATCCATTTCATAAGTTGTTACTGAAGACAGCACATCTTTGATATACAGCTGAACAACTTCGGCCCCCTTCCTCTTTCCTATGTTTTCAACATCAACCGTAACTGTGAGGGAATCTGATGGTCTGATCTGTTTCTTCGTGAGTTGTAAATTTGAAAAACTAAAATCTGTGTAGCTTAATCCATATCCAAAAGGGTATAAAAAGCCAACAACCCGACTGTTTCCCCACCCATTGGGTCCGACCCCGGGTTGCCCCGCCTGTGCAGCGGGCTTGGTCGGAAAATTCATTTCAACCTGTCCTACAGACTTTGGAAATGAAATGGGCAATTTTCCACTAGGGCTATACCCTCCAAACAGCATTTCGGCAAGAACATTTCCCGACTGATTACTAAGAAACCAACTCTCCACAATTGCAGGTAGATACTTATTTTCCCAATTGACAGTAAGTGGGCGACCATTGACAAGTACCAGCACAATAGGTTTACCTGTTTCTTTCAATTTTATTAAATAGTCGCGTTGCTTGCCTGGCAAATTTAAATCTGATCGCGACCGACTTTCACCGACTTCTCGCTCTGATTCGCCCATTACTGCTATGATCAGATCAGATTCGTTACCGAGACGAACACCTTCGGCCATCTTTTCCAGCTCCTCGCCGGACAAGTCTGTTGGAATAATCTCACTCTCAGGCCAGTTTTTATCCACGACATCTACACCTTTGGTATAATCAACCCGAAGTGCCTTTGTTTTTCCATAGTTTATAATCCCATCTTTGATGGTTGTGATTGGGTTATTGGAAGGTCCATAGCGACTTGTCGTATAATTTGTTGCTTCTGCCATTGGTCCCGTAACCAAAATTCGTTTGTATTTATTCACGTCTATTGGAAGAAGATGCTGTTCATTTTTCAACAGCACAATAGATTCCTTATTCATTTGAAGTGATACTTCTTCATCTGCGGGGGTATGCACCTTTTTATCGGCTATCGCTATATCTTCTCTCAATGGATGATCAAATAAACCCAGTTTAAATTTCACGGTCAGGACTTCGCGAACCCGCTGATCCAATATTTTGGTATCCAGCCCTCCTTCCTCTATTAGTTCCATTAGTGGCGTTAGATATGTACTCGGTGGATCAAAATTTGTCCGCACATTCAAACCCGCCTCCAATGCCTGTTTAATAGCCTCCTTATAGTTTGCAGCAACATGGTGTTTATTGTAAATAAACTCTAGAGCCTCACTGTCGGACACCACATACCCTTCAAACCCATAATCTTTGCGGAGTAAGTCCTGCAAAAAATAACTACTGGCAGATACAGGCACGCCATCATAATCATTATAACTACTCATAATTCCTAAAGGTTTGGCTTCCTTTATGACCCTCTTAAATGGATAGAGGTGAAGCGAATGCATCTCACGAAAGCCAACATGCGGATCCGTTCGTGCATTGCCATCTCTTCCACCTTTGGGCACAGAATAGACCGCATAATGTTTCAACGTGGAGGCGACACCATTTTCTTGAATCCCTAAAACAACTTGTTTCCCCATTTCGACAATATGAAACGGATCTTCCCCATAGGTTTCAACCACTCTTCCCCAGCGCGGATCTCTAGAAACGTCAAGAATAGGGGTATAAACATTTGTATAGCCAAGATACTTGGCTTCCCTACCAATTATATCACCAGCTTTACGTACCAGCGCAGTATTCCATGTACTTCCAATATTGATTGGTGCCGGCAAGGAGGTAGCCCGATCATGGTTGAGTCCATGAATTCCTTCATTGGTAAAATCAACCGGAATACCAAGTCGTGTATTTTCCACAAACCATCGTTGAACATTATTTAAGGCTTGAGCGTGGCGGCTGAAGGGATACGAAAATGAACTTTTTGCCGACTTATTATAAGCTAAGCTATTCAACATTTCGTCCATATTGGCCAAGCCGTATTTCCAAATCTCTTTGTCCCAAGCGGCAGTGGGCTGTTCATCCTTCAAAACCCGCCCATAACCGTAAAGTGTGACAGTCTGATTGGCCTTTTCTTGAACAGTCATTTGACGCAACAGGTCCTCCACACGACTGGCTATTTTCTGATTGCGGTCTTCATAAATATCCTTTTTTCCATTTTTGTTAAAGTCAATCCAATCCTTATGGTAAATGTTGATGTGCTGGGCAGAAGAACGCAAATAAAGGGTTGAGAGCGCTGAAATAATTAGGCAGCTTTTGAGTTGATTAAGCATTATGCTGAAAATTGTTGGTTTTATAAAGTGAAGCAAGGTACAAAAAAATAAAAATCCGCGGATGAAACACATCGACAATCTGGAATAAGTCAATATAAATTCATTTTTTAACAAGCATCTAGATTAAAAATAGTTAACTTTACGACCAATTGTGAAACCAACAAAAAAAATGAGTGCAGATATTAACAAACTAGAACAAATTGCATCACAGGTAAGACGTGATATCGTACGTATGGTACACGCTTGTCAATCAGGACACCCAGGTGGTTCGTTAGGTTGTACAGACTACTTTGTGGCGCTTTATTTCAATGCAATGAAACGCAATCCTTCCTTTGACATGGATGGAAAAGGAGAAGATTTATTCTTCCTGTCCAATGGACACATCTCTCCTGTATTTTACAGTACATTGGCACATGCGGGATATTTTGAAGTGAGCGAATTAGCAACGTTCAGAAAAATCAATTCCAGACTTCAAGGTCACCCAACAACCCACGAAGGTCTTCCAGGTATTCGTATTGCATCGGGATCATTGGGCCAAGGATTATCTGTTGCAATTGGAGCCGCACAGGCAAAAAAATTGAATAAAGACAATAATCTAGTTTATGTATTAATGGGTGATGGCGAATTGCAGGAAGGTCAAGTTTGGGAAGCTGCAATGTACGCACCACACAATAAAATCGACAATTTAATTGCTACTGTTGACTATAACAAAGCACAAATTGACGGATCTACAGATCAAGTATTATCTCTTGGGGATCTTCGTGCAAAATGGGAAGCATTTGGCTGGGATGTGATGGAAATTGCTAAAGGCAATGACATGAATGCTGTTGTTGCAGGTTTAGCAGAAGCTAAATCACGCACAGGAAAAGGTAAACCAGTCATTATTCTGATGCATACTGAAATGGGTAACGGTGTTGATTTTATGATGGGTTCTCATAAATGGCATGGTGTTGCTCCAAATGACGAACAATTGGCGTCGGCATTGAATCAGCTTACAGAAACTTTAGGAGATTACTAGAATGAAAAAATATACTTATACAGAGTCAAAAGATACACGTTCAGGATTTGGTGCGGGGTTACTAGAAGCAGGAAAGCAAGATGAGAATGTAGTTGCATTATGTGCTGATTTAATCGGTTCGTTAAAAATGAACGATTTTATCAAAGAATTTCCAGAACGTTTTTTCCAAATCGGTATCGCGGAAGCTAATATGATGGGGATTGCTGCCGGACTTACGATCGGTGGTAAAATACCATTCACAGGTACATTCGCAAATTTCTCAACAGGACGTGTTTATGATCAGATTCGCCAATCGATTGCATACTCGGACAAAAATGTAAAAATTGCAGCGTCGCATGCTGGCCTAACCTTAGGTGAAGATGGTGCAACTCACCAAATATTAGAAGATATCGGCTTGATGAAAATGTTGCCAGGAATGACAGTGATCAATCCTTGTGATTTCAATCAAACAAAAGCCGCTACAATTGCAGCAGCAAAATATGAGGGACCAGTTTATTTGCGTTTTGGCCGTCCCGTAGTTCCTAACTTCACTCCTGCTGATCAAGAATTTGTGATTGGTAAGGCGGTATTATTAAATGAAGGAACGGATGTTACGATCATTGCTACAGGTCATTTAGTATGGGAAGCTATCCAAGCTGGTGAAAAATTAGCTGAGTTAGGTATCAACGCTGAAATTATCAATATCCATACCATTAAACCTTTGGATGAAGAAGCTATTTTAAAATCTGTTGCGAAAACCAAATGTGTTGTAACGGCGGAAGAGCATAATCGTCTTGGCGGTTTGGGTGATAGCGTTGCTCAAGTGTTAACAAGAGAGTTACCTACTCCACAAGAGTACGTTGCAGTAAATGATAGTTTTGGAGAATCAGGTACTCCTGCTCAATTGATGGAAAAATACGGTTTGAATGCTGCGGCTATTGTGGCTGCGGTTCAAAAAGTAATCAAAAGAAAATAACAAAACTACGCAAGTCAATATATGGATGACGCTTTAATTATAGCAAAATTCGCCGAAGAGAGTACGCGAGAAGAAGCTTTCCGTTTATTGTTGAAGAAATATCAACAGAAGATTTATTGGCATGTGCGAAGAATGGTCATCGATCATGACGATGCGGACGATGTTGTTCAAGATATCTTTGTGAAAGTATGGAAAAACCTTGGGAATTTCCGTGAAGACTCACAATTATACACTTGGCTTTATCGTATCGCAACAAATGAATGTATTACCTTCTTAAATAAGAAAAAGCAAAAGCAGAACGTGTCGTTGGATGACGACACGACTGCTTATTTGGCAGAAACGCTTGCTGATGGCAATTATTTTAATGGTGATAAAGCTCAAATGAAATTACAACAGGCTTTGTTGACTTTGCCAGAAAAGCAAAAATTGGTCTTCAATATGAAATATTTTGAAGACATGAAATACGAAGAAATTTCAGAAGTACTCGGAACAAGTGTCGGAGCGCTTAAAGCCTCTTATCATTTAGCTGTCAAAAAAATAGAGGCATTTTTTAACAACAACGATTAAACCTTTTAGCGAAATTAGGTTCTAACAGATACTATGAAGGAAAATGGCACATATCATGATGGGCTGGAGCCTACAAATCTTCCAGCATCGTTGCGTGAAAATCCATTTGGCTTACCTGAAAATTATTTCAGTGATTTAGAATCAAAAATAATTACGCAAGTCAAATTGGTTGAATGCAAGGAAGAATCCATCTTTGAGGTTCCAGAAGGATATTTTAATAGCTTATCTGACGCCATAATGTGTAAAGTTGCGGAAGATAGTTTAAAAAATCAGGTTACTACAGACGGCTTTGAAATTCCTGAAAATTATGCTTCCGAACTATCTTCAACTATCTTCAACCGAATTTTAGAAGACAAATTAAAAGAAACGATTGCATCGGATGGCTTTACCATGCCTTCTGCTTATAATCAAACCCTTGAAGACTCCATCTTCGCCCATTTAGCTGAAGAGAAATTGAAGGAAACAGTTCCAACAGACGGTTTTACAGTTCCTGTCGGCTACGAAGAAATAGTTGAATCGACAATTTTTGCTCGTATTGCTGAAGAAAAATTAAAAGAAACGGTTGTGACTGCGGGTTTTGCTGTACCACAACATTATTTTGAGATTCTTTCGGACAGCATCATTGATCGTGTTCAAATGCTTGAAAAGGATAATACACCGATCCGTCAGATTGGGAAACCTAAAAAATGGTACGCTCGTTATGCGGTTGCGGCATCCTTTGCGGCTATGTTGAGTGTAGGCGGATATTGGGGTTATCAATATCAACAGCAAAATACGACTCCTGTAGAATCTGTTGCAGAAAAGCAGTTAAGCCAGCATTTGTCAGAAATTCCCAAGCAGGAAATCATTAATTACCTTGCGGAGTCAGCTTCTGGTGACGATATGATCTATATGGCCCAGTATACTGACGAAGCAAATCTCCCTACTAAGGGATTTGGAAGTAATATATCTAAACAAGAAATAGAAGATTATCTAAATTATACCTTATAATGATGTTCAATAAAAAATACATATGGATAACATTGTTCTTTAGTATATTTTCTATTGCCTTGGGCTTTGCGCAAGACAAAAATCGATTTCAAGCTATAGAAAATGAAAAAATAGCTTACATTACTAAAGAACTGGATTTAACTCCGAGAGAGGCTCAGCAATTCTTCCCGCTCTATAATGAGTACAGCCAAACACTTTGGGATATCAGGAAAGAAAAATTGAATGGTGCACCAAAAAATAGTTTTAGAGGTGGTTCCAGAGACGTCTTACAGTATGATGCTAAAGAAGTGGAGATCAAAAAAGAATACCGGGCTAAATTTGCCAAAGTTATTGGCAATGCGCGGGCATCGCAATTTTTTGAGGTGGAGCAGGAATTCAGGGAACATCTATACAAATCCCTGCAGAATAGAAGAAAATAATCCCGAAAATAAAAAAGAAGTCT
>NZ_LBGU01000024.1:0-86662 GCF_000988325.1 Sphingobacterium sp. Ag1 | reverse complement strand
AATATACCTGCTAGTATTTTATATAAAAAGTTACATATTTTAATATTTATTTATTATTTTGGGGTAAAAGTTACCAATTTTGCAAATTAAGTACTCAATGAGTTGCTTATACTTTTAAATGAGAAAATTAACCCTAAATATGGTTGAATAATGTATCAGCAGCGGGACTCTTTATCTATGCTTTTTGATCAAACTGTAAATACAAGGTTGGAGGGAACAATCACGACCACAGATGATGGCACTATTTTACTATTCAACAAAAGGGCTCAAGAACTTTTAGACCTCGATAGTACGGCAGATACCTACAGAATACATCAATTAATTACGTTTTACAGAGCAGATGATCTTTCGGTATTGTCGCCTTCAGAAACGCCATTTTTTACTGCTCTTTCCAAAAACCAAGACCAAAATGAAATTATCCTAGGACGAAAAAAGGATCAAGAGTTTAAATGGTATCAATTCGATGTTCATGTTATGATAGAAGACAATAAAAAAGGTCTTTTAATTTCATTAATAGATGTATCGAAATTGGTCAATAAAAACCGCGTCCTGGAAGATAAGCAACACCAACTTCAATTGCTTGTTGCCTCATTAAATGATCTCGTATTTGAGGTAACCGATGCCGGGGTATTTAAAAACTACTGGACCAACAATCCAGATCTCTTGTTCTATAGTCCCGAAGAATTTCTAAACAAGAGTCTCACAGAACTCTTTCCGCCAGATCTTGCTATACCCACTGTCCAATTGATACAAAATTCATTAAAATTGGACCGCGAACTTAAGATGGATTTTCAATCCAATTTAAACGAGCACAAGGACAAATGGTATCGTTTACAGATTAAACCTATACATAGGGCTCAGAACCGGGTAGCCCTGGTTATTTCCGACATTACAAAACAAGTCGAGTCCAATGAAAAAAGTAAATTCAATGAACACAAGTTTAATCAAGCATTTTATTTATCAGGTCTGGGAATTTCATTGACAAGTCTCGAAGGCTACTCCATAGAATCCAATAATATGTTAACCAAAATTCTTGGTTATTCTCATGAAGAAATGTCGAAAACCAAGTTTACTGATAGGACGCACCCCGATGATATAAACAAAGATGTTGAACTTAGAGAAAAACTTGTCAGGGGTGAAATCGACGCATTTACGCTTCAAAAACGCTATATACATAAATTAGGCCATTTTGTATGGTGTTCTGTAACGGTTGCAGCAGTTTTTGATAATACCAATACCGCACAATTTCTCATCGTTCAGGTTCAGGATATTTCCGAATCAAAAAAGAATATCGAAATCCTAAAAAGGCAAAAAATTGAATCGGATTTAGTCAAAATAGATCTTGAAACCAAAATACGGCAACTGGAAGAATTTGCGAACATCCTCGCTCATGATCTAAAAGGCCCACTCAGCAATATACAGATGCTTATTGCCGAAATTAAGTTAACGCATGATGAAAAAATAAAGGCTGATTTTATGAACCTGCTACATACGAGCAGTGACGATCTGACTGAAACGTTACATAATTTGGACGGAATACTTGATATTAAATCAAACAATTCACTGATTTATGAACAATGTAATTTTTTAGATATATTCAAAAAAGTGCAGCAGCAATTTATGGAAGAAATACAGCAAAAAAATGCAACTATTTCCATCGAATTCAATGTAAAAGACATCTATTATCCTAAGATTTATCTGGAAAGTATTTTCAGCAACCTCATCAGTAATGCGCTCCGATTTACAGCGACAGACCGAGCCCCTAAGATCGAAATACATACACATCAGGAACAAGAAGGAACGTTATTAACGGTTAAAGACAACGGATTGGGTATTAACTTGCCAAAATACAAATCGGAGCTGTTTATGTTCAAAAAGGTTTTTCACCGTGGATTTGAGAGTAAAGGTGTCGGATTGTTCCTCATTAGATATCAGATCGAATCATTGGGCGGAAAGATCGATGTACAAAGTAAAATCGATTCGGGTAGCACCTTTTATGTCAAATTTTTAGAAAAAGCATACACAGATCCGCTGATACAGCTATAATAAGAAATCAGCGTTCAATCCTGTTAGCAGAAAATAACTGCTACGATCCTGGACAGCGTGATCTCATAAATAAAAGAGTGAAAGAAAAACTGCGCTGTCAATCAAAACGAAGATGAGGTTTATTGACACGATGAAAAACAATTATTAATCAAAAAGACCATGACTCCTGAAACCAAAAGAACGATCATTCTCATTGATGATAATGCCATTTTACGGACTATTTTCGCCCATATGCTACAGGGATTTACCGAATACGAGATTGACTTTCATTCCTTCCAAAATGCCCTGGACGCATTGGATTTTTTGGATAACAATGACCTCAGCCAGTCGTTGATGCCAGCAATACTCTTTGTGGACATCAATATGCCATTTATGACTGGTTGGGAGTTAATGGATGTGCTTGAGAACCGGACCGACTTCATCAAGCAAACCAACATTTTTATTGTCAGTTCCTCCACGAGCAAAAACGATCAGGAGCAACTGGCAAATTACCCTTTTATAAGCGGTTTTATTCTGAAACCTTTTGGAAAAGAATCCATTTATGAGATTTTGAAAAAACCCGATTAAAAAAAGGCCCCCCAAACCTTTTTTACCTAATGAGTGGGGGGCCGTTTATGTTGGCAACTTCGTGTTGTGCCCAGCGGATAACCACTGTCGTTATCTCTTTTGAGTGTTAAATCGCCTGGCACTTGTCTGCCAACCAATTCTTTTCCTCAGCAGTAAGATGAGTCGATAATTGATCAAACACCCACTGATTATAGTTATTCAACCAAGCAATATGTTTCTTATCCAATAGGGATTTTTCGATTAAATCAGTTGCGATATAACATATTGTTAGTGTCTCAAAATCCAGAAAGTCTCCAAATTCGGAAGAACCCGCTTTACGGGTCAACACAAGGTTTTCAATGCGGATACCATGTTTGCCTACGCGATACAATCCGGGCTCGATCGATGTAATCATCCCTGGTTCAACAGCAACATCTATTGCAGCTGCATTGAACACTTGCGGCCCCTCGTGAACGTTTAGGAAGAAACCGACGCCATGTCCTGTACCATGTCCATAATTGCGTAATGTTTCCCACAATGGGCGACGCGTAATGGCATCGATCTGGTAGCCGCGGGTTCCAGTAGGGAAAATGGCCTGAGAGCCTTCTATTGTTCCCTTGAGTACAAGCGTATAATCCTCTTTTTCCTCCTGCGTAAGACCACCAAGCGTTACCACCCTTGTAATATCCGTTGTACCAGTAGTATATTGTCCGCCAGAATCGACCAATAGCAAACCTTTAGGTTGTAATATATAGTTCGATTTTTCATTGGCTGAATAATGCGGTAGGGCACCGTGATCCAAGTATCCCGCAATTGTCGTGAATGAGACGTCGACAAAACCATCTTGACTTTCGCGAAATCCACGTAATTTCTCCGCAATAGATAATTCGGAAAGCTCACCAGAGGAGACATTTTCTTCCAACCATTTGAAGAAACGCGTCAACGCTATACCGTCTTTCACAAAGGTATGGCGGTTATTTTCAACTTCAACCTTATTCTTAATCGCTTTTAAACTTGTCGAGGGGTTTATTTTTTCGACAATCTTAACCTCTTTAGGTATGCTGTCGTAAACAGCAAAACAGGTACGTTTAGGATCAATTAAAATTGAAGCAACATCCAATGAAGGAATCGCTTTAAAAATATCTTCATAAGCCGAAACACTTACTCCATAGCCTTTAAGTTCTTCAGTTGCCTGAGTTGTCAACTTCGAAGGTTCGATATAAAGCGTTGCATTTTCTGGGGTAATCAATACAAATCCCAAAACAACAGGGTTACATGGTACATCTTGACCACGGATGTTTAATAACCAGGCCAAGTCATCCAAAGATGAGATCAGATGAGCTTCCGTTCTATTCTTTTTCATCTCCGCACGAACAGCTTCAATTTTAGAAACCGTCGACTGTCCCGTAATATTTTCACCCAGCAGGTAGGCCTGTGCCTTAGGCAGCGCTGGTCGTCCTTCCCATAATGACGACAACAGGTCAACATGACCATCTACTTTGATCTCCAAAGGCTCCAAAGTATGCTGAACAGATTGAGCCACTAATAAAGAAGCGAGATTGCCGTCAAAAGCAACTTTAGCACCAGCGCCCAACTGTTCGCCCAACCAATCTGCATACTCCGCTGCACCTTGCACTTTCAATTTCACCAATTCAAAGCCTGTTCCCGCCAATTGCTCTGCTGCTTGGACAAAATAACGAGAATCGGTCCAAAGGCCGGCAAAATCCTGTGTGATTGCCAACGTCCCTGCTGATCCGGTAAAACCAGACGCCCAGGCAATACATTTATAACGCTCCGGTAGATATTCACTAATATGAGGATCTGAAGATGGAATGATATATCCATCGATTCCCTGAACCTTCATCGCCTCACGAATGGCAGCTAATTTTTCGATATGCTTCATGTCGTCTATACAATTTTATGCAAGTTAGGATTTTTTAGGGTCGAATGCCTAACTTTAAGCCAAATAAAACAAACGAACTACAGCGGACGCTTTTCCCTAAAATTGGCAGCGTCCCAGTAATGACAATACATCCAAAGGAATATCCATGATTTTCAAACACGAATAAAAAATAACCGTGCCAACAAGCTTATCGAAGATAAGCTGGATATACCATAGGACTATAAAACATGATATATGAACCAATTTGTGCTAAGTGCCATTGCTTTTTCTGCCTACACGTTAACGACCGTTGCTACGCCAGTATATGCGCAGGATCTTCGTAGTAAAATTCAGGATGCATTCACGCAATTTCAAAATCAGGAAAACCTCAGAAATGGTTTGAGCTCATTGACCGTTTTCGACGCAAAAACAGGCCAGACTGTATTCGCAGCAAATGAGAACGTCGGATTGGCGACCGCCTCCACCATGAAGGTCATCACTTCGGCTACGGCCTTGGACTTCCTGGGCAAGAATTTTCAGTTCAAAACAACCCTGTATTATACAGGTGAAATCGATGAGAACGGAGTGTTAAACGGAAATATTATAGTGACAGGTACGGGAGATCCTACCCTCGGCAGCGCCCGCTACCCGGAGACTCAAGCAACAACGATACTGAACAAGTGGCTTACAGCAGTCCAGAATGCCGGTATTAAAAGTATAAATGGCGCAATCATCGCCGATGACCGGCTTTACAATGGCAACCAGCTTCCAGGGGGCTGGATCTGGACCGACATGGGCAATTACTATGGTGCTGGAATTTCTTCCCTAAATTGGTGTGAAAATGCTTTTGGCATAAATTTTCTGCCAAGCACCAAAGTCGGAGCTAAAGCTGAAATCGCCAATTACACAACACCAGTTCCGTATCTGGAAATTATCAATGAAACGACCACAGGCAAAACAGGAAGTGGTGACAATGTGTACGCCTACGCTGCCCCCTATTCAACCAAGATATTTGTGCGCGGCACCTATGGACAGGACCTCAAGAAAACTATCGAGCTCTCTTCGCCAGACCCGGCCTATGATCTCGCTTATCAATTAAATGAAGTACTAAGTAACAACGGTATTACCGCCAGCGAACTACCTGCTACCGGGACCAAGATGGATTCAGTTGATATTTCAAAAAAACAGACCCTCGATATCCATTTATCTCCAACCTTAGATAAAATCGTCTACTGGTTTAACCAAAAGAGTATCAACCTTTACGGGGAGGCCTTGTTGAAAGCGATTGCTTATACAACAGCTGGGAAAACGGGCACCGATGATGGCGCGTATTATGTACAAAAATATTGGAATGCCAAATTAGGCATAAAATCCAGCGAACTCAATAGTATGGACGGTTCGGGACTCTCCCCTCAAAATCGAGTGACCACGTCAGCGATGAATAAGATTATGCAGTATGCACAAAAACAGAGTTGGTATCCCTCCTTCTACGAAAGTCTTCCCACCTATAACAATATGAAGATGAAAAGTGGAACAATTGGCGGCGTACTTGGTTATACAGGTGTGCATACCAATAAAACAGGGCAGTCGTTTACTTATACTTTACTGGTCAACAACTATGCAGGATCGGCGTCCAGCATGCGTCAGCAAATGTTTAAACTATTGGATGTCCTGAAGTAACATATTATTGTCTAATTATAATAAGATATTGGCAAATATTTCCAATTATCAAAAAGAATGATAGATTTGTAGCCTTAAATTAATAAAATCGTAATGAGTAACACTAATCGTAAACAGGCAGCATTAAACTACCACGCAATGGGTAGACCTGGTAAAATAGCTGTTGTTCCGACCAAACCAACAAATTCGCAAAGAGACTTATCATTAGCATACTCTCCTGGTGTAGCGGAGCCATGTTTGGCTATTGCTGAGAACAAAGAAGATGCTTATAAATATACTGCAAAAGGAAACCTTGTTGCTGTGATCAGTAATGGTACAGCAGTATTGGGCTTAGGCGATATCGGCGCCCAAGCTGGTAAACCAGTCATGGAAGGTAAAGGTTTATTATTCAAAATTTTTGCCGACATTGATGTATTTGACATTGAAGTGGACACCAAAAATGTCGATGAATTCGTCAATATCGTTAAAGCATTGGAGCCTACTTTTGGAGGTATCAACCTCGAAGATATCAAAGCACCAGAATGTTTTGAAATCGAACGCCGTCTAAAAGAAGAAATGAACATCCCGGTGATGCACGATGACCAACATGGTACTGCAATCATCTCAGGTGCAGCATTGATCAATGCCTGTGAAATTATCGGTAAAGATATTTCAAAAGTAAAAATCGTCGTAAATGGTGCTGGAGCAGCTGCAATGTCATGTACGGCAATGTATATTTCTGTAGGTGCCAGCAAAGAAAATATTGTGATGCTGGATAGCAAAGGTGTAATCCGTACGGATAGAGAAAATCTAGACAGTATGAAAGCACAATATGCAACAGATCGCGATATTCGCACCCTAGCAGATGCGGTAAAAGATTCAGATGTATTTATCGGTCTATCGGCAGCAGACGTGATGTCGGCAGAAATGTTGTTATCGATGGCTCCAAACCCAATTGTATTGGCGATGGCAAATCCAAATCCTGAGATTGCTTACGATCTGGCGATGGCAACACGTAACGATATTATCATGGGTACGGGTCGTTCAGACTATCCTAACCAAGTAAACAATGTATTGGGTTTCCCCTATATATTCCGTGGTGCTTTAGACGTACGTGCAACTGCAATTAACGAGGAAATGAAAATTGCTGCAGTGCGTGCAATTGCAGACTTGGCGAAACAACCTGTTCCAGAAGAAGTAAATCAAGCCTATAACACCAGCAATTTAAAATTCTCGGAAGAGTATATCATTCCAAAACCTACCGATCCGCGTTTGATCACTGAAGTTTCCATGGCTGTTGCAAAAGCTGCCATCGCATCAGGTGTAGCACAGACCGTAATCGAAGACTGGGATCAATACAGCGACGCCTTACGTAAACGTCTGGGTAAAGATGATGCGATTATGCGCAATTTGACCATGGCTGCTAAAAGAGATCCTAAACGTGTTGTTTTTGCAGAAGCAGACAATTACAAAACGTTGCGTGCAGCACAGATTGTTAAAGAAGAAGGCATCGCTATTCCAATTCTTTTGGGTAGAAAAGATAAAATCGAACGTCTAATCAAAGAATATGCTTTTGAACTGGATGGCCTTGAAATTATCGACCCGGTTGCTGAAGTAGATGGCGAAACGGAGCGCTCGAAGAAATTTATTGAGCATCTTTATAGCAAAAGACAACGTCGTGGTATTTCAAAATACGACGCTCGTAAGTTGATGTACGATCGTAACTATTTTGGTGCCTCTTTAGTGGAATTTGGCGAAGCTGACACCCTAATTTCCGGTATGACCAAAAATTATGCAAATACAATCCGTCCGGCATTGCATGTAATCGGTGCTAAGCCGGGCAGCCGTGTGGCGGGTATGTACATGATGTTAACCAAAAAAGGACCAATCTTCATGGGCGATACAACCGTAAATGAAGACCCTACAGCACAAGAATTGGCAGACATTACCCTGTTACTGGATAAAGCTGTGAAACGTATGAACATTCAGCCACGTATTGCATTACTATCTTACTCTAATTTTGGTTCAAGTGAAGGAAAAACGCCAACAAAAGTAAGAGCAGCAGCGCAGATCCTACACGATCAACATCCAGAGATTATTGCTGATGGTGATTTACAAGCAAACTTCGCCTTGAACAGCGAAATGTTGACCGCAAACTTCCCGTTCAGCTGCTTAAATGGAAAATCGGCGAACACACTCGTATTTCCTAATTTGGAGTCCGGAAATATCGCTTATAAATTATTGCAAGAAGTTGGTGAAGCTGAGGCTGTAGGTCCAATCCTTTTGGGTATGAACAAACCAATTCACGTATTGCAATTGGATAGCTCGGTGCGCGAAATCGTCAATATGGTTACCATTGCCGTAGTAGATGTACAAGCACATCTTAAAAATTTATAGAATAGCTTAAAATCTTCCTATATTCGTATACTATGTACGAATATTTCAATGGAAAATTAGCATATAAAGCCCCCACTCATGTTGTTATCGATGTGAGTGGGATTGGTTATTATGTCCACATCTCGCTCTATACCTTCTCCCAAATCAAGGATCAGGAAAACTGTAAACTATTTATTTCACTTCAAGTTCGGGAAGACTCACACACGCTTTATGGCTTTGCAACTGAAGGCGAGAAAAAATTATTCGAAAATTTGATCTCTGTTTCCGGTATTGGCCCCAATACAGGCCGTATGATCCTATCGTCAAACACACCCGATGAGATCCAGTCTGCCATCGTCAATGGCCAGGTTGCCCTCATTCAAAAGATTAAAGGAATTGGTCCTAAAACAGCACAACGTCTTATACTGGAACTTCAGGATAAATTAAAAAAACAGGGCTTCGAAGCTTTGGCATCACCGATCCAATCCCAATCAGTTCCGGACGAAGCATTGTCAGCACTAGTGATGCTCGGATTCAACAAAGTCGCGGCAGAGAAGGTGCTAAATACCATTTTAAAGACCGAAAGCAATCTTTCCGTAGAGGATATGATCAAATTAGCGTTGAAACGACTTTAATGCATAAACATTTGCTGAACATATCCGATATTAATCATTAGATAAAGGATACGTGCTATTCATGCTGTAGCCTAAAAGATATAAGGAACCTTCGGGTTCCTTTGTCATTTCCCGAACCTCAGTTTTACAATAAATCGAGGACTAAAAAGGAAGCATCACGACAGCGATTTATTCTTTACAAAGGCGTAGCCCTTTCCTTCTTTTCGCTTTGGTTTTTAGATACAGCAAACGGGCATTAAATAGGGATCAAATGTCGTCTTTTGACACTGTTTATTCAGTGCTTATTCAGTGATTGTTCAGTGCTTGCTCAGTGATCAGTCAGTGAAGACTGAATAAGCACTGAGTAAGTACTGTTTAAAAATTGATTAAATATTATGCTTATTTTGAAATTGGTATCAACCAATTATAGCCATTTTGAAGATGGCGTTTGAGGGACTGTTTCCAGAAAAGCAGATTCCGTTGTGCCCGCTACTGAACAGCTGCTCCGTAGAACAGGGATAGATACAGTTAAAAGGCATAAATTTTTTCACCTAAATTTGGATACTATTCCCGAAATAAAATATCCCCTTTAACAGACTAAACAAACGATTGATCTACCCCAAACACGTTATTATCCAAACTACTTCTAAGTGCCCAAAAACACTTTCAACAGTGTTTTCATACCCTATTTGTTACATTTCCTCTTTGCTAAAACGTATTTATTCACCTATTTTTAGGACTTCTTATTTCAGTTATAATCTCACGCATGAAGAAATTATTTTCACTTGCGCTGGCCCTAAGTATAGGAGCAGCAGTATTTGCGCAAGAAAAGAAAGATGCTACCTTGAACATTGTGCCCTTACCGCAACAGGTTCAAATTAAAAATGGTACATTTAAAATCAACGCTAACACCAAGATCGCCTTTGATAGCGAAGACGACAAAAAAGTTGCAACATTATTTCAGGATTTCCTAAAAAGCAACTACAATCTCAATTTATCCCTAGTGAAATCAGCGAGCAGCAATAGCATCTATTTCTCCTCCAAAAACGCAAAATCCACTAATGCTGAAGCGTATGAACTTAACATTAGTTCAGACCGTGCGACAATTAACGGAAAAGCTGCTGGTCTATTTTACGGTATGCAATCGTTGATCCAGTTGCTACCTGTGGATAAAAAGGCGAGCATCGAAATTCAACAAGCTTCAATCCAGGATGAACCTCGCTTTGCTTACCGTGGATTACATCTCGATGTTGGCCGCCACTTCTTTCCCGTAGAGTTTGTAAAAAAATACATTGATATTCTGGCGTCTTACAAATTGAATACGTTTCATTGGCATTTGACAGACGACCAAGGCTGGCGTATCGAGATCAAATCACACCCAAAATTGACTCAGATTGGCGGTTACCGCAAGCAAACGCTGCTGGGTAACTACAAGACAGATGGCGATTATGACAACACGCCTTATGGTGGTTTCTATACCCAAGACCAAATCAAAGAAGTGGTTGCTTATGCAAAAGCTAAATATGTAACGGTTATCCCAGAAATCGAGATGCCAGGACATGCGTTAGCAGCACTTTCGGCTTATCCAGAATTGGGCTGTGGTGATAAGCCAGGACCTTACACGGCTGCGCAGACTTGGGGCGTGTTTGACGATGTTTTCTGTGCCGGAAAAGAAGAAACATTCAAGTTATTGGAAGATGTCATTGACGAAGTCATTCCCCTATTCCCGAGCGAATATATCCACATCGGTGGTGATGAATGTCCAAAAACAAAATGGAAAACATGTCCATTTTGTCAAAAAAGAATCAAAGATAACAACCTCAAAGATGAACACGAGTTACAGAGCTATTTTATCCAACGTATGGAAAAATATATCAATAGCAAAGGTAAACGTATCATTGGATGGGATGAGATCTTAGAGGGCGGTTTAGCGCCTAATGCGACTGTCATGAGCTGGAGAGGCGACCAAGGTGCGATTGATGCAGCCAATCAAGGTCACGATGTGATCATAACGGCAAACAGCTATGGTCTATACTTCGATCATAAACAAGGTCCTGATCAAAACAGAGAACCTTTAAGTATCGGCGGACTTTCCACGTTGAGCAAAGTATATTCGTCAGACCCAATGCCTAGCAAAATTGCTGAAAACAACAAGAAACACGTTTTAGGTGTACAAGCAAATATTTGGACAGAGTATATTGGATCATCCAATAAAGTCGAATTTACAATACTACCACGCGTTTTAGCACTTTCTGAAATTGCCTGGACACAGCCTGAGAAAAAGAACTGGAAAAATTTCTCAGAACAGCGTGCAGCAAATCAGCTGGCTAAACTTGACCAAACCAATACATTCTATCGTGTACCAGAAGTATATGGCATCACAGACAGCACCGTCTATGCTTCAGAATATACGATCCGTGGGCTGAAACCTTCTGTTGAAGGAGCCAAAATTTATTACACATTGGACAACTATGATCCTTCGGAATTAGATTTAGAATATACAGGTCCAGTGAAAATTACGGTTCCTAATGGTAAAGAACGTATTTTCAAAGCAGTTGTTGTAACGCCTTCCGGCAAAAGAAGCAACTACATTCGGGTGAATATTATCAACACAAAGAAATAATAACATTTGCCTGATGCGAAAGCGCTAATATTCTGTTAACTTTGAACAGCGTATTAGCGCTTTTTCATTTCATGCAGGTTGGGACTCAATATGTCGTGAAGCTTTCCGGACTGGCAAAACATCTTTGGCATTGTAGTCCTGGTAGCAAATGCATGATTATTTTTTACATAGATTTTTATGGCAGAGGATTTACAAATAGCTAAAGGTAGCAAAGAAGAACAATATCAAAATTTACTTCCTCAAATTGGAGGACTTTTGCAAGGCGAGCCTAATCAAATTGCCAATTTGGCTAACATCGCTGCTGCACTGAAAGAACAATTCAATTTTTTCTGGGTTGGTTTCTATCTTGTCGATGGAGACGAGCTCGTATTAGGCCCTTTTCAAGGACCCGTTGCATGCACGCGTATCAAGAAAGGTCGTGGAGTATGTGGGGGTGCTTGGGCACAGGAAAAAACATTGATTGTTCCTGATGTGGAGCAATTTCCGGGACACATTGCCTGTAGTTCGCTCTCGCGGTCCGAAATAGTGCTACCCGTTTTTAAACAGGGACAGATTATCGGTGTGCTGGACGTTGACAGCAGTGAATTAAATAGTTTTGATGAAGTCGATGAGAAATACCTTACGCAGGTATTACAGCTTTTAGACAGCGAATAGGTAAGCTCCACAAAAAAGAGTGAAATAGCGTTAGTATCGGCCTAAATTTGAAAAACGAACCGCATACTTACGCTATTTTTTTACATTTCAAGCTATCGACACCTGTTAATAAAAAAAAACATCCGATCGATACCTAAAAACCAAATCCTACCTGTAAAGTAAAACGGTGCAGATCATATTTTTTATCCATTTGTGTTGTTCCATACCCTATGCTAGTGTCTGGCAAACTTGCTGAGGGGCGCGTATAAGTATCCTTTCGGCTATAGTGCTGATACCGATATCCTGTTGCCAAAGACCAATATTTCGCTGAATTCTTAAATTTAAAGCGCCAACCTAGCTGTGGATTTACCAACAAGCCACCCTGATATTCATATTTTAAATTGCTCTCGACTAGATTTTTATTCAAGAAAGCAAAACTATAGCCTAAATCCAATCCTGCAAAAAAACTACGTTTTCTGTCAGGGAATTCCACATAATTCACTTTGGCTGAGAGTGGTAAAAACCATTTTGATCCTTCATTGTTTACAGGATACCTATCCACCCCTGTATTTAAACCCAGAGCGATATTTTCATGGAGCTGCACCCCATGGAATGTATGTAGGCCAAATCCAGATTCGAGAAAAGCAGGGCCATAAGTAATAACCGAAAATTCATTATGATTTGTATATTTTTTTGTTTGGGCATCAACAGTTAAATACCCGAGAAGAGCCAAAATGGCAATCGAAAGTCTTTTCATATCAGAATAATGAAGCTCTTGAAATAGTATCTTAATTGGGTCTAATAACAGGAATAATGCTCAATTCCTTCAATTTGGCCTTATTGCTATAATCATATTGATGTACACCTTTTTCTCCAACAATAATTAGCGATTTTGGTCCAGCAATAACATCCCTACTCATCAGGTCTTTGTGAGTTTCTAAAAGCTTATTACCTATTTGACTAACATCACTGGCATCGAATGACTTCAACCCGAATTTTCCATCACAGATATACAGCGTGTGGTCCGATAGCGCCAGTCCGTAAGGATTCTCCAAAGTGAAGCTATGTTTCAGCATCGGTTTCGTCAGATCTTGGATATCGATAACTTCCAACAAATTTTGCTGCCCCCCACATACCACGCCTGCACGTAAGGTTACAAAGGCATATTTCTCATTGACAACGACAGGATCACAGGCACGAATATGTGCATAACGCGACAGCTCTACGGGAGCTGATGCCGTCGTGATATCATAAATCACCATGCCTGTATTGGAGCCGATAAACAGGTTGTTTTTAAACGGAAAAATTGTTTCGATACCAGGCCCTATTTTGATATCCTTTACATAGGCAGGTTTACTCGCATTTTGCACGTCAAAAAGGTGCAACGTCGTTTGGTCCACGGCATATAGATGTTTATTGGCAATGGTAAATCGCGCCATGGATCCGCCCTGTCCCGAGCCCGAATTGGTCTCGTTATAGAGAGGTTCTTTTCGGTCATAAGGTGAATATTTATCTTTTTGGCTATAGCTTACCAGGCTATCTCGGTATCCCGTAATGATGCGATCGGCAGTATTACTCAGGTAATCCATTTGAAGCAACATCTTAAACACATCCTTATTTCGTGTCAATAATTTTGGAGATGCAGGATTTTCGAGATCGAAGGTCAATAAATCTGTAAAACTATCGGCATACAGCTTTCCATCTAGAACCGCAAGATCCACATTGCCGGGAATACTTAAGAATGCCATCGCCAGGGGTTTTGACGGATCAACATTATTAAAGATATGAACTCCTTTCCCTGGCTCATTTATAAACAAGTAATCTTGATAAATATAAATCTTTCCGGTTTGAACAATTGTCGTAGGGCTGCTTACGGGATTAGCTTTAGCCCGTATACTTTCCATTGTTTCGAATATGGGCACGCTAGCTAGATACATTCCTTTACTTTCGATTTTATCACAGCTCGAAAGCGCTATACAGCCTAATAGGATAAGCCAAATTCTTTTCATAAAATATAACTATAAGGTCAATTAAATTTATAATTACCATAGTTAACGATATAATTATGAATTCGCTACAAATGACTTTACTTTTTATGCTCCTAAGTTAGTCCGCACTTCCTGCCCGATCTTTTATACATGAAATTCCCAGACTTTCACTAGTTTGTCATCGCTGACGCTAAAGAAATATTGCCCATTTTCGGACCATGCTCCCGCATTTACAGATAAATGATGGCCATCTTGCATCTTCTCGCGACTCATATTTTTCAATAGTGCAAAATCGGCTGTGGACCAAAATTTCAACGATTTGTCGCGACTGACAGTAGCAAAAATTGGCGCCTCAGGATGGGGATATATTCCGTATACGGTAAAAAGGTGAGGTACAAAGGAAAAATTAGTTGTCAATTGATTGGGGTCTGAAATTACCAATTGCGCATCCCGTCCACCGCTTAGCAATTTATGAGGAATAAATGCAAGAGACGTTGCGGGCATACTATGCAATTTTGAATCCGCAATAATATGAAAATCAGCACTGTCCAAGGTATAAACTTTACCATCTTTATCGCCCAATGCTATCCGTCCAAGTCCTTCATCAATTGCAATTGCTCGAATTGTTGTTGGGGATATACGCTTCTCATAAATACTTTTATAAGTTGCCAGATCAATAACGTACAATGTTCCCTCTTCACCTACTGCCAGAAGCTCATTTTTCCAGGACATATAAGCCAATGCAAAAATAGCTTTGTTGCTCAGCTGTATACTTGCTACAAGCTTTTGCTCTTCGACATCTACAAAAAGCAGTTTACCCTCACGCAAGGCTATGGCCAGAATCGGCGTCCCCGGGATCAACCGTAAAGCGTAAACCGATGAACTTACCGCGCAGAGAATACGCTTAAATGCATTCTGCTCAATATCCCATTCGACAACGCCCTTATCGTTACCAGCCGTAAAAAATGTATGCGCATAATAGCCCTTCTCTACACAAAAAATAGGGTTTTGATGCCCTGATAACGTCGATTTTAATGTAATATCCATAGTAATTCGCTAAAACGCCTTCTCTATTCGGAGCACCTGTTTTAAGCCTATTTTTTTTATGTTATAGGACCGAATTCTCCGCTGACTGAGCTGTGATCCAGAAAGATCAATACAGCAATACATATTGCTAGCCTGTAGACACAAGAAGTGCAGTATATCCACAAATATACTGCACTTCTTAGATTATTTTGTCATCTTAGCTTAAAGCCTTCTTTCCGCTTCAGATTTTGTTCAACGGTGATGCCGTCACCCAAATACCTATTGATGTCTGCTCTCGAGGTTTTTCGCAATTGTTTCCAAAGAAAATCCTTTCTCACGCAACAATACGATCAAATGAAACAATAAGTCTGAAGTTTCATTGATAAAATCAGTATCCGTTTCGGTCAATGCTGCAATGACTGTTTCTACGGCCTCCTCGCCCACCTTTTGCGCAATCTTATTGATACCGCGAGAACGCAGACGATTGACATAAGATTCGTCAGAAGGATGTTCATAGCGATGGTTGACGATACGCTCCAGCTCCAACAGAAAGTTTTGGTTGAAGTCTGTATTAAAACAGCTTCTGCTCCCTGTATGACAGGTAGGTCCCATTGGTTCTGCTTTGATCAAAACAGTATCCTTATCGCAATCAACATGGATGCTTTTTACATTCAAAAAGTTTCCACTTTCCTCTCCTTTTGTCCAGAGGCGATTTTTGCTTCGGGAGAAAAACGTAACGCGTTTCTCTGCTTGTGTCTTCTGCCAAGCTTCCTCGTTCATATAGCCTAACATCAACACTTCCAATGTTTGGAAGTCCTGCACAATCACTGGAACAAGGCCGTCACTTTTTGCAAAATCTAACATGATTTTAGTATTTCAATTTTTAATTATTTTCGAAGAGCCATGAGCCCAGTTTAATTTCTCAGGATTTCTTTCAGCAAGTTTATAACTTCCACCCCTTTGATTATCGATCTTTACTCCGCTATCCTATCTTACGACAATACCATTTTGGCGTAAGGTAGCTTTAAGATCGGGGATCAATATTTCACCATAATGGAAGACCGATGCCGCCAGGGCAGCATCCACGTTAGCCTGTTGAAAAACATCGACAAAATGCTGTTGATTACCGGCACCGCCAGAAGCAATCAGTGGAATATGAATCTGGTCGTTTATTGTTTTTAAAAAACCATTGTCAAAACCGTTTTTTGTTCCGTCATGATCCATTGACGTCAACAGGATCTCTCCTGCTCCACGTTCCTGCGCTTCATGGATCCAATCCGCTGTGTCCAATTCCGTCTTAATGCGTCCCCCGCTTAGATGAACAAAATTGTGACCTTCGATCGACCGGGTATCTACAGCAACCACAACAAATTGTGCACCAAAAGCTGCAGCCATTTGGTTGATAAGAGCAGGATTGCGTACCGCAGCGGAATTGATGGATATTTTGTCTGCACCTGCATTCAACAAGATATCAGCATCTCTGATTTCATTGATACCACCGCCGATTGTAAAGGGAATATTCACTTGACGTGCGACTGCTTTGACCAGATCAATTGTCGTTTTACGCCCCTCGTGCGTTGCTGTAATATCTAGGAAAACGAGTTCATCAGCCCCTTGTTGAGAATATTCATAGGCCAATTCAACAGGATCACCTGCATCGCGCAGATCCACAAAATTGACTCCTTTTACCGTCCGCCCATCTTTGACATCCAAACAGGGAATTATACGTTTTGCCAGCATTTTAAAATCTGATTAACGATTTTAAATTCCAATCTTTGATTTCATCGATCGAGATTCTATTTTCATAGATTGCTTTACCAACGACAACAGATTCTACACTACCCAATTCCTGAAGTTTCTGAATATCGTCCATTGAACTGATCCCGCCAGAAGCTATTAACTTGATAATCGGAGAATGGCTCAACAACTTTTGGTACAGTTCAACGCCTGCACCGCCCAATTTTCCATCTTTACTAATATCGGTACATAAGAACCTAAAGAATCCTAAAACTAAGCATTTATCAATATATTCGATCAATTTGATTGGCGAACTTTCCAACCAACCCGAGTATTTGATTACCTCATCCAAAACGTCGATTGCAATAACGATGTGGTCGGCATATTTTACTTTACCTTCGTTCAACGTAGCCAGCTCCTCCAAGAATGAAGGATTTGTGATTGCCTGTGTTCCGACAATAACGCGATAAATCCCGGCATCAACCAATTCCTTAACCTTTTCGATACTTCTTACACCACCTCCATACTGAATTTTCATATCTGTCTTTTGGATGATATCGAATAAATAGGCCTGATTGCTGAAGTCTCCTTTTGCACCATTTAAATCAATGATATGGACGAGTTCCGTACCATTTGCACGGTAGGTTTCGATTTGCTCTTCTAAACTAATCGCATACGTTGTAACGTCATTGTAGTTACCCTCTCTCAAGCGGACAACTTTTTTGTCCAAGACATCTATTGCTGGAATGATATACATAGTCGAATATTTTTAATCAATTTGAATAGTTGAAAAATTGAGCAGCAGCTGCTCTCCTGCTTTTCCAGATTTCTCTGGATGAAATTGTACGCCAAAGAAATTGTCTTTGGAAATTGCAGCCGAAAAAGGCTGTCCATAGACACATTTCGCCGCGGTATATGTCGCATCGAATTCGATAAAGTACGAGTGGACAAAATAAAAATAAGTCTGGTCTTCAATATGTGCAAATAAAGGACTGTTTGCTGGCACGGAAACACTATTCCAGCCCATATGTGGTACTTTACCCGACTTTTCGGCATCAAAATGTAAGGTCTTCAAAGGAAATAGCTTTAACATTTCGGCATTTCCTTCTTCTGAAAAAGCCGTCAGCAATTGCATACCAACACAAATACCCAACACAGGCTTTTTTAGCTTTTTGATATAGGGCACCAATCCCGATTCCTGTAGTTTGTCCATCGCTGCGCCAGCATGCCCCACTCCAGGAATGATGATACGATCGTATTGATCGATCTCATCGGCGGTATTGACCATACCATAGGTAAGCCCAACGCGATCCAGTGCCGCTGTCAAAGAGAAAATATTCCCCGCACCATAATTAATAATTCCTATCATCTTACAATACTCCTTTTGTACTTGGCAATTGCATATGGTCGGCATCACGTCTTACCGCTTTCTTGATAGATTTAGCAAAAGCCTTGAAGATCGCTTCGATCTTATGGTGCTCGTTGTCACCTTCTGCTTTAATGTTTAAATTCGATCGTGAAGCATCTGAAAAAGATTTAAAGAAGTGGAAAAACATTTCCGTAGGCATATCGCCGATCTTCTCCCGTTTAAATGCTGCATCCCACACAATCCAGTTGCGACCACCAAAATCCAATGCAACCTGAGCCAAACAATCATCCATCGGCAACGTATAGGAGTAGCGCTCAATTCCACGTTTATCCCCTAAAACCTTCAAAAAGATCTCACCCAGCGCAATACCGGTATCTTCGATGGTATGATGCTCGTCGATATGAAGATCCCCTTTCGCCTTAATGGTCAGATCAAGTGCTCCATGTCTAGCCAATTGATCCAGCATATGGTCGAAAAACGGCAATCCCGTTTCAATGTCAGACTTACCCGAACCATCCAGATTCAATTGGATAAAAATATCCGTTTCATTTGTTTTCCGATGATGTTCGGCAGTGCGCGTACCCAATTTAAGGAATTCGTATACCGTCTTCCAATCCGTTGTCTCTAAAGCTATAACAGTCGAATCTATCGCAAGGTTTTCCAAAGCACCTAATTGATCGTTAGCACGCAGCCAAATTGCCTTTGCGCCGAGGTTTTGCGCCAATTTAACATCGTTCACACGATCGCCGATGACGAAAGATTGGCTCAAATCGTATTTCGACGCATCAAAATAGGCCCCAAGCATACCAACTCCCGGTTTTCGGGTTTCCGCATTCTCGTGTGGAAAGGTTTTATCAATATGTTCCTCGGCAAACACTACGCCTTCTCCTGCAAACGTATCAATCACAAAATGATGGACTGGCCAGAAATTCTCTTCCGGATGGGAAGACGTTCCTAAACCATCTTGGTTGGAAACCAAGATCAATTCGAAATCCAGCTCTTTTGCGATACGTGGTAGATACTGCAAAGCACCAGGATAGAATTTTAATTTGGCAAAAGAATCGATTTGTTCATCTTCTGGTTCCAAAATCAATGTTCCGTCGCGGTCTATAAACAGTACACGTTTTAAGTTATCAGGCATAGTATTATTTATTGATTTGATTAAGTTTTTCTAACAATGTTTTATTTTCAGCCGGTGTACCGACTGTGATCCGTAGACAACCTTCACACAGTTCGACTTTAGATCGATCCCTAACGATGATTCCATATTGGACGAGGTAATCGTAAACCTCCCGAGGTTGATCCATCTTGACCAAAATAAAATTGGCATCAGAAGGTGTGATATGCTGCACATAATCCAGCTCAAGCAATTCACGCACAAGTTTTTCGCGCTCTGCCACCGTTTCCTTGATCCAGTCATTGACTTGATCAACCTGATCTAAGGCTTCCAATACAATATCTTGTGTCGCCTGATTAATGTTATAGGGTGGTTTTATTTTATTGTAAACAGCGATAATCTCTTTACTGGCAAAAGCCATACCCAAGCGTAAGGCCGCAAGCCCCCAGGCTTTGGATAAGGTCTGCAATACCACTAGATTGGGGTATTCAGCCAGTTCTTGCGTAAATGATTTGACAGCAGAAAAATTAATATAGGCCTCATCCACTACCACAAGCCCCTGAAAATTATTCAGGATTGTTTCAATATCCTGACGACGGATTGAGTTTCCGGTTGGATTATTCGGAGAACAGATAAAAATCAGTTTAGTATGTGCGTCTATTGCATTGGCAATACCATCCAAATCCAGCTGGTAATCAGCAGTAAGGTTTACCTTTTTGAACGCAACATCATTGATGTTCGCAGAAACTTCATACATCCCGTAGGTTGGCGGAACTAATATGACATTGTCAACACCAGGGGTACAAAATGCACGGTATAAAATATCAATAGCTTCATCACTTCCATTTCCCAAAAAGATATTCTCTGATGGTACACCTTTTATTTTAGAAAGTTTTGCTTTAACTTGATGTTGGAGAGGGTCTGGATATCGGTTGTAATCATGGTTTAAGGGGGATCCAAAAGGATTTTCATTGGCATCAATCAATATGGATGCCTCCCCTTTAAATTCATCTCTTGCGGATGAATAAGGTACGAGCTTCTTAATATTTTCCCGTAGTAGGTTGTTTAAGTTGAATGGATTATCCATTATAAAAAAATTAGAGCCGTAAACTTAGATAAATTGTTCATCATATGCAATATAATAAGCAATTATTCATAGGTGTTAACCCGTTTATCGTTGGGATATCAGAGAAAATTCAAAAAAATTAAACGGAAAACCACCGACCTTCCACAGAGAGTTCCGTATTTGGGAATACGGTTCTCGCTTCTTCCAATAGGGGATTTAAATCTCTGTACCGCGCTGAATAATGACCCAATAGCAACTTCTTTGCATGAGTTTCCTGGGCGATCTCTCCAGCCTCCAGCGCTGTGGTGTGAAATGTCTCTTTTGCGCGGTCGACCATATCGTGCAAGAATGTGGACTCATGATACATCAGATTAGCCTTTTGCACATAAGGCAGGTATTCCGGCGTCCGTACGGTATCCGAACAATACACATAACTGCGCGATAAGGGAGCAGGAAGGCTCAGGTCATCTGCAGTATATACTTTACCACTTTCATCGACGTAATCAAATCCTTTTTTGATCATCGGAAAATAAGCGGTGGGTATATTCAGTTCCTGTACGACATCGCCAAGCAATGTTCGTGCACGGGGTCCCTCATCAAAACGAAAGCCTGTACAGGCAATACGATGCTTTAATGGAAAAGTGCTTACTTTTAATGTTCTGTTTTCAAAAATGACACCCGGCTGTTCGGGTGAAATCGGATGAAAAACAAGATTATAGCGTAAAATAGTCTCGGAATGCAAAAATTGCACGTCTAAAATTTCCTTTAACGCAGGTGGCCCATACAAATGGAGATCACTTTTTCGGCCGACAAGGTGCATCGATGAAAGCAGCCCCACCAAACCCAAATAATGATCCCCATGCAGATGGCTAATAAATATATGTCCTAAACGATTGCTTTTGATGCCGTATCGGCTAAGTTGCATTTGTGTACCTTCTCCACAGTCGATCAAAAACAATTGCTCATTAAAGTTCAACACTTGGCTAGTCGGATGACGATCAAACATCGGTGTGGCCGAGCTATTTCCTAATATCAGAACTTCAAACTTCATATTAATCCTCGATTGCCCCCCGATACTCAGATTCCAATTCGTGTGCAAAGATTAAATCTTCCGCCACCTTTAAAGATGGTGCTATTTTCAGCGATTTATCCAAATGCGACACACGAACCATATCCATTAACGTTGGACAAAGATTAACCAAAATAAATATGCCACCAACAGACTGACATAAACGATGGGCAAGCACGCCTAATCGAATACCAACCTCGTCCGTTTGCTTAACGTGGATCATATCCAAAACGATATTCCGTTGTCCAATCGTATTCCGCAACAAAAACTCCCCTTTGAGTTTAGCGGCATTATCCGCGTCAATCACATCGACATGAGGTTCTATGACAATATAGCGATCGTGCTTATCAATGGTATACTTCATTAGTCTATCTCCTTTGTTTGAGGATACAATGTACTAATAATTTAGCGTTTTCAAGGCCTTTGCCACATTTCTTTCCACACGTTCCAGTACATTTTCCTGATCCGGATACACAAACTTCTCTCCGACGATATGCTCGTATAGCTCAATATAACGTTCAGAAATGGAAGTGACAATCTCATCCGTCATCTCCGGGACAACCTGACCGTCTTTCCCTTGGAAGCCGTTTTCAATTAACCATTTGCGAACAAACTCCTTCGACAATTGCTTTTGTGCCTCACCTTTTTCCTGACGTTCCGCATAACCTTCCGCATAAAAATAACGGGAAGAATCTGGTGTGTGGATCTCGTCGATCAGCACAATTTTCCCATCTTTTTTTCCAAACTCATATTTTGTATCCACCAAAATAAGCCCTCTTTGTGCGGCAATTTCGGTCCCCCTTTGGAACAACGCTTTGGTGTATTGCTCCAATTGAACATAGTCTTCTTCGCTTACGATGCCTTTTTTCAAGATATCGGCACGTGAAATATCCTCATCATGTCCAACAGCAGCCTTTGTTGTCGGTGTAATAATTGGCTCAGGCAATTTGTCATTTTCTTTCAGTCCTTCTGGCAATGCCTCACCACATACTTCCCGTTTACCCGCAGCATATTCACGCCAAGCGTGTCCTGACAAGTAGCCCCGAATAACCATTTCCACTTTAAACGGCTCGCATAGCTGACCGATAGTTACACTGGGGTCCGGCACAGACACGACCCAATTTGGAATAATATCAGCCGTAGCCTTTAAAAATTTGGCTGCAATTTGATTCAACACCTGTCCTTTATAAGGAATAGGACGCGGAAGTACCACATCAAATGCCGAAATACGGTCTGAGGCAACCATCGCCAAATACGTATCGGCAATCGTATACACGTCACGTACTTTTCCCCGGTAAAAAGCAGTCTGGTTTTCGAAATTGAAATTTGTTTCTTTTATAGCATTCATGTTCAACGTAAAATTCAAATGTAAGTAATTGTTCATTTATGACTGCGTTCAATGGCATTCATAAATGCAGCGCATTTATTTAAGAGCTCGCTGTACTCGATTTGCCTTTTAATTAGGCTATTTGAACTATATCAGTCGGCACCTTTCGTACCCATGCCAAACTGGGATATCCCAAATCATACGTTTGCAGCATAGACCGATTAAATATCACCATACGCTTCGAGGATGCGACGAACCAATTTATGGCGAACCACATCTCCACCGCTGAGGTGGATAATGTCTATTCCTTCGATATTCTCCAATAGGCGAATTGAAGTAGACAATCCAGATTGATTTTTTTTCGGTAAATCTACCTGTGTCATATCACCTGTAACGATAAATTTTGCCGTTGGCCCCATACGTGTCAAAAACATCTTCAGCTGCATATCCGTTGCATTCTGAGCTTCGTCCAGAATCACAAAGCAGTTGTCCAATGTTCGTCCACGCATAAACGCTAGAGGTGCAACTTCAATAGTCCGATTTTCCAGGTAACCTTTTAGCTTTTCTGCTGGAATCATATCGTCCAATGCATCATAGAGCGGTCTCAAATAGGGATCTACCTTCTCCTTTAAGTCGCCCGGTAAAAAACCGAGGTTTTCACCCGCCTCGACGGCTGGTCTTGTTAGAATAATCCTTTTGATTTCTTTATTTCGAAGTGCCCTGACAGCTAATGCAACCGCCGTATAGGTCTTTCCTGTACCCGCCGGTCCGATAGCAAATAAGATATCATTTTTCGAAATACTATCCACCATCTTCCGTTGGTTGGCCGTACGTGCGCGTACAATAAGGCCATTAGGCCCATACACGATCGGTTCGGATCCAAAGGCTGCATGTTTGGCCGCAAGTTCTTTTTCCTGCTGAACAGCAGAACCTGCACTTGCGCCAAGGAGATTTTCAAAATCCAATAAAGTAATGTTGTTAAATTTCTCCAGATGAGCCATGACTTCCTTAAACGATTGCTCAAACAGATCCAATTCCTTCGCGTCTCCCAACACCTTCATTTCACTCCCGCGAGCTACAATCCGCAGTTTTGGGAATTGCTTCTTCAAATAATCGAAGTGCTCATTGTCTGCTCCCCATAATATGGGCAAATTCAGACCATCTAATGCAATTAGTAATTCGTTCAAATTTTATCCTATTTAGAATTAATTAGATTGTAGCCATTACACAATATCGTTCCTGTATAATACTATTCAAAATTAACGTATTCTAACGAAACAACCAAGAAGATACAGTGCACAAACGACGATGATTTAGAAGCTTATGTAGACCGTCCACAAAGCGACACAAAGATTTCGTTATACATAAAATCTTCGCTATGTTTGTGTATATCAATCGAAAAAAGACAGATTCAAAATAAGTTATCCAATTAGCTTTATAAATCATCTGATAAATAGTAATTTTGTCCACTATTTAGATAAATTTAAGGGTATATTTAAGGGAATTCGACAGCAATTCAATCTAGGATTTAGATTATAATGGCAGTAATTACATTAACAACAGACTTAGGACACAAAGATTTTTATCAAGCCGCGTTAAAGGGTAGTCTTTTATCGCAATTGTCCGGTGCCAATATTGTTGATATTACCCACGAAATTCCAGCATTCAATATCCCTCGGGCGGCCTTTGTATTAGGCAACGCTTATCATTATTTCCCTAAAGGGACCGTACATATTATCGGCATTAACACCCTGTTTCATGAAGAGTCGAAATATATCGGTATGAAATACAACGATCATTATTTCGTCGGAGCCGACAACGGTATTTTCAGCTTATTGTTGAATGGCAACGAACCACAGGAACTCTATGAGCTCAACTTAATGCAAGACCTTCGGTATCTACACTTTCCGCTCGCAGATATTCTTTCTAAATCCGCCTGTCATATTGCTAAGGGGGGCAAACTGAAAGAAATCGGTACTTCAATGCAACAGCTCATCGAAAAAGTAACTTTGCAGCCCATCTTTGATAAAGACATGATCCGAGGCAACGTCATTTATGTTGATGCTTTTGGTAATGCCATCACCAATATTTCCAAAGATCTTTTCAATAAAGTTCAAAAAGGACGTCATTTCGTCCTTTATTTCAAACGCAATGAAACCATTACCAATCTTTCCTGGCATTACAATGAAGTGGGAGAAGGAGAGAAACTTTGTTTATTTGGCATTTCTAACTACCTTGAAATCGCCATCAATAAAGGTAATGCCAGCCAGCTACTCGGACTTCATGATGACGATTCTAATGTTATTCGTATAGAATTTAAAGATTAATTTCATAAATTCATTTGTCGTGCTTTCGCTCCATTTTTTTATCCTTGGTCAAACTGACCACAAGGCTAAAATTGCAGGTGTAGCTCCGTGGCAAAATAAAATTTTACCATCAACGTTAGTTTAACTATAGATTTGATTAAATAGATCGTCCAATTACATGATGAAATTTTTAAAATTCCTACTTCCAATCGCCGTTCTATTTTGCTTCTTTGAACAGGCCAAGTCGCAAAACAACCCAGACTCCAGCTCTTTTGACGTGCAACGAAGTCGTGTAAATGACCTACTCGATGCCCGTCAACAGAAATTCGGCGCCTATGACACGAGCCTCACTCAAAAAACAGGGCTTTTTGGCCTTTTCAAATCAAAAGGTGACATGCAAAAGAGCATTGATATCCTTAAAGATATTGTTATCACCGACAACAATATTTTCTTAGAGACTCAAAAACTATTGAAAATCAAAGATTTTGAGAAGGACAAATTCCAACAATTGGCAACAGATTACGACAAGCAGGTATCAGCCTATATAGGCACCATAAGTAAGCTCCAAAAAGAGAACGAGAAATTGCGGGCACAGATTGACAAAACATCCGGCAACGGAGGTATAAGCCATATACTACTCTATATCGCCTTACTTGTTATCGCCGTATTAGGATATTTGCTCTATAAATTTAACGCGCAACAAACAGCTTCGAAGCGACAAAATTTAGGATAAAGCAGCACAACACAAGCATTTGCACAACGACACGCCACTTAAAACAGCCGTTTAAATCAGAAAAAGTACGATTCAGCTCAAAAAATTGACTAAAGTATGATAGCAAAATATTTTTAATCTCTTTACATTTGTCCTCGCAACAAAATTTGAAGTAGCGGATATGGCAAGAGGATTCAACAGCGGTAATAAACAAGAAGAAGATCTACCAAAACCAAAATTGAATAAAGAGCTCCTATTAAGAGCATCTAAATTGATGACCTATTTAAAACCTTATCGGTTTAAATTTGGGGTCGGCATGTTTTTCTTGGTATTATCCAGTTTGGCCATGCTCGCCTTTCCGGCTTTGCTCGGTGCGATGATTGATGCTGCGCAAGGCAAGCAAACTTACCCATGGCTTGCACCACATGTTTATTATATCGGTGGAATTGCCTTTATTATTCTGTCTTTTCTATCGGTCGTTTCTTTTTTTCGTATCCGAATTTTTGTTGAGATTGCTGAACGTACGTTATCCACATTACGCAAGGACACTTATCTTAAGCTGATTTCTTTGCCAATTGAATTTTTCGCCAATCGTCGTGTAGGGGAATTAAACAGCCGCTTGTCTGCAGACCTTTCACAAATTCAGGATACGTTAACAACAACATTGGCTGAAATCCTAAGACAGTTGATTAGTCTTTGTTTCGGTGTGTTCCTTTTGGTTTGGGTATCGCCCAAACTTGCCCTCATGAACCTTTGTATTTTACCGATTATCGTTGTGGCGGCCATTATTTTCGGAAAATTCATCCGCGAATTGTCTCGACAAGCTCAGGATAAAATGGCCGAGTCAAACAGTATTGTCCAAGAGACCCTACTGGGAATAAGCAACGTAAAGGCCTTTGTGAATGAGTACTTCGAGTTTAATCGCTACAGCAATCAGATGGATTCAGTGGTAAAATTAGCGGTCAAAGGGGCTACTTTCCGTGGTGCTTTTGCCTCTTTTATTATTTTCTGTATTTTCGGTGCGGTGATTGCTGTCATCTGGTACGGCGCAGCATTGGTTTCTATCCATGAAATGACTGTAGGCGACCTGACTACCTATATCTTGTATTCGATGTTTGTTGCAGGCTCCATGGGCAGTTTCCCCGAGCTCTATGCCAATATCCAACGCTCTTTGGGCGCGAGTGAACGGATCTTGGAAATTTTAGATGAGCCACAAGAACACCTCAATGTAAAACCAACTTGCAAGGAAGTGCACAAGACCATGACCGGAAAACTGAGCTTCAACCATGTTTCCTTTGCCTATCCAAGCCGCCCTGATATTGAAATTCTGAAAGACATCAACTTTACAGCCAATGCTGGCGATAAAATAGCCATCGTTGGACCGAGTGGGACCGGAAAATCAACAATAGCTTCATTGATTCTACAATTCTACACAGCCAATAAAGGGGAAGTATATTACGATGACAAACCGGCATCCGATTTTGAACTTTGCGATATCCGCAACCAGGTCGCTATCGTGCCGCAGGATGTTTTGCTGTTTGGCGGAACAATACGTGAAAATATAGCCTATGGTAAGCTCGATGCCACGGAAGATGAAATAATAGCGGCTGCAAAACGTGCCAACGCACATCAATTTATACTAAATTTCCCCGAAAGCTATGACACCTTAGTTGGTGAACGTGGCGTTAAACTCTCTGGTGGTCAGCGCCAACGAATTGCCATTGCGCGTGCACTATTAAAAGATCCTGCAATCCTTATCTTGGACGAAGCCACTTCTTCCCTAGACTCAGAATCAGAAAGACAAGTGCAGGAGGCGTTGGAAGAATTAATGCGTGGACGCACCTCGATCATTATTGCACACCGACTATCGACCATTATTGATGCCGATAAAATTATCGTTGTCGAAAATGGAATCGTGTCTGAGAGCGGCACGCACGTTGAACTGCTCCAAAAAGAAAGCGGTCTTTATCAGCACCTCTATAATCTGCAATCAAAGCAGCAGAAAATTGATATGTAAAATTTTGTTAATTATTGATTCTTTTTAAACAAATTCACCCTGGGATTGTTCATTTGGTATCATACTTGATTATCATTTGAATATATAACAAAATAGAAGAATTATGAAAAATAGCAAAAATGGATTAGTGGCATTTGCTTTGGTAGGATTAGCTGCGGGAGCTGCTGCATGGTATCTTTTAGGAACTGATGATGGGAAAAAACAATTAGATCGTGCAAATGACGGCATTAAAAGCTTAACTAAGTCATTGAAAGATCTTTCAAAAAAAGAAGCTAAAAAGGCACAAAAGCTAGCGAACAGAGCTTCGGCTGAATTAGACCATTTGAAATCAAAAGCACAAGCAGCTTTCAGCAAAGCATCGGATGATGCAGATGCACTGAAAAACAAAGCAAAGGAAGCCGGCAGAGAAGCTTTGGACCACGCCAACAATGCCGCTCAAAATTTGGCAAGCAAAATCGACAATACAACTGATGCTGCAAAATCCAAAATTTCTAACGCATAAGTAAAAAAACAGCTTTTTTAAGAATTGATGGTTTTGGTCACTCCCGTGGTCAAAATACATTTGTATCTTTGCTGCATATGACTTTGCTGCAACAGGTAAAAACTTTAATTCTTAAAGACATCATTCTGGAATGGCGTTCAAAATATGCTATTAACGGAATTCTACTATATGTCGTATCAACTGTTTTCGTTTGCTATCAAGCGTTCAAATCAGTTGATACGGCTACATGGAATGCATTATTTTGGATCATTATGCTCTTCGCTTCGATCAATGCAATCAACAAAAGCTTCGTCCAAGAAAACCCAAACCGGCAACTTTACTACTATTCACTGGTTGATCCCAGAGCGATCATTTTAGCGAAAGTCATTTACAATATGATGATGATGACCCTGCTGGCGATCATTGCGTATTTTGTCTATTCGACGATATTCAGAAACCCTGTCGGTGATCCAACACTTTACTTCATTTCGGTCATCTTAGGCAGCATCAGTTTTGCCACCGTCTTTACCATGATCTCCGGAATCAGCTCCAAAGCGGGAAACAACAGCACCTTAATGGCCATCTTGAGTTTCCCCGCCATCATCCCACTGTTAATCGTATTAATCAAGCTATCCCGCAATGCAATAGAAGGCCTGGAAAGGGCTTCCAGCAGCAAAGAAATAATCGTATTACTTGCAATTAATGTAATCACCATCACTATTTCTTTATTGTTATTTCCGTACCTTTGGCGAGATTAAGTGTCAGAATTGAGAACAAACTAAATTCAATTTATCCATGAGAAAAAAATGGTGGAAAATATTAGCGGTAATGATTATCTGTGCGGTCATTATCAATGGTCTTTTGGGACCTGTTCCCCGCCTATTCATCCTTCACGAAAGCATACGCAACGTTTATTTTCATGTCCCAATGTGGTCGGCTATGTTCGTTATGTACCTGGTTTCTGTTATTTATAGTATCAAATACCTCAATACGGGCAAACAGGAGTATGATTTAATGGCCATTGAAGCTGTTAATACCGGAATAACATTTTGTTTTCTTGGACTTGCAACAGGTATGCTTTGGGCAAACATCACCTGGGGAGAGCCTTGGCCAAACGACCCGAAGCTTAATGGTTCTGCCATAGCAACACTGATGTATCTAGCCTATTTGGTGCTCCGCAATGCATTGGAAGAAGAGCAAAAAAGAGCCAAAATATCAGCTGTGTACAATATCTTTGCATTTCCAATTATCATCGTGCTACTTTATATTCTACCAAAGATGACAGACTCTCTTCACCCTGGAAGTGGTGGAAACGCCGCTTTTGGCGATTTAAAAATGAGCAGCGAACTTCGTCCTACATTTTATGCAGCGATGATTGGCTGGCCAATGATTGCAGCATGGATCTGTTCACTTCGCTATAGAGTACGTTTGCTCGAAAAGAAAGATTTGAACGCATAAAATTGAACGGCTAATACCGCACTTTATTTCTAAAATAAAGAAATCCGGTAGAACCCAATCAGTAAAAAACAGAATATTACATAAATCAAATAGCGTGTATCGAATCATACATAACAATGAAAACGACACGAATAATATTTTAAACAAATGAAAAAAATAACATTGTCAATCGCCTTACTACTCTTATCAACTTTGAGCACATTTGCACAGGATGATGTCGAGATGGCGACTGGATTACGTAGCGAAGGTAAGATCTACGTTGTTGTATTGGTCATGTTGGTCATTTTTCTGGGTTTGGCTTTCTTCCTTTTCTTGCTCGATCGTCGTATCAGCAAATTGGAAAAAAAGAATAAATAGCATTTTATTGATCGTATACAATGATTATAAGTCAGTTTAGAAATTATTCACCCATCAATATTTTATTTCTATCCATCGTGGGTTTTGTTTTATGCTTAGGCATATTTCTTCACCTTCCGGACAAACTTGATTCTGTAATCTTTGAACCTGCCTTGGGGAATCTTTTGGGAGAAAACAACTTAATCAACCTCTCTCCTTCGACCAATGTTTTTATCACACTGATCTTGACGATTTCTCAGGCAACGATACTCAATCGCATCACAAGCCATTTTAACCTGCTGGGTAAGCCCAGTTTCTTGGTTGCGTTGATGTACATGACACTGGCCAGCCTATTTTTACCATTTTTGGTACTGTCTCCAACGCTCATCTGTAATTTTATTTCGATATGGATGTTAAGCAAGTTGCTCTCCCTCTATCGGCAGACAGATGTCAAAGCCGAAATGTTTGACCTCGGTATGATTGTAGGTATAGGAAGTCTGATCTACTTCCCTTTTCTGAGTATGTTCTTCTTATTATGGATAGGCCTACTCATTTTTAGGCCATTTAATTGGCGCGAGTGGATCACCCCTTTACTTGGTCTGGCAACAGTCTATTTTATCTTAGCAGTTATCTATCTTTGGATGGGTAAAATGGAGCAATTTTATACCATTTGGCTACCGTTTACCTACAAATTCCCTACTGCTATTCGCATTCAGTTAGTCGATTATTTGGTACTCGTCCCGGTCATCTTTACGTTAATACTCTTCCTTTTGGTATTAAAAGACAATTTTTTCAAAAGTGTCGTGCATATTCGCAAGTCATTTCAACTGTTGTTTTTTATGTTATGCCTTGCGATAGTCTCTTTTTACTGGAACAAAAAACTAACGGAGGCCCATTTTTTACTTTGTGCCCCGTCAATCGCTATTTATATGGCTTATTATTTCACTTATGCCAAAAAGAAATGGTTTTTTGAAGTTGTATACGCCATCATAACATTGACCATAATCTACTTTCAGTTTTTCTAAACCTTTGTGCAATAAGCGTTTAACCTTTTTTAACAAAATCGGCTTAACAAGCTCGCAAAAATTGAATAGTTTTGTATGCGATTAAAAGCAAAGAACATTTAATATAAGAGTCAGATAACTCGAAAATTTCACTAAAACTAAATAAACATTAGTTTCTCAATTTTATAGATTGACCATGCAGAAACGCTTTACAAGCTCTCTAAGAAATAAATCACTCCAACTGTTGTTAGCAGGTGGAATTTTAGCTAGTTCTACTACCGCATTTGCACAAAAAACGACATCCGCATCACCTTATTCTCAATTTGGACTTGGTCAGATGCGTGAAGATTTATTGCCACAATATAGAGGGATGGGAGGTGTCAATACCGCTGTCCGGAGAATCAATGGCGTGTATAATACCAACCCAAGCAACCCTGCATCTTATTCTGCTACACAGTTTACGACCTTTGATGCTGGTTTATATGGGAACTACACGCAGTTAAATTCGACGACAAGATCCGATAATACCGCTGATTTTGCCTTTAGCCACATCACCATGACTTTCCCAATGAAACGATTTGGTGGTATCAGTTTGGGTATCCTTCCTTACTCCGATATCGGCTATCGGACATCTTCAACGGGAACGGTCAATTCTGACCCTTATACCAAAGTTTTTACGGGCGAAGGTGGTTTAACTAAAGCCTATGCAGGTTGGGGGGTACGCATTGTAAAAGGTCTGAGTATTGGTGCCAATATGTCTTATTTATTTGGAACCTTAAATGACTATAGCCGTGTAGAGTTTTTGCCTTCATCCGGAGCATTAAATACACAACAACAAAATAAGCGCGAAATCCAAGGGATTATCTTTGATTACGGTTTGCAATACGAACAACCTTTAAATAGAGAATACTCGTTGATCGTTGGTTATTCGGGATCACTCAATAATGACATCAAAGAAAGAGCAACAATTTTTAATACACGGGTTACGCCTTCAACGGATCCAGACAACCAAAATATCCCTTTAGATAGTACCTATGTTTCTGACCGTAGCAGCAGGCATCTGACGCTTCCGTTGCGACATAATGTAGGGATTACCCTTGCACGTAACAACCGATGGTTAATCGGGGCCGATTTTAAATATGCCGATTGGTCAAGATTTCAGACAAGAGCGGGTGAAAACGAACTACGGAAGAATTATGGCGTAGCGATTGGTGGTCAGATTACACCAGATGTTACTTCGCTTAAATATCTGAACCAAGTAGACTATCGAGTTGGTTTCAGGTATAATAAAACACAATATTTCTTAAGCGACCAGAATATCAACGATATGGCGGTTACTGTAGGTGTTGGATTGCCCTTGGCAAGAAATCAATTTTCAGGAGCCTTCTCTAAAATAAACTTCTCTGCAGAATTTGGCCAAATGGGCAAAATCAGCAATAGCCTCCTACGTGAACGCTATATTAACTTTAATATCGGCTTTACCCTAAATGACCGCTGGTTTAGAAAACCCCCTTTAGATTAATTAATACGATGGTACGCAAGACATTTGCTTCATCCATATTCCAAAATATATCGCCCCTAGTAATCTTATTTTTACTAGGGGCGCTCTCATTGACCTCTTGCGAACCGGATCTAAAAGAGGTAGACCGCATTGCCAATATGAAAAAGGAAGAGGCGGTCGACATTTCACGTCACGTCGATATTATTTATAGCGATTCCACACGGGTAAAAGCAAATCTCACAGCGCCTGAAATGCGTATCAAACACGATAGTACCGAAGTATATGAATTTCCAAAAAGCATTAAAATCATCTTTTACGACGACAATTTAAAGGAAACTCAGCGAATCACTTCCGACCATGCTATTCGGCGGGAAAAAGAAAAGACTACCGTCTTTACTAAAAATGTGGTGGTTACCATGGCTGACGGGTCCGTTATCAAAACAGAAGAAATCATCTACGACGAAAGTAAGGCCGATAGCAACAGCAACATGACCTTTTATAATCATGTTCCCATTACCGCATTCTTTCGAGATAATCGGGGTAACTTACAAGGTTCATCATTTACTTCAGACAAAGATTTTAAACATGTCAATATAGCCAATGCAACTGGGTATACGGTCATCACCAACAACAATCTCTTCCCTTCGCTAAGTAAATAGCTATTCGCTGGCCATAAATTCAGATTTCGGTTTGGTTTAAAAGCAGGCATGGATCCGAGACGATAGCTCCAGGCAGTTTATTTATACGATTAAGTTATTCAAAACGAATCATTTGAACTAAAAGAGCACAAAAAAATCTACTTTATACAAATAGTTTTCAAATTTGTTTTGTTACATTCAGGAAAATATTCCGTTTTTTTTTATAAAAATTGTATCTTGCACCGCATTTTGCTATGCTATGCATAAATTAACGAAATACAAGTATTTACACAATATAAACACAATAAGCAGACTATGGGATTAATGGGCTTTTTGCGTAACAAAGCTGGTGTCATCTTGACCGCAGCTATGGCTATCGCAATTTTAGCATTTTTACTAGGCGATGTCGTTCGAGGGGGAGCTCCTTTTTGGGCGAGACATCAAAATCGTGTAGGGGAAGTCAACGGAACTGAAATTGAATATCCTGAGTTCAGTAAGCAAGTTGAACAGACAGAGGAAATGTTCAAACAACAAATGGGCGGTGCGGTGACCCCTCAAATGCGAACCTATGCTGTTCAACAAGTATGGAATCAATTTTTGTCAAGAGAAATCTTGAAAAAGGAAATTGAAAAAATCGGTTTGACTGTCGGTAAAGACGAATTAAATGATTTAGTGCAAGGCAACAACCCTTCACCTCAAATCGTTCAAGCATTCACCAACCCACAAACAGGGCAATTTGACCCGAGTCAACTACGTGCTTTTATTAGCCAAATGAACACATCAGGTAACCAACAAGTGGCTCAGCAATGGGAAGCACTACTTGAAGGCGTTAGAGATGAGCGTTTAAGCAGTAAATATGGCGAATTGCTTTCGAATAGTGTGTATGTTACTTCTTTGGAAGCAAATGAAGAGTACCAAGAGCGTAATAAATTGGCAAACTTCAAATACATTCTTTTAGATTACGCTTCTGTTAAAGATGCTGATGCTAAATTGACTGATGCAGATTACCAAGAATATTATAATGAACATAAAAGTATGTTCAAAACACAAGAGGAAACACGTGCGATTCAATACGTAATGGTCGATGCAAAACCTCTTGCTAAAGATTCATTGGCCGTAAAAGAGACGATCAATAAATTGAAACAAGATTTAATCGTTGCCAAAGATGACTCTTTGTTTGCTTCGATCAATTCAGACAACAAGTTTCCATTTACTTATGTAAAAAAAGGACAGTTGAGTCCTTCTTTAGATTCAGTTGTATTCAATGTTGCAGCTGGAACGACAGTTGGACCTTTCTTAAACAACAATGCGTATGAAATCGCAAAAGTTGTTTCGACGATCGTAAGCCCTGACTCTGTGAAAGCATCCCACATTCTATTGGATCCTGCTGCCGAAGGCGGTGTTGATAAAGCCCTCGCAAAAGCTGACTCGATCAAAAGTTTGATTCAAAAAGGAGACAATTTTGCAGCGCTTGCAGTTCAGTTTAGCAAAGATCCAGAAAGCAAAACCAACGGTGGTGAACTGGGTACTTTTACCAGAGGCCGTATGGTTCCTGAATTTGAGAAAGCTGTTTTCGAAGGAAAAACAGGTGATATCAAAGTTGTTAAATCTCAGTTTGGCGTCCATATCATCAAAATTGAGAAACAAACAGGTAGTTCAAAATATGCTAAAGTTGCCATTATTGACAAAGTGATCAACAGTGGAAAAGAAACGTTGAACAATGCACATAGCAAAGCAACAGCATTCTTATCTGCAGCTACAGCACAGAACTTTGCTCAAGAAGCGAAAAAACTTGGTTTGGAAGCAAAAACAGCATCACGCGTAACAGCCATGGATAATGTATTAGATGGTGCCGAAGCTCCGCGTGATTTAATTAAATGGGCTTTCGAAGCTAAAAAAGGCGATATTTCAGATAAAGTATTCGAGACTGAAACTTCTTATATCTTAGCAAACTTGGTCGACATACAGCCTAAAGGATCTCTTTCCTTGGACGCTGTTAAGAAAGATATCGAACCTGCCGTAAGAAATATGGTTAAAGCTAAAATCTTGAAAGATAAATTTGACAAGGCTTTAGCAGGTACATCTTCTATTGATCAAGTTGCACAAAAAGTTGGTAAAGCAGCTATTCACGTTGAAAATGTTGTTTTCGCAAATCCAGTTATCCCTGGTGTTGCATTAGAAAACAAAGTGGTTGGTACTGTTTTCGGACTACAACCAAACAAACCTTCCAAAGCTATTGAAGGGAATACAGGTGTATATGTTGTACAAGTAAATGGTTTTACCAATCCTGCTGCTATTTCGGATATCAACGGACAAAAGAAACAAATGCTTGCAGCGAAAGCACAACGCGCTTGGGGATCTATTTTCCGCGCATTACAAGACAAAGCTGAAATCATTGACAATAGAGTGAAATTCTTTTAAAAGAATTTTAAGTAAATTTGTAGCCGGACGAATTATCGTCCGGCTTTTTTTATGTAAATATGGATATTCAAACAGCTATTGTCAACAAAGTTGCGCAAAGTGGTTTAGTCACAGTTGACTTGGCCAACTACCATCCTAATGCGGACAATGTAGTATATGATATTAAAGATAATCTCTTCCATGGCTTGATTCTTAAAGAAAAGGACTTCCGCGAATTCATTAAGACACACGATTGGTCGCAATACGCAGGTAAACATGTCGCCATTACGTGTACTGCCGATGCTATTGTTCCGACCTGGGCTTATATGTTATTGGCCAACAAATTGGAACCCTATGCTGCGACAGTTATCTTCGGGGATTCAGCAGAGTTGTTGCGTATGCAGTATGCCGCAGCAATTGACCAAATTGACATGGAACAATTTCGGGGTCAACGTGTGGTTGTGAAAGGTTGTGGTGATATTTTTATTCCAGAATCTACATTTGTGCAGTTTACGGTAAAACTAAGTAAGGTGGCCAAGAGTATTATGTATGGTGAACCTTGTTCTACGGTCCCCGTATTTAAGCGGACGCAGCCTAAATAGATCAGCTCTAAAATAAGTATAAGTCATCGTCCATGAAGGTCTCATTAACTCCAAAAGTTAAATTTATTTGAATGAAATTAACATTTCTTTTTCAAACAAATTTCGTAAACTTACGTACATGAAACTTATATCGACTTTGCTCCTTTACTTATCCGTTATCGTAAGTACTGCTTTCGCTCAAGATTTACCACATTTAAAAGAATCGGCATTTAAAGGTGGCGAGAAATTAAAATATAAACTCCGTTATGGCTTTATTTCAGCCGCGACAGGGACATTAACCGTTGAGGATACCAAGGATGGAACCGGAAATCCTTCCTTTCATTTATACGCTGCTGGCAAAACTGCTGGCGCCTTTGCGATATATACCGTAAGAAATGAATACAACTCGTATATCAACAGCAAGACTTTTTTACCGTATTACTATACAGAGAACATTCGTGAAGGTGGATATAGACGGAATGATAAGGTGCGCTTCAACCAGGAGACAAATAGCGTTGTAGGCAACAAAGGAACTTTCAATTCGAAGGTAGATCAGACTTTCGACTTGCTTTCTTCCTATTATTTCGCCCGAAATCTAGATCTGTCGACTGTTAAACCGGGAGAATCTTTTAAGCTGACTTATTTTTTGAATGATGAGATTGCCACCTTAGGCATACAATATATTGGAATAGAAAAAATAAAAACGGAATTAGGCACTTTAGAATGTCTCAAATTCAGTCCTGAGATTAAACCAGGACGTATCTTTAAAAAAAATAGCAAGCTTTATCTGTGGGTAACCAATGATGGCAACCGTATTCCGGTCAAAGCCAATGTAGATATTCTGATTGGCTCGGTAACACTAGAATTACTCGAAGCCAGTGGATTAAAATACAAATTGGGGCAAAGAGCAAGCTACTCAAAATAATTAGAATGATTGAAGTAGGAAATGTATTGGTGCACGAAGATCTAATCAACAATGACTTTGTGTGTAATTTATCAAAATGTAAAGGTATCTGTTGTATTGAAGGCGATTCAGGCGCACCTTTATTGGAGAGTGAAAAGGCTATATTGGAGGAGATTTATCCCAAAGTAAAGCCCTATATGACCGAGAAAGGTATTGAAGCGATTGAAGAGCAAGGGAAGTATGTTGTCGATGTTGATGGTGATCTAACGACCACTTGTGTTGATGGAAATAAAGAATGTGCTTATGTGACCTGGGAAAATGGCATTACAAAATGCGCTATCGAAAAAGCTTACGAACTTGGCGAGGTGCATTGGCGAAAACCCGTTTCGTGTCACCTCTATCCTATCAGGACAACACATTATCCCGAATTCGACGTACTTCACTATGACCGCTGGCATATCTGTAAAGATGCATGCTCATTTGGTAAAGAATTACAGGTTCCTGTCTTTAAATTTTTAAAGGATCCCCTCATCCGCACCTATGGTGAAGAATGGTACAAAAATCTTGAGAAAGCAGTCGAAGAGTTGTAACAAAATCACTATCTTTAAGCTTTAACTATTTTGGTATTTCACCCCAATTCATGTCAAAATTAAGAGAGATCCAACGTCCTATTGCCCATGAACTTGAGGCTTTTGAAAAAAAATTCAAAGCTTCAATGAAAAGCTCCGTCCCCTTGTTGGATCGCATTACACAATACCTGATCAAACGTAAGGGCAAACAAATGCGGCCCATGTTTGTGTTCTTTTCTGCTGGGATATGCAACGGAATCAATGAATCCACCTACAGAGGAGCTGCTCTCGTAGAATTGCTGCATACCGCATCACTCGTACATGATGATGTGGTAGATAACTCCTACGAACGCAGAGGTTTTTTCTCCATCAATGCTTTATGGAAAAATAAAATTGCTGTTTTGGTGGGTGATTTTCTGCTGTCAAGGGGACTGCTCCTTTCTGTAAAACATCAGGATTATCACTTATTAAAAATTGTATCGGAAGCCGTTGATCAGATGAGCGAAGGTGAATTGCTTCAAATCGAAAAGGCCCGTAAACTAGATATTGAAGAATCGATTTATTTTGAGGTCATCCGAAAGAAAACAGCTTCGCTCATTGCTTCTTGCTGTGCCTGTGGATCGGCTTCTTCAAATGCAGATCAGGAAACAATCGATAAGCTTCATCAATTTGGTGAAAAGATCGGAATTGCATTCCAAATCAAGGACGATTTATTCGACTTTGGGTTAGATGACGTTGGCAAACCACTGGGCAATGACGTCAAAGAGAAGAAAATGACCTTACCGTTAATCTATGCTTTGAATCAAGTGACTTCAAGTGAAAAGCGAAGGATCATTAATCTGATTAAAAACCATAATGAAGACACACACAAAGTGGCCGAAGTCATCGACTTTGTCCGCCAGAGTGGAGGGCTCGAATATGCTACAAATAAGATGCTGGAATACCAACAAGATGCTTTCCGAATTTTGGAAGACTTTCCCGACAGTGAATACAAGGCGGGGTTGGAACAGCTGGTAAAATATACAACAGAAAGAAAAAAATAAAATGAGTCACGAATTAATGTTTTTTGGCGGATTCCTCATCTTTATTGCACTTATGCTAGCAATAGATCTAGGCTTATTCTCCAAAGGCGACAAACCTGTTAGCCTAAAGATGGCTAGCATCATGAGCGCCATCTGGGTCTTATTCTCTTTGGGTTTCTATTGGCTCCTTCGTCACTATGGATTTGAATTGCACAACATCCATGACTTGGACCACCTTCAAGAAATCATTACCAAACACCATCACGATATTAAAATCATTCCAGGTGATTTAGCGGCGAGTCTCGAGCTCTACAACAAAAATCTTGGGCTGGAATATCTCACTGGTTACGTTGTGGAATATGCCCTATCGGTAGATAATATCTTTGTGATGGTATTATTATTTACTTCTTTTGGTATTCCGGAGCGCTATTACCATAAAGTTTTGGTATGGGGAATTTTGGGAGCGATCATAATGCGTTTCCTATTTATTTTCCTTGGTGCAACCCTTATTGCTAAATTTGGCTGGATCCTCTATGTTTTTGGCGCTTTTCTGGTCTTTACAGGTGTCAAAATGTTTATCAACCGTAATCAGGAAGAAGAAGTGGATCCACAGAACCACCCGGTCGTTAAATTCGCTTCCCGATACTTTAAGGTAACCCCCAAATTAGATGGCGGGCACTTCTTCCATGTAGAGAACGGCGTGAAATATATGACGCCACTATTTCTTGTATTACTGGTCATAGAATTTACGGATTTGATTTTTGCTGTGGATTCTATCCCTGCAATTTTCTCGGTGACCAAAGACGCCTATGTTGTATTTTTCTCTAATATTTTTGCAATACTTGGCTTGCGATCGATGTTCTTCCTTCTGGTCAATATTATTCACAAATTCCAATACCTCAAAGTAGGTTTAGCATTTCTGCTGGTCTTCATTGGTCTAAAGATGTTGCTGCATCATTGGTTGGCCGAAGTAGGTTTTACAACAACGCATTCGTTGATCGTTATCGTCAGCATACTTGCATTGAGTATCATTGCTTCGCTGCTTTTTCCAAAAAAAACTTCACCGGCTGATTAAGTTACAATCAATTAAAGCTGCGATTAATAAGGTACCCGTGGTCATTATTCGGCGAAAAACTCCAGTAGTCCGCGCAAAGCTATAAGCGATACAAAACAGCATGGTCAGGAAGAAATTTCTGACCATTTCTATGTGATATTATGCTTTATGCATATCCTTTTCTTCAGCAAAAGATATGCAGAAAAACGGCAGATTTTTTTGAACAATTATTTTACAGAGGAATTTACCTTACTAAATTTAATTTATTTAATTTAGCACCACACTAAATTAACAAAATACTAACAATGAATTGGAATAAAACGATTGTACTAGCTGCTTCACTTTTCGCAGCTTCATTCCAAGTACAAGCACAAGACAATTTGATCAATGCGCTAAAAGCAAATCAAAATGACAATAGCAAATCTGGATTTACATTTACTGAAGTTATCAATCTAGGTAACACATCCATCAAAAACCAAGGTTCATCAGGTACTTGTTGGTCTTATTCAGGTAACTCTTTCCTGGAGTCAGAGATGATCCGTATGGGTAAAAAACCAGTGGAGATCTCCCAAATTTATACTGCGCGCAACACGTATTTAGACAAAGCACGTACGTATGTACGCCTTCATGGCAGATTGTCATTGGGTGAAGGTGGTCAATTCCACGATGTATTAAACTCATTCCGTAAATATGGTACAATGCCACAATCTGCTTACACAGGTCTTCACTACGGTACTACACGTAACAACTTTGGTGAGATGACCAATATGTTGGATGCGATGTTAGGAGCAGTAGTAAAAGGCAAAACATTAACGCCAAACTGGGAAAAAGCGTATACCGCTGCGATGGATTCTTATCTTGGAGAAGTACCTGAGAAATTTGATTATAACGGTAAATCCTATACACCGCGCACCTTTGCAGATCAGGTAATCGGTATCAATCCGGATGATTACGTAGGTATTGCTTCGGTGACCGACCATCCATACTACAGCCAATTCGTATTGTTGATTCCAGATAACTGGTCATTCGACCGTTTCTATAATGTTAAGATGAACGATTTAACGGACATCATTGACAATGCTTTACAAAAAGGTTATACGGTAGCTTGGGCAACTGACGTATCAGAAAAAGGGTTCTCTTGGAAAAACGGTGTAGCTTATGTACCAGAAAAACCTTTCGAGGAAATGACAGATCAAGAAAAGTCAACGATGTTTGTTGGTCCTAAACCAGAGTTAAAAGTAACAGCGGAAGAAAGACAAAAAGCTTTCGACAACTGGCAAACGACAGATGACCACGGTATGCATATCGTAGGTCTTGTAAAAGATCAAAACGGAAAAGAATATTACATTGTTAAAAACTCTTGGGGCACCACAAATGACTATCACGGTTATTTATATGCATCAAAAGAATTTGTACGTTATAAAACAACTTCTTTGATGTTACATAAAGACGGTCTAACAAAAGATTTAAAATCGAAGATAAATATCAAATAAGCGATTTATCAGTCCACGAAAACACCTCTGAAATTAATACTTCAGAGGTGTTTTTGTTTTCAGATTAATTTAATAACTTAAACATAATTATGAATCTTTTGTTGAGTGAGTATGAGAAGTATAATCGCGTTATGCCTTACAATTTTATTCGGGAATTTGGCTCAAGCCCAAACTAAGGGGGTTAAATTTGTAGAAGGGTTGAGTTGGAAACAGATAAAGGAACGGGCACAAGCTGAAAACAAGTTTATCTTCGTAGAGCTATTTGCAACCTGGTGTGGCCCATGCCAATATATGAGCAATGAGATCTTTCCTTTAGAGCAGGTGGGGCAGCCAATTAATCAGAACTTCATTAGTGTTAGGGTACAAATGGATTCCACAGAATCCGACAATGCCACTGTCAAAAAATGGTATGCCGATGCGCGTGCTATTTCCAACGAATACAATATTCAATCCTTTCCCACATTTCTTATCTTTAATCCCAATGGGCAGGCGGTACACCGGATTGTCGGCGCAAGTGATGCTCCCGAATTTGTCGGGCATGTGATGGATGGACTAAATCCCGAAACACAGTATTACACGCTGTTAAAAAAATTCGAGAAAAGACCCCAAGATATTTATACGGCCAAGCAGATGCTGAAAGCAGCAAATATCGCTTACGATGAAAATACAGCACGAAAGGCAGAAAATACCTTAGCGAACTCATTGGGCACGGATGAATTATTCAAAAAAGAAAATGTTCATATTTTATTGGCAGCTGCCAAATTCACCAATTCAAAAGCTTTTAATCTTATCCGCAACAATAAAGAGAAAATCGATATTCTATTAGAGTCGCCAGGCATTGCCAACCGCACGCTGGCCAATGTTGTCGTCAACGAATTATTCCAGATTAAAATAGATGCCAAACATGAACCCAACTGGGACAGTTATCAAAATGAACTGGCGGCAAAATATCCAGACATCGATTTCGTACCGATGTTCAAGAAGATAAAAGCACACTATTACCTTCAGGTGAAGAATTACGTAGCCATGAAGAATACCATCAATGATTACCTTTCGTCCGAAGATTTTACCCCACATCAATTAAATACCTTTGCCTGGACTATTTTCAACAATAGCAGTGATCCTGCCTGCATCGAATCCGCGTTAAGCTGGAGCAAGAAATCAATTATTGATGACCCAAGCAGTGCATTTTTGGATACCTATGCAAATCTGCTCTATAAGAAAGGAGAAAAAGAAAAAGCCATAAAGTGGCAAAACAAAGCGATCGAAATGGCTAGTGAGGACGACCGTCCTATCTATCAAGAAACTCTAGAGAAGATGATGAAAGGAATAAAAACTTGGGAAAACTAAACTTATCCCAGCCTATACGAACGATTAAATTAAAAATCTAAAATACCGACGTTATGAAAAAATTGATTTTAATGCTATTTCTAATTCCAACCCTACTATTTGCGCAAAGCGAGGGAATCAAATTTGAGCATGGGCTCAATTGGAGTCAGATTAAAGAAAAAGCGGCTAAAGAAAACAAATTCATTTTTGTAGACTGTTTTACAACCTGGTGTGGTCCTTGTAAATATATGTCGAGTACCATCTTCCCACAAGCCAAAGTAGGTGATTTTTTCAATGCTAAATTTATCAACGCTAAAATTCAGATGGATAAAACCAAGAATGATAATGAAGACGTAAAATCTTGGTACGAAGAGGCCGACCGTTTTGCCAAAGACTATAAAGTTAGAGCCTACCCAACTTTTCTGATCTTTGATTCAAAAGGTACCCTGGTACATCGTATCGTAGGTGGTGGTGAAGCCGACGACTTTATAGCAAAAGCACAAAAATCACTTGATCCAAATACACAATATGAAACACTATTAGCAAAATTCAATGCCGACCCAACAAATGTAAACATCGCCAAAAGCATGGCTGTGGCAGCCAAGGAAGCTTATGATCAAGAGACACAGGCAAAAGCGGAAGGAGTCGTATTAGCGTCCTTGACTACAGATCAAATCTTCACAAAGGAGAATGTCAGTTTATTACTTTCGGCAGCAAATGTTGTCGATTCTAAGGCTTTTAATTTAATCAAAGACAATCCTGCTAAATTTGATGCCGTTAGTGAAAAAGTAAAAGCCAATGATTTCTTGTCCCAACTGTTGGTTAGCAATGCAGTAAACACCAAAATTCGTGCAAAGGAAACGGTTGATTTCACGAGCATAGAAAAAGAATTGGCGCAAAAATATCCGACTGTCAATACAGAAAAAGCAAGTCTCGAAATGCAACCGCGTTATTACGGTTATACCAAAAATTACCCTGGACTAAGAGATAGCTTCAATAAATACATTGCAAAATATGGTTCAACTATCACCGCTGCAGAACTAAACAACATGGCTTGGTCCATTTTTGAAAACTGCAATGACCCTGCATGCTTAAAGGCGGCAGCCGAATGGAGCAAATTGTCCAACGAGAAAGAAAAAGATGCGCCCATGTATCTAGACACTTTTGCAAACATACTCTATCGCCTTGGAGAAAAAGAAAAAGCAATTAAAACGCAAGAAAAAGCGATCTCACTCATTACCGATGCTACTCAAAAAGAAGAATATGTAGCAACATTACAAAAAATGAAAAAGGGTGAAAAGACCTGGCAATAACAAGATGTGCTGATAGTCACTCGACAAAAAAGTCCCAATCAATATGTGATCGGGACTTTTTATTGATAGCGCAACTGACAGCATTTTGAGCCAACAGGCAATGCTTTGAGCGCTCGGAAGCTGCCTGCTTACTTTATTTCTTTAATGCCCATATTCCAAAGAGCAAAAGCATATTTATCAACTGTACTATTGATCAGAACTTCTGTTGACCGCCCAGCACCATGACCAGCTTTTGTCTCAATACGAATCAATACCGGATTATCACAAGCTTGTTTTGCCTGTAGTTCGGAAGCAAACTTATAGGAGTGTGCTGGTACCACACGATCATCATGATCTCCCGTAAAGACCATTGTCGCTGGGTAACAAACTCCAGTTTTCACATTATGTACCGGAGAATATGCTTTCAGATAGTCAAACATTTCTTTGCTATCATTGACTGTACCATAATCATAGGACCAACCTGCACCGGCTGTGAAGGTATGATAACGCAACATGTCCAAAACACCGACCTCGGGAAGCGCGACCTTGGCTACTTTGGGATCTATTGTCATTGTTGCACCAACAAGAAGCCCTCCATTAGATCCCCCCGATAAAGCGGTATACTCGGGTGACGTATAACCATTTTCCTGAAGATAATGTGCGGCGGCAATAAAATCGTTAAACACATTCAACTTGTTAAACTGCCTACCGCCATCATGCCATTTCTGACCATATTCGCCGCCCCCACGTAAATTCGGAACAGCATAAACACCGCCATTTGCCAGCCACACCGCAACGGAAGTACTAAAGGCAGGTGTCAAGCTGATATTAAAGCCACCATAACCGTACACAATCGTCGGGTTTTTGCCATTCAAAACCATCCCCTTCTTGTAGGTAATAATCATCGGAACTTTAGTACCGTCTTTGGATGTGTAGAAAACCTGTTTCGATTCATACTGATCGGAATCAAACTTCACCTTAGGTTTAATATAAAGTGCAGACTGACCGGAATTCACGTCAAATTTATAGCTTGAAGAAGGCGTAATGTAATTTGAAAAACCAAAATAAATTTCTTTTTCCTTTTTCTTGCCCGAAAAACCACTCGCTGTGCCCACACCTGGCAATTCTATTTGCCGAATCTTTTTACCGGTATAATCATATTGAATCACCACTGAAACCGCATCTTTCAAATAATTTGCAAAAAGATAACCACCTCCGGTGCTGATCGAAAGCACATTTTCAGTTTCTGGAATAACATCTTTCCAGTTCTCCTTTGCAGGATTCTTCAAATCAACTCTTACCAAACGGTTGTTGGCAGCCTTGTAGTTTGTCTCCAATAAGAAACTATCCCCAATATTGTCAACGACACCTGTATTGGCATCAAAATGATCTTGTAGGCAGACAATCTTGCTATTCGGTTGCTGGAGATCCTGATAATAAAGTTCATTTCCTGATGTCGTATTTGCAGCAGAAATAATCAGGTAACGTTGATCGTCTGTTAATGAAGCACCGACATACCGTCTCGGTGTTGCAGCACCGCCAAAAACCAATTTATCTATAGATTGGGCTGTTTTAAGTTTATGGTAGTATAATTTATGTTGGTCTGTTTTTTCAGAAAGTTCAGATCCCTTTGGCTTATCGTAACTCGAGTAATAAAAACCATCATTTCCTTTCCATGCAATACCAGAGAATTTGACATCCACGAGCGTTTCACCTACAGGCGCTTTATCTTTGGCATTCAGCACAATGACTTTTCGCCAGTCTGATCCACCTTCAGAAATAGAATAGGCGACTAAGCTCCCATCCTTTGAAAATGAAACATCAGCCAATGAAGTCGATCCATCTTTCGAGAATGTATTTGGATCCAGGAAAACTTCTTCGGCTCCCCCCTCCCCTAGTTTACGGTAAAGCACAGCATGTTGCTGCAAGCCATTATTCTTAAAAAAATATGTATACCCACCTTCCTTAAACGGAGTTCCTATTTTTTCATAATTCCATATTTCGGTCAATTGATCTTTTAATTTTGTACGGAATGGAATTGCATTCAAATAGTCAAAAGTCACTTTATTCTCTGCCTGTACCCAGCTTTTTGTTTCAGCTGAACGGTCATCTTCCAGCCAGCGGTAAGGATCTGCTACCTTTTCACCCCAAAATTCATCCACGACAGTTCCTTTATTTGTCGTCGGATATGTCAACTGTTGTCCATAACCAGTCGTCGCTGTACCTGCCATACCTATCATCATTAGGATAAGACCAAATTTCTTATTTTTCATAAAACCTTTATACTTGTTTCAACCAATCTAAGTTTTATTCACCTAGCATCTGAAAATTCAATTTGAGTTGAATATAAACAAATTTATCGACCTCTTACCTACCTCAGGTAGTTTTTTCTCTTCCTCGAATAAGAACTAAAAAACCTCGATTCATCACTTCCCGCTTGTCCTTTACGCTAGCAATCAAACCACCTACATCAAAGCGAATAAATAAATAGATAAATAAAACATGAGCCGCTCATAGTAGTATTAAACACATTTCTGCAGCGTATATTTTTATCACAACCGAAATTTCTTTAGATTTATTTAAATCTTGAAAATACTATAACCATGTTCAAAAAAGTCGTATACCTTTCTTTGTCCATTTCCATTCTTCAAATTGGAATAAGCGAAGCACAACAACTTTCCATAGATCAACAATATCGATCCACTCCCACTCAGATCAACGATCTTGTCCACACCAAACTCGATGTGCGTTTTGACTATACCAATCAATTCCTCAATGGAAAAGAGTGGGTTACATTAAAACCTCATTTCTACCCAACAGACTCCCTCCGCCTTGATGCAAAAGGCATGGATATTAAACAGGTTTCTTTGGTCAATGGCTCACAATTGATTCCCTTAAAATATACCTATGATGATCACTCTCTACGGATTAAGCTCGACCGTAATTACCTTGCTAAGGAGCAATATACAGTATACCTCGATTACACAGCAAAACCCAACTTATTAAAAGTTCAGGGCAGCGCGGCAATCAACGATGCAAAGGGGCTTTATTTTATCAATCCAGATGAGCATACGCCAAACAAACCCCGTCAAATATGGACACAAGGTGAGACCGAGGCATCATCCGCCTGGTTCCCGACGATTGATCGCCCCAACCAAAAAACGACGGCTGAAATCTCCATGACCGTTCTTGACAATTATGTCAGTTTATCGAACGGTGCATTGAGCAGTCAACAGAAGAATAGTGATGGTACCCGTACAGATACCTGGAAAATGGATCTGCCACATGCTCCATATCTATTTATGATGGCCGTTGGTGATTTTAAAATCTATCAGGACAAGTACAATAATATTCCTGTTGATTACTACCTGGAACCGAAATATGCACCCTATGCCAAGGATATTTTCGGAAAGACACCGGCCATGATGGATTTTTACAGCAAGACTCTAGGCGTTCCTTACCCTTGGAATAAGTATGCGCAGATTGTCTGTCGCGATTATGTCTCAGGCGCCATGGAAAATACAAGTGCAACATTACATGGCGAACATGTACAGAAGACGAAACGCGAATTGTTGGACGATAATCAGGAGGGAACGATCGCCCATGAACTGTTTCACCAGTGGTTTGGCGATTTGGTAACAGCAGAATCTTGGTCCAATTTAACCATGAATGAATCCTTCGCTACTTTCGGCGAGGTTATCTGGCGTGAGCACGATGGTGGTAAAGATCGTGGCGATAAATCTAGATTTGAAAAACTCCAGTCTTATCTCAAATCGACTAAAAATGGAAAAAGTCCGACTTTAGCCCGTTATTATTATCATGATAAAGAAGATATGTTTGATAATATCAGCTATGCAAAAGGCTCATTGATTCTCTATGCCTTAAAAGAACAAATGGGTGATGAAGCGTTCTATCAATCGTTGAAAAAATACTTGACAGACAATTCCTTTAAAACCGGCGAACCGCAACAGCTCCGTCTAGCGATGGAAGAGGTGACCGGAAAAGACTGGGCTCCGTACTTCAATCAATGGTATTACCAAGGTGGACATCCAATTTTGAAAATCACGACAAGAAACGGAGAGAACAGTATTATCTTGAATGTAGCCCAAATACAAGATTCAACCGTGCAGACATTCCAACTTCCTTTGGCCGTCGATATCTATACCAAAAATGGTAAGATCAGACAGACCTTTCAACTCAACAAGCGAAATGCCCAATTTATGATTCCGTTACCTGCTGCTGTTGAATTTATTGATATCGATCCCGAAAAAACACTCGTTGGCCAAATTCAGATCGATAAATCTGATGCCGACTATCTGTATCAATATGAACATGCGCCTTCATTTGCCAACCGCGTCGGTGCGATTGCCTATGCTTCAAAAAATCCGACAAATATCATCAGCCAGCAAATCTTAACAAAAGCATTGGCGGATACCGATGCGGATCTTGCTGCAACAGCAATTCAAGGGCTCGATTTAAGCAATCCCACGGTCCGCAAGTCGACAGAAAAAACCATCTTGACACTTGCAGAGAAATCCGAAGCCTCTGTCATCCGTGCCTCTGCGATTCAAAAGCTTGCACAGACAAAAGATAAAAAATATAAAAGTCTAATTCTGAATGCTGTCTCCGACAAATCCTATATGGTTATCGCAAGTTCAATCATGGCAATAAAAAGTGCGTATCCAGATCAACTTCAGCAGTCCTTGAAGCGCATTGATCCCGATGCTACGGAATATCTAAAGGCGCTCATCACCGAATTATCTAAATCATAGCAAAATATATTGTGGAGGCGCATTTTGTATTCGCCTCCATTTTTTTTAGTTTTGGCCACATGTCAACAAGAACAAAAATTTATTTTGCCTCCGACTTTCATCTTGGATCTTACCCCTTGGAACGTTCACGGGAAAGGGAGCTGCAAATTATACAGTGGCTCGACCAGATCAAAACAGATGCTGCACAGCTCTATCTTGTTGGTGATATTTTTGATTTCTGGTTTGAATATGCCACGGTTGTCCCGAAAGGCTATATCCGCTTTTTGGGTAAATTAGCCGAAATTTCGGATCTCGGCATTCCCATTACTTTATTTAAAGGAAACCACGATATGTGGATGTTTGATTACCTCAAAAAGGAATTAAATGTTCGAATCATCGACAATGAGCTGGAATTAGAACTCAACGGAAAACACTTTTATATTCACCACGGCGATGGATTAGGTTCCGGGGATTACAAATACAAGATACTCAAGAAAGTATTTCGGAGCCGTCTATGCCAATGGTTATTTGCGCGGTTGCACCCAAATCTCGGAATCGGAATCGCAACACGCTGGTCCAAACATAGCAGGCTTTCGAATAATGAAGACGAAAAGTTTTTGGGCGAAGATAAAGAATGGCTGATTGGCTATGCCAAGGAGCTGGAGTCAACCCAACATCACGACTATTATATCTTTGGTCATCGACATCTCCCCTATGATGTTGAACTGAACTCCAATAGCCGTATTTTAAATTTAGGGGAATGGATCAATTACCATACCTATGCAGTATGGGATGGTGAAACTTTACGTTTGGAAAAATGGGCGAGCAAATCCTAATTTCTTTATCCGATTGCCTGAATGGTTACCACTTCCTAACACCCGAAAGTGCTGCAAAATTGGAGCAGGTCAGTAAGAAAATCACAGCGAAAAGAAATAGCCTGTTGATCGAACAGGACAAAATTCAAAAACACATCTATTTTCTGGCTTCCGGATTAGCCCGCGTTTACTACGAGACGGCCAACCGTCAGATTACCCTGGATTTTGTTTCACCCGGTGGAACGCTCATATCCATGAATAGTTATGTACATGATACCCCAGGTTATGAAAATATAGACCTTTTGGAGGACAGTGTTGTTTATCAGATAGACCAAAAGCAACTTTTTGATCTCTACGAAAGTGATATTGCCATTGCCAACTGGGGAAGAAAGATGGCTGAACTTGAATTTATCAAGGCCGAGCAACGAACCATGTCCAAGCTCTTTAATACTGCCCAAGAGCGCTATGCCGAGTTACTTCAAAAATACCCCCAATATATTCAACGGATCAAACTTGGTTACATCGCCTCCTATCTCGGTGTCAGTCAGGTTACCCTAAGCCGGATTCGCGCAAATATTCACACAAATTTTTAACATTTGTAAAAATTATTATCGCCCTAAAGCCGGATCTTTGTGTCGAAACAAAAAATCAAAAAAAGATATGAACTGGGTATTTTTAATATTGGGTGGATTATGCGAAATCGGCTTTACGACCTGCTTAGGTAAAGCCAAATATGCAACCGGAAATGCGCAATGGCTCTGGTACGGTGCCTTTGTCGTATTCTTATTTGCAAGTATGGGCTTATTGATCAAAGCTACACAGACACTTCCCTTAGGCACAGCTTATGCTGTTTGGACCGGAATAGGTGCAGTAGGTACCGTTTTAATGGGGATCATCTTCTTTAAGGAGCCGGCAGATTTTTGGCGCATATTCTTTATTTTCACGCTGATTGCTTCCATCGTGGGACTAAAAGCAGTTTCCTCTCATTAATAGCAGGCTAGGTTGTTTAAAAGCAACAAAATTTCCTTACTTTTGTACACTCAATAGTAATCTAGGTCATACATTCCTAGAAGAAGCATTTTCGATATATGTTAGATAAATTACAAGCGATAAAAGAAAGATGGGAAGAAGTGGAAGCCGAATTGAGCAACCCTGATACCATGCAAGATATGAAACGTTTTGCCAAATTGAATAAAGAGTACAAAGATTTGGGCAAAATCGTGGATCAGTACCATATTTACAAAAATATGGTGAGTAATATTGATACCAATAAGGACATCATCATGAACGAGAAAGATCAAGAACTTCGTGAGATGGCTAAAGAGGAATTGGATCTTTTATACGTAGCAAAAGAAGAAAAAGAAGAAGAAATTCGCTTAATGTTGATTCCGAAGGATCCTGAAGATGCGAAAAACGCCATTATCGAAATTCGTGGTGGATCAGGTGGTGATGAAGCAGCCTTATTCGCTGGCGACCTTTACCGCATGTACACACGTTATTTCGAAACCAAAGGCTGGCGCAACGAAGTAATGGACGTTACTGAAGGAACTTCTGGCGGTTATAAGGAGGTGATCTTAAAAGTCATCGGTGAAGACGTTTACGGACAATTGAAATACGAATCAGGTGTACATCGTGTACAACGCGTTCCGGATACGGAAACACAGGGTCGTGTACATACTTCTGCAGCATCTGTTGCAGTTCTTCCTGAAGCTGAAGATGTCGATGTTGAGATCAATCCGGGTGATATTGAATTACAGACATCCCGTTCAGGTGGTGCCGGTGGACAGAACGTCAACAAGGTAGAAACAAAGGTACAGTTGACGCATAAACCGACGGGTATCGTTGTTGTTTGTCAGGTAGAACGTTCCCAATTAGCCAACCGTGAGTTAGCGATGGAGATGTTGCGAAACAAACTTTACGAGCTCGAGCTGAACAAAAAGAACGGCGACATCGCTGCAAAAAGAAAAACTTTGGTATCTACTGGAGACCGTTCGGCAAAAATTCGTACCTATAACTACCCACAAGGTCGCGTAACGGAGCACCGTATTGGAATGACGATGTACAACTTACCGGCAATTATGGACGGTGATATTCAAGGAATTATCGATGCATTGCAGTTTGCGGAGAATGCAGAGAAGATGAAAGACGGTCAAGTAGATTAGTTTTTTTTCAAAAAATCTTTGCAGATACGTAAACAAACGCTATATTTGCACACCTTCTGAGGAGAAGGGTTGAGGTCTGGTAGTTCAGCTGGTTAGAATACATGCCTGTCACGCATGGGGTCGCGGGTTCGAGTCCCGTCCAGACCGCTTCAAAAGAGAGAGAAATCTCATACGTTCTTTAACAAAAATAAGTTTTTAAGATTTTTAGGTCTGGTAGTTCAGCTGGTTAGAATACATGCCTGTCACGCATGGGGTCGCGGGTTCGAGTCCCGTCCAGACCGCCAAAAATTATTAAAAACAATCCTTAAGATTTTAGGTCTGGTAGTTCAGCTGGTTAGAATACATGCCTGTCACGCATGGGGTCGCGGGTTCGAGTCCCGTCCAGACCGCTAAAATTTTAAAAACACATTGTTGGTCTGGTAGTTCAGCTGGTTAGAATACATGCCTGTCACGCATGGGGTCGCGGGTTCGAGTCCCGTCCAGACCGCCAACAAGAAAAGCATCATTTAATTATAAATGATGCTTTTTTTTTGCCTTAACAAGACAACAACTATTATTTTTTCAATTCGTACTGAAGTGCTCCAGAAGGGCAATGCTTGATCTGTTCAATCAATTCAGCTGTACTGGCATTTTGGGCTGTGATCCAAGGCCTATCTTTCGGATGATACACATTTGGGAGACTCTTCACACAAACCGCAGCATGTGCACAGCGTTCAGGTATCCAAAGAACGGTTATCTCTCCATTTGGATGTGGATATCTAACTATTTTTTCCATAATTCCATCTCTCTTTAGCAATTTATATTTTAAGAACTAATAACGATAAGAACAATTTTGTTTTAAGAATTGGCTTTTCGCTTTTTAATCATACTGCTCACCCGGTAGATCATAAAAATACCGATGATAGAGAGCAGAATCACACTCATCCCTAATGTAGGATAATGTTCCAAGGGGCTTTCTTTTGTTTCTTGAACAATGATTACACCTGCTAGCGAAGCTGCCACACCTCCTGCCAGCTGCTGCAACGATGAACTGATACTCATAAATGCACCCCGATCTTTCATCTCCGGAACAGCCGTGATCAAAGCGGAAGAAGGCGTCATCCGACTTAAAATGCCCGCCATCATTAAAATGTTTAAGATAACAACAATATAAAATGGAGTAACACCTAGGTTCGTGTAGATAAATACGACAACCATGAGCCAAAGGGAAGCGAACGCGAAAATCTTAAACTTATCGTAACGGTCGCTCAATTTCCCAACGATAGGCATAATAATCAATGAAGCGACACCCGAAATCATAAACAACATCGGCAGCTGCTCATGGCTAACTTTGAGGTTATTGACTGCAAAAGCACTTCCAAAAGGCATCATCATATAACCTCCAATGGATAGCAAGGCTGTTGCAGCGAAGCCGATACGATATTCTCGCTGTGAAAAAGTCAGCCAAAGGTGCTTTAACGCAGATTGATGTTTCTGAAGACCGATATGTGCTGTAATCGGAATGAGTTTAATTGCAATGATAATGACAATAATCAAAGCCATCACGGCAATCCATAAAAAGGCGCTATGCCAGCCCCAATTGTTTGCGATATACAGACCTATCGGAATGCCTAGGACCTGGCTGGCGCCAAAGCCCATTTGTACAAAGCCCATCACACGTCCACGTTGCTGAAGCGTAAAGATATCGGTGATAATAGCCATGGAGATCGAACCAATGACCCCTCCAAAGAGGCCCGTGATGATTCGAGCAGCGACCAAAGTCCAGTAATCGTTAGCAAAGCTACAGCAGAAGGTCCCGATAATAAAGCCAGAATAGAAAAAAAGCAGCAGCTTCTTTCGATCAAAACGATCGGCAAAGCCCGCGGTCAGCAGACCAGAAGCACCCGCGCTAAAAGCATAGGCCGAAACCGCAATCCCAAATTGAGCTGGTTTGAGATCGATGGCTTTCATCAGGATATCCCCCATCGGTGACATCACCATAAAATCAAGCACGACCGTAAATTGTGTCATGGCCAATAAAAAGACCACAAGTTTTTGGTATGCCGTAAAAGGCGCATTATCAAGTTTATTTATTTCCATACTGTCCGGTTTGCCTCGGTTTAAACTGGCCTAAAAATACAGAAGTGCGCGAACATTATATGTAATAAGTTTGCAAAATTATCGCCCGAGACCTTACGTGAAACGAAACGATCGTTCAGACATATCGATCGCACTATTTAATCTTATCCTGGGTCGCCAACAAAAAAGCCAGCACCTGTTTGACAGGTGCTGGCTCAATATGCGATTTAAAGCAAATTATTCAGCGATAACAGCAAATTCAGCTCCGGAAGCATAATCATCACCACGTTGGGAGTTAAGTCCTGTAAAGCGGATATAACGTCCTTTCACAGGCTTTTCGAATCGAACAGTTTTTAATTTTTTATTCCGTTCAAAAGATCCGGACATCACATCTTCCCAGTTCTTCCCATCTTTACTCACCTGGATCTTATAATCCTTGATATCGCCATTCGGTCCATCCTGTCTTGGTAGAAAAGTGAAGCCCTTAATTGTTTTGCTACTCCCAGCATCAAAATCAACCCAATGTGGATACTGTGCTACGGTAACCGAATACATCGTATGCCAAATCGAGGAAGGATCTCCATCCAATAGGTTCTTGGCATCCCCCTCACCAGTCTCTTGACTTGAAGCAAAAACAACTTCCATTGGAATGGTTTCGATTTTAGTGTATTGTTGTGTTACCTTCAATTTTTCATTTTGCTGATACCAAGCCGTTACTGTACCGCCGGCGCGTAAATCAAAAGGCGCTTTATAGACACTTGCCTTTGCATTGTTCAAACTGTATAATACGGTCTCATTTTTATTTCCCGATTGAATAGAAACTTCTCCATTTGAACTTCTTGCCAACGAAATGGGCGCATCACCGGCAGTCGCTACCTGAGCCTTTGCTATCATATCATTGTTCTGAATCGGACGGATAATGAAACCGATAGCCGTTGGTACTGCTTTCACACGGTCCTTTTCTAACGGTGGCCCTTGTCCACAGCTATTACCACCAAGTCCTGTTACAGCTGCATCAAGATGCACGTGTACGCCCGAACTCTTTGGTAATTGATAAGGGTGCGGTGCAAAGGTCAACTCCAGCTCACTATAGTCCAAAGCGGATGTTGATAAATGCTCTTTCGCAACAAAAACAACTCCCTGTCCAGCATTATTTGTCAATGCTGTCCAACGCACATCCTCATTGTTGCTCATATTTTGCGGATTAGGCCATGGCACGAACTGATCTTTTACAGTGCTTTTGTGCAATTCAATAAATTGTGCTGTCTTCCGATCAGCATAATTATTGATCGGCCCACGTCCATAATAACTATAATTGCCATACTCGGTCGGCAATTGCAAAGCATATCCCAATCGAGCTAATACAACACTTGCATTATTGGATGTAATACTCGACGACAATTCAATAGAGCCATCCTTATAAATTGTCCAGATCTGATTGCTTGTAAATTTAAAATCATCTTTGCCAAAAGGCTTATCTGTATGCTCTTTAAGCGTGTAGGTTCCCGAAGTTCCCCCCAACAAAGACGCACCATATGGGGCTTGGGATTCAACCGTAAACGCCAATACAACTGTTCCATCTTTCTTGGTATAACTGTTTGACGACAAAACCTTATGTTTAAGGTTATGCAATCCTTTTTCAAACCATTGTTGGTAAGCCCAGTTGTCATTGTCAACCGGAGCACGTAGTGCATCCAATTTTGGGCCTTCGCCATCGCGGATAACTTGTTTACCGGCATACATTAGATTATATATCGAGCCTGTTTTATTGTCAAACTTCGCGATAAATTGATCTCCCTTCACCACCTGCAAATCACCTTCTTTGGAAAGCGACGGAGCCCCTCCTTGTGCAACAGCGGAAATCAACGGTTTATTTTCAGCCGCTTTGACAAACAGTTGTTCCTCCATTTGAACAAAACCTTTGGCCGCCCAAGGCCGATCCGTATTGAGGATAAACTGTATTTTTACAAAATACTCCGATCCCGCATCTAACTGCGCATAATTTATCGGCAATACAAGCTGCTTACGCTGGCGCGCTGTCGGCAAATCAGCGGCACTGATTGTACCTGCACTATTTTTTACTTCTACCCCATCCTTATATAGCGACCATTGAACCTGATAATCGGATAGATCTTTAAAATAATTTTTATTGAAAAGCTCAATTTTCCCCTGTTGAATATCAACAGCCTTTACGCCCGCATTTTGGTACACTTTCTTGACCTCAAAATACTGTGGCTTAGGTTTCATATCGGCAAAGATCAACCCATTATTGACAAAGGTTCCATCATTGGGTTTGTCTCCAAAGTCGCCGCCATAAGCGAGAAAGCGTTCGCCGGTCTTCTTATCGTAATAATACATGGCCTGATCAATCCAATCCCAGATGGCACCGCCCATAAAGAAGTTGGTCGATTCGATGGCTTCCCAATAATCAATTAGGTTACCAACGGCATTACCCATGGAATGTGAATACTCCGAGATATGAAATGGATATTTCAATTTGTAAGTGCCTTTTACAGCTCCTCTTACCCAGTCTATTGAGGGGTATTGATTGGAGCCCATATCAACGATTGTATTGTTACGCTCGTATTGAACAGGTCTTGACGTATCGATTTTCTTGATAGCCTGATAGGCGGCCACGAAATTATCACCCGGACCGGCTTCATTTCCTAAAGACCAGATAACCACTGCCGGATGGTTGATGGTCGAATGCACCATCTCGATATTACGGGCTACATGGGCATTTTTCCATTCAGGAACATGAGAAAGAGACTCTTTGCCATAATAATATTCATGGCTTTCGATATTGGCTTCATCCTCGAGATAAATTCCATATTTATCGCATAAATAATACCAATAAGCAGGTTCTGGATAATGCGAATTCCGGACATGGTTGATATTCGCCCGTTTCATTAATTTTACCTCAGCTTCCATCTGTTCTCTGGTCACTACTTTGCCATGTTCAGGATTGGTTTCATGACGGTTGACGCCTTTCAGTTTCACCGTCTTACCATTGACATAATAATAACGTCCGGCCAAGCCAAATTCATCATCCGCAGCCTTGGTATCTTTAATCTCAACCTTTCTAAATCCAACGTAGGTAGAAATAGTCTCAACCGTTTTGTTTTTTTTATCCTTCAATTCAGCCACCAAAGTATACCGATAAGGTAATTCGGCAGACCATTTATCCGGATTTTTGACGTTCAACGTTGCTACTATGCTATTGGAAACTTGACCATCCAGGGCTGGCACAGCTGATGAAGCTTCTGTCTGATCAACAAGGGTATTCTCGTCACTGTATAGTTTATTTTTATAAAGTGAATAAACTACTTTATACCCTTCAGCTTTCTTATTACCCAGATTGCGTACAGTACTCGTAATTTTCAACGAACCATTTTCGTAATTGCTGTCCAAGTCTGGAATGGCCGCTAAATCGCGAATCTGAACTTTTGGCGTTGAAGTCAGCGAAACATCCCGAAATATCCCGGGCAATCTAAACATATCCTGATCTTCCAAAAAGGAAGCGTCCGAACTCCGATAAACTTCAACAGCCAACACATTTTCAGCACCCTTTTTTAAGTAAGGCGAGATATTGAAAGATGCGACGTTTCTGGAATTTTTTGAAAATCCGACATATTTGCCATTTATCCACAGGTAGAAAAAGGAGTCTACACCGTCAAAATTGATAAATACCTCACGACCGTCCCAATGAGTAGGTACTGTAAAGTTACGTCGGTACGATCCCACTTCATTACGGTAGACATAAGTTGTCCAATCTTGGGCTGGTGTCCGCATAACTCCGCCGCGCCAATCATCGACCTTAACTTGATGATGAAAGATCACACGTTGGTTGGTATAAATAGGTACACCATATTTTAAGCTTCCATCCTTCTGTATACCATAAATATTCCAGCTCATAGGGACTGGAACAGATTCCCAGGCACCCACATTATAATTCGGATCATAAAAGTCCTTTGGTCGCTCTTCCGGGGTCTTTACCCAGTTAAACTTCCAGGATCCATTGAGCGAAAGCCAATAGTTACTATGCTCGGGAAGTACTTTTCGCGCACTTTCTACGTTCTGAAAGGAGAAGAACGACGCATGCGGCAACTCCTTATTAAGTGATAATAATTGAGGCGATTCCCATTCATTCCCTTTCGGAGCTGCTGTAGCTCCATACTGGAAACCGTCGATAGATGAGGTAATCGTTTGCCCTATCGTAACAGTAGTGTCCAGCGACAGCAATGAGGCTAGAATCGTTGAAAAAATAACAGAGTTTCTTAACATAATGTAATTAAGCAATTTAGTCCAGGAAACCAAATGTAACTTCATTTTGTAGTAATAACAAGCAGATTATTAAAGCACTCGATTGCGAAACTTTTTCGATACAAAAAAGATCATATCGAACTTTAAAATTGTACTATAAGATCTCCTTTTGAGGATCGTAAATAAAACAATGTAAAAACGTAAAAAATTGACCCGGCGAAAAATAACGATGTCCTCCCAAAAGAAGCTGATTCCAATAAAAAACAAATGCTTTCGGTTTCAAGGAATAAGCCTTATTTTTGGGGATAGATTTCGCTTTAAACAAATAAAAGTTTACGTTTGAAAATATTTCGAAGAATTTTATTTTTCAAAGGGTTACAATTTAAGCATTAAGGTATTAATAGGTGAGTAAATTCAGTAAATCAGTCCTGCTAGAAAATGATGAGCAAATCATTGAAGGCATCAAAGACGGCAACAGCTTGGCGATAGATGCTATCTACAAGCGGTACTATCCGTCTATAAGCCATATGATCTTGCAAAACAATGGAAGTGAGGATGAAGCGAAAGATATTTTTCAAGAAGCTGTCATTGTGCTCTACGATAAAGTTACCAAAGGGAACTTTGAGCTCAGCAGCAAACTTAAAACATATCTTTACTCGATTTGCAGAAGGCTTTGGCTTAAGCAACTCAATCGTGCTGGTTTTGGCAACAGTGACATTAGCGGTTATGAAGATTCCTTATTTGAGGAAGAAGATCTACAACAGCATCAAGAACTTGAAAAGAAGTTCGACCAAATGGAACTTGCCTTAGAGAAAATGGGAGAACCTTGTAAGACAATCTTACATGATTTCTACATCTTAAACCATTCGATGCAGGACATCTGTGATAAATTTGGTTACACCAATACAGATAATGCCAAGACTCAGAAGTATAAATGCCTACAACGGCTGAAAAAAATATTTTTTTCAACAGATTAAAATTAGTGTAACACCATGGGAACAATGAATCAAAAAGAATTTTTCGAATTAGCAGACCAGTATCTTCGCGGCGAATTATCGGCCGAAGAAAAAGCTGCATTTGAATCTTTTTGTGCTGATCAGCCCTCCTATGCTGCCCAATTACAACAACACCGCGAATTTGTTGCCAATATGAAAGAAACCAGTCAACGGCTGGATTTCAAAAATGCATTAGCACAATCAGCAAAAGAATACCATAAAACCCAAAACAAAGCCGCAAAGGTAGTTCCTATAAAACAATCAGCGGTAATTTCACTTTGGGAACGCATCAAAGCAAGTTCTTTAGTGGCTGCGGTGGTAGCGGTATTTGCAGTATTTGGCACATTATGGCTGAGCGGTTATTACAGCAACCTCGAGAAAGCATCTTCCGATTACAGTGCATTACGTAGAGACATGAACAATGTCAAAAAGAACGTCAACGCACACAATGCTGCTATCAGGGATATCAATGACAAAAAATCTGTAAAAGGTACCGAAAGCCAGTTTGGTGCAACAGGATTTATGTTGACGACAGATGGCTATGTCGTCACCAATTACCATGTCATTAGCGGGGCTGATTCGATCTATTTACAAAATAGTAAAGGCGAATCGTATAAAGCACAAATCGTACACACCGATCCAAGCAAAGACTTGGCTATCTTATACATCGCAGATAAGGCCTTTAAGAAAGCTAAAAGCTTACCTTACACATTCAAAACGTCGACTTCAGATCTTGGTGAAGATATTTATACGATCGGGTTTCCTCGGGACGAAGCAGTATATGGTCAGGGATACCTAAGTTCATCAACAGGTTATGCCGGTGATACCATCGCTTATCAGATCTCCGTACCTGTCAATCCAGGTAACAGTGGCGGTCCGGTATTGGATAGCAGAGGTAATGTGATTGGTATTATTTCCGGAAAACAACGTGGCATAGATGGTGCCGCCTTTGCAATCAAAACGAAATCAATCTTGAACGCCTTAGCGGACATACCAAGTGATTCACTGGTTACCGGTCTTAAGATCAACAAAAAGAATAGCTTGGCAGGTTTACCAAGGACAGAACAAATCAAGAAAATGCAAGACTATATCTACATGGTTAAAGTCTATTAGGAGGCATTTATAACTTATAAAAAAGGCAACGTTTTTCAACGTTGCCTTTTTTTGTTCTTTAATTCCAAGGGCTTACTCCCTATAGATTAGGTTGTGGCGTCGTTCTCAAATACGGTTTGATCTCTTTGAAGCCTTTTGGAAATTTAGCAGGAATATCTTCTGTCTTGATCGCTGGCACAACAATAACATCTTCACCATGCTTCCAGTCAGCGGGCGTAGCGACTTGATAATCGGCAGTTAGCTGTAAAGAATCTATGACCCGTAAAATTTCATCAAAATTACGACCTGTTGATGCTGGATAGGTCAGCGTCAATTTGATCTTTTTGTCAGGACCGATAATAAATACGGAACGTACGGTCGCTGTTGCGGAAGCATTTGGGTGGATCATATCGTACAATTCGGATACATGATGATCTTCATCAGCAATAACCGGAAAATTCACTTCGGTATTTAGCGTTTCATTGATATCCTTAATCCAATTCAAGTGATCGTTTACATTATCGACGCTTAGCGCAATGGCCTTCACACCCCTCTTGTCAAATTCAGATTTCAATTTTGCCGTACGGCCCAACTCTGTAGTACATACCGGCGTATAATCTGATGGGTGCGAAAAGAAAACGACCCAGCTATCTTTGATATAATCGTGAAAGTCTATTTCACCAATGGTTGTTTGCGCTTTAAAATTTGGCGCTTCATCCCCTAATCTTAAACTCATAATCTTATTTTTTAAATGTGTTTAAATTATATAGTCTACAAATATAGTAGATTAAATTTAGCAAACAAGTAATTCTTCATTTTTTTAAATTGAAATGAAAAAACTAAACTTAATCCAATTGAAAGTAAGGACTTTACATTTATAAACAAAATGAAAACCAACATGCCCCTTGCTACTTATCCGCCCTACTCTGGCCATTACTTTCCAAAATGCTTATAATGATTAGCTCAAGTAGGTTAAAAAGTAATTTGCTATATTACTATGCTTGCATAACATATATTTTGTATATTTGAGTATGTTGGTACACCGAGCTCATAAAATGATTGTGAGTTGGGAGGAAACTTTTTGACAGCAAACCTTATTATATATAGACGTTATCGGCTTGGTAACTGATGAACCAAAAAACTGAAATGCCATGAATTTTGAATTAAGCGAAGAGCATAAAATGATCCGCGACGCAGCGCGGGAATTTGCCCAAGAGCTAAAGGCTGGGGCAATCGAGCGCGATGAAGCCGCAAAATTTCCAACAGATTTTGTCAAGCAAATGGGCGAACTCGGGTTTATGGGTATCATGACCCCCGAAGCTTATGGCGGAGCTGGAATGGATACGTTGGCCTATGTTCTCGTGCTCGAAGAAATTGCCAAAATTGATGCCTCAGCGGCCGTTATCGTATCCGCCCACAATTCCCTGGTATTATATGGACTCAATGCTTATGGTACAGAGGAACAAAAACAAAAGTACCTAATTCCTTTAGCGAAAGGTGAAAAACTTGGTGCTTTTGCGTTGTCAGAACCTGAAGCTGGTTCGGACGCCTCCTCACAGCATACCACCGCCGAAGATAAGGGGGATCACTATCTCCTAAATGGTACAAAAAATTGGATCACCAATGGTGGCCATGCCGATATCTATCTTGTCATTGCACAGACACATCCTGAAAAAGGCCACAAAGGAATCAATGTATTGATCGTTGAAAAAGGGCTGCCGGGATTTACCATTGGTCCTAAAGAAAACAAATTGGGTATTCGTAGTTCCGATACCCATTCACTTCTATTTTCCGATGTTCAGGTTCCCAAGGAAAACCGTATCGGAGAAGATGGCTTCGGATTTAAATTTGCTATGAAAACACTCGATGGCGGTCGCATTGGGATTGCGGCACAGGCCTTAGGAATTGCTGCGGGTGCCTATGACCTTGCTTTGGCTTACTCAAAAGAACGAAAGACCTTTGGAAAACCGATTTCGGACCATCAGGCCATACAGTTTAAATTGGCCGACATGGAAGTTGATATCGAGGCAGCTCGACTTTTGACGTATAAAGCTGCCTGGACGAAAGATCAGGGGCTTCCTTACGGTAAAGAAGCTGCCATGGCCAAACTGCATGCATCTGAAGTCGCCATGAAACACACTGTCGAAGCTGTACAGATCCACGGTGGCTACGGTTACGTAAAAGAATATCATGTCGAGAGGTTAATGCGCGACGCAAAAATCACGCAAATATATGAGGGAACCTCTGAGATCCAACGTCTGGTGATTGCCCGTGAGATCCTTCGCTAAGCTGTCCGTCATGCAATGAACCCAAAAAGTTAGGGCTTTGCATGACGGATAGCTTTATTAATCTAAAGACTCTTCAATTTGTTATCGATCATAGCAAGATATTGATAATCCTGAAAGGCAAAGCTCGCCGTTTCAGCCATCGCCAGATTCAAAATAAACTTTGCTTTACGAAGTAAATTCTCCTGATTGCCATCTGTAGCATTCAACCCATCAAATAACAACGTTAAAGCCAATGGATGTAGTTGCTGAATTTGAAGATCTGTTTTGAGATATGCCGAAAGTTCATTTTCGGAGAGATTTAAAAAATAGGTCCTACTCTTTTCGAAGAATTTCTCATAAGCATCTTCAAACACTGCTGGATCAGTCGGCTCCGTAAAAGCATCATGCCCTTCTGTCCATATGCGAAGAAATTTACCAATTTCTTCGATCCAATTCATCAATACATCTTTCTTAAAACTTAATCCCATGATCTATGCTTATCTGATCTGTCCATTTCCGCGGACAATCCACTTCTCTGTTACCAATTTTTCCAATGCAAATGGTCCACGGGCATGTAACTTTTGGGTCGAGATACCGATTTCTGCACCCAGACCAAACTCACCTCCGTCCGTAAAACGTGTAGATGCATTGGCATATACCGCAGCAGCATCCACTGTATTCAAAAATTGTTCAATATGGAGTTCACTGGAAGAAACAATACATTCCGAATGTTTGGAAGAATATTTTGCGATATGCTCCAAAGCTTCGTCCAAACTGGTGACCGTCTTTATTGAACACTTCAAATCTAAAAATTCTCTTCCAAAATCGGCTTCATCTGCGCGCTTTAAATTTGAAAAATTTTGACCCTGTAATACCTCATAAGCTGTAGGGTCCGCGAAAACTTCCACTTGAGCATCTTCAAAATAAGTTTTCAATTTCGTCAGGAACTCGGCAGCAACAGCACGATCAACCAAAACGGTATCTAAAGAATTACACACCGATGGCCTCGAAATTTTAGCATTAGCAACAATTTTGGCTGCCATATCCAAATCTGCTGTACGGTCCACATAAGTATGGCATACTCCTGCTCCAGTTTCAATAACTGGTACTTTAGCGTGTTCCCTGACATAATCGATCAGCGACTGTGAACCCCGTGGTATGATAATATCCACGAATTGGGTAGCTTCCAATAATTCCGAAACATGCTTCCTATCAACAGGCAACAGTTGCACAATAGTTGTTGCAATACCATACTGCTCTAAGACAGCATGGATTACTTTCAACAACGCCTCGTTGGTGTGTAACGCATCAGAACCACCGCGCAATAGACAAACGTTACCCGACTGAATACATAATGCAGCAACGTCTATCGTCACATTAGGTCGCGATTCGTAGATGACCCCAACGACCCCGAGTGGAACCGTAATTTTCTCGATCTCCAATCCATTTGGCAATATCTTTTTTAGTAATAACTGATCTGTTGGATCTGCCAACTGAGCGATCTGCTTAACACTGCCAGCCAAACCTTTTAGACGATCGCTATTGAGCAAAAGACGATCCTTTTTGGGGTCGTCATCAGCCATACGATCCAAATCAATCTTATTGGCTTTTAATATATCAGTAGTATGTGCGATAAGACCGTCTGCGATGGTATTTAAAATAGTTATTTTGGTATCAGGAGCCAGTTGTTGCAAAATTTGTTTTGCTTTGGCCGCCGCCTGAAGTTGGTTTAAGATGGATTCACTCATAATAATACAATATCATTTGCATGTGCAATTTCTACATTTTTTTTACTGGTCTGGGACAAAGCGGATGAATCCATCTTCGCGCGGGCAACGGCAACAGTTAAGCCTTCTAGATTGACAATATTTAACACTTCTCCTTTTTCAAAATGCTCGACGATACGGGTTACCCCCACAGCGAGTAAACTTTTGTGCTTCAATAATGCTTCCTCCGCTCCACGATCAACCATCAATTCCCCTTTTATTAAACTTCCACTCGCGAGCCATTTCTTGCGGGAAGAGATCTTCTTACTTTGAGCCAGACACAGTGTGCCAGTCTCGTGCTTAACCGCTTTTTGTATCGCTTCCTCGGTTTGCATACTAAAAATCACAACAGCAATCCCCATTTGATTGGCCAATCGGGCAAAGTTCAATTTCGAGGTCATTCCCCCTAATCCTACGGAAGATTTATCCTTCCTTGCCAGCCCTAAAATATCCCGGTCAATTGTTTCAATTTGCGGTATAATCTTGTTGTTTGCATCCAACACACCAGGAACGGAAGTGCTAAACAGTAATTTTTCGGCACCAAAACCAACAGCAATCAAGGTTGCCAGCTCATCATTATCTGAAAACTTCAGTTCTTTATTACTCACCACATCATTTTCATTTGCAATTGGAATAACATTGTTCCGCCACAATTCCTCATACGTATTTTTCAATTGTAGAAATTGATCCCGATTGGAAAAGTGATGTCGCTCACATAAACTCTGCGCCAATGAAATTTTAAACGGTCGGAAATAAGTAGAATACGTATTAATCAATATGGGGTTCCCAATTGCAGCAGCTGCTTTGCGTTCGGATAGCGTTCCTGTGTAGCTGGGCAGAAAACGTTTACCGGCAGCAACAGCACCTGAAGAGACCAAGACGATATTGTATTTCTTTTGTAAGGAAGCAATTTGCCTAGCGATCTCCAAAACAATACGTTCATCAACTTCTCCCTCTTTCGTGGTAATAGAAGCCGATCCAAATTTGACAACGAGAATTGGCTTTTTCATTCTTTAGTATGTTTTAGTTTAGATTTGAGCACTAATTTACTGAGAAGAATTTGATTTACGCAAAATATGTTAACAATTGAACAATATAGTTCAATAGAAAAACTTAGGAATACGGCCGAATCCCTTAGGTCAGGAGGCATTCGTGTACCCGGCATTTATTCCGTAGGAAATTTTTACTTTGACAGAATGCTGTGGAAAGCACAAAAAACGATATTATTCCGTAGATTAAATGTTTCATATGTGGTCAATTTATTTACAATTGCCACAACTATGCGGACCGGAATCTTAATTTAAACGCTATTTAGCGTCGTTTAACAAATCTTAAATTGATTAACAATAATTAATACATATTAACAAGTCGCCCTGCTTTACGATGGGAAACGCTCTTCATAGAGCTTCTCCAAGGAGAACATTTCATCACGATATTTCGCTGCTTCCAAGAAATCCATTTCTTTTGCTGCTTTATCCATTTTCTTCCGTACGTTATCGATCGCTTTCTTCAGATCCTTCTCACTGAGATACTGCATCACTGGATCAGCTGCAATGGCCTGCGACGGATCAGGTTCAACATAAATTTTAGGTTCAATACCCGAGAAATCAGCAACAGAAGTCTGCTCTAAGATCTCCTCTCTTGTTTTGCCCACAGTACGCGGTGTAATGCCATGTTCCAAGTTATATTTCATCTGCTTGTCTCGGCGACGATTGGTTTCATCTATTGTGACGCGCATGCTATCCGTCATTTTATCCGCATACATAATAACCCGACCTTTATCATTCCGGGCAGCGCGACCAATCGTCTGAATAAGCGATCGTTCGGAACGCAGAAAGCCCTCCTTATCCGCATCGAGAATAGCGACAAGCGTGACCTCCGGCAAATCAAGCCCCTCACGGAGTAAGTTCACCCCAACCAGGATATCAAATTCACCCAAGCGAAGACCCCGTAAAATTTCCACCCGCTCCAAGGTTTTAATTTCAGAGTGGATATAACGGACCTTTAAATTCAGCTTGGTCATATATTTGGAAAGTTCTTCAGCCATGCGTTTGGTCAATGTAGTAGCCAAGACACGTCCTCCTTCTTTAATGGTCTTATCGACCTCTTCCAAGAAATCATCGACCTGATTAATCGCTGGTCGTACTTCAATAATCGGATCCAGAAGTCCTGTCGGACGAATAACCTGCTCAACGACAACACCTTCAGTCTGCTGCAGTTCATAATCGCCCGGAGTCGCCGATACATAAATCGTCTGATTTGTCAGGGATTCAAACTCCGGAAAGTTTAAAGGTCTATTATCCAAAGCCGCGGGCAACCTAAACCCATGTTCCACCAAGGAAACTTTTCGCGATCGGTCACCTCCATACATCGCACGTAATTGCGGTAAGGTCACGTGACTCTCATCAATGACCAACAGGTAATCTTCCGGAAAATAATCCAGCAAACAGAACGGACGCATCCCCGGTTGTCTACCATCAAAAAAGCGGGAATAATTTTCAATCCCCGAACAATAGCCCAGTTCACGCATCATTTCCAGATCATAATTGACCCGCTCCTCTAAACGCTTCGCCTCCAGCATTAAGCCCTCGTCTTCCAGTTGCGTTTTCCGTTGCATCAATTCATCTTGAATAGCCCAGATCGATTCTTTGAATTTTTCTTTCGGTGTAACGAAGAGATTTGCTGGAAAAAGAGCAAGATCTTCCATCTTGTTGAGCGTTTTCCCTGAAATGGGATCGATCTCACTCAGTTCATCAATTTCATCCCCAAAGAATGAAATCCGAATAGCATTATCCAAGTATGCCGGAAACACGTCCACTGTATCACCTTTAACCCGAAAGGTACCGCGTTTAAACTCTGTGGTCGTTCGCGAATATAAAATCTCCACCAACTTATGCAGGAAAGCATTTCTAGTGACAGTCATACCGACCCCAAAACGAAAGATAGACCGGGAGAAATCTTCCGGATTTCCCATACCGTATATACAGGATACCGAAGAGACGACAACAATATCACGCCGCCCCGACATCAGGGCCGAAGTCGTCGCCAAGCGCAGCTTTTCGATTTCCTCGTTAATCGCCAAATCCTTCTCGATGTAGGTATTCGTCGAAGCAATAAAAGCTTCGGGTTGATAATAATCGTAATAAGACACAAAATAGTTGACCGAGTTATTGGGAAAGAACTGTTTGAATTCACCGTACAACTGAGCCGCCAAAGTTTTATTGTGGCTTAAAATCAATGTCGGCTTTTGGGTTTCCTGAATCACATTAGCCACAGTAAAGGTCTTACCCGAACCTGTCACCCCCAAAAGCGTCTGGTATTGCTCTGCCTGCTCTACCCCTGCTACCAACTGCTTAATTGCTTCTGGCTGATCGCCTGTGGGTTTGTATTCCGATGTCAATTCAAATTTCATATATTTCCTATTTCTTTAAGAAAACCAGTCAGGCCTTTTCCAGCAAACATTGCACCACGAATTGCTTGAGCCCTAAGCTCAAAAACAGTTTTTGTAATCCGATGGTTTCAATCTGCTTCAAGACGATTTGTTGACCTGTGGTCCAGGTCATATCCTGCTATGGTCTTACACAAATTTACTAAAAATTTTACCATTTTAGCGCAAACTATAATAATACCATAGATGTTATTACTTTCAATTGATTATTTATTATCTTTAGCTTAACTGAACTAGCACACACGCCATGGTCACTATTCTATCTACCCAAAATAGCATTGCAAATCATTTTATTGCCGAACTGAGAGATATCACGATTCAACAGGATCGCATGCGCTTTCGTCGGAATCTGGAACGATTAGGTGAAATTTTCGCTTATGAAATCAGCAAGACGATGGCTTATAAACCTGTTGAAGTTGAAACTCCGTTAGGTGTGGCCAAAACCCATCTCTTGATGGAACAACCCGTACTCGCTACAATTCTGAGAGCGGGACTTCCCTTTCATCAGGGACTTTTAAATGTATTTGATCATGCCGACAATACCTTCATTGCGGCCTATCGGCATACAAAAAAGAGCGGTGAGTTTGAAATTCATAAAGAATATGTCAATACACCAAACTTAGATAATCGTACAGTAATCATTGTAGACCCCATGTTGGCCACAGGAAAGAGCCTTGTATTATGCTGTAAGGATCTCCTGGCCGAATATGACATCAAGGAATTACACATTGTTGCAGCCATTGCATCCGAGGAAGGACTGAATCACGTTCAGGCTTTTGTACCTACGGCGCACATCTGGGTAGGTGACGTCGACCACGAACTGACCTCAAAAGCTTATATTGTACCTGGACTCGGTGATGCCGGAGACCTGGCCTACGGTGTAAAACATCATTAATGTGGATAAATTATTTAAAACTAAATTAACACTTAGATCATTGAAATTCAGTAAATTTATGTCAATGATGAAGTTTATTTTTTTTATATCTAATCTATATCGCTATGAGATGGCAAAAATACAATGGCGAATCCATTCGCTCCACGATTTTCGATGCTGTTGAGGAAGTCATTAAACGAGAAGATGCCCTAGGGAATAAGCTCAAGGTTTATATAGGCACCGATTCCCAAGTCAAGAGAGGCATCATCGACTTCGCTACAGTCATCGTCTTTCTCCGGGAACATAAAGGTGGATTTATGTTTATCCAACGGGACAAAAGGCATCACCGAATGAGCATTAAAGAAAGGATGCTGCTCGAAGTCCAAAAATCCATCGATATAGCCTATCAACTCTGCCCCCTCCTCGAAAAACACAAAGTAGACCTCGAAGTCCACGCCGACATCAACACCAATCCAAATTTCCAGTCAAATGTTGCCCTGAAAGAAGCTATGGGCTATATTATGGGTATGGGGTTTGTTTTTAAGGCTAAACCCGAGTCCTTTGCCAGTACCAATTGTGCGAATAAACAGGTTCAATAACGGACTATAGGGCAGACTTTGTATATTTAGGGTGTAATTTTAATACACCATATGCAGGAATTTTTTCAGCAGATTGCGCGTCAATTTGCCCAGACCTCTTGGCTTGAATGGTTAGGTACGCTGACAGGCTTTCTTTGCGTCTATTTGGCCGCTAAACAAAATATATGGAACTGGCCAATCAGTATCATCAGCGTAGCGTCCTACGCGATTCTGTTTTATAATGCCAAACTGTACGGAGATACTGTACTACAGTTCTACTTCCTGTCCACAGCTGTGTACGGTTGGTATTATTGGATAAGACGAAAAGAAGAAAAAAAGAAACCTATCGTCAAAGCCAGCAAGGGACAATTGCTCCTTTGCCTCCTGGCAATCCTGATCCTAACGCTATCAATCGGTTATCTCCTCGATAGCAAGACAAATTCCGATGTCCCTTATATTGACGCATTCTGCACCTCCGTAAGTTTTGTTGCTCAATTTCTGATGACGCGCAAAGTGCTTCAAAATTGGCTCTTATGGGTATTTGTGGATATTTGTTATATCCCGCTCTATATACACAAAGACCTTATGCTGACCGCAGTACTCTACCTTGTTTTCACACTCATCGCTTGGAATGGCTATCGCGATTGGCAGAAAACCTATAAAAATTTTGCGTAATATTGCCTATCAAAACGATCGATGTGGGAAAAAATTTCATAAAAATTGCCGTTGTTGGCCCCGAGTCCACCGGAAAATCAACGATGGCACAATTTCTTGCCAAGGAATTTCAGACGGTATGCGTACCCGAGTATTCACGTTATTATTGCCAAAGCCTCAACAATAAATATACCCTGCAGGACGAAGTCAATATGTTTTATGGACAGGTAGCCCTAGAGGAGGCCCTGATCCCTTTAGCACAAGACCAGCTCCTCATCTGTGACACCACCTTTCTTACGGTAAAAATTTGGTCAGATCATCTTTTCGGTCATACGCCGCAGGAAGTCACCGATAAAATTCAACAACATGTTTATGATCTCTACCTGCTGATGGATATCGATCTACCCTGGCAGGATGATCCACTACGCGATTTTCCCGAACAGCGTGAACACTTCATGGAGATCTGGAAAAGCGAATTGAACGCCATTAATGCGAATTACCGTCTTATTTCCGGGCTCGGCGACCAACGTCTTGAAAATGGACTTCATGCGGTAAAAGATTTTCTGACATTGATTTGAGACAAGTGTCTTGACGAAGCAGCCTTTTACAGCTATATTTGTAAGCATAAAGTATAGCTGTTGTTTATACGGACTAAGAATACTTGCCCAACGACAGAAAGCTTTATAGAAACAATTAAAATAGAATATTAACACTTTACTTAAGAAATAATGTATCCAGAATATTTAGTAACTCCAATGCGTCAAGAGTTAGTTGATGCAGGATTCGAAGAATTAAAAACTCCTGAAGCAGTTGATCAGGCTATCGCATCAGAAGGAACTGTCTTTGTGGTTGTAAACTCTGTTTGTGGTTGCGCTGCAGCAAATGCACGCCCAGCTGCAAAAGCTGCTGTAAAAAATGAAAAACACCCAACTAAATTGGTCACTGTTTTCGCAGGTATGGAAACTGATGCTGTAAACACCGCACGTAACTACATGTTGCCTTATCCGCCATCTTCACCAGCAATGGCTTTATTTAAAGACGGAAAATTGGTACACATGATTGAAAGACATATGATTGAAGGTCGCCCGGCACAAATGATTGCTGACAATTTAGTTGCAGCATTTGACGAGTACTGTTAATCACGTATTTTGATTTTTGAATTAAAAAGGCTGTCCAAGTTATTTGGATAGCCTTTTTTGCATTTGGATAATCCGTATTCGCATTACTTTTCCTTCAGGTCGCCTTTCACTACTTTACTGATGGTCTCCTGTCCCAATAATACGCGACAATTCAGCGTAGGTACTTCACGTAAAGCAATTCGATAAGTCAAAACCCCGAGTCCGCATATTCAATAGATCTAGCCCCAAGCCTAGTTCCGTTTATTCAAAGCTTTTTGCTATTTTTAGGTTATGAAAACCTTCCCAATCATCATTTTTTTGTTCTGCTTGACCATCATTTCATGTTCACCACAAACGAAAGTGGACCTCATTGTTTATCATGCGCAAGTATATACTGTAGATTCGGCTTTTAGTATGGCACATGCTTTTGCGGTCAAAGACGGTAAGTTTATTGCCATTGGTTCCGATGAAGAAATACAGCGGAAATACAAAGCAATAGAAAAAATTGATGCGCAGGGAAAGGCCATTTATCCGGGATTCTATGATGCCCATGCGCATTTATTTGACGAGGCCGAACTAATGGATCAAGTCGACCTAAACGGTAGCGATTCTTTCGAGGAGGTTATTCAACGTGTCAAAAACTACCAGCAAAAAAATCCGGACAAAACTTGGCTGATCGGTGGTGGCTGGGACCAAAATCGCTGGAAAGATAAAACTTTCCCAACCAAGGACCTACTCGACAAAGCTTTCCCGGATATCCCCGTCTACCTCATGCGTGTAGATTATCATGCGGCGGTAGCCAACTCCAAAGCGCTAGAATGGGCCAAATTAACCAGTATTCCCACGATTCGTGGCGGTGTGGTCGGCGGGAATAATAATATCCCCAATGGCCTCTTGATCGACAATGCAATGGATCTTGTCAATAAGACAATCCCGGTTCCGAGTGAGAAAGACTATTTAAGAATGCTCAAGCGAACGCAAGACTCCCTCCTTTCCGTCGGTCTAACCACTATTGTAGACGCAGGTTTATCAAAAGAAAGACTCGATCTCCTAAAAAAATACTATCGCGAAGGACAGTTGAAAATTAGAGATTATGCCATGATCCTCGGCAATCCCCAAAACATAAAGTCATTTATCGATCAGGGTTTCTATGAAACGGACCGTTTCGAGATCAAAGGATTTAAACTGCTCGCCGATGGTGCATTGGGATCTCGTGGCGCATGCCTCCTCGCACATTACCATGATGCCCCCACCCACGGCTTTCTCCTCCATAGCCCCCAGGAATACGAAGCCATGATCAAACAGATTGCCGAAAGTAAGTTTCAGGCAAATACCCATGCAATAGGCGATTCGGCCAATCGTATTATTCTGGATATCTATGGCAAATACCTCCACAATAATGGCGACCGCAGATGGCGCATCGAGCACGCGCAAATTATATCGCCTACAGATTTTGACAAGTTTCGAAAGTATCAAATCATACCATCTGTACAACCTACACACGCAACCTCCGATATGTACTGGGCCAAAGATCGACTTGGTGAAGAACGTATGAAAGGCGCTTACGCTTATAAGCGTCTGTTGGCAGAATATGGTAAACTCGCTCTGGGCAGTGACTTTCCGGTTGAACATTTTAACCCCTTATACGGTTTCCACGCAGCGGTAGCACGTGTCGACAAAAAAGGCTATCCTAACCACGGGTTTCAGATGCAAGATGCCATAAGCCGTGAAGATGCCTTAAAAGGAATGACGATCTGGGCGGCATACTCCTGTTTTCAGGAGAAAAAACGAGGAAGTATCGAAGTGGGAAAAGATGCCGATTTTGTTATCCTCGAACAGGATATCTTGAAAATTCCAAATGAGCAACTGCGAAATGTAAAAACAGAACGGACAGTAATTGCAGGTGAGACCCTGTTTAAAAGATAACAAAAACTGATAGGCCTAGCCATACCCAATAAACTTATACTGCCAACAAAACAAGATAGCTAACAAAGTATTGCTAACGAGTCAAACCTTTCTTAACATGCATTAGCACAACCCTAGGGAGGATAATAACGAAAAGTTCAAATAAATTTTTACAATTACGAATATTTCGTATATTTACGATATAAACATATATTTATGAAATATTCATTATCAATCTTACTGTCTGTGGCCACGCAGCTATTATTTGCACAAGAGCGTACTCCTGCCATCGCTAAAGTACATTACGAATTCAAACATGTCAATGACAGTACCCAACGGGACCAATTTTTACGCGATGAAACAGTGGTTTACCTGAATCAGCAGGCCAGCTACTATACGTCATATTCATCCAAACGCATGCAGGAAGAGGTCAAAAAACAGATGGAAGATCCCGCATTTTCCGGCAATCTAACCCTTACTACGCGCTCCTCGCCCTCATCATCATCTTATCTAATCAACCCCGATCAAAATAAAATAACAGAGGTAATATCCGTTGCTAGTGACCATTTCTCCATTACTTCACCATATCCCACACAGGATTGGGAAATCTTGGGAGATCGTAAAGAAATCGGTGGTTACAATTGCCAAAATGCGAAGGCAACATTCAAAGGCCGCACCTATATCGCCTGGTTTACAACCGAACTTCCGTTTTCCTATGGCCCCTGGAAACTCCATGGTCTACCCGGACTTATCCTTGACGCACGGGACACAAAAAATGAAGTGATTTTCGCTTACGCCGGATTCGATAAAATTGAAGATGGAAAAACATTTGTCGAACTGCCACAAAATACCATCGCAAGCACGGCAGATGAAGTAAAGAAAATTCAGGAAGCCTTTAAGGCCAATCCTCAAGCCTACATGCAAGCGCAATCCGGAAAGAATAGAGCCATCAATGTAGGCTCAAACGGAAACATCGTTGCCGTTCGATCCGGTAATTCAGGTGGAAACTCCCCTATTGGTGCTTTGGATCCATCCAAAATAAAAAGTTTCAATATTTCAAGAGACGATAAATACAAACCTTCGAAGGTTACCAATAATCCGATAGAGCTGACGCCTTAATGAAAGTATTTCTATGTTTATTTATAGTCGTTTTGCTTGGGCAAAGAACCTTTGCCCAGCAAACGATTAGTGGAACGGTCCAAGTGGATAAGACACAGCATCCTGTACCCTTTGCCAGTGTCAACATCCTTTCAGACGGTAAAATCATCGCTTTCAAGCCGACAGATAAAGATGGGCGTTTCACAATCACATTGACAAAGGAATATGCGAGCCTTTACCTGCAGATCAATCACCTTACTTACGAAAAATTTGAACTCAAACTTGGCACACAGACATCCAATCTTCGGATCGCACTCGTTCCAAAAACCAATCTGCTACAAGACGTCATTGTAAAGAGCAAACCTAAAGTGAGCCGTTCAAATGATACGATTTCCTACGACGTCGGATCTTTTGCCAAAGAGGAGGATCGCAATATAGGCGACGTAATCAAACGCCTTCCGGGCATGGAAGTTACCGAATCGGGGCTTATAAAATACCAGGATAAAACCGTTTCTAAACTTTACATTGACGGTGACGATCTGTTGGAAAATCGCTATGGTGTAGGTACACGGACAATCCCGCATAAAATGGTAAAGGACATTCAGGTGCTCGACAATCACGAACATTATAAGGTCCTTAAAAATAAAAGATTTACAGACGACGTCGCCATCAATCTCGTTATCAAAGAGGAAGCCAAGCTGAAGCTCACTGGACAGGCCAAAATTGGCGTCGGCACCCCCAATCTCTATGATCCTGAATTGAATTCCATCCTATTCAACAAGAAAGTAAAGATGCTGAATGTTCTCAGCGGGAATAATACAGGTCATGATCTTTCCGGAGATATCATTGGGGCCAATCAATCCTCTTTACTGGCCAAGTTCGGCAGCTCGACTATCAACAATCTCCTGGCGACGAGCACAACAGGCAGTCCAAATATTCCTAAAAACAATTATTACTTCAACAATACCGGTTCACTGAACACCAATAACCTATACAACCTCAAGAATCTCTGGCAGCTAAAATCCAATCTTCAGGTCTTATACGACAACGATCGGCAAAATAATGCCTCAAACACGCAATACCTGCTCGACGATGGTGACGTTTATTTTAATGAGCAAAATCACATGAAAACAGCGCGGTGGCTTGGCGCAGCCAGACTTTCGGCATCTACCAATACGGAAAAGAAATATGCGAGCAATACTTTATCATTTGAATATGAAAAAAAAGATATTACAGCATTGCTGGCAAATTCCTCAGGGCAGATCGAGCAGTTCCAAAAACACCACATCAAGGGATTCAGCAACTTGTTCAGCTATATACCCCAACTTAAAAACAATGACATTATTGCAATCAACTGGTCTTTAAATTATGGCACTAAACCGCAGACATTACAGATCTATCCCGGTGTTTTTCCAGAAATACTCAATGATAGCATTCCCTATAAAAGCAGCCGCCAGCAAATCGAAGTTCCTTCGTTTTTTACGGAGATCAGTACAGGTTATCGCTTCAATAAAGGCAGAATCAAACAATACTATCAAATTGGCTTCAATACAGATCGTCAACATTTCACCTCACTCCTTACCATAGTAGATAATGAGCAACGTGTTCGAACATTGGGCGATAATACCCGTAATAATCTGTATTGGAGCAGATCCCAAGCGTTTATTACACCGCAATATTCCTGGAAAACAAATCGATTTGAAACCCAGCTCGAGATCCCGATCACCTATTTGTTTACGCATTATGAAGATGTCAGCCATCAACTGGCCACGTCCAAAAATTCCATGCTGATCAATCCTAATTTAAAAGCAAGATGGCAGATTTCACAAGAAGACTATCTTCAATTTAACTATCAATTTGCGCAGGATGTAGGCAATATTGAAGATATATACCGTGGTGCCGTATTACGGAACTATAGAATGCTTAGCCAAAATAATGCCGCGCTAAATGAATCCAAAAAACATACGTTTAATCTCAATTATACTTTGGCCCGCACCCTAAAAGTATTATTTGCAAATGCTGGTATTAGCTATACAAGATCGCTTTCCAACACGATGTTATCGTCCGTTATAAAAAATAACATCACCGAAAATATATTGGTCAATATGGATAACCTGCAAGATCGATGGTCATCTCAGATCGGATTTGATAAATACATCTTCCCTTTGGCAAGTACCCTCAAACTAAAAGGAAGCATTTCTTACTTCAAATACAATCAATTGTTAAACAATGCGCTAGTGCCTACTCGAAGTACGAGCTATCTATTTCAGCCCAGTATTGAAGCTAAGGTATTTAAATCTTATAATATTTCCTATTCAGGACTATTCAATTGGAACAGGAGCAAACAACAGGGCCTTGACAATGCGATCCAAAACAAAACTACCACCATGATGCATAATATAGGCTTTCCGGCCAGTCCCTTCAAAAATGGCTTTATGCGGCTAAACCTGCGCAACCTGGCCACCTTTCAAACAAACATGAAGAATGCAAGTTACACCTTCATAGACTTTTTTACGCGCTATAAGATCAACAAGTGGAAAATGGATATCGAATTGGAAATGAATAATTTGGCCAATATCAAAAACTATCGCACCTACCTGATGACGGCCAATATGATTTCACAAAATGAATTTGAACTTCGCGGGAGAACAATTTTACTTCGTACAGTTTTCAACCTATAAGACATCGGATCCCATCGGAAAGAAACAATTTCGTTTTCCAATGCTCGTCTATTGTTGCGCCCATAGACCAATCTCTTCCAACCGAAATCCTGCTATTTTAGCAGATTATCGATGATGAACAGGAGTAATAAGTTTTTCAGCCCCTAGAGGTAAACCGTTTCATAAAAAAAATAGAAAAAAGAAGCCTGAGCAAAAAAATCACCCAGGCTTCTTTTTATATCTTGCGAAAAATATTCTTTGTTAAAAAAATTAGAAATGTTTTCTATTGCATATCAAATAAATGTTTCTCTGCATGGTAAGAAGAACGAACCAGCGGTCCAGACTCCACATACTTGAATCCCATTTCCAAACCAATTTTTTGATATTTCTCAAATTGTGCAGGTGTAATCCACTCGATTACAGGATGGTGAGCTTTGGTAGGCTGTAAATATTGCCCCAGTGTCAAAATATGTACCCCAACGTTATATAAATCTTGCATTGCCTCGATAACATCTTCCTCTGTTTCACCTAAACCAAGCATAATTCCTGATTTTGTACGGAGTCCAGCTTCAGAAATTCGACGCAGGCACTCAAGTGAACGATCATATTTAGCTTGAACGCGAACTTCTCTTGTCAAACGACGTACAGTTTCAAGGTTGTGCGAAACAACCTCGGGACGTACTGCGATCACGCGGTCCAAATTATCCCATTGTCCTTTAAAATCTGGCAAAAGTGTTTCTAAGGTTGTTTCAGGACTTTCCCTACGGATGGCATTTATTGTCTCCGCCCATATTATCGAACCACCATCTTTTAGGTCATCACGATCCACCGAAGTGATCACACAGTGTTTTACCTGCATTAACTTAACAGAATTGGCAACACGATTAGGTTCATCCAGATCCACCGCCAACGGACGGCCTGTTGCTACCGCACAAAATGAGCAAGAACGTGTACAGATATTTCCTAAAATCATGAAGGTTGCTGTTCCAGCCCCCCAACATTCGCCCATATTCGGGCAATTTCCACTCTCACAAATTGTATGTAATTTATGCTCGTCTACAAGACTTCTGACATGTCTATATTCTTTACCAACAGGCAATTTGACACGCAACCAATCAGGCTTGCGTTGTGCAGGAGTTGCCGGAATAACTGGAAGTTCAATCATACAACAAAGTTAAGGATTAAAAATGTAATTTCTAACCGTCAATTTGTTGGTTTTATATCATAAAAAATGAGCGATTACCGTCAATAATAGAATTATGAAACAAAAATTAGGATATTTGTGTTGATTATCATTAATCTAATAACAAAACTATGCGACTGAGCGGATCTTTATCCATGTTGTTACTTGGGGGTGCAACCATTTTTACAGCACAAGCCCAAACCAACTTTGACATTATACCCAAACCTTCGAAAATCACCTTGGCTACTGGAACATACGCTATCCCTGCACATCTTCAGGTTATTGTTTCAGATGAATTTCAGGAGGCGACACAGTTACTTACTGAACACCCCGCCATCAAAAGCCTCGCTGTCGAAGTACTCAAGAAAAATAAAAAAGGCCCTAAAGAAGGCTTTCGCATTATTAAGGCCGTCGATGCAGATAATCTGAGTAAAAACGCCTATTCCATCCAAATCGATGAAAAAGGCCTGCTACTCAGGGCTTGGAATGTACCTCAGGTGATCAATGGAATTTACACGCTGGTTCAATTAGGCTATCTACAAGCTGATCCAAGTAAAATAGCCTATGCGACTATAGTCGATGAGCCTCGCTTTGCTTATCGTGGATTACACCTGGATGTATCGCGCCATTTTATGCCGCTATCTTTTGTAAAGAAGTATATCGACATCATGGCCATCTATAAGTTCAACAACTTTCATTGGCATTTAACCGATGGAGCGGGATGGCGATTGGAGATTAAGAAATACCCGGAATTAACACAAAAGGCGGCCTGGCGAACACATACCAGCTGGAAAGATTGGTGGAACAATGGTCGTCAATATGTGGAAAAAGGTACGCCAAATGCCAGCGGTGGATTCTACACACAGGAGGAAGCCCGCGAATTGGTCGATTATGCAGCCCGCAAAGGAATCAATGTTATTCCCGAAATAGAAATGCCCGGACATTCGGAAGAAGTATTGGCCGTGTATCCCGAACTCTCCTGTTCCGGAAAGCCCTATAGTCAAGGAGAATTCTGTATCGGCAATGAAAAAACCTTTGAATTTCTAAAAAATGTATTGGATGAAGTGCTTACAATATTCCCTTCCCAGTACATTCATATCGGTGGTGATGAGGCTGAGAAAAAGCATTGGGAAACCTGTCCAAAAGATCAGGTACTCATGCAGAAAGAAGGCCTGAAATCTGTCGACGAACTACAGAGCTATGCCATCAAACAAATGGATCTATACCTGCAATCTATGGGTAGAAAACTGATCGGTTGGGACGAAATCCTACAAGGGGGACTTACCGAAGGAGCTACCGTCATGAGCTGGCGCGGTGAAGATGGCGGCATAAAGGCCGCAAATGCAGGCCACGATGTCATCATGACTCCCGGTTCACACCTCTATTTTGATTCTTATCAGACAGACCCTCGGACACAGCCTGAGGCCATCGGCGGTTACCTGACACTGGATAAGGTGTATTCATATGATCCTATTCCAGCGGCCATACAAGGAGATAAAGCCAAGCATATTCTCGGAGCACAAGCGAATATATGGACAGAATATGTTCCTACCACCGAACACCTTGAGTATATGGTATTCCCACGTGCACTGGCTTTAGCAGAGGTCAATTGGACCAATAAAGATGGGAAAAGTTGGACTGACTTTCAGCGAAGACTGCAATCTCATTATAAGCTTTTACAAGATCTGAACGTCAATTATTACCGTCCTTCCTTTAATGTCGCTTATACAGCAACATACAATGCAGCTAAAAACAACAATAAAATTACGCTGACAACCGAGCAACTAAAAACAGATCAGATCCGATATACCATTGATGGCAGTGAGCCTACAATCCAGTCTACCCCCTATACTGCACCATTTGAACTCAGCTCAACAGGTCATATCAATGCGGCTTATTTTCTAGATTCTATCAAAATTGGTCCAACCCTATCCTTTGATATTGACATTCATCGCGCTATCGGAAAAAAAGTAACGTACAACACAGCATGGTCGGGATATCCAGCACAAAAAGATTCTACCTTAACAAACGGAATCATGGGTGGTCTTTCCTATCACGATGGTCAATGGCAAGGATTCACCAGTCCGATTGATGTGGTCGTGGATATGGAACGTAGAGAAGAAATACACCAGGTAGCCATGAATTTTATGCAGATGATTGGCCCGGGCGTTTATATGCCCGGAGAAATGGAAGTCCTGCTTTCGGATAATGGCCGTACCTTCAGATCGGTAGGAACAATCAAAAATGATATATCCGATAAAGAGTCCAAGTTGACTTTCAAAAGGTTTGAACTCAAACTTGACAAAGCACAGCAGGCGCGTTATATAAAGATCAAAGCCAGCAATCCTAAAAAAGGTTACTTGTTTACAGACGAAATCATCGTTTATTAAACACATCTGGACAGTTTTCTAAACCTGCATGTTTTATTAATTTGTGTTTTCTCATTAAAGCATCAATGAGTTCAAAACTCACTGTTATCGGAAAACAACAACCTTCATGATTTCACGGCACCAATAGCTCTAAAATCATGAAGGTTCTATACTCGTTTTTGTTTTTCAGGACTACTTTTCCAACAAACGGCATTTAATTTTGAAATATTATTAAAATAAATACTTAATTTTCAAAATTTAAAATGTAACTTTGCACTCCGACAAAGCAGTCGGAATGACCCTTCCCCATGAGCTATTTTTGATTGTCTTTGCTCAGATTTACAATAGGAAATTTAATTTTTTGAACTAGATATAATGCCAAGAAACACTTCCATTAAGTCGGTTTTAATCATCGGATCAGGTCCCATCGTTATCGGTCAAGCTTGTGAATTTGATTATTCTGGATCTCAAGCATCCCTTTCATTGAAAGAAGAAGGTATTGAAGTATCCATCATCAACTCAAACCCTGCAACAATCATGACGGACAAAGTTGTTGCGGACAATGTCTACTTACTTCCATTAACTTGCGAAAGTATTGAAGAAATTTTGCAAAAACACAACATTGACGCTGTACTTCCTACCATGGGTGGCCAAACGGCTTTGAACTTATGTATCGAAGCTTCCAACCTAGGCCTTTGGGAAAAATACAATGTAAAAGTTATCGGTGTTGATGTTGCTGCCATTGAAAAAACTGAAAACCGCGAAGAATTCCGTCAATTAATGGTTGATATCGGTGTGGGCGTTGCAACATCCAAAATTGCAAACTCATTCCTTGAAGGTAAAGAAGCGGCACAAGAGATTGGCTATCCGCTTGTTATACGTCCATCTTATACCCTTGCAGGTACAGGAGGTGGATTTGTTCACAGAAAAGAAGATTTTGACGCAGCCTTAAATAGAGGTTTACATGCATCACCAACACATGAAGTTTTGGTTGAACAAGCTGTATTGGGCTGGAAAGAATTTGAGTTGGAATTACTTCGCGATACCAATGACAATGTTATCATCATCTGTACTATTGAAAACTTTGATCCAATGGGTATCCACACTGGAGACTCGATCACTGTTGCACCAGGCATGACATTATCAGACAAATGTTATCAAGATATGCGTAATCAGGCTATCCTGATGATGCGTTCAATTGGTACATTTGCAGGTGGTTGTAACGTTCAGTTCTCTGTAAACCCAGAAAACGAAGAGATCATCGCCATCGAAATCAATCCACGTGTATCACGCTCTTCCGCTTTAGCATCGAAAGCAACGGGTTATCCAATTGCGAAGATTGCAGCTAAACTGGCGATCGGTTACAACTTGGATGAATTGCAAAATCAGATCACAAAGACAACATCCGCATATTTTGAACCAACATTAGACTATGTGATTGTTAAGATCCCTCGTTTCAACTTCGATAAATTCAAAGGAGCAAACAAAGAATTAGGTCTACAGATGAAAGCGGTAGGTGAAGTTATGGCAATCGGCCGTACATTTATCGAAGCTTTACAGAAAGCATGTCAATCCTTGGAGACAGGCCGCGCTGGGTTAGGTGCTGATGGTCGTCAATGGAGAAACCTTGACGAAATCATGGATAGCCTGGAACATCCAAGTGGTGACCGCTTATTCCATATCAAAGATGCTTTCGAATTAGGCGTTCCTTTGGAATCGATCCGTAAGGCAACACGTATCGACAAATGGTTCTTGGTACAGATCCAAGAGTTGGTACACCTTGAGCAAGAATTACGTCGTTATCAATTGAATAATATCCCGCGCGACTTCTTCATGACCTTAAAACAAAAAGGTTATTCAGATGTACAAATTGCATGGTTATTAGGAAATGTAACCGAGGATCAAGTGTACGATCGTCGTAAGGAGTTAGGGATCAACCGTGTTTACAAAATGGTCGATACTTGTGCTGCAGAATTCCCGGCACAAACACCTTATTACTATTCGACATTCGAAGAAGAGAACGAATCCATCTCTTCAGATAGAAAGAAAATCATCGTATTAGGTTCTGGTCCAAACCGTATCGGTCAAGGTATCGAGTTTGACTACTCTTGTGTACATGGTTTATTAGCCGCTAAAGAATGTGGTTACGAAGCGATTATGGTCAACTGTAACCCAGAGACTGTATCGACAGACTTCAATATGGCTGATAAATTATACTTCGAGCCCGTATTCTGGGAGCACGTACGTGAGATCATCGAATTAGAAAAACCCGAAGGTGTTATCGTTCAGTTGGGTGGACAAACAGCTCTTAAAATGGCTGAGCGTCTAGAGCAACTTGGCGTAAAAATCATCGGTACTTCATTTGAGAACATGGACTTGGCAGAAGACCGTGGCCGTTTCTCCGATTTATTGAAAGAATTGGAAATTCCATATCCAAGATACGGTGTCGCGACTTCAGCAGAAGAAGCATTACAAGTTGCAAACGAAGTTGGCTATCCAGTATTGGTGCGTCCTTCTTACGTATTGGGCGGACAAGGCATGAGCATTGTTATCAACGATGAAGATTTAGAAAAAGCTGTTGTCAACTTATTGAAAAACCTTCCTGGAAACCATATTCTGATTGACCACTTCCTGGATCGTGCAGAAGAAGCTGAATCAGATTCGATCTGTGATGGTGAAGATGTACACATCATTGGTATGATGGAACACATCGAGCCTGCAGGTATCCACTCTGGTGACTCATCGGCGGTATTACCTCCATTTGGCCTATCACAAGCTGTTCAGGACAAAATGGAAGAATACTCTATTAAACTAGCAAAAGCATTGAACGTAAGAGGTTTATTAAACATTCAGTTTGCTGTCAAAGGTGAGAATGTGTATGTCATCGAGGCTAATCCACGTGCATCACGTACAGTTCCTTTTATCGCTAAAGCTTATGATGTTCCTTACATCAATATCGCAACTAAAGTCATGTTGGGTGTCAATAAGTTGAAAGACTTTACGATTGAACGTAAATTACAGGGATACGCGATTAAAGAACCTGTATTCTCTTTCAACAAATTCCCTGAAGTAGACAAGCAATTAGGCCCTGAAATGAAATCAACTGGTGAAGCAATTCGCTTTATCAAAGATCTTCACGATCCTTATTTCAGAGAATTGTACAATCAAAAATCAATGTTTTTGAATGCACAATAAGGCATATCAATCAAATAGAAAAGGCTTGCAAATGCAAGCCTTTTCTATTTGATATCTTTCACACAGCGAAATCCAACATTATTTGTAGGACTGTTGACTTCCCCTTTTCCTCTGCTTCCGGCTTTATACCTTTCACAATATTGATCGTTGCAAAGAAATGACCCGCCCCGCTGAACGCGTTTTTCAAGGTTTGGCTCCTGCGGATCATAAGAATCCTGTGGTCCTTTGGGATTCACGGCTGTACTATGCTGATAGTAATCGGGCCTATAAAAATCAGCACACCATTCCCACACATTCCCTTCCATATCATACAGTCCCAACGCATTTGCCTGAAATGATTTTACAGGTGCAGCCCCCTCAAACCCATCTTCCTTTGAATCTTGCACAGGAAATTTTCCCTGATAAATATTTGCGGTCCATTTACCATTAGGCTTCAAGTCCTTTCCCCAATAATACAAGTCGTCGTTTGCATCATTACGTGCCCTAGCCGCATATTCCCATTCCGCTTCCGTAGGCAATCGTTTGCCTGCCCATTTCGCATAAGCTGCAGCATCTTCATAGGCAACCTGAACAACGGGATAATTCATTTTGTCCTTTATCGAGCTATTGGGTCCTTCGGGATGTTGCCAGTTTGCACCAGGGACATACTCCCACCACATCAGGTAATTGTTTAATGAATTGAGTTCTTTGGGCTTAGAGAACACAGCCGATCCCGGGACTAACATCTTGGGATCCACTCCCGGAAAATCTTTCGGATCAAGCGCTCGCTCAGCAACAGTTACATAACCTGTCTCCTTTACAAACTGCGCAAACTGTGCATTTGTGACCTCATGTTCATCCATATAAAATGAATTTAGTTCAACCTGATGTAGGGGCTTACTATCTTCAAAATTTGAACTTCCCATTAGAAATTTGCCCCCTTCAACCAATATCATTGTGTCCGCATTCTTGCTTTTTAGCTGGGCAATTTGGGATTTTATCATACCAGCGCGAGTAGGTATATTTTCCCCAACACAACAGGAAAGTGTATCCTTGGTGGAAAATAACGATAAACAGGTAATTAGAGTCAGACTGAATAACATAATTAAAGATAAACATAAAAGGGGAACAATAAAAAGTTCCCCTTCAATAAGTCATTTTATATAGGAGGACTATACGCCCAATTGTATATTTTCTTTTTTCGCTGATCTCGAACGGATAGGCGTATTTCCGCCACCTTTTAACGTGATTTCTACCGGCGTATTATTTTTCCATGCACCTTTTGTGAAATCCGGTACATCAACTGTTTTACAGTTCTTTTCGACAGATTCGAAACTCAACGGTACGATACAGCTCCATGAAGCAGCGTCATAGACATCCTGATCCAAAGGTAATCCATTGCGCAAACAATCAATTAGACGCCAGTCCATCATAAAATCCATCCCACCGTGTCCACCGACCTGCTTTGCTTGTTCACCAATATATTTTACCAATTCTGGGGTGTATTTATCATACAGTTCTTTCAATTTCTGTTCTGTAATGAATTCATGCCCAAAAGCAATATTCTCCGTAGGATACTTTTGTGCAAACCCTTTGGTGCCACTCAGTGTATGTAGCCTAGAATAAGGTCTAGGAGAAGTAACATCATGCTGCAACATAATCGTTTTCCCTTTGGCCGTACGGATAAGCGTTGTATTCATATTACCACGGTATTTCTTTCCTACAAATTCCTGAAAAAAAGAATCCTTAGCGGCTAACTCTTTCGCTTTTTCTCCCATCATAAAATCATTGGAAGACATCGCCACAAGATGATCCATTTTATCCCCTCTATTGATATTTAAGCATTGTGCCACAGGCCCAAGTCCATGTGTAGGGTACAGATTTCCATTTAGTTTTATATTTTCTCTTAGGCGCCACATGTTATCATAGCCATTTTTTGCAAAATTAAGATCAAGCAAATCGTGAATATAAGCACCTTCGGCGTGAACGAGTTCGCCAAACAAGCCTTGGCGCACCATATTCAATGTCAGCATTTCGAAGAAATCATAACAGCAGTTCTCCAGCATCATACAATGCTTTTTAGTTGCCTCGGATGTTTTTACCACCTCCCAACAATCTTTGATTGCCAAAGCGATCGGGACTTCACATGCCACGTGATTACCCGCTTTCATGGCCGCAATACTCATCGGAGTATGATAATCCCAAGGCGTACAAATATAGACCAGGTCAAGCTTCTCTTCTTTCAACAAGGATTTCCAGCCATCTTCACCTGAATACGCTTTAGGAGCTGCTAGACCTTTCGATGTAACGATTTTTGTTGCGCGCTCCACCCGGTCTGGATGCTTGTCACAAAGTGCGACAATTTCGCATCCCTCAATAAAGGATAAGCGTTCAACAGCACCAGGACCGCGCATGCCGAGTCCAATTACCGCTACCCTGACCTTATCTATTTTTGGAGCTGCATAGCCACACATATTAAACGACTCTGCCACTGCATTGGCATTGACCAACGTAGGGAGTGAAACAGCCAGCGATGACAATATTCCGGCTTTTTTAAGAAAATCTCTTCTAGAATCCATAATTTAAAGTTCATATAAATTTAAAGGGACCAATTGGTCCCTCTAAAAAATCACCTATTTTAAAACAAACTAAACAGTCAATAGAAAAATCCTTTTGGATCGGATTTATAGTTGGTTCTACTTAAAGAACTTAATCTCTATAACAATAATATAACACTTTTTTCTAAATAAAAAATGAAACTTGAAAGCAATCGTTTGCTTAATCTACACAAACGATTGCTTAAATTTTTATCTTCGTTGTTTTTCAATCGATATTCTGCAACCATAGAGTTTTTAATAATGAAATTCCGAGTAGAATAATGGCAATTGCGACAGTATATTCCAGCAATGATCACTAATGAATGTCGAGCTGCATTTGTTATCGCTAAGCAATTGTAACTTCACAGCGGTCTAGCTAGAGGTATAATGTTATCGGGTTCCTGATCGGGATATGTAGATGAGAAATAGTATGTGGATACAATGATATTTGCCCTATTAAGCTTAACAATAGTGTAGAATGACCGTATAATATATGAATTTTATAGCAAGAACTATAGCCACTAGCTGTATAATTCGCAATAGTCGGATACCCTATAAGGAAAGTAAACTCAAGCAACGTACTGCGATCACCAAAAAATACGGAAGATATGCAATAGCATTGTACAGGGAAGTACGGGAGTTACCTAAACGAAAGAAGCC
>NZ_LBGU01000017.1:0-69686 GCF_000988325.1 Sphingobacterium sp. Ag1 | reverse complement strand
TGAATCCCCTTTTATTTTGTTATCCACGCTTGGGTTTTCTATGACCGTATTCACGATCCCGATCAAATGTATTCATGTGACGTTCCTTTTTCACAGGATATACATCATCAATTACAATCAGTATACCTTTTTCCTCTACCGTACCAAACTCATCATTACGTGCAGTACCAAATGATTTCATCGTAGGCGAAAGGTTCATATAGGTATTGATCAGCGGCGGAATATTCTCTCCCAATGCTCTCACGTGGCTATTTAATACCTTATATCCTTCTTTATAATCCAGCCCATCAAATACGCCGACAAATCGATCGTAATCATTTTTGATTTCCAATTCCGGAAGAGGAAGAACCAATTTATCGTGATCAGGAAAATAATAGTCCATAAAATAAAGCAACATATCCCGTGCATCTTTATTATAATGTGGATACATGGTCACTTTACCAAAGAGGTATTTAATTTCAGGGTTAAGCATCACCAAAGCCCCTAAACCGTCCCAAAGATTGTCCAATGAAAAAATTCCTTTTCTATTGTCGATGGCTGGTTGGTACTTAGGCTGTACAAACGACCGTCCCAACTCTATGGTGTAAGGTAGATATTCATTCGTAAATAATTCGGAAAATTGAAAATAATGTGCTGTTGATAAATTGGGTATACCATTTACTTCACCAGCCTCAGCACATTTGATTACCCTATAACCGGCAACCACCTCTTCATCTTCGGGATTCCATGCGATTAACTGATCGTAGCAATCTTCGCATGTATCATTTTCATCGATATCAATTGAAAGTCCTGTACCTCCCCCTGCGCCACGAAAAGTCAACTCCCGCAAACGCCCAATTTCACGCATGACATTTGGCGAATTATGATAGTTGATTAAGTATATCTCGTTATTTCCATTGTTGGTATATCGTAAGAAGACTTCTTTATTCAATTCGGTCTTCAATAATTCTCTATCAACTGGAGGTATAATTTCTTGCATAAATTCTATTTTTCTTGAGCCAATCCATAAACCCTTCTTTTCACTTCCTCAGCCCAAGTTTTTTCGTTTTTTGATTGATCAAACGCTGTATAAGGGATTCTTTCTCCTACTATAATATTGACGGTATGTCCGCGTTGAGCAAACATTTCATCAGGTAAATATAACATTTCAATGTTTACCTTGAGACCCAATTTCTGTCTAAGCCTTGCAAAATTATAAAAAAACTTAGAGTTTTTACCGTCAATCAACACCGGAATGACATCTTTTTTATATTTTTTTGCTTTGCTTATAAAACTTTTTTTCCATTCGAGATCTTCTATACGACCATCGTTCTGTTTTCTGGAAACCAAACCTGCAGGGAATACCAATAGCGCATCATCCGCACCATAAGCCTCCTCAATCGCAGAAATGGCCTGTTTCCCTTGCCCCCCCAACTTATTTACACCGACAAACAAAGGCCGCAAATTACCTATATTTAGAAGAATATCATTAACTAAAAACTTCACATCGCGTCTATATTTACCTATAGCGTGCATAAATGCAATACCGTCCAATCCGCCCAAAGGATGATTGGACGCGAAAATAACCGGATCCGATACTGGAATATTTTCTGCCCCATACAAATTGACCTTGACATCCAAATCGTTGATCAATGCATCAACAAAATCCAGGCCCTGAAGATCTGCAAAGCGCGTCATGATATCATTTATCTCGTCTTCATGAATTGTCCTTTTTAAATAATTAAGTAAAAAAGACGGAATCCATTTAGCAAGGCCCGCATTTTTTTTGTGAATAACTTCACGTATATCAATAAACTTTTTACTCTCGCTTGTGATCATCAATCTTACTGTTCCAATTAAAAATACTTCACCTCCGTTTAAGCCCAGTTTTTAGGCCTATTCCAATTCGTTGACAAAAATAATAACAGAATGGTAATAAAAGTACAATTTTAAAGTTTAAAATTGCACTTATTTGCAATAATGTAGTCTTTCTCGGTGTGCCCTATTTTGGGTATAACAAGCAATCAACGAATTAAGCATAAATCTGATCCTGTAAAATTTCTTTTCACCTAGTTTTTTTATTAAGTTTGAGTATGCTAATAAGTCAATTTCTTTCAAATGCTGATTTCAGTATTCAAAATGCTGATTCAATACAACAGGCGCTAGAGAAGCTGCAAGATATGCTTTGTAAAGAATTAGTCGTTTTAAATGGTGACGACTATATTGGCCTGGTTAATGAAACCATCTTATTGGATGCGGAAGATGAAGATGCTCCCCTTTCTTCCATAAAAATAAATACGGCCCCTATACAGCTGAAGTTCAATCAACACCCCTATGATGCCCTGGTGATGATAACGGTGTATAATAGCACAATCATTCCTATTTTAGATCAAGACAACAAATATATTGGTGTGTCAACGCAATTGGATATATTAAAGGCAATAAGTTCAATTCAATCACAAAACGAATCTGGAGCTATTATCGTGTTGGCAACTGGCCTACACGATTTTTCACTTTCACAGATTGCTCATCTAGTTGAAAGTGACAATTGCAGAATCCTCAATTGCGCAACCAAAATAAATTTGGAAAGTGACAATATTGAAGTTACCCTTAAAGTCGACAAGTCAAACATCAACGCCTTACTGAATTCATTCCTAAGACACAACTATTTAATTCTTGAAACCCATAATACCATAGCTGCATTTGACGACACTGCCGACCGTTATCAGCAGCTTATGAATTATATTAACATTTGATTAGGATTAGTTTTTTCTCATCTTTGCCCCATAAATTGAAAACAATATGAGAATCGCAATATATGGAAGAGAGTTTCAGCCCTCTGTTATACCACATGTGAAACACTTATTTGAATATCTTGTCGATAAAAATATGGAGATCTGGGTATATAATCCATTTCATGAGTTTCTGCAATCACAATTTGAATGCGCCTTTAACTTCTCAACATACGATTCCTATCAAGAAATCAAAGATCATATTGACATCATGTTGAGTTTGGGCGGAGATGGAACCATGTTATCTGCTGTTTCCCTGATTAAAGATTCCGGAATTCCAATTGCAGGAATAAACTTTGGACGCCTCGGCTTTTTAGCTTCCATCAATAAAAATGATTTTGAGGATGCCATCGACGATATACTGAACCAGCGTTTTACGATACAGAAACGCGTGCTGCTTTCCGTAGAATCTGAACAGTTAAATTTGTTTGAAGGCAATCATTATGCGCTCAATGACATTACCGTATTTCGTTACGACAGCTCGGCCATGATTACGGTCAATGCACGCATCAATGGCGAACTCCTGAATTCATACTGGGCTGACGGACTAATTATTGCCACGCCCACCGGATCCACAGCCTATTCGTTGAGTTGCGGCGGACCTATTATTATGCCGGAAAGTGGCAATTTTGTCATTACCCCCATCTCTCCGCATAACCTCAATGTAAGACCCATTGTCATCTCGAATCAGTTTACCCTTGAATTGGAAATAGAGAGTCGTAGCAATCAATACATCCTAAGCTGTGATTCCAAAAACGAGTCCATTGATACATCGGTAAAATTAACCATTAAACAGGCTCCGTTTACTATTAATCTCATTAGACTCCCCCATGAAAGCTTTTTCAGCACGCTGCGTGAAAAATTACTTTGGGGCATCGATGTCAGAAATTATTAGGCTATCGATTCGCTTCGCACAAGTTCGCTTTGTATGAAGAGAAACATACAAAACAATCTTTCTACATATTGTCCTTCTAAATTTCCAATTAAAAATCGATATTTGGAAGAAATAAAGAAAGACGGAATAAGAACATCCAAAATAGAAATCCAAGTGCGATAATTAATCAATGAAAAGTACGTTAAACAAACAATAATCATTGATAGCAATACAGGAAACCAAAAGTAGGTTTTAAAACGCCAAAATAGCATTGATGCCTAAGGTGTTCATTTTATTGAAAACAGCAAAAATGAGTTTTTTAGATCAGATAGATAGTATTAAATTGCCACAGCATATAGCCATCATCATGGATGGCAATGGCCGTTGGGCAAAACAGAAAGGAAAACTTCGTGTATTTGGGCATCAAAACGGTGTAAAAGCGGTACGAGAAGCATTAGAAGGATGTGTAAAAGCAAATATTAAATTTCTGACACTTTATGCATTTTCTGCAGAAAACTGGAATAGGCCTAAGCTCGAGGTAATGGCACTCATGGAGCTATTGGTTACTTCCCTTAAAAAAGAAATCAAAACTTTTCAGGAGAATGGCGTCCGTTTGAATGTCATTGGTGATATCACCAAACTACCTTCAAATGCACAAAAGAAGCTACAGGAAACCATAGAAGCAACGAAAGAAAATACACACTGTACATTGACATTAGCGTTGAGTTACAGTTCCCGACAAGAAATTGTAGATGCCGCCCGGAATCTAGCCCAACAAGTAAAAGACGGAAAACTCCATGCGGAAGAAATCAACGATGAGTTATTCGCTGCAAACCTCTATACACAAAACCTACCCGATCCTGATCTTCTGATACGTACTAGCGGGGAATTGAGAATAAGCAACTTCCTGCTCTGGCAAATTGCCTATTCAGAATTATGCTTCCTTGATAAGATGTGGCCTGAGTTTACGAAAGAAGATTTATTTAAATCCATCGTCGATTACCAGCAACGCGAAAGAAGGTTTGGAAAAACAAGTGAACAGTTATAAAGATTTTATTAAATTTGACCACTGATTTGAATAAAAGCAAGCTGGTTAAATTTTCTTAATTAACAAAAATTAACAAACGATTGGTGTACTTTAGCGCCAATAATTATAGATAAATGAAGCGTATACTACCCGTAATACTATTTTTTGGCCTCTCATCAATGCAGCTTGTCTACGGACAGGACAAAGGTGCGTTCAATTTAAATGACCCAGAAAAAATCAGCTATCTCAATCCTAAAAACTATGTAATTAGCGCTATTGATATAACTGGAACACAATTTTTGGATAAAAATGTATTAATTACAATATCTAAATTGTCAGTAGGTCAATATTTGGAAGTTCCAAGTGAGGCAACTGCAAAAGTAGTAAAGGATATGATGGCTCAAGGCCTCTTTGATGATGTCGAATTATGGGCAGATAAAATTGAAGGTGAAAATATATTTTTGACCATCCGTGTAGTAGAACGTCCTCGTTTAACGCGTATTGATATTAATGGTCTAAGTAAAAGTCAGACCGAAGAAGTTCGCAAACGTTTAAATAGCAACACCGGTAAAATTGTCAACGAAAACTTGATGAACACCACACGTGCTACGATTCAACGGTTCTTAAAAGAAAAAGCTTTTTTATATCCGGAGATCACACTAAAAACAGTGAAAGATTCGGCACAGGCCAATAATGAAATACTTATTGCCGATGTGGATAAAAAACATAAGGTAAGAGTCAAAAAAATGACGTTTACAGGGAATGAACATTTTTCTCAACAAGAACTGAGAAAAATGGCCAAGCCCATCAAGCAAAAAATGTGGTACCGTATTTTCGGCCCTGGAAAATTCAAGGAAGAAAAATACAAAGAAGGTAAAGAAAACCTAATCAAGAAAATGGCCGCCAAAGGATATCGTGATGCCACGATCTTGAAAGATACCGTTATTCGCGATGGTGAAAAAAATGTGCTGGTTAATTTTGACATCTATGAAGGTCCTAAATATTATGTAGGTAATATTGTTTGGACAGGTAATGCCAAATATTCGGATACTTTACTGAATAAAATTTTAGGTATCAAACGTGGTGATGTCTTTTCGGAAGAAAAATTAACGGCAAAATTGATGGGTCCTACAAAAAACAGTGATGACATCTCTTCAATCTATATGAACGATGGTTATCTTACGTTTTCGGTAGACCCTGAGCAAACACGTATTTACAACGATACCATCGATTTGAATTTACGTGTATATGAAGGTGCTCAATATACCATCAATAACGTTATTGTTAAAGGTAATGACGTAACCAACGACCGTGTTGTATTGCGTTCTATTTATACAAAACCAGGTCAAAAATTCTCAAAAGAACAAATTATGCGCAGTGTGCGTGAAATTGCGCAGCTGGGAAATTTTGATGAACAAAAAACAAACCCCGTACCGACAAATTTAAATTATGCGGATGGTACAGTAGACATTGTTTATAATGTTACTGAAAAACCTTCGGATCAGGTCGAGCTTTCGGGTGGTTATGGTGCAGGTCAGATCATCGGTACCTTAGGTTTAACATTCAACAACTTCTCTACCAGCAATTTCTTTGACAAAAGTTCTTGGAAACCACTACCACGTGGAGATGGACAGAAGTTGAGTGTGCGTGGTCAAACTTCGGGTAAGCGTTATCAATCGTATAGCTTCTCCTTCTCCGAGCCTTGGCTGGGTGGTAAAAAACCAATTTATTTTGGTTTGAGTGCCTATACTTCGAGTTCATCGTATGGTGGCTTTAACTACTATACAGGCGAGCAAATTGTTAAGGATTCCGAGTTGAACCGTATTTGGATGACGGGTATTACCGCAACTTTAGGTAAACGCTTACAATGGCCAGATAACTGGTTCCAGGCGAATACATCCTTGTCATTCCAACGTTATAAGCTTCAGAACTATGGAAATTACTTCCTATTTGATAATGGTACGGCCTATAACATCAACTTGACGCAAGAGTTTAGCCGTAATTCGATCGATGCGCCGATCTATCCTACTTCAGGTTCAAACATCAAGTTCTCGGTGCAATTGACGCCTCCATATTCATTGTTCAACAACATTGATTATAAAAATGGTTCACCGCAAGAACGCTACCGTTGGACAGAGTATCACAAATGGAAATTTGACTCACAATGGTATGCAAAAATCGTTGGTAAACTTGTTTTCAAAGCTCAAGCTCAATTTGGTTTCTTGGGTAAATACTCCAACAAAACTGAAATATCGACTTTTGAGCGTTTCAAAGTCGGTGGGGATGGTATGCAAGGGTTTGATTACCTACAGGGATCTGAGATTGTTGCATTACGTGGTTATGCAAATGGTGTAATCATTCCTGAAGGAACACAAAATGTGAATGTGGCACGAAATTCAGGTAGTCCGATCTATACGAAATATCAAATGGAATTGCGTCACCCGGTTATGTTAAATGATCAGGCAACAGTTTACGTATTAGCTTTTGCTGAAGCGGCCAATACCTGGAACAAGTTCACTGAATACAATCCATTTAAAGTACGTCGTTCTGCAGGTGTTGGTGCCCGTATCTTCTTACCAATTTTTGGTATGCTAGGAATAGATTACGGTCATGCATTTGACCCAATCCCGGGTTTACCAAGCAGTACATGGAAACAAAACTTTACGTTTAGTATTATGCAAAATATGGGTGGATTCTAACCGCTCTTGACCCCAGTCCATGGGTATAAATTCATAAAAAAGCTATCGCATACAATTGCAGATAGCTTTTTTTATTTTAAAACAATTTAGGCTTTCATAGGCTATCCGATTTTATATATCCTATCAGATAAAATCTACAGCAAAATCTTCTAAATTTTCTTATATTGAGCGCTGTTATGACCAACGAAAAAGACAGCCATAGACACGCTCAGGGAAGCCTTATAAAGGGATTCGACAACAAGTTAAATAGTGTTAAACCCGAGAAATATCTAGTAGATTGCTTCTTTTTTCTTATTTTTGAGCCGTAAATTTACTTAAAGCGGTTTTACCAGATTAAACTTTTGGGTTTATATCATGTCATAAGGTAAATTAGTGTTAAATAATAAAAAGTATAGTCTATAAAAACTTACAGGAAATATGAAAAAAATATTGTTAGTTATAGCTTTTGTAGTCGTTAGTGCTACAGCGACATTTGCCCAACAACTCGCATATGCTGATTCAGAATATATCCTAAAACATATTCCTGAATATACGACTGCACAGAAACAGCTGGATGATCTATCGAAGCAATGGCAGGAAGAAGTGGATCAGAAATATGCTGAGATTGAGAAACTATATCAGGCTTATCAAAAGGATCAGGTTTTATTAAATGAAGATATGCGCCGTCGTCGGGAAGATGAAATCGTGACAAGAGAAAAAGAAGTAAAAGACTATCAAAAACAAAAGTTTGGATTTGAAGGCGACCTCTTTAAAAGACGTACTCAACTGATGAAGCCTATTCAAGATCGTGTAGCAAAAGCTATCCAAGACGTTGCTTCTGCGCAGGGAATTGATTTTATTATGGACAAGGGCAATGAGTCGACTTTTCTTTATGCCAATCCAAAATTGAATAAAAGTAATGATGTCATTACAAAATTAGGATATAAACCCAATCCGAGTCTTGCAAACTAAGCGGGAGTTTATTATCATTGTGAACACAAATAACAATAGTAGTAATTAATTAGAAAACTAAAAGATTGCCATAAAGATGGCTCATTAGATTAAAATGAAAAGCATGAAAAATTTATTAAAAGGTGCGGTTGCTTTAGTGGCAGTATTTTTCTCAACTCAATTCGCAAATGCGCAACAAAAGATTGGTCATATCAATTTTGCTGAAATTATTCAGTCCACTTCGGAATTTAAAGCAGCCGAAGGTCAATTGAAAACATTAAGCGACGGCAAAACCAAAGAAATTCAAGATATGGTGGCTATTTATCAAACAAAACAAAAAGATGCGAACGATAAATTGCGTAACAGAAGTGAAGCCAACAAAGAAACTGTTGATCCAGAAATCAACAAAATAGGTCAAGAATTACAAGATATCCAAGCGCGTATCCAAACAGCACAACAAGCTGCTCAAGAAGACTTGAACAAGAAAGAAGAAGAGCTAATTGCACCTATTCATAGAAAAGTTGGTGATGCTGTAAGCGCTGTTTCAAAAGAAAAGGGAATGGCATATGTATTTGATATTTCAAGCACAAATATTCCTTATTTCCAAGGTGGAGAGGATTTAACTGCTGCTGTTAAAACAAAATTAGGAATTTCAGCTACAGCTGCTCCTGCTGCTCCAGCAAGAAAATAAGCCAGCAATACAAGGCAATAAAAAAGGGATTATCTTTAGAGATAATCCCTTTTTTATTACCTATCCATTTTCCCAACTAACAAGTAAATCACCATCGGCGTTTACCGCCGACAGCAGTAAATATTCGTCAGTTCTATAGCCAAAAGAATAAGATAAACTAAAAAGCTTATCGGTTCAGTCAAATTATAGTGTAAATAAAAATCTACGACTTGGTTTTCTTGCATTTACCAGCTAAATTGTAGATATTGGTTCGGAAAACAAACATATCTACCCTAATGAAAACTTCATGGGCTCAAATTTGTTCATTAACTAACGAATATGAGGTACTCAGGAAAGCTTCGTCGTTAAAATGATTTTATTCGCATGAAAAAGAAAGTAATTGAGGATAATCCTAAAAAAGAAAGAAAGGTAACTTCCGGTCCTATTCGAGACAAGGAGCGCACCAAAGCTCGCATGATCGCCGCTGTTGGAAAGGTCATTCAAAAGAAAGGATACCATGCATTGAATGGGCCTAATATTGCTTTGGAATGTGGACTGAACAAAGCATTAATATGGAACTATTTTGGCGGTCTCGATCAACTGGTGGAAGCTTACCTGACACAAAAAGATTTTTGGCAAATCGGAGACAAAGGAGTCTTAGAGCAAATGGTCACAAACCCAAGCACCATCAGCGTTTCCTTGATAGAAGAATTGCTTAAATCTCAATTCGACACCTTTTTGAAGGATAAAACGAAGCAAAAAGTCATTCACTGGGGCCTGGGCGAAAAAACCAAAGCGCTTAAAAATATCGCCGACAGACGGGAAATGTTTGGCGAGGAACTATTTAAACACGTCGATTCAAAATTCGAAAACTCCGAAAACGACCTGAGAGCAACATTGGCGATCTTAGTCAGTTCAATCTACTATCTAAGCCTTCAGGCAAAATCTACGGGCAGTACCTTTTGCGGTATCGATGTCAATACCGAAGCAGGAAAAGAACGGATTCAGAAAACCATTCGTAAAATATTAGAACAGACATTCTCCGATGTTCAGCTATAGACTATTCTATTATAATTAGGTAAACGTCCAAGAAGAAAGAATTCCTTCTTGGACGTTTTCATTACAGCCTATCTTTTACAAGTAAAAATTTCCAATAAATTATCATCTTTAGGTCTTCATTTCTGATTTATTTTTACTATGTTAGCATAACAAAATAATATAGTATATTTGTTTATAACCAAGATCCAAGCATATGATAGGTCAACTAATATTTGCGGTTTGTTTCGCTGTAGCATTGTTCCTTTTTAGCAAAAATGCACAACAGATTTATCGTAATATCAAGCTGGGTAGACCGGCAGATCGTTCGGACAGATCACCAGAGCGTTGGAAAATGATGCTCCTCGTCGCCTTTGGACAAAAGAAAATGTTCAAGCGAATTTTCCCCGCAGTATTACATTTATTTGTGTACCTCGGATTTGTCATCATCAACATTGAAATGTTGGAAATTGTCATAGACGGACTTTTTGGTACACACCGTATCTTTTCATTTCTAGGGAGTTTTTATAATTTTCTGATTGGTGCATTTGAATGGCTCGCCCTTGGTGTACTGCTCTCCTGCATCATCTTTTTAATTCGGAGAAATATCGCTAAAGTAGCTCGCTTAAATAGCGTGGAATTGAAACATTGGCCCAAGACGGATGCAAATATTATTTTAATCACAGAAATTCTTTTAATGTCGGCTTTCCTGCTGATGAATGCATCTGATCTTAAATTGCAGCTCTATGGCTTTGCACATTTTAAATCGGTAGGTTCCTTTCCGGTAAGCCACTATCTCCTTCCATACCTTCCAACTTCGACGGAAGCTTTATTTTTAATAGAGCGGTCTTGTTGGTGGTTTCATATCCTAGGTGTGCTTGCATTCTTGAACTACCTCCCCTACTCTAAGCATCTTCATATTATTTTAGCTTTTCCGAACACCTATTTTTCCAATCTGAATGCGAAAGGCAAACTGTCTAATATGCCGGCTGTAACCAACGAGGTAAAAGCCATGCTTGACCCAAGTTTCACTCCTCCAGCAGCAGATGCAAATGCGCGTTTTGGAGCCAAAGATGTTCAGGACTTAACCTGGAAGAGCTTATTGGACGCCTATACCTGTACGGAATGTGGACGTTGTACATCTTCTTGCCCCGCAAATATAACGGGAAAGCTGCTGTCCCCACGAAAAATCATGATGGATACAAGGGATCGACTGACGGAAGTCGGTATAAATATCAAAACAAATGGAAGCTTTCAGGATGACGGAAAATCGCTAATAGATACATATATCAGCCGAGAAGAGTTATGGGCCTGTACAAGCTGTAATGCCTGTGTAGAACAATGCCCCGTCAATATTAATCCACTGGATATTATTATTGAGCTGCGTCGCTTTGCTGTTATGGAAGAATCGCAAGCCCCTGCGAGTATTAACAATATGTTTGGAAATATTGAGAACAATGGTGCCCCATGGAAATATGCGCAATTGGACCGCGCCAATTGGACTCAACAACAATAGTTTTATGATGGAAAATGAATTAAAAGTTCCAACAGTTGCTGAACTGTTAGCCAAAGGAGAAACTCCTGATATACTATTTTGGGTAGGTTGTGCAGGGAGCTTTGACGAACGTGCACAGAAAATTACGCGCGATATCTGCAGAATATTACAACATGTCGGTTTAAAATATGCCATCCTAGGTACAGAAGAAAGCTGTACGGGTGATCCTGCCAAAAGAAGTGGAAACGAATTTCTATTTCAAATGCAGGCCATGATGAATATCGAAGTACTCAATGGCTATGAAATCAAAAAAATAGTAACTGCTTGCCCACACTGTTTCAATACCTTAAAAAATGAGTACCCATCCCTAGGCGGCCACTATGAGGTTATTCATCATACACAATTGATCCAAAACCTGATCGATGAAGGAAAATTAAAACCAGCGGATAATAATGTATTCAAGGGAAAGAAGATAACCTATCATGATCCCTGTTATCTTGGTCGTGCAAATGAGGTGTATGAGGCACCGAGGAAAGTATTGGAAAGCTTGGACGCCCAGTTGATCGAACTGAAACGTTGCAAGAGCAATGGATTGTGCTGTGGTGCTGGGGGCGGACAAATGTTCAAAGAACCGGAGCCCGGAGCAAAAGACATTAACATCGAACGTATCGAAGAAGTCATCGATGCACAGCCTCAAGTTGTAGCTGCAGCATGTCCTTTCTGCATGACCATGCTAAAAGATGGCGTAAAGATAAAAGAAAAAGAATCAGTGATAGAAGTGCTGGACATTGCCGAAATCACGGCTCGGGCAAATCAACTGTAAAATACATTGCTTTACTTAATAAAAGAGGCCCGATCATACGATCGGGCCTTTTGTGTAGGGAGAAGAATATCTCCTGTTCACGATTGAATAAGGGAATCCCAAAGCCGGTTAAAATATAGGGGATTCCCCCGAATCGAAGACCAGCGCAGTATTTATACTGACCAAACGACTCTAGCAACTAGCCATAACAAAGGTATCTCCTCTAGTTCAATTCACTGTTGTTAATTTCTTTAAAAATGTTGTTCAAAAGTTTAAATTTAAAAAAAATGATCGTATACTGCGCGCTGCTATAGCCGCCACCGAAATAATAAAACTTCGAACTCATTTCGACTGCGTTAATTCTGAACGATTTCATTGTCTCTCTAAATCTCATCCTTCTCTATCCACTTTGGCACCAGTGGCGCCTCATACTCTTGCATCTTCTCGATCAGTGCTTCAATCGTATCAGCCACTAATAACATCGCTCGATTTTCCTGCTTAAGAAGCCCCTCTTCGACCATGTGATCAATAAAGTGGATTAGGTGATTATAAAATCCATTGATGTTTAACAAACCAACTGGCTTTTTATGTAAACCCAATTGAGCCCATGTAATCATTTCGAAAAGCTCTTCCAAGGTACCAAAACCGCCCGGCAGAGCAATAACTCCTTCCGCATAATCACTCATAATTCGTTTACGATCATGCATGGTATCTACAGTAATCAATTTCGTTACGCCCTTATGCTCCCTTTCTTTCGAATTTAAAAAGTCGGGAATCACACCAATGACCTCACCTCCCTTTGCAAGAGCTCCATTCGCAACAGCTCCCATTAGGCCAACCCTTCCACCCCCATAAACCAAACGAATACCGTATTCGGCCAAAACCTTTCCCACATAGGAGGCCTGCTCTTCATACACGGCCGAATTCCCTAAACTGGAAGCACAAAAAATAACAATACTATTAACTTTCTTCATATACAAGTATAGTTAAAAATAAACGGACCAGCTCTTTTTAATAAAAAAACAAACTAATTATCAATGATATACAAAAAAAACACGCGCATTATTTTCACATATAAATATAAATGTAAAAAAAACACTTAAAATAAATAACACATTTAATATCTTTGATTTACCGGTCCTTTTTTACATAACGGCTAACCAGACAAGCTCATCAGATCTTGTTAATAACAAATGATAATTTCAGTCCATATGATCTTCAAAAACAAATTTTTGCACAGTGCTCGCTTAAGCTTATTTAGTCTGGCGCTATCTGCTCAAACGACTCCTCAATTAAATTATTTCGATTTAAGAGAAGTCAGGTTATTACCGGGGCTTTTTAAACATGCCGAAGATCTGGACATCAATTATTTATTGGAAATGGATCCCGACCGTTTGTTGGCTCCGTTTTTACGCGAAGCCAATTTACCGCTTAAAAAAGACTCCTATACCAATTGGGAAAATACAGGGTTAGATGGCCATATCGGAGGTCATTATCTATCTGCTCTTGCTCATATGTATGCCGCTACAGGCGACCTTCGTATTAAGGAGCGCCTAGATTATATGCTCAGCAACTTGAAACGTTGTCAGGAAGCAAATGGAAACGGTTACCTTGGCGGAGTTCCTGGGGGTAAAATTATTTGGACAGAAATTCAACAGGGCCGGATCAACGCCGGTAGCTTTAACCTGAATGGAAAATGGGTACCACTATATAATATACACAAAACCTATGCTGGCCTGCGAGATGCCTACTTGTTGACAGGCAATAAATCTGCAAAAGACATGCTGGTCCAGATGACTGATTGGGCGCTTAAGTTGGTTGGCCAACTTTCTGATGCTCAAATACAGGAAATGTTACGAAGTGAACACGGTGGACTGAACGAAACTTTTGCTGATGTCGCTGCAATTACCCAAGATCAGGCTTACCTTGAGCTGGCTCGTAAATTCAGTCATCAATCCGTACTTGAGCCTTTATTAGCGCATGAAGATCATTTAACAGGATTGCATGCGAATACACAAATTCCAAAAGTCCTCGGTTTTAAGCGCATTGCTGACCTTTCCCATAACGAAAAATGGGCGGAGGCTGTTCGGTACTTTTGGGACAATGTCGTTGAACAGCGCTCAATTGCTATTGGTGGAAATAGTGTGAGTGAGCATTTTAACCCAACCAACGATTTTTCAAAGATGTTATATAGCATTGAGGGACCTGAGACCTGCAATACCTACAATATGTTACGGCTCACAAAAATGCTCTACCAAACCGATCCGCAAGGGAAATACCTCGATTTTTATGAACGTGCGCTATACAACCATATCTTATCGACACAACATCCCGACCACGGAGGATTAGTCTATTTCACACAGATCCGTCCGGGGCATTATCGCGTTTATTCACAAGTGCAGACAAGTATGTGGTGCTGCGTTGGATCAGGGATGGAAAATCACGCCAAATATGGTGAAATGATCTATGCATACCGCAACAATGACCTATTTGTCAATCTATTTATTCCTTCACGCCTGGACTGGAAGGAGAAAAATATGGAAGTCATTCAAGATACGAACTTCCCGACAGAAGCCAATACAAGCATACGAATCAACACCGTGAAACCGACGTCATTCAGCTTGTTTATTCGTAAACCCAGCTGGCTCACCACAGCTCCCCATGTGTTGATCAATGGGAAGCCCTACAACAATTTTAGTTCCACAAATGAGCATATCCAGATCAAACGTACATGGCGAAAAGGCGATATCGTCAGCCTTGAATTGCCCATGGGAATACATACTGAGCAGTTGCCTGATAAAAGCAATTATTACAGTATTTTATATGGGCCTCTTGTTTTGGGAGCCCGCACTGGACAGGAAGATCTTTTGGGACTTCAGGCTGATGACAGCCGAATGGGGCACATTGCATCGGGAAAACAAATCCCTTTACGTGATCTTCCAATTCTTCAAGCAGAACCGAACAATATTCCGGCACTTGTAAAACCAATAGCGTCAAAGCCCTTACACTTTACACTCTCTGATCTCTATTTGGGAAAAAAAGGTGTTCAAATGGAATTAGAACCTTTTTTCGGTATTCATGATTCCCGTTATATGATCTATTGGCCTCAAGCAACAGAAAAGGAATTGCAGGCATTACAGGAGAAAATGAGCCGCGATGAAGTAGAAAGCTTAGCGCTAGCGGCCAAAACGGTCGATAAGGTCGTCGCTGGAGAGCAACAACCGGAATCAGATCACTTTTTTCGCGAACAAAATAGCAATGCTGGGGCTTTCGGCGATACACGCTGGCGCGATACAAAAGACTGGTTCAGTTACGTGATGAAAATAACGCCCGAGGCCCAATTGGTGGCGATCAAATTTCTGGCAGACAATTCATCCAGGGTAACTGAGGTTATGATCGATGGTAAAACCATCAGCACATTGGAAGACAAGGACGAGAAATCCACCATGAAAACTATACGTATACAGCTTCCCAAAGAGTGTATAGGTAAAACCAAAATAGAACTGAAAATTAAGGCCGGAGCAGGATCGACAAGTCACAAGATCCTAGAAATTCGAACTCTTCGTCCTGACTAATGGAATCTGTGAGAAAGCTTCCATTAGTCAGGCCTGATTCATTTAGCCTGGATAATTCAGTTCATCAAAAGTGATTCAGTTCGTCAGAAGAGCGTTTAATTTATTTTCCGATTAAAACAACAGCGCCGTCAGGTTGCAATGTCAATTTGATGGACTTTGTTTTGGAAAGTCGAATTTGTTTCTGTTTTGACTGCCGGGCGATGTTATCGTCGATTAGCTGTACCGCATCTGTACTCAACATGGGCAAATTCACCGATACAGTCTTTTCTTTGCCCTCGGCATTTATACCGGCGATGTACCATGTATCATTCTTTCTCCGGCCAAGTATGACATATTTACCTGGATAACCATCAATAAAAACAGTCTCATCCCAGGTAGTTGGTACCTGCTTCATAAAATTAATCACGTGGGTTGGCATTTCCTGTAAATTATTGGGTGTCAATCCAAAATTTTGCACTGGAGTCTGAAATAGAACCGCCGTTGCCAATTGAAATGTTTCTGTCGTTTTGCGGATAGTACCGCCGCTATTTTCGCGGTTATGACGTTTGTTCAGTAAAACCGGGCCAAAATCCATGGCCGCCACGGCATTGCGAATAAAGGGATGTAAAGTCGCATTAAAAGCCTCCGTATCATTTGCATGTTGTGTGAAAATCAAATTTTCAGAGGCCAATACGGCTTCACTGCCCACGAAATTCGGATACATACGTTCCCAACCCCGCGGTAAAGTACATCCATGAAATATAACGGTTAATCCATAGTCATTTGCATCCGAAAGAATATCTTCGTAAAGCTTCAGTGTTTCTTGTTTATCGCCTCCAAAAAAGTCGACTTTGATTCCTTTAATGCCCACGCGCTGCATCCATTGCATCTCGGCTTTACGTGCAATCGAAGTATTCATTTTATTTTTTGGCGTCTGCGGTGCGTCGTTCCAGAATCCGTTCGAATTGTACCACAGACAAATACCTACGCCCCGCTCCTTCCCATAAGCCACCAATTGTTCAATTTTCTCGTGGCCGATCTTTGTATCCCACCAATTGTCGATCAATACAAATTCATACCCCATTGAAGCCGAAAGGTCAATGAACTTCTTTTGGTCTTCAAAATTAATACTGCCGTCCTGCCATTCCAACCAGCTCCACGTCGCCCGTCCGAATTCGTATTTCTTCGATGCCGTATACTGCGGTTCAACAACATCAAACGGAATCGTCGTCTCCACAATGGGTTTTAGATTGCTTCCGACAGTCAGTGTGCGCCAAGGTGTATAACCGGGTAATGAAATTGTGGGAGCAGCTCGTCCAATGCCATTGTTCTCCCCTTCTTCCGGAAAAGCAATGCTATAAAGCCCATCCTTGGTGCCTTCGCTTAACTTGGACGCACAATATGCACTTGAAACTCCCGTTTCCGAAACAAGTACCCATCCACGATCTCCAACATGAAATAGCGCAGGAAAAGTATAACCAACACCATACGTCGAAGGTACGCCTAGCGCCTGGTCTGCCTGATACTCCTCTTCGTAACTTGGTTTTGTTTTCATCCAGCCTATCATCGGGGAAGCTTGGGCTGTTAAAAATGTTGTTGTAACTAATGGGAATTTAAAGCCGCTGTTCTCCTTTATCAATGCAAAGTTGGCCGGCTCGCCCACTTGAGGCACATAATATCGGAAGGCTATATTGTTGTTGCTCACACGGAAAGTAACCTCGATCTGCTGCTTTGAAGTATTCTCCAACAGATAACGCAATTCATTCGCTTTATACGCTACCTGACTGCGTTTGATTTTTGATTCGTTATAATTAGTCGAAATTTCAGCTCTTTTTTCTGCTATTAAACGCAAATTATCGCTTAAATTTATGGTCTTACTTTGGAGCCCAAGAGGTGAAGATTCCAACATTGTCTTTCCTTCCAGTTCAACCTCATAAAATAGATGACCATTTTTCAGATCCAACTTAACGGTCAAAGTTCCATCAGGACTCGATACCGATGTTTGTTGCGCTATAGCAATTCTGCCCAGTAAAGACAGGGCACATACCAAAACATAACGTTTTAGCGGTAAACGGCTAAAATAGCATGTATAATTGTGATTTAACATAGATTAAGTCAAATAGTAGGTTAGTTATCCTGTTAAAGATAAGGTTTTATTTCAATAAATGTACTAAAAACACTTATTACAAAATGCGTATTTTATCAGGTTGCAATCGACCGCGTCATTTAGGAATTATCGTCGTTTGCTCTGGAAGGTGCGTATGTAGCTTTTCTTGTCCTATGAGAAGATATACCAAACAAAAATCCCTTATAATTGTAAAGAAATAGTGACATTTATTTTACGATCTTAAAACGTATTAAACTATGAATCTAATTATGAACATGATAGCACTTGCCAGTATAGCAACTGCTACCTTGGCTCCGTCATCAGCCAAAACCCGATTATTGCTCGAGCAAAAGGACCAAAACATTACGCTGATAGAGAAAAAACAGGCTTTAAAACGCGATTATGTTGGAACCGACTCGCTATTGCAATATTTTAACCAAACAACTGCGGAACTTGAAAAGCAGGTTGCGGGTTTAAGCGAAGCGCAGCTCCAATTTAAACCAGCGCCTGACAAATGGTCGATCAGTCAATGCCTTGAGCATATTATTCGTTCAGAACGAATGATATTTGACATGGCAAAAAAGGGCTTGGATCAAGATCCTCAACCTGAAAGAAGAAAAGAGATCAAGATGACCGACGACAACCTAAAAAACGCACTCACAGACAGGAGTCACAAATACCAGGCACCCAAGGAACTTCAGCCAGAAGGAATTTATAAAAATGTGAACACTGCTTTGACTGATTTCTCGGCCGCTCGCCAACCCGTGCTTGATTACATCAAAAAAGCTGATGCGGAAGATCTTAGAAATCATGTCAGCGATTCCCCAACCGGTCCGATTGATGGTTACCAAGCCCTCATGTTTATTGCTGCACATTCTGCGCGTCATACCAAACAGATCGCTGAAATAAAGGCCGATCCTAATTTTCCAAAACAATAGAAAGATGAAGAAATTGACTTATCAAATTAAGATCCATGCGCCTGTGGCGCGGGTTTTTAAAACTATGCTTGACAAAGAAACCTATAAAGAATGGACCAGTGCATTCAATCCAAGTTCAGATTTCGAAGGCATTTGGGAAAAGGGGCAAAAAATTCATTTTACCGGCGTCAATGAAAATGGTGAAAAAGGTGGAATGGTAGCAGAAATCGCTGAATACATTCCAAATTCATATGTATCTATTCGGCATCTTGGCATCCTAGACAATGGCCAAGAAATTTTATCCGGACCAGCTGTCGAAGATTGGGCTGGAGCATTGGAAAATTATTCTTTTTCGGACATTGAGGGACAAACATTATTGAAAGTAGATGTTGATACAAATGACGAATACATCGATTACTTTAATGAGGCTTGGCCAAATGCTTTGCAGCGACTAAAGGATATTAGTGAAACAAAATAAACAAATACAGGCTGCTATTTCATGTCTTTTGGAGACCGATACATTGGTAAGGATGCTATTGCTTAATAAAGCGGGACTATTCAAAACGTTTGTATAGCCCCGCTTTATTAAGCAATTCCACACTTATCGTCCTGCAGCATTCGATCAGCTATTCATCTTTCCAAGGGGTTCGTGTGATCTTTTGGCCTATTGACCTAAGAATATCTTCTGAACGTCAGTAACGTTCGTTTACAGTTGTTTTTTAACCCTAATGTCGAATATATTATAATACTTTAAGGTGCTGTAGTCCTTCAGGCTCATAAAGTCATAGGTAAGCGGATAATTAAAGATATTTTCCGTCTGACTCACATAAATGAGCATATCGCGGAGCGCTGTTCTAATAGCTTGGGCTCCTTTTGGATACTGAATAAAACTGTTCTTGCCACCGCCACGATAATAGACCAGCAGATTGCTGCAATCGAGTACCTTGGTATCTGTATCATCCAGCGTTTTATGTTCCAGTATTTTGTCTATTGCTGTATTTAGGCCTGCCCGTGTTGAATCAGTTTCGCCCATCAGAATCATATGGGTACCATACGTTACCGAAGCAAGCACGTAAGGAGAATAGCCTGCTTGAGTTAATGCGGCAACTTCCGATTCCGGATAAGCTTCATGATACTCGGTGTAATCAATATAAATCGTAAGCTTATTGACATTTCCTATCCGAAGCGTACTATTGGGTTTAGTGACCGTCGTTGAGTCAGCATGTCTGACCAGAGATAGGGCCTTTTTTACATCCTTCGAATTACCGAGAAATCCCTGTATTTCGGCGTAATCGCCAAAAGTGCTCGAAGTAAAGTTCATGCTACTTGCCTGTTTCGATTTTTCAAACTTATTTGCATAAGTAAGGCCATTCTTATAGCTGGGTTCAAAGAACCCCATATCGACGGAGAAATCATTGTCTGATAAGAAATGAAATTTAACTTTTTTTGCTTTTGCTTCCAGGCTTTCTAGCCGCGGCCCTTCAAGTGTGTCTTTGAGATTCCAGATGCCCCCTAAATACACCTTTTCATCAATATTATCATCAGCGAACAGTTCACTCATCTGCAACTGTACTTTCCGAATTTCGTACTTTTCTGGCGGGACAGTGGGTTCATTTTTGGTGGTATCTGTAGGGACCACCTCTGGAGGTTCTACGCTTGGCTCGATGGGATCTTTTGTACAACTTAGCCATATCAGTGCGCTAAGAAGAAGTAAAAAATTTCTATTGTGCATATTGAAGTTCTTCAGTTCCAAATTCAGTTATCATTAAAAAAGGTTAACTACACTTTTTTATCTGATAAATTAAATATAATAATCGAAGATAACGTTTTTTTACATCGGTCCACCACATACCATCCCGGTATAGCATATTTTTACAATTCAAATCAAAACGCTTCAATCTCGTTTAACGAAAAGAAGGTAACAATTTACGCGATAAGACGCTCCGTTATTGAACACAAATCATCAAAGCGTAGCGTTTCTAGCGCATCACAAACGAAAAAGCGAGTTAAAAACTGAACTTCCTGTACACCAAAAGGACTTAACAGTCTAACCATTTAGGCCGAAAAAAAGCGGGGTTTTCACCCCGCTTAAATTAACCGTTTGTAACAGCGCGAAAATGCTGAAGCCTCTCCTGGTTAAGAACAATAGGACGCTGCTGTATTAGACACCCCAAAATGCCCTGCATGCTTTAAAGAAGGATCCACAGCCTCCATTTGTATAGGTATCTGAAGTATGTGTACCGACCAGTTGAGCCGTGTCATAATCATAAAAGCTTAACACAAAAATACAGTGCGTCAATTTTCCTTCGCTTTCTTTGATCTCTTCGGTGACCTTCACGAGGGTGTTCGTGTTGGGAAGACGGTAAGTCATTGTTTTAGCATTGACATTTTCTTTCGGAGCCTTTTCAGTTGTCTTTGCAGAAGCGGCTGTAGATAGCAGTGCAACAGCCATCAAACTCATCATTAATTTTTTCATTGTTTCTATTTTTTTGTTAAACCATAACATGCTTTTGAAGCAGGTCTTTATTTTATGGAAGTAAAAATAAAAACGCATTTAACTAATTTTGCGGTGATTTATTATTTGTTGTGGTCCATTCATTATTCGTGGTTGTTCGCCTATTATTCGTAATACAACTATTATATTGTAAAGGTTAATGTGACAGCAAGCCTTGTTTTTATAAATTGTATGTCTTTATCATTATTTATTTTTTTAGGAATCTGATTCAAAATAAACTATAGTTTAGCTGCCTAATTGTTGCAACTATGCTGGAATTATTAACACATACAATTTCATCGAGAAAATTAATATTTTTCTAGAGAGAAGATATGGGACGATCAAAAAGCGCGATAATTAAAAGTCCTACAGTGTAAACTTCATGTCTTTCTAAATGGAGTGTGGACATTGATGCGAATTTTGAAAGACTGAGCTATAATTGCTATTCAAATAGCAATTAGCTTGCTTCAATACAATAATTTCTTTTATTTTTACGTCTCTAAGCAGATCTGCATGAGCAGTAAAATCATCATAAAAGACAAACTCGAACCGAAAAAGCTATTAAAAGTTGCTGCTTTTGATAATTCAAAAGCGGTCACCAAGCCACATAAGCATAATGGATACCTCGAAATTGTTTTTTTATCGGCTACATCAGGGAAACATACCATTGATGGGATTGAAAGTCCGATTAAAACGCCCTGCATATTGATCATTCGTAGAGATTCTGTTCATCACTGGGAACTTGCTCCCCCCATCGAAGGGTTTGTTCTGCTGGTAAAAAAATCATTTGTAGACCTAAGTTTAGATCTTGAAATCGCAAGGATGGTTGGCGAAATCAGTAAGTTCGATACAATATACTTAAAAGAAAACGGTATTATACCTACTCTTCTTGAAATCCTAGCACAAGAAGAAAACAGGATAGTTCAAGAGGGTTTATTCAGATCATTACTGGCAAAGGTTCTTGAGGATATAGACGGCATAGAACAATCCACATCAATATCCAATGATCTCTATGTACGATTTATTGAGCTGTTAAATACCGGATCGACAATCGTAAACAATGTGGCTCATTATGCCAACCTACTTTGCACTAGCCCTCAGAATCTAAATGCTGTCTGCAAGAAAAATGCCGGCAATACAGCTTCTCAGCTATTAGCAACCTATATTATTAAAGAAGCAAAGCGGCTCATTTTTTACACCAACAATTCCATCGCTGAGATTGCTTTTGCCTTGGGATTCTCAGACAAATCGAATTTTTCCAAATACTTTAAACGTTATACCGGCGTTACGCCTTCCGAATTCAAGAAGCAAAACCACTAAAATTCCTTTTCACCAAATTCACTTTTTGGCAGTTTGGTAGATTGATTCAATTTGTGCACATTGAAACTAAGGTTGAGCATCAGGATGTTTTTTTCATAGATATAATTCGTGGTCGTATAAAAGTCATGTGAAGCTGTGGTAATACGCTGCTCGTTTACACCCCATTTCCCCAACTCAATAAACTGCCATTGAACCTGTGCTTTAATGGCACCGTTCAAAAAAATCTTACTTAAATTAAAATGGGGCGCTAAAAAGCGTGAATCCTTTCCCTGAACGGTAGGTTTTTCAGAAAGATAATTTACTTGTAGCCCGGTGCTCCAATTTTTTAGTAGATCAGCCTGTAGTCCTGCATTTAAAGAATAAACCCAATCACTATTCGTGCGTGTCTCCGGATAGGTTAATACCTGCCCCGATATTTTATAACGATAGAGATTAAAACCACCGTTCACTTTTAGCCAAGAAAATGGTTTGCCCTCTCCTCCTATTTCAGTCCCCCAGCGATTGGCGTAGTCCGCATTGGTAAACACCCGGTTGAGAACAGTATCTGCGTAAACGGAGTTCACACGCTGGATAGGGTTTTTGCTGTGTTGATAGTAAGCGTTCATGAACATACTTCCAGCTTTCAGCTTTTTCAGAATCCCGGTCTCCAGATTCATCGTAAACTCTGGCAGCAGTTTTGGGTCCCCTTGTTCTAATGTTTCTGAGTGCTCGCGTTCTGGAATCGGATTTAGTTCAAAATTATTATTTCGCTGAATCCGTCTCGCTGCTGCAAATTTCCAGGACCAACTTTTACCCAAATCGTGCATCAAATTGAAGGTAGGATACAATTGATGGACCGCGTATGGATATTTTTCGGCGGTATTAACCAACAGCACATCACGTTGATAATATTCATAGCGAAGTCCGATCGACAGTTGGGTTCTTTTAAGTTTATGATCATACTGGCTAAACAATCCGTGCACCTTATTATCTGCGTTTAATCTTCCTGTAAATGCAGGAACAAGCTGCAATACACGGCTTCCCTGCATAGTGGCGAAATAGTCAAAGTCGCCCTTTTGTCGATCACGTCTCAGCTGGTAACCGCTCAATAGTTCACCATGTGGCAATTTCCAGTTATGTTGTATTGATAGCCGTAACCCGTGTAAAGGATTTGTATAGTTATTATTTGTCCATTGAACAGTATCGGTTCCATGCTCGATATTCGCATTCTTTGTCGATCCATAAATCCGAGCATACTCATAAATAGCACCGAATTGCAATACATGGGCTGCATTTAATCTATACTGGTAATTGAAATCGATAAGATAGAATTCTCCTTGTTTGTTTTGGAGATTGGAGTTAAAATAATTGGTTGCGGAGAGTTCTCTCCCCGTTGAAGGCTGTACTGTTCGGTTCGTGTAATATATATCAGCAAGACGGTCCTGAAATTTTCGGGAGGCCAATACCCCCAGACTAATTTGCTGTTTTTTTGATAGTTCATAAGAACCATTCAGTCTGACGCCAAAATTGTATTTGTCAAAACTTCTTTCGCCTTGGGAGGGAAAGAATGTTTGTCTGTCACCAATAATGGTGTATACGTCACCCGCTCTAAACCCCGCATTATCATTGCGCAGATAATTGGCCGAACCGTTCAATTCAAGTCTATTTTTTTTGAACTGGAAAGAAACATCGCCGCCAAATCGTTTTTGGCTCTTATGGTTATTGTAATTATCGATGCTAGGGAGTCCTCCTTGTAGATTGAGTATCCAGGCAAATCCGTCGGTTGTGGCTTTTTTAGTTTTTATATTAATCATTCCTCCTTTACCGTCAGGATCAAATTGAGCAGAGGGGCTAGTAATATATTCCACCTCGGTCACATCATTGGCTGCGATTTGGCTCAAAACCGTGACGGGATCTAAAAAAGAAGGTTTACCATTGATAAGCACGATTACACCCGCATTTCCACGCATACTAATGTTGCCATTGACATCGATAGCAGCCGAAGGTAGATTTTTAATCACATCCAATGCTGTACCGCCAACAGCATTATTATACTGATCTGCCCGATATCGTTGCCTGTCACCTGTATGTTGCTGTGCAACGCGCTGTCCGATGATCGCTACTTCGTCCAATCGTTGTCCTCTAGCTGCCAATGCAATTCCGGGCAGATCTATTCGACTCCGACCATCAAAATCCACAACAATATTTTTTGAGCCATAGCCAATAAATCGGACCGCAAGGGTATATTTCCCTTTTTTAAGATTCGAAAACAAAAAGCTACCGACTGAATCCGCTACAACACCATCAACTACCTGACCAGAAGCATCAAGGATTGAAATACTGGCAAAAGATATAGGAGAATGTGTAATAGAATCTCGTACTGTTCCTGACAATAAAGCCTTTTGGGCATGCACGGTAAGTACCAAAACTAGAAGGCAGAGTAGGGTAAAAAATCTTTTCACGCGAGTTTAAGTTTCCCAAAAATAGAAAAGTTAATGAAGGAGACCCCGTCTACATGCCAATTATACCACAGTTTTTTCAAATCAACCATTGCTATTAGACCTAATTTATGAAAAATACCCAACACGCCATCTTTACTGCCTGTTCTCGGTTATTTTCCATTAAAAAATCGAACTGTACTCAATTGCCCCTTCATAACCTGAATGACAACATTTTTGAGCATAAAAAAGGAGACAACTATTAACTAGTGTCTCCTTAAGTGCCCAGGAGCAGATTCGAACTGCCACGCCCATGCGAGCGCCACCCCCTCAAGATGGTGCGTCTACCAATTTCGCCACCTGGGCTCATATTCATCTTTGGTATCACAAAAATAAAGATTTTTCGCTCTTTTACAAGTCGAAAATCGCTTTTTACAGCATTATTTTACTAAATTCCTATTGATCAAGGTTCTAATTACGCCGTCGACAAGCCCAACCCTTGGAACAATGATTTGTTTTAGACGACCATGCTTCATAATCGTCAGAAAAATCTCACTTGCAGGAATAATGACATCGGCACGATCTTCGTTTAAACCCAATAAGATAATACGTTCTTTCAAAGAAAACGAAGATAAATGCTCATACACGGCTTTTAATTTAGCATAGGATAATGGTTTATCCAATTTTTCATTAGAAAGGCGCGCAAGCTTATTAATATTGCCGCCAGTACCAATACCAACCACTTGCTTATACATATGCGTATTGCTACGTACCCATTCCCTCAGTTCATCCCAGGTCTCTGCCTTGTCCTGATTGTCGAGGATACGGATTGTGCCCAAGTTGAACGACCTGGAATTAACCAAAACTCCATTGGCAAATAACGATAATTCTGTACTACCGCCACCGACATCAATGTAAAGGTAAACTTTGTCCTTTTCCATCTTATTATCCCAATGGCTATTGTAAATAATCTCCGCCTCCTTTGCCCCTTCTATAATATCGATGTTAATACCGTTTTTCTTGACCTCCGCAACAATGTCAGCTCCATTTCGCGCATCGCGCATGGCCGAAGTTGCACAGGCCATATAATCCTCCACGTTATAAACATCCATCAACTCCCGAAAAGCCTTCATCGTTTTAATCAAACTCTGAGCTTTCCTTGGTGAAATTTCCTGATGAATAAACGCATCATCCCCCAAACGAAGTGGAACACGTAACAGTGTATTTTTCTTAAAATTATATTGGTCTTTCTGTCCAATAATGTCAGCTATCAAAAGACGGACTGCATTGGAGCCTATATCTATTGCGGCGTATCTCACTTTATATACGATTTCATTAAATTACGCTAAAATAAACACAGTTATTAAGAACTGTGTTATATAAACGTTAAGTTATCATTAATTTAACAAATAACAAACCATTATTACAGGGAATTCTTGCCTACAAAACATTCGATATGTCGTACAATAACTAAAATTCCCATTTTATCAAAAATAACAACGGATTTCCTGACAAAATCATTTCACTAGCAATAACTGAGTCGAGATACAGATCGAGCATCCTACCTAAACTCACTATTAGCACAATTCCGTACAAAAATCTACTATTGCCAACAAAAAAATCATAAAAAAAGGAATATTCATTTTGATGAATACTCCTTTCCTACTATTATCTTATTTCTTAGTGATGGTGCTCTTCAACTTTACCGCCAGCTAATTTGTAGATCTCTTCCACTTTTTTCAAAGATTCCTCTGAAAGGTGAATAACATCCTTATTTGTATTGAGTTCTTCATGAGACAATCTTGTATTGATCTCACCTTGTTTTTCAACTACTAGTGCTAAAAATGCTTTATCGTTAAATGCCGCTGTACTGTCCGAACCAATTGAAGCAGGAACTTGAAATGCAGGCACGCCACGTTGCGCATCGCCAACATGCAATTCTTTAGCTAAATTGTCCAATTCTGGTAGCACTGTCGCGTAAGCTTCTTTAATCTTTGCGGCTACATTTTTCACCTCTGCTGAGGTAGATTGTTTTGCAGCTACATCGGCAAGATTTACCAAGTAGTTTCCATTTTCGCCAACGAATTTAATCATTGCAAAGGCATCACCATCCGCTAAGGATGCATTAGAGTATTGACGCTGTCTATCTGCAGCTGTTTGACCACAAGATGCAAATAATGTACCCGCACAAGCCGCAACAATAAATAACTTATTAATCTTCATATCAATTTTGTTAACTATACAAAAGTAGATAAAATATATGTTCTCCGAAACCCTATCCGTGAAAAGAAAGAAAAATTACGCAACATTTCTTCCGGCATTCACCACGCCAAAGATTGTACGCGCTATTAATTTCGAATAATCTTCACGTTGTGCATCAGTCAGCTGATCCGAATTCAATGCACGAATCGCAAAATGCTGTATAACCAATAACGGTAATACAATTCCCTCGCGCGCTAAAATAGACTCTCGATCCACAGGATAGTTTTCCATCAATTTTGAGGTTCCGCTCAGCTTTAACAGATATTCTTTTGTTATCTGGTACTCGGCATACAAAGTTTTCCAAAAATCACCATAAATAGGATCGTCTTTCATGTATGCTGTAATATCAAAGTTGGACTTTGTCATCGACATCATACAATTGTCGATCAATGTTTGGAAAAATCCGGATGACACATACAATTGCTGCACGTCTTTCCAAAGGTTATTTTTTTCAGCCCATTGTAATGCTGTTCCGACACCATAAAACCCAGGAATATTTTGTTTCAGCTGGCTCCATGAAGTTACAAAACTAATCGCCCGCAAATCTTCCAATCGCAATTCACGGCCCGAGTTACGTTTTACAGGTCTACTTGAAATATTGATCGACGATAGCGCTTTCAATGGCGACATCGTTTCCAGATAAGGTAAAAACAATTCGTTCGTGCGTAGATCCATAAACTTATGATGGCTCAGCTCAGCCAGCTTATCAATGATCTCCTGTTGATGTTTGGTTAAGGTATCGCCCACACGTTGTTTCAAATCGGAAATAATTCCAGCGTGCAACAATTGCTCAATATTAAATCGTGCCGTATCTAAGGATCCATACTGGCTACTGATTGTTTGTCCTTGAATTGTCAATTGAATATGATCGTTGGCAATCTCCTTGCCCATAGATGCATAAAAACGTTGTGTTTTACCACCACCGCGTGCGGGAGGTCCACCACGACCGTCAAAAAATACCAAATCGACATCGTATTCGCGTGATATTGCCGTAAGTTCGATTTTTGCACGATAAATCGACCAGTTCGCCATCAAGTATCCACCGTCTTTGGTACTATCTGAATAGCCCAACATAATGGTCTGTTTGTTTCCTCTACGTTTCAAATGTGCCTTGTACTCCTTATTGCTGTACAAGGTTTTCATCACGTCCGCTGCTCTCGTCAAGTCATCAACGGTCTCAAACAAGGGTACAAAATCGATCGTTAAAGCATCCTTCTTCCATCCAGACCACAAGAATAATTGGCGCAGTCCCAGGATATCACTTGCCTGTTGGCAATTGCTGATGATAAAGCGTTGCGCAGCTCGCTCAGAACCGGAACGTTGAATCTCCTTTAATAATTTTATCACACCAGATGTATCCTTCGTCAACGGATCCGCATCCTCGCCTACCGTCAAGTCAAGTTCTTTGAACTTTAACGCTTTTTGCTTATCATTTTCACCTAGTTCCAGATAATCCAACGGCATCCCAGTCTCTTCCTGATTATGTTGAATCAGATAATTGGTAGCCTCACGTAAAATGCGGCTGTCTTGTCTGATATCCAGCGTCGTAAAGAAACAACCAAAAGTCATCACTTTGCGGAGCAAATCATCAACGATCTCTACAAAAAGCCCATTGTGATATTCCTCCAAAACATTTTTGATTGCTTTCAGATTTGTGATAATAGTATCAGTTTCGTCTGCTGGATGTTCCACCGGATTAAAACTGTTTTCGTAGAACAATGTTTGAAGGTTTTCCATATATTCCTCCACACCTCTAAAAGTAATGCGGCGTCTAACGATACGAAAATCCCTATAGTAACATCTAAACAAAATAGTACGTAACAATGCGGCAACTTTCTTGGTGCTATCAACACTTACGTTGGGATTACCATCACGGTCACCTCCAGGCCAAAAGCCCAATTCAATCAATTGTTTGACTTCTTCGGTATCCACGTCCAGTTCATCATCAATAAAGGACTGAATTTCCGATGCTACCTTATAAAATACGTTTTCCAAAAACCAAGCTAAGCTCGCCGCCTCATCCACTGGGGTTGGTTTATTTTTATTGATGAAAGGCGTTTTACCCAGTTGCTGTAGCAATAAATGTATACTATGAATATCATTGGTCTTGATTGCATCAATCAGGTCGTTGATAATACCCAATACTGGTCCCGGATAAAATTGGGTAGGATGTGCTGTTAAGACAAGACGTACAGAAAAGTCCTTCAATTTTGACACGATCTTACGGCGCATATCATCGCTGCCTTCGGCATTTTTTATTAATGCCCCTAAGACATTTTCGTCATCGCCACGACCTACCATCTGAAAGGATGAATCTTCGATCGCATCAAATAACACAACCTGACGCTCTATATATTGAACAAATCGAAACAACAAATCAATCCGTTGCTCTTCCGAAGAAAATTCCTCATGCTGATCGAAGAAACTCTTTATGATCTCATCAGGAGTTAAATGCTGATCCACACCCTTTTCACATTGCTTTGCAAAAAATGGTAATAAAGTACCTGTATCTTTAACACGTTGAAATGGCAATGTTAAAAACAAACTTTTGAAAAGCTCAAAGCGTGTCAATACCTCGTCCTGAAAGACGGCTTCATTTTTACTTTGCTTCATATTTAAATCTTTGAAAGTGGTCAAGAGAGTTTAGGTGACTCTTGAAATTTTGTAATGTCTCTGAAATTACCCTATGGCTCCAAATATAACAATATTATACCTAAACAAATAAAAAAATATAAATTAATCAAAAAAACAATTAAAATATTATAAACATACTAACAAATTTTTGGTAAATTTTCGTTTTTAACACATTATCGCCAACATCGCATTAAAAACGATAGCCCTTGATAACCTGAACTATAAAAACCCGCTACAAAATGGATATTTCTTCATTAGACATGAACCGGCCAACTATCTGGCTATCATTAGTACCAAAAAGAGCAAACATCGCAAAACAATTGTTTTTAATATGAAAAGCAATTTATCTAAGTTTGTACTATACATTATGAAACAGACACAAGAAATAAAAAGTTTTTTCTATAGCCAATATTTTGCGGATGGACTCCGAATCACCATCGGATGTATTGTGCCTGTCCTAATCTTTGCAACCATCGGGCAATTTACCAATGGAACCATTGTTTCCCTGGGAGCGCTATTGGTAGGTCTCTCCGATACGCCGGGAGCACCTAGCCATAGAAGGAAAGGCATGATTGCGGGTGCGATTTTGACTACTTTAACTTTTATTTTAACCAATATAGTTAATCAAAATGTCTATCTACTGGCAATTTTTATCGGCGTAGCCTGCTTTATATTTGCCATGTTTGCAGTATTCAATAGCAGGGCCGCCAACGTAGGCCTTATGTGTATTCTGATGATGTTGATCCATGTGCAGATTCACTATCCTCTTGCTGAAGCCATCAACTATTTAGGCTTCTATACATTAGGCGGTCTATGGTATATCGCCATTAGTCTTTCCATCACCCAAGCGCGCCCTTATCGGCTCGCCGAACAGGAGCTATCCGAAACAATTCGCTATGTGGCTGATTACATCCGGCTAAAAGCTAATTTTTACGATGCTAAAATTGATAATGATAAAAACTACCTCAAACTGATCGACAAACAAGTTGAAGTCAATCAGCATCAGGAAAACCTACGGGATGTATTGTTTCAAAGTAAACGATCAATTAAAGACACCACAAAGGTGGGACGTTATTTAACCCTCGTTTTCAACGATATTGTCGATCTCTTTGAGCAAAGTATGGCGGCGCACTATGATTACAACACCATCAGCGAACGCTTTGGTCCGACCGGAATCTTGGAAGATTTCAAAAACGTGATCCTAAAATATACCAATGAGCTTGATAATCTAGCCTATCAGCTTAACACAAATACGCAGCCAAAGCCACTATACGATTTCGATTCGGATCTCAGTCGTCTTCATAGTAAAATCGATCAACTTGATAAAAATCAAGAGTATAGTACCTTTGCTTTACGTAAGGTATTGATCAATTTGCGTGATCTGGTTCGCCGGATCAAAAATATCTATGGTTACTCGCATCTACAACCAGACGATGTCAAACGAAAAGAAATTGACGACGCAAAGCGCTTTGTTCAAAGCTCTGCAATTGACTTTAAGAAGTTCCGCGAAAATCTTACCCTAAAATCCACCATCTTTCGACATGCCTGCCGCATGGCAATTGTCATGTCGGTCACTTATTACGTGTTTGAGGTCACCAATATCACAAATAATGTCTACTGGATCCTCCTGACTATCATGGTTATCCTAAAACCTGGCTTCGGGCTAACAAAGGAGAGAAATATCCAACGTCTCATCGGTACAACAATAGGTGGACTCATCGGAGCCCTCATCCTGCTAACCATCCATGACCCAACTGTTCTTTTCGTTCTCCTGGTATTCTTTTTTCTGACGGCATATAGCCTATTCCGGGTCAATTATGTCATTGCCGTGCTTTTTATGACCCCGTATGTATTAATTATGCTGAGTTTCGTCAGCGCTAATACACTAGACGTCACGAAAGAACGCATATTGGATACCTTTATCGGGGGCATGATTGCATTCTTGTCCAGTTACATTATTTTTCCAAATTGGGAGAGCATGCAAGTCAAGGAATCCATGCGAAAGCTACTCATTGCCAACTACAATTACATCTTTCAGGCATTAAAAGAAATTGCAGGTCAAGCGCCTTCCATCACGGAATACAAACTAACGCGCAAGGCAGTCTATGTGGAAACAGCCAACATGGGTTCCACTTTCCAACGTATGCTTACAGAACCCAAGAAACGTCAAAAATATAGCAAGGAAGTCAACAAATTCGTCATATTCAACCATATCCTAGCTTCTTTTTCGGTGACTTTAATGAACCATCTCGACGAAATGGATAATAATTATATCAATAAGGACCATGTCCGGACGATCCGAAAAATATTAGGCGCCTTAGAGCAGTCCATTCAATTGCTTCATTCAGCCGATAGCGTCGATGCATTTGTTCCTTTGACAATCGAAATTCCCAACGACCAATTTGCGAATACAGATGTCAGTTCAGTTGATGGACAGCTATTGAGTGAACAGCTGGACTTTCTCAATAAAATTGCACAGGACCTGCATAAAATAGTCCAGGACCTTCACGCTAAAAGCACAGCAATGTCAGAAAATGAACTGCCTAAAGCTTTAAGCTGATTTATTCTTTAAAATTCTCGACATTTATACCATGAGCGATACGATAACACGGTACGACCTGATTATAGTTGGCGGCGGCCCAATTGGCTTAGCTTGCGCCTTAGAAGCCAAGGAAGCAAATTTAAATTATCTTATTCTTGAAAAGGGCTGTTTGGTCAACTCATTATATAATTACCCTCAGAATATGACCTTCTTCTCTTCCTCCGAACGACTAGAAATAGGTGATATTCCTTTTGTGACAACCAACCCCAAGCCCAAACGCATGGAGGCTTTGGAATATTACAGACGTATACAACAAAAGTTTGCACTGGATACCCATCTTTTTGAAGAAGTACTGGAAATTAAGAAAGAGGACACGGAATTCCGGGTCAGCAGCAGCAAAAGCATGTACTTAACCAAGAAAGTCATTATCGCCACGGGTTTTTATGACATACCAATGTTGCTCAATATCCCAGGCGAAGAACTCCCAAAAGTGAGGCATTACTACGATGATCCACATTATTATAGCAGCCAAAAGGTGATCGTTGTCGGCGCCAGTAATTCATCCATCGATGCAGCGCTTGAAACCTACCGAAAAGGAGCGCACGTATCTTTGGTGATTCGCGGCAGCGAAATCAGCCGCCGGGTAAAATATTGGGTAAAACCTGATATTGAAAATCGAATCGCTGCTGGTGAAATCGATGTGTATTATAACAGCAGCTTAACAGAAGTTACTCCAACTACTGCACATATCCAAACACCAAATGGTATTGTCGAACTCGATAATGATTTCGTACTGGCTTTAACCGGCTATCGCCCAAATTTTGAATTTTTAAAAAGAATCGGAATTGATATTCCTGAAGAGGCACCTTGTATTCCCAGCCATAATGAAGAAACAATGGAAACAAATGTAGCTGGGATGTACTTGGCAGGCGTCGTCTGCGGTGGGTTAAATACCCACCTTTGGTTCATTGAAAATTCACGAATTCATGCCAAACAGATTATCGGACATATCCGCTCAACACTTACTTAACAACTTGAAAACGTAAACCATTTAAGAAGATTTTCATCATTTTCTTCTGTAAACTAAGAATATGATCGAATTCTTCTTTTGTTGGAAACAACATGTTTTTCATATCCTTTAATATGCCCATACGCATGCCGAATAGGGAATACAGAAGAATCCGTGCAGTTTCATTGATATCTTCAACCTGTATCTCGCCGGCATCGATACCAATCTTGAGAATCTTCTCAATAATTTCTACTTCACGAAGATATGACTCTTTGAACACCTGCTCCAACTCGTCCGGAAGCTCTTTGACCATCTTCATGGTGTATTCAAATAAATTATAATACTGATTGATGATCTTAACACGCATATCAATGGAGTACATCATAATCTCCTCAAAGTCCCCCCCCTTTCCAATGACATCCTCTAGGTCCTCGATCATTTTGTCGATGACATATTCGAAAACCGCAGAATATAAGCTATTCTTATCCGGAAAATAATAATAGAGCAATGCTTTTGAGAAATTGAGATCCTTGGCTATTTCCGACATCGTTGTCTTAGCCATTCCAAAATGTGCAAAGCGCCTTGTCGCAGCTTCTAGAATTTTGATTCTTTTTACATCTGCATTACCCATTAAACTTATATTTTTTATCGTTAAATAAACGGTTTATACTATCTTTACCGATTATCATGCTAAAGATAGCTGATTTTTTTGAATTTCTGAAAACTAAAGTCAATATGAAGTTAAACATTCAATCGAATATATCTTTAAAAGCTTTCAATACGTTTGGGATTGAAGAAAAGACAAATTTTCTAATCGAAGTGAATGACAATGAAACATTGACCGAAATTTTTAAAAACGATATTTTTAAGGAGAACTTTTTTGTTCTTGGTGCCGGTAGCAATGTCCTTTTCACTAAAGCATTCGACGGCTATATTATCCGCATGACCAGCAAGGGCATACAGTCAAAAATTGATGGCGATGACGTCTATGTCACTGCGCAAGCAGGAGAAATCTGGAACGACTTCGTTTGGTATTGTATCGAACATAATTACGCCGGCATTGAAAACATGGCCCTTATTCCCGGCACTGTTGGTGCTTCACCTGTGCAAAACATCGGTGCCTATGGTACCGAGTTAATGTATGTCTTTTACGAATGTCAGGCTTTCGATACGCATACCGGCAACTTTACAACATTCAAAAAGGAAGATTGCGATTTCTCCTATCGCGACAGCATTTTTAAAACAGCACACAAAGGACGGTTTATCATTACCCAGGTAACTTACAAGCTGAGCCGAACAGCCCATATCAATACAACTTATGGTGCAATAGAAGCCGAACTCGCCAAAGAAAACATAACAAACCCAAGCATTGCCGACATTGCAACCATTGTCTCCAAAATCCGCGTAGAAAAGCTTCCTGACCCAAGTACAGTAGGAAATGCAGGTAGCTTCTTTAAAAACCCTGTAGTGACAGCATCGACTTTTGAACCTCTTCAGAAAGAATATCCTACAATACCGCATTATCCAATGCCCAATAATGAAACAAAATTGGCTGCTGGATGGTTAATAGAACAATGTGGTTGGAAAGGAAAAGAATATGGACAAGCAGGCGTATGGAAAAATCAGGCACTTGTACTAATAAATAGACAAAACGCTACAGGACAGGAAATTTATAATCTATCGGAACAAATTATAAGTGATGTCGCAAACAAATTTGGCATTAGGCTAGAGCGTGAAGTTAATTTACTGTAAAGATTTAAAAAAAGTATTTTTACTCTTTTTAAATCTGAAAGCAAAAGAAAAACAAGCTTTACCTTAGCAAAACATCACTTTCAGCTAATTTTATTTACTTAAAGTTAGCTTACGCACACGTTTGCTTTGCTTAAAATAATCTTAAAATTATATTAACAAATCTAATTTTGCCATTTTTGGCGCATTTTTTGCCTCATACTTAATGAACCGCATTTTATAAACGTACTGTTTTGTAAAAAGAACAGTTATAATTCATTAAGCTATGACAAAGAATGAATTTGACACCATGGTTATTGAGCAATCGGACTCATTAAAACTCTACGCCAGAAATTTTACCAGTGATTACGAAGATGCCAACGATCTCGTTCAGGACACGATCCTGAAAGCTGTAACCTATTTTAAAAATTTCAAAGAAGGAACCAATTTGAAAGGATGGCTCTACACCATCATGAAAAACACGTTTATCAACAACTATAGACGTATTGTAAAAACCAACTCTTTCATTACGAAAGACGAGGATATTTCTAACGCTAACCTCCTATTATCCGCTTCCTCAAATCAGGGCGAAAGCAAATTTGTTATGGAAGACATCCATGAAGCCTTATCTAGTCTTTCGGAAGAATATTACATCCCATTTTCACTGTACTTCGAAGGGTTTAAATATCACGAGATATCTGAACATTTGAATATCCCCATCGGAACGGTAAAAACAAGAATACATGTTGCTAGAAAATTAATGAAAAGATCACTATCGGCCTATAAAGTAGCCTAGTTTTTTTATCTTCGCCTTTTTACAATAACGAATGGCAGAAGAATTATCGGAATATAGCAAAAGCCAACTGGCTTTACGTAATGGTCAGGACAAACCACAGATCTGGATTGCTTATCGCGGATTTATCTATGATGTCGGAGAAAGCAGACTTTGGAAAAACGGAATGCATTACGAACATTGGGCCGGACAAGATCTAACTGAGGAGCTCCAAGAAGCCCCCCATTCAGCATCCGTATTTTCAAAATTTCAGATCGTCGGAAAACTGAAAGATCAATGACTATAAATTAAACTGAGATAGGGCAACAAAAGCGTTCAATCGCTTTTGTATGTCCTCTTCGGTAAGATCAACCAAACGATCTGTTCCAAATTTCTCCACACAGAATGAAGCTAGGGCAGAACCAAAAATCAACGCATTCTTCATGTTTGTAAAGTTTATACTTTTTACTTTGGCAAGATAGCCAATAAAACCTCCAGCGAAGGAATCCCCTGCGCCAGTTGGGTCAAACACATCTGCTAGTGGTAGTGCTGGGGCAGAAAAAATCTGGTTCTCTCCAAAAAGAAGCGCGCCGTGTTCACCTTTTTTGATAATTAAATATTTAGGGCCCATTGCTAAAATGGCTGTTGCAGCTTTAACCAGCGAATACTCTCCTGATAGTTGCCTTGCTTCGGAATCATTGATGGCTAAAACATCAACCTTGAGAAGCACTTTTCTTAAGTCTTCCATGGCAACATTCATCCAGTAGTTCATGGTATCCAGAACAACCAACTTAGGCTTATGTACCAAGCGCTCCAACGTTGTCAATTGTATTTGAGGTGTAAGATTACCCAAGAGAAGATACTCGCAATCTTGGTAACTTTCGGGAATAATTGGATCAAAATCAGCCAATACATTTAGGTCTGTAGCCAGGGTGTCACGGCTATTCATATCGTTATGATACCTGCCAGACCAAGAAAAAGTTTGCCCACCAGTGATTACCTGAACCCCTGTAACGTCTACACCACGGTTTCTGATAAGATCAAGATTGTCATTTCCAAAATCCTCCCCAACAACACTGACCAATTTGATTTGATCACATAGATAGGATGCCGCTATACTCGCAAATGTACCGGCACCTCCTAGAATTTTGTCAGTTTTACCGAACGGTGTTTCTATTGTATCGAAAGCCACCGTACCAATAATTACTAAACTCATAGTTTTTTAATAAGCATGGTAAACAAAAAAACCGGCGTAAAGCCGGTTTCAATATTGCTCCTGAAGCTGGGCTCGAACCAGCGACCCTCTGATTAACAGTCAGATGCTCTAACCTGCTGAGCTATTCAGGAATTTGTTTTTCGAGAAATTCCTTTCTCATAGAGTGTACAAAAGTAGTACATTTTAATATTATTTGCAAATAAAATATTTGCATTGTTGCTCCTGAAGCTGGGCTCGAACCAGCGACCCTCTGATTAACAGTCAGATGCTCTAACCGGCTGAGCTATTCAGGAATGAAAAATTGAATATTTTAAAAACCCCGGTTATGTAAGTTATTAAATTGCTCCTGAAGCTGGGCTCGAACCAGCGACCCTCTGATTAACAGTCAGATGCTCTAACCTGCTGAGCTATTCAGGAGTGTTTTTCAATTTTTCCGGAGACCCTATTGCGTTTCCGTGATGCAAGTATCGGAAGATTATTAGAATACTACAAATTTTTTGAGCACATTTTTTACAACTTCCTAAATTCCAATTAGAATAATTTATTTTTATTTTTTCAAACAGCTCCACAAAATCCCCTTTTCAGCACTTAAACCAACATTATCCTTCTTTTACCTTCAATCGCCATGAGTGGATCAACGAACAATATCGGAAATTGCGTACGATTAAAGCAGCACACCTTTCAAAATTAGCGTGGCCACACTAAAATAAATCAGCAAACCTGTTACATCGACTAATGTCGATACAAAGGGCGCTGAAGAACTCGCTGGGTCGGCCCCAAGTCGTTTCATCACAAAAGGCAACATAGACCCCATCAACGACCCCCAAAGAACCACACCAACCAAGGACAAAGAGATAACTAATGCAACCAACACCCAATACTGACCATAGCTATGCGCAAAAGATTGCCATGCCATAATCCTTATAAAACCCAAAGCCCCCAAAATAAGCCCCAGCAATAAACCCGACAAAATCTCTCTTCGCATCACACGCCACCAGTCCCCCAACGTAACTTCCCCTAAAGCCATCGCTTGAATAATTAGTGTTGAGGCTTGCGAACCGCTATTCCCACCACTGGATATAATAACAGGCATCAGTGCAAACAACATAATCGCACTTGCCATTTGCTCCTCGAAATGCTCAATCACTGTAGCTGTCAAAAGTTGCCCCAAAAAAAGCACAATAAGCCATCCAGCTCTCTTCTTGACCAAGTTCTTAATCGACACATCCAGATAAGGTTCATCCAACGCCTCCGTTCCCCCAATACGCTGCATATCTTCCGTGTACTCCTCGTTTGCCACCCAAAGAATATCATCGACAGTCACAATCCCCAACATAACCCCCTGTTCGTCGACAACAGGCAAGGCCACGCGATTATTCATCCGGAAGATGTTGATCGCTTCCTCCTGGGGATCGTAAGCATTCAGCGAGATCAGCCGATGATCGATCAAATCTCCAACGACTCTATCTGGCTCCGCCATCAGCACATCTTTAATCCGAATATCATCAACCAGCTTCCCATTTCCATCAATCACATATAGTACATCTATCGTCTCCGAATCTCTTCCATAACGTCTAATATGTCCCAATATACGCTCAATACTCCAATGCTCCTTTACGGTAATATAATCGGGTGTCATAAGGCGTCCAACGCTATCCTCGGGATAGCCCAGCAAAGCCAATGCTTCAACACGATCTTTAGGTGGTAACAGTAAAATCAAATGCTTAATATCGTCCTTCATTTCTGAAAAAAAAGAAGTCCGATCGTCGGGGGGCAACTCGTTAATTAATGCGCTAATTTTCGCTTTAGAAAGCTTCTTAAAAATCCGGTTTTGCGTAGGGAAATCCAGAATACGAAATACGTTAACTGCACGATTCAAATTTAACGATTCAATAAACAGTGAACCATGTTCGGGCAACTCATCAATCAGCTCCTCTACTTCTGAAATATTTAATTCATTCAAAAATTCTTCCAGCCCAACAAGATCTCCACTTGCTATCAATTGCTCTATTTGATTCACCTGCATTTCCAGTTCTTCCATATCTCCTATCAATTTAAAAATCCTACATCTACACAAAATTTATATGTTACAAAAATCGCTTTTTTAAAGTAAATTCTGCATAAAAAAATAAATAATAAAAACCGGCTGTCTGTCGCAGCAATTGGGATAAATATCAGACGAATGGTGCAATGCCCAAATTAAAAAAGAGACATTTTGTCATCAATAAAAATACGAGAGAAAACCGTCCCCGCCAACATCTTCAACAAGTACAAGCAAAAAAAAGACGACGAAATTTATCGTCTAATTACCGACCCATTTTTTATCGAATAAAATGAATCAGGCCACACCGAACTCGCCAGCACACTCCCGAAAGCAACGCCCCATAGTCCTCTGATTTTTCCACAAAAAAAAAGCAAACAAATTTTCTGAGCACAGCCTTCGAATCGCCAATTATTTAAGTATATTCGTCGTATGCTTTAACCTGTTTAGTGCAGAGCTTTTTTTTCAGCTCAGCTCAATGGGACTGGTTTTTCTTCAAGAAAAAATAACAAAAAAAGCTGAAATATAAAAAACATAAAACCCTATTATTCAACAACTAGTAAACTTTAAAAAGAACTTAAAATTCATATAAACAACAATAATAAAACTAAAAAAAATAGCAAACCTCCGATACATAGAAATTAATGAAACATAAAAACTTAATTATCAACATATTATCATTATTGTCATTAATAATATATTCACACAAAAGTTCTGCTCAATTTTTTGAAGACAGCCAAGCCCCCTTAAGTCAAAAATGGTATAAAATTGAAACGAAGAATTTTCAATTAATTTTCGCCGAAGAGATGAAGGGCAAGGCCCCTACCCTAGCCGACCAGGTTAACCGATCGCTGCGTACAACTGCTAGAAATTACAAAATAACACCGCGAAAAATTCCATTCATTATCCATAACACAAATTTGCAAACGAACGGTTTTGTACAGTTGTCTCCACGTAAATCTGAACTATACAGCACCGCAGGAGCAGAACCTGATAACCAAACCTGGCTCCCCAATTTGATCCTTCACGAGTCCAGACATGTAAGCCAATTTGACAAATTGACAGGAAAATTGCGCGCGCCATTTTTTGAACAATTAGCCCTTGCCTACTATGGGCTGACCGTTCCTTCCTGGTACTTCGAAGGCGATGCAACCCTAACTGAAACCATATATTCGGAGGGCGGAAGAGGAAGATTGCCTGCTTTTGAAATGCCTGTTAAAGCAAACTTTCAATCTAATCGCCACTACAGTTTCAATAAATATTTACTGGGATCCTATAAAGATATAGTCCCGAGTTACTATACAATCGGCTATCTGATGACCTCCACTTTAAAGTCGGAATTACCTTCGAATTATGAAGCCGACCTCTTTGCGGAGCTGAACAAAAAACCATTATATCCCTATAATATCAATCGTGTTTTAAAGAAAAAAATTGGAGGAAATAGTGCCTACTTATACAATAAAACAATAGCAAATTTAGAGACCATATGGAATAAGAAAACAAGCGACTATCAATACCAGAAATACACAGAAATAGACAAGAAAAACGACAGCTATTACAACAGCAATTTATTACCAAAACATAAGAACGGTCTGATCTATTTCATTAAGCAGAACCCACAAAAAACCAATGCAATTTATACGTGTGATGTCGCAACAAAAATAGAAAATAGGCTCGTTAAAACTGGCATACAGTTAACGCCACATTTTGACGTAAACAGCAGTTATATCGTATGGGATGAGCTCCATAAAGATCCGCGTTTCAACAAAAGAACATACAGCGTTATCAATATCATGGATCTCAAAACAGGGAAAATTAACCAGCTCAGCAAACAGACGAGATATTATTCACCTATTTTAAGCCCATTAGACGAAACAATCGCCTGCGTCGAGGTAGATTTATCCAATGACAGCTATCTAACGCTCATAGGCCTTAAAAACAACAGCATCATCAAACGGATAAAAATAGGCCATTCCGAACAGCTCCAACACCCTGCTTTCAACCCCCAAGGCGATAAAATAATAGCTATACGATTATCCGAATCCGGAACCGCACTGTGTGAAATAGACCTGAACAAGGATAAAATCACCAACCTAACACCTTGGGGCAACCAGCAATATGAAAGACCGCAATACCTTTCAGGTATGAAAATCATCACAAAAGCCAACTTCAACGGTATCGATAATATTTACAGCATCGACCTCTTAACTGGAAAAAAACAGCTTTTGACAAAGGCACAATTTGGCGCGTTCAACCCTTTTTACGATAACGATACAAGGCAATTATTCTTCAACGACTACCAGTACAACGGCTACAAGATCGCCCAGACATCTATCGATACCGCATTTGATATTGCTCCAGAAACGGATTACTTTTCGCATTATTACGCCACCGCATTGACCAGAGACAGCGTAAAAAATATCGCTGCAGTCTCCGTAGATACTAGTCAGCACTACCAAATTGTTCCCTATCGTGGACTGGGCAGAACGTTCAATTTTCATAGTCTTTCGCTAAGTAGCAGCAATTTTGAAAGCTTCGACAATTTTAAACCCGGAGTCTTCTGGTTATCAAACAACATCTTAAACACCACACAAATTGCTCTGGGGTATGAATATGACACCGACATTCGAAAAGGAGTATACTCGGCAGAACTTACCTACAACAAGTACTTTCCAAAATTCTCGCTACGCTATGAAAACAGAGGGCAAATTGCAGCAGCAAGCATCCCTAACAAACCTGACAGTAGCATCCGTTTCGACTGGCGCGAGCATTATATATCTTCACAGATCTCCATCCCACTCTCCTTTTACAAAAGAGACTACGTCTACTCCACTGGATTCAACCTGGCAACAGCCTATCTACGGCGCTATGACCTTAGCAGAACAGACGTCAAGAACTTTAATTACGAGACTGCATTTCCATTGACCTATCAGCTTTACCTCAATCGAAATGCTCGAATGGCCAATATGGACCTCTACCCAAGATGGGGACAAAATTTTAGTGTCACCTACCGACATACGCCCTTTGAAAACAATGCAAAAGGTGAAATTTTATCAGCAAGAACAGTATTCTATCTACCTGGATTTATGAGCAATCACGGTTTTCAAATTAGATTGAGCGCCCAAACAGGATCAGGAATTTATCAATACATCAACGATATCCCTCTTGTGAGTGGATTTAGCTACTACAAATATGAAAAAATAAAAAACACGGTGTTGGTCAACTATCGTTTCCCCATAGCTTATCCCGACCTTGGATTAGGATCTTTAGCCTATATAAAACGTGTAAAAGGAGGAATATTTGCCGATTATCAAAATATACACAAACACAGGGAGATTTCACCAAAAAGCTTTGGAGCCTATCTCTCGCTTGATTTCAATGCCTTTAGATACCCACTTCCGGATTTCGAATTTGTTGTTAAGGGCACCTATATCAATGACAACACCACAACACAACGTGTAGTTCCAACATTCAGTTTAAACTATACCTATTAAGGATGAACTGTTTAAGGACGAATCGCCCAGTTGAAATTCAGTGCCAAGGCATAATGATCCGATAAGGGCAACCCTTTGACATTGGTGAATAGATTATTTTCTATTTTATAATCCCGGGCAGCAAGACTGAGGTGACTGCTGCTTCGATAAAGAATCTTATCGATAGATTCGCTCTGATTGCCGATAGACAACATATGCGGGGGCTTAAACTCATGTCGCACCTCCGGCACTAAGCCTCCATTTTCGAGCTCAACCCAGCTATCAACCAATGCTGTGGAATCCATAAAATCATGCAGGTTATCATCACAAAAACTATAATGTGCATTAAAATCCCCCATTACAATAAGTGGCTTACCGCCCGAATGCTCTCCGATATAATCACGTAGCTGATTGAGATTATCCCGACGTGCACTTGATGCCTTCCTGCTATTTTGTGCATTCGCATGAACGTTATAGACATCCAACCAGACTTCAGGAACGATTTCTATCTGAACGAGGGTAAATCCCTTCGGTGTTAGAAAATCTGCTCCTGTACGTTTCTTCCAAGGAACACGCACAACATCAGTCATTGGAAAATGAGACAGGGTATTCAATCCATCACCAAAGGGAACACGCCCCTTGGTTTTCGTGCGATATGGATGTAAATTTCCACCCCAATATAAACTCCTATTATAATTGAAATCCTCCTGTACATTAACAATATCAAAAGGATTGATCTTCTTTCCAATTTCAGCAATACTTCGACTTCTTCCTGTAATCGCAGAGGAAATAATCCCGGGCAACCCCGCTACATTATACGTCAGTACCGAAAAAAAACCAGAACTATCTTTTTCTTTACTCTTATTAGCATCCATCAATATCTGCATATATAACCATGTCATGATAAATTTAGCAAATACAATAAAAACTCACCAGTGCTACACAAACATTTAACAGATAATTGATTTAATCTGACATTACATCCATAGTTTCGTACAAAACACCGATCTTTTTTAAATAAAAAGGGACAACCTATGTTGTCCCTTTCTAAAGATTTGCTTTATATTAATCTTCAAGTGCCTTCACCCCTGGAAGAACTTTTCCTTCCATATATTCCAAAAGCGCACCACCACCTGTACTGACGTAACTTACATCTTCAGTCATACCAAATTTACTTACCGCAGCAGCTGAATCGCCACCCCCTATCAAAGAGAATGCACCATTCTTCGTTGCTTCCACAACAGCATCAGCTACAGCTTTGGTACCCTTCGCAAAGGTATCAAATTCAAAAACACCCATTGGACCATTCCAAAGAACTGTTTTAGAATTTTTGATGATCGCAGCGAAATTTGCTGCAGACTCCTGACCAATATCCAGCCCCTGCAAATTTGCGGGAATTTGATCATTTGGTCCATCATATACATTGGCATCGTTAGAAAATGCATCTGCAATCTGAGCATCCGTAGGAATAACCAAGTTTACACCTTTTTCCTTTGCTTTTTTTACCAGCTCATTCGCTAAATCAAGTTTATCGATTTCAACCAACGACTGGCCAATCTCACCGCCTCTAGCTTTGATGAACGTATAAGCCATACCTCCACCAATCAAAAGGTTGTCAACTTTATCCAATAAAGCCTCAATTAACTGAATTTTATCAGAAACTTTTGCTCCACCCATGATAGCCGTAAATGGTCTAACCGGATTGTTTAATACTTTTTCTGCATTTCCAACTTCTGCTGCCATCAAGTAACCGCTATATTTAGCTCCTGAAAAAAATTGGGCAACAATTGCTGTCGAAGCATGAGCTCTGTGGGCCGTACCGAAAGCATCGTTCACATAGATATCGCCTAATTTTGACAACTTCTCAGCAAATTGAACATCTCCCTTTTCTTCTTCTTTATAGAAGCGAAGGTTTTCTAGCAATAAAACCTGACCAGCTTGTAAAGCTGCCGCTTTTTCTACGGCCTCTGTGCCGATACAATCATTGGCAAACTGAACATCAGTGCCTAAAACCTGTGAAAGATGAGCGACAATATGTTTTAATGAATACTTATCAGTAGGACCATCTTTTGGCCTTCCTAAATGGGACATTAATATCACGCTTCCACCATCGTTCAAAATCTTCTTTATTGTTGGAGCCGCTCCCTGGATACGATTATCATCCGTAATATTGAAATTTTCATCCAAAGGCACGTTGAAATCCACACGTACCAAGGCTTTTTTACCTGCAAAATTTAAATCGTCTACTGTTTTCATTCTGTAACTTTATTGATTTGGGATTAGGTCGTTTTGTCAAACGAACAGCTAAATATAAAAAAAAGCATTTGCTTTCATTAGAAATAATTATTTATTCATGGCAATCCGTACATTGGATCGAACTTCTCCGCACGCAACGTAAGAATTACCCGCATCGTTATAAATTATAATCACCTACAACCATACCGCGATTGAACTTCCTTTACGAATCAATTACTAGTGAATCTCAACGCTATAAGGCATTCTCGCCTGCACCCCCGTCTGTGCTGTAGCTTTTCTCACGACATCAAAATAACGATAATATTCGCCCATTTGCTCTTTTGCAATCCAAACTTGGACTTTTTCTTTTGAATTATTTAATATCGAGGTAAAAGGATCTTCTTTTTCCGGATACTGGGACACTTTATAGTTACTCAATTTGGCCTTTTTAGCGGCAGCCTGAATAGCGGCATCCAAGTTACCGAGGCGGTCAACCAATTTATTGTCCACCCCCTGCGCACCAGTCCAAACTCTTCCCTGTCCAATGCTATCCACATCAGCAATGGATAATTTACGGCCGTCTGCAACAACTTTAGTAAATGTACCATATACTTTATCCACTTCCCGCTGGATGATATCCCTTTCTTCTGCTGTCAACGGCCGATCGAAAGAAGTCATCAAATCAGCAAACTTACCCGTCTTTACACCATCATAATGCACTCCAATTTTATTGTTCATCAGATTTTGGAAATTAGGAATCACACCAAATACACCAATAGATCCTGTAATTGTAGTTGGTTCAGCAAATATCGAATCTGCTGCCGCCGAGATATAATACCCACCTGATGCAGCTAAATCTCCCATCGACACGATTACGGGTTTCACTTTCTTGGTCAAAATAACCTCCCGCCAAATAATATCGGACGCTAAAGCAGATCCACCTGGTGAATTCACACGCAAGACAACAGCTTTAACAGCATCATCTTCTCTTAATTTTCGTAGTTCGCGGGAGAATTTATCACCACCGATTTGGCCAGGTCCTGTTCCCTCACCATCGACAATTTCTCCAGCAGCATAGAGAACCGCGACTTCAGATCCGCTCGCATCATCTTTTAACTTTTTATTATAATCCAATAGGGAAACAAACGATATCTCATCCTTTTCCAAAATTTTCAGACGTTTTCTCAAATCTGATAAAAGTTCGTCTTTATACAACTTGGCATCTGCAAGCTTATATTTTACCGCGTCGTCCGCATCCCGGACACGATAGTCATTCGCAATAGCCCGTAATGAATCGGCAGCAATATTTCTGCTCGCTGCTATTTCATTAATAAAGGTACTGTATATACTTCCCAAATATGATGTTACCTGCAAGCGATTGGGATCACTCATTTTATTTAAAAAGAAAGGCTCAACAGCACTTTTAAATGTACCTACCTTCACAATCTGCATCTCCACCCCAACCTTGTCCAAAAGGTCTTTATAGAACATCGTAGAACTTGCCAAACCTTTAAAATCAATCGTCCCTTGCGGATTAACATAGACCTTATCGGCGGTGCTCGCTACATAATAGGCCTTCTGGTCATACCCCGCATTATAAGCAACAACAAATTTCCCGGTTTTCTTAAAAGCCAAAAGTTCGTCTCTCACTTCCTTTAAACTTGCAAATCCAACACCGATATGACTAGCATCTAAATAGATCCCTTTAATATTCCCATCCGTAGCCGCATACTTGATCCTCGCCAAAATATCGTCTAGACCAATATTTTTAGTGGAATAACCTGGAAGATTGAGACTACCCAAAGGATTCGCTTCGCTTCGCTCTGAAATATCATAATCAAAGGAAAGGTATAAAACAGAATTGCTTTTAACAACAATCTCCTGATCCGAGGACGCCGAGCTGATGATCGCCCCAATAATCCCCATCAAAACAATAAACAACACAACAAAAGAGATCACAATCCCCGTAATTGTTGCCAGTACGTACTTAAAAAATGATTTCATATTTTGTAATTAAATCCGATCCATAACCTATCTTCCTGTGAAAAGACTTATTTTCACTAAAGGTAATGCAATATTTTTTATTCACCCAGTCTTTTATTTCATCTACCCCACATTTTATTCGCGAAATTAAGGCTCATAGCCTGAAAGAAATTTACATATCCATAGACCATTAATACACTAAATCCAAAAAATAGTCGAAATTCAAACAACTAAGTTTCACAAAATCTTAATTTAGCATCATGAATCAGATTTATATACTATTGGGCACTAACCTTGGGGATCGTTTTCAACAGCTTGATCTAGCGAGAAAACAACTTGAAACACATGTTGGAGCAATTATTGAAGCTTCTTCGATCTATGAAACAGCGGCCTGGGGAGTTGAAGACCAACCGCCCTTTTTAAATCAGGTCGTTTTAGTGGCATCCCGGTTACAGCCTTTAGCATGCTTAAACCTGACACAACACATCGAACAGGAATTAGGACGTGTCCGTATAAAAAAATGGGGTGAAAGAGTCATTGACATTGATATACTCTACTTTAACCAGGAAATTATCGATCTGCCTTCGTTGCAGATTCCACACCCTTTTATTGCTGATCGCAGGTTTACACTGGAGCCTTTAGTGGAAATAGCACCAGCCTATATCCATCCCGTTTACAAAAAAAATAACGTATATTTATTGAATAAATGCAAAGACGACTTACCTGTAAAGAAAATTAGCGACGATGAACCATATCGATATTGAACTGATCAACCAAAACATGTTTGACAACCAAGACTTAATCAAACAATTTGTATCCATGTATCTTATTCAAACACCTGTCGATTTCCACAAGCTCCGCGAAGCAGTGGCTGAGGGAGATCTTCAAAAGATTGGCGATGCTGCACATCATATCAAGCCGACCATGGACTATATCGGTGCCTTTCATCTAAAAGAAAAATTTGAGGAATTAGAGACCAATTCAAAGAACGAAGCATCTCTTGACAGCCTTCGGGCCACTTTTGGTGTTATCGATATTGAAATGAAAGAGCTTCTATTTGAATTGGAACAATATGAAAAAACGATCTAAACCAGATCGTTTTTTTTATTAAAATGCAATGCTGATAATAGGAAATATAAAATTAAAATAATCGGTAAAGCCATAAATTGACCAGCAATAAACAAGATCAGCGTCAAGATCAAAAATATAAAGCGAAATTTATTCGTTTTCCAATCCATTGAACTAAATTTCATCGAAAACAACCTGATTTCACTGATCAAAAGATAACTGGTTAAAAGAACACTACAGATTAATACAATCGGATTTAAAACCAATTGCGGGTATTTGTCTGCGATATAAGGTAGGGAAAGCACATAAAATGTATTCATTGGCGTATTCAAACCAATGAAATCCGAAGTTTGGCGCTCATCCAGGTTGAACTTTGCTAAACGTAAAGCCGAGAAAACAGTAATGATAAACCCTAAATAAGGCAACAGAGAACCATCAGGAAATACCTTTGTCAACAAGGTAAACATGATTGTCCCAGGTAAAAAACCAAAACTGACCATATCAGCCAACGAATCCAGCTCCTTTCCTATTGGCGATTTAACATGAAGTAGTCTCGCTACCATTCCGTCAAAAAAATCGAATATCCCGGAAGCAAATACGCAAATAGTGACAACTTGAATATTACCTTGCAATGCCATCAATACAGCGATACAGCCACTAAATAAATTTAGACAGGTCAGCAGATTTGGGATATGTTTTTTCATGTACAGAATCTATTTTATAAAAAAAGCCATCATTTGATTAAAAATGATGGCTAAAATATCAAAATTTGATGGGATTACCCATTCATACTGATCAAAAATTCTTCATTTGATTTAGTTCCACGCAATTGACCTTGTAAAAATTCCATGGCCTCTGTAGAATTCATATCCGATAAGTGGTTGCGAAGTACCCAAATACGTTGTAATGTTTCTTTGTCAGTCAATAGATCATCACGACGTGTACTCGATGCAGTGATATCGATCGCAGGGAAAATTCGTTTGTTTGCCAACTTACGATCCAACTGTAATTCCATATTACCTGTACCTTTGAATTCCTCAAAGATAACTTCGTCCATTTTAGAACCTGTATCTGTCAATGCTGTTGCTAAGATGGTCAATGAACCACCATTTTCAATATTCCGGGCAGCACCAAAGAAACGTTTTGGCTTGTGTAAAGCATTCGCATCCACACCACCTGACAAAATTTTACCTGACGCAGGCGCCACGGTGTTATAGGCACGTGCCAATCTTGTAATCGAGTCTAACAAGATAACGACATCATGTCCACATTCTACCATACGTTTAGCTTTCTCAAGCACGATGTTTGCAATTTTAACGTGACGGTCAGCCGGCTCATCAAATGTCGAAGAAACAACTTCTGCGCGTACGCTTCTCGCCATATCAGTAACCTCCTCAGGACGCTCATCGATTAATAAGATAATCAAATAAACTTCTGGGTGATTTTTTGCAATAGCATTTGCAACCTCTTTCAACAAGTTTGTTTTACCCGTTTTCGGTTGAGCAACGATTAATCCACGTTGACCTTTACCGATCGGCGTAAATAAATCCATGATACGTGTAGAGTAATTTCCAACACCCATATCTAAATTTAAACGCTCATCAGGGAATAATGGTGTCAAATAATCAAATGGCACACGATCGCGTACCTCAGCCGGATTTTGTCCATTGATAGCCTCAACCCGTACCAAAGGGAAGTATTTTTCACCCTCTTTAGGCGGACGGATACAACCACGTACCGTATCTCCCGTTTTCAAACCAAATAATTTGATCTGAGATTGTGATACATAAATATCATCAGGAGAAGTCAGATAGTTATAATCTGATGAACGTAAGAAGCCATAACCATCAGGCATGATCTCCAATACACCCTCATTAACGATCACATTATCGAAATCTGTACTTGAAGAAGTGTTTTCTGCTTTAGGAGTTTGTGTTGCTTTTTCAGGTTGGGGGCCTTTATCTGCTGCTGGTGCATCTTCGGTTGCAACCGGGGTTTCGTCATGCTCAGAAACTTCACGTTTTCTTACCGTGACAGGTTCCGCAGTTTTTACGGTCCGCACACGTTTACGTGTACGCTCAGCATGTTCCTGATTATCTTCCTCTACTTTAGCTGCTTTTTCAGCTGGCGCTGGTGCTGCTTCCTCTTCCCCACCAGTATTGCTAATTCTTTCGATTAATTCTTGTTTACGCAATTTATCAGCATCTGCGATACCGATCAACTTAGCAATCTCGCGCAATTCCGATACGAGTTTAGCGTTTAATTCGTTAATATCCATTAATGTGTTGTGTATGATTTTTGGATTTTTTTTTGAGCTTTTTTCTGAATTCTGATTACACACTTAAACAAGTTTCCATGATTAAGTGAGATGAAGAACTTAATGATTTCTTTTAAACCCGAAGTGGATTAAATATTGAGAACCTAGACAAAGAAAAAAACAAATTTTGTTATTTCAAAATATTTCAAAAAAAATATTTACTATTGTAGCTAGTAAAACGATTTAACAACATTTTTAGATTGAATTTTATATTTTTTTTCATAAGTTCGTACCTTTCAAAATTAAGTTTTTAGATCCCTTATATGGAACAGCAACAAACTAAAACCAATTACCCCGCACTCTACACATTGATTATTGTGTTTTTCTTTTGGGGGTTCATTGCGGCAGGGAACAGTGTTTTTATACCGTTCTGCAAAAATTACTTTCATTTAGACCAGTTTCAATCCCAGTTAATAGACTTTGCTTTTTATACAGCCTATTATATTGGTGCATTGTTACTATTTATATTCAGTTCAATCGGAGGAAAGGACCTGGTTGGAAAATGGGGATATAAAAAGAGTATAGTTTACGGTTTACTTTTCTCGGCCTTGGGTGCCGCAGCCATGATTGTTGCTGTCGAAGTAAACTTGTATGTTGGTATGCTATTGGGACTATTCGTTGTAGCCCTTGGTTTTTCATTACAACAGACTGCAGCAAATCCATTTGCGGTTTTATTGGGCGATCCAAAAACGGGTGCTTCCCGTGTGAACCTAGGCGGTGGTATCAACTCATTTGGTACAACAATAGGCCCTCTTGTTATCGGGTTTTCCTTATTCGGAACTTTTGAGCCTATTTCTGACTCCGAGATCGCCAACCTTCCGCTAAACAAGGTTGTTTATCTTTATGTTGGTGTTGGTCTATTGTTCCTGTTAGCTGCAGCATTATTTAATTTCAGTAAAAAAGTTCCTGCTGGAATTAGTGATGAGCCAATGGAAAAAGCAAATAAAGCTTTACGTACGTTGATCATTATGACCGTCCTCCTTTTTGGTATGTTCACGCCAGTGTTTTTAAGCTATAAGAGCGATTTGGCCTTGCAGGTAGAACAGTTGCACAAACAGGTTTCGAGTTTAACAGATCAGGTTCAGATCGACCAACTCAAACTGCACATTAAAGAAGTTGCCAAACCACTCGAAATGCAACGCATGTTATGGTTGGCAGGAGCATTGGTCGTTGTGATCGGTGGTTTATTGTTCTCCAATAAGAGCGCGCAAAAAAATCCAGAAGGTTGGGGTGCGATGAAATATCCACAATTGGCTTTGGGTATGCTCGCGCTTTTTATCTATGTCGGTATCGAAGTCGCTATCGGTAGTAACCTCGGCGAATTATTAACATTGAAGGAATTTGGTCATTTGCAATCATCTCAAATTACACCTTATGTATCCATGTATTGGGGGAGTATGATGATCGGTCGTTGGGCTGGTGCTATTACAGCATTTAACTTGAGTAAATCAACTAAAAATGGATTATTGATTATCGTTCCTCTGATTGCATTCTCCATTATCATCGGCGTCAATACGCTTGCAGGATTTGAGATGTCACATTTGTATTATTACGTCGTATGTATTATTCTTCAAATTGTAGCATTCTACCTAAGTAAAGAAAAACCTGCTCGCACATTGATTATTTTTGGATTATTTGGAATTATTGCGATGTTAATTGGCCTATTCTCATCGGGCACTATTGCAATCTATGCTTTCTTGTCAGGTGGTCTTGCGTGTTCAATTATGTGGTCCTCAATTTTCAGTTTGTCCATTGTAGGTTTAGGAAAATATACCGCTCAAGGTTCTGCATTTCTTGTGATGATGATTCTTGGTGGTGGTGTTCTTCCTCCAATTCAAGGAAAATTAGCGGATATTATCGGTATACATAACTCGTATATTTTACCATTAATCGGATTCTGTTATGTCGTTTTCTTTGCGATATTTGTTAAGGGAATATTAACAAAACAAGGAATCAATATAGATGAAATAGAGGCTGAAGGAGGCCATTAACACCCCTCACTAATTGTAAATAGTACACTATTTAAACAATTTTATTACACAGCTCAAAAACTGGCTTAACAACACCGTTAAGCCAGTTTTTTTATATAGTCACCAAAGTACAAAAATTTATTTTTTGAAAAATAAGCGGATAAATTATGATATTTAAAATTAAAAAATGTATTTTCGGGGAATTGATTAATGAATTGATTACTCATTTTATAACGATAAACACAATTAAAACTACTCAATAATGATAATCATTGCTGACGGGGGATCAACAAAAACAAACTGGTGTTTGTTAGACGATTCGAATAAAAAAATCTACTTCAACACGGAAGGGTACAACCCTTATTTTGTTGATAGTGAATACATTGTAAACTCCCTAAAAAAAGGACTACCGCAAGATTTACCTTTTGAAAAAATCTCAGAGGTAAACTATTATGGTGCAGGTGTTCATAACAAGGAAAAAGCACAAATTGTTGTTGATGCTTTAAAACAAGTATTTACTACAGCTGAAGTTGAAGTAGGACACGATCTTCTTGCAGCAGCAAGAGCATTATTAGGAACTCAAGCCGGATTTGCTGCGATCTTAGGAACAGGAACAAATTCTTGTCTATACGATGGTAAAGAAATCACATTAAACATCGACTCAGGTGCTTACATTTTAGGTGATGAAGGTTCTGGTAGTTATATCGGTAAAAAATTACTGGCAGATTATGTTCGCAATTTGATGCCTAAAGATGTTAAAGAAGTATTTTATAACACGTATAAAATGACAAAGGACGAAATTATGGACGCGGTTTATACCAAACCTATGCCAAATCGTTTTTGTGCGAGCTTTAGCAAATTTGTCTATGACAACAATGTAAATATCGAATATACACGCAATATCGTTGATGAAGCTTTTGAAGCGTTTTTCAGAAACCTTGTCAGCAAATACCCTAATTATCAGAGCTATACTTTCAACTGTATCGGTTCGGTTGGTTACAATTTCAGAAATGTATTAGCTGAAAAAGCTGAGCAATATGGAATGAAAGTTGGTAAGATTTTGCGCTCCCCTATTGATGATTTAGTACAATTCCACATCGATAGAGCAGCAGCGACTGCCAAATAGAAAAAGAAAATTAATCTTTAACATAAGGAAAGGTATTCAATAAAATTGGATACCTTTTTTATTGCTCTTACCCCACTCCTCCGACCTCCCATTATTCTCCGTACCGAAAATTTCCTACTAATATTAATTTCCAATTAACTAACTCATACCGTTTTACAAGACATTTTAATGATTTAATAACAGGAATTTCATCGGTACAAAATAAAAGTATCTTTTTTTTGTAATAGAAGTTAACAGATGGATTAAATGAAATATTGCGGCTTAGAATAACTTCAAAAACGGTAAAAAAGGTCGTTTATGATCGATTCATTTCAGACAAATCCGGCAAAGTTCAAATATAGTCCTCAACAGAGGTATAGAAAAAAAATCTACAAAGGACATCTTGGTAGACATAGATGAATAAACAAATTTATTGCAAATGAAAAGAAGCCTTGATATACTTGTAATCTCAGATTTACACCTAGGTACTTACGGTAGTAGAGCTAAAGAGCTTTTACTTTACCTAGAGTCCGTATCTCCCAAAATACTGATACTCAATGGAGACATCGTAGACATTTGGCAATTTAAAAAAAGCTATTTTCCGCAAGAACATCTCAAAGTCATCAAAAAAATCATTGACATGAGCTCTTCGGGGACAGAAGTACATTACATCACGGGCAACCACGATGAAATGTTGCGCAAGTTTACCGATCTAAAATTAGGTAATATCAAGCTGAGCAATAAACTCCTTCTTTCACTCAATAATCAAAAAGTGTGGATCTTTCATGGAGACGTTTTCGACGCATCCATTCATCATTCTAAATGGTTGGCCAAACTCGGTGGATGGGGCTACGACAAACTTATCCAGCTCAATAATATCATTAATTATTGCCTAGATAAGATGGGTAAGGAGAAATATTCTCTTTCTAAAAAGATCAAAAACTCCGTTAAAAAGGCCGTCAAGTATATATCGGATTTTGAACATACGGCTACTGAACTAGCGATTGAAAAAAATTACGATTTCGTCATCTGTGGGCACATCCATCAGCCTCAAATCAAAGAAGTTATTACCCGAAAAGGAACCTGCACCTATATGAACTCCGGGGATTGGATTGAAAACCTCAGTAGTTTAGAATATAAAAATGGGGAATGGAAGCTGTTCTATTTTGAAGAAAACAAAGAACAAATCCTGAAGAATAAAATCATCGATATCCCTCTTTTCAGCCTAGAAGATCTTAAAAAGATTGTCATCTCATAAAGATTGTCATGTCTTAATGAACACAACAGAGATCTGCATATAATCAGGAAAACACTAAACAAAGCCGAGCAAGCTCGGCTTTGTTTAGTGTTTATAGTTCAAATGTCGCACCGATTTTCGGCAATGACAATGAAATATCCTCATTTTGGAATTTATCCAAAGCTTGTTGTTTATCGATCGTTATTGGCGGAAATGAATCGTAATGGATACCAACTACCCGAGCACAATTCACAAACTCAGCCGCTTTAATTGCATCATCCACATCCATTGTATAGTGCCCACCTATAGGTAAAAATGCCCAATCCAGGTTCATGTCTGCCAGCAATTTCATTTCCATAGTCAGTGCGGTATCGCCGGCAAAATAAATTTTTTTGCCTTTTACATGGAAGACAAATCCCACAGGAAACCCGCCGTATTGACCGTCAGGTGTGCTATTGGTATGTGCAGCATACACCATCTTGACCGAACCAAAAGGCAGTTGAACTGTTCCGCCCAAGTTGAATTCGATCACCTTATCGTCAGGTACCCCCTGTCTTCTCACCCAGCCTGCGGTTTCAACAATCGCTAAAACAGTGGCATCGCTGTTTTTTTGAATCGTCGCCATATCGGCCACATGGTCTTGATGTCCATGACTTAAAAAGATATAATCCGGTTTAATTGTATTTACATCGATTTCTTTTGCAAGTGGATTATAAGTAACAAATGGATCTAAAAGAACCTTCGTTCCGTCAAAATCAAACTCTACACAAGACTGTCCGTAATAAGTTGCTTTCATGATAATATCGCTATTGATTAAATAATCCGCCTAGTCCGCCTAGTCCACCCAACATATCTTTACTTGCTGCCTGCATTTCAGCCTGGCTGATATTCTCAGCTTGCGCAATTGCCTTATTCAGAGCAACTACAAGCAACTCCTCCAATTCTTCCTTATCTGCGTTTGATAAAAATACAGGATCGATGGTAACCTCTTTTATCTCTTTGTTTGCTGTCGCTACTACACGGATTAAACCACCTTCCACTTCACCAGACACAGAAATTGAATCCAATCTTTTCTTGATTTCCTCCGCCTTTTGCTGGGCTTGAAATAATTTGTCAAACATATTTATATCATTTATTTCAGGCCAATTTACAAAAATCTGCGCATACCTACTATTGCTAATTTACTTTCGCCAATGCTTCCCTTTTTTTTCTGAAAGTGTCTGATCTTATTGGTCAGAAAGAACCTTCAGTTCGCTTTCATTGCTCTTGGTGTCTGCGAAGTCAGGAAGGTTTTGTATTTTTGCAACATGCAAAGCAATCAAGAAAAACTAGTCGCCCATATTTTGGACCAGTTGGACCTAAATCCGGCAGCTATTCCAGCTGAAACCTACGACACATTAATTTCAGATCGCCCTCAACTTGTCGACATCGACGATATGATCTCCTATATCAAACGTATCGGGACTGATCTCGATGCCATTGATAAAACAGTTGAACTGGTTGAAAAAATTGAAGACGAAACAAGTATTCTCATCCATAAGCTTAAGTTTATTTCGGCCACTGACAGGCCAAAGGTATTGGTACTGGACCAAATACAGCCACTTGAAATAAACCGTTCTGCCTATCTGCAGGAAGCCATAAAAATAGCCGGTGGTATTCCAGTTACAACAGAAAATGAAGCCGATAAAATCATTGTCATCGGCCAGGGGGAACAGACATTTATCCAAATCCCGCAATTGTTGAATTCGGCAGCTATCGCATCATCCAAAGCTATCGAGCTCGACCAGATCTTCATCATGACCAATGAACAATTTGCACAGATTCCCGGATACAATTATTTGAGCGAACTTGAATCCTTAGCCGAAATTCTTCAGCCAAAGTATTTTGTGTATGGTCATGAAGGAAGCGATTGGCTACAATTTCAACTAAGCTAAAAAAACAAAAATATAGGTATAAAAAAACAGCTCCAGTAGAACGGGAGCTGTTTTTTTATACTTTAGAATTTTAGTTGTATCTTCTGCGCAGGACGTTGTATAATTTTTCAACGGTATGCGGTTTATCTGCCCATTTATTTTTAATCGCATAATTTGTCTGCAAAAATGCATCCGCTTCCGCATAGCTTGTAAACCTATTCAATAATTCGACAGCCTCACTATACGCTAAACTATACCCATTAAACAAATCCTTAATAAATAAGAGCTTATCATTTAAGCTTATTCCTGCTTTAATATCTGTGAGTTTATCGCTATGTCCAGATTGATTTACCTGATAAACACGGTTCTGCACGCCAGCTTGCTTCTGTTGAGAGATAATTTCATTCAAGGTCAATGGTCTCGCGGGAGCTTCTTCAATGACCGTATTGATTTCTTCCTGAATAAACACTTCTTGCGGCTGCTCAATTACGACTTCTTTTGGTTCTTCGATGACTTCTGTAACGAAGACAGTAGGTTCTTCAACTTGCGCTGTCACTTCCTTTTCTGCCTGATAAGCTAATTCCTCCACTGGAGCAGCTTCAAAAACCGGTGGCGCGACAGGTTCAGCAATTGCAGGGCTAGGCTCTCCCGATTGTATCGGTTCACTTTCAGAAACAAATGAGGTTTCTGGCTCTTCCAATTTTACAGGTTCACGTTCAGAAACAAGTGGGACTTCGTTTTCCTCCACACTGGTTTCTTCATTTGCTACAATGGCTTCTTCATTTCCACGGTTGAAATCTTCAACTGGTTGAGCTTCTTGAATCTCGCTTTCAGTCGGTTCAGCAACAACTTGCTGCGCTGAAGATCTAAGGGTGGAAGGCGGTGTAAAATAGTCGTTGAAAGCAATCTTCTTACTGTCTAAGGCAGCAGTACTTAACGTATGCTGCGATTGAGTTCCCTGAAGAACGGCCTTGGTCTTAAGTAAAGTTATGTAGGCAGCCACAGCCTGTGCCTTCGCTTCCAGTGTTACTAATTCGTTAATTTCGGACAAGCTGCCCTGTTCCGACAAGGTCAGATACTGCCCATTTAAATCCTGTAATAAATCGCCTATCGTATTAAAAATTTCCTCTTTAGTACCCATAATTCTATTTGAAATCACCAATTAATTATTTATAACACTTACACCTGCAACCGATCAAAAAGTGGAAAACCCAATCCTTTGATTTAGAAATATTTGGATTTACGTCCAATTTTTGCTACCCAAATTTAATATTTAATTCTGATATTAGCGGTGTCAAAAACAGAATATAATGGGAGGTCATTTTACAAAAATCACCTTATTTGCGGACCTTCCGACAAAATTAAATTAATCAAATGCTTTTTTCCGAACATAATTTGGCTTTGCGCCCCGCACAATATGGTAGCATTGAAATTGTCTGTGGATCGATGTTCTCGGGCAAGACTGAAGAATTGATTCGCAGGCTAAAACGAGCACAATATGCACGTTTGAATGTCGAAATCTTTAAACCAGCGGTTGACAAGCGATATGATGAAAAGTTGGTCGTTTCTCACGATAGCAATAGCATCCCATCAACTCCCGTTGATCATTCTTCAGCGATCCTACTCTTAAGTTCATCGACCCAAGTTGTCGGAATCGATGAAGCACAATTTTTTGATGACGGTTTGACAGAAGTATGTGTCAAATTGGCAAATAGTGGTATCCGGGTGATCGTTGCCGGTCTCGATATGGATTTTCAAGGGCAACCATTTGGTCCAATTCCCAATTTAATGGCAGTAGCCGAACACGTCACGAAGGTGCATGCGGTTTGCATGCAATGTGGCGCTCCAGCGAATTATTCCTACCGCCTGACCAAGGATACGGAAACCGTGCTTTTGGGTGAAAAAGAAGCTTATGAACCACGGTGTAGACCCTGTTATTTCGGCTTGAATAAGTAAATGATCCAAAAAGTTAACTAAAATCTGCCAAAAGGACCATAAACGCTATTTGGCATAGGATTTGAAATATACTTTATAAATAAGAAGATTAACGCTTTTAATAGCGACAAAATACTTTTCATAATTTAGGTTTATAATTGGTTAGTTAGCACCTCCTTGCCCATCAAGGAGGTGTTTTTTTTAACAAAAAAAGAACGCTGTTTTCAGTCAAAGGAAACAGCGTTCTTTTTTCATGAACTCCTATAGGTAAGGTTTAAGGCTGAACACCATAGTTTATGACCTTCCGGCCAATGTTACCTGTTTGATCCATTCCCTCGACGATGACCTTGTAATTTCCGTTTCCATCGGCATTATAAAATTGAATGGCAGCTTCCCCCGTCTCTGTGATTGAGACTTTCGGATTCCAGTAAATGGTCGTTCTCAAATCGTTTACAGCCTTTCTTTCCGGCGTATCGTATTTTGGAACATAGAATTTGCGTTCTTTAATATAACCTAGAGGATACATATCGATCACATTTGATTTTGGCAACATGCTCTCAATTTCACTCAATGACATTCGCGGTTTCTTCGCTTCCACTTTTTTCGTATAAATGGACACAACACCATTATTTTGATACATTCTGGAGACTGTTCCCAATTCATCACGTAAGAAGATTTCGATTCCTTCGATATCAGCGACATTGATGCTGTTCAATCCAGGCTCATCGATAGCCATACCGTTCAGAAAGAACTGAACAGGCGTACGTCCCCCAGCATTATAATCGCGGGAAACATAATATTTCAATGTCTGCGGATCATAGGTAATGCCAGTCAATACCGTTTGAAGACACATGGTCAACACGTTACAACCGGTCAAACGCTCGGGCTCAATACGGTGTTCCGGCATGGATAAGCCCGAAATAGATGGAAAATCTTTATTGGTGATTGCTTTCTTCACTACGCCTGTCACCTCGACCTCATCCAGAAGGATCGATTTTCGATACTCTTTTCGGCTATTTGCCAAATAAGGAGCAAAAGCCTGGTCTATATTCGGGACAAAATAACTCTTATAGCCATTATTCTTATCGATCTCCGGGTAAAAGCTCTGATCCATATTAATAACCAGGCTCCGGTAATTGTCGTTAGAGCGGGCATTAACCGTTACTTTAGACGAGTCCGGGAACACAAGATCCTTAAAGGTGAATCGTCCATTCTGATCCGTATAAACGTCTTTCTTAATATTACGCGAAGGAACCGATAAAAGTAAGCCTCCATTTGGATAAGGGCGTCCAGTATTCATCCGAAGTATACCGGACAATTCAATTCCTTGCTCGGGAAGAAAACTGATCTGTGGCAACTTCTCCGATATAAGTGTCGGGTAGTCAAATCGACGGTATCCCTGTGTCATTAATAGTGCATCCAGCGCTTTATCCCGATTGGGATTCTTTTCATCGAAATATGAATTTGGGTTTTCGACATTTCCTTTCAGGTCCGAAGTCAACAGAAAGTTGCTCACAATAGAGAGATCTGCCTGATCATTGTAAGGAACTTTGGATTCGTCTATTACAGCGACTGAATAGCTTCCCGGGAACTTCTGCCCATTGTTGTCCACAGCAAGTTTAAGATTGACCAAGTCTTTAGCCTTATAGCTTTGCTTATCGCTGGTAACTTGAATATTTAAAAGCTTTTCACTTTGAACAAATGCCAAGCGTTCGCTGATAGGTTTTCCGTCCGGACTCAATAAGGTTACCTGAACAATACCATTTGGCAAACGCTCTTTCGGAATATTGACCAATGCTGACGAAGATTTTAAATTCACCTGTGCGCCAAAACAGAGATGGCCATTCGACTGAACCAAAACATAATAAGATTGCCCCTGGTTCTTTGAAAAATTCTCCTCGCTAGTGACCACGGCAAACTCTGCATTCGTGGCATCCTGTTTTACAAAAACAACATTTGCCTTGTCACTGACAACAGCCGGCAATTTGTATTTGCGCTCCTGTCCATTCTCAAACTTCACAACAGCTTGATAATTTTCTCCTGCGAGCGGCAGAAGAGAAAAATAGCCCATTCCAGTTCCAAAGTCTGCAAACTCTGCTACCGACTTGCCCTTTGAATCCAAAATACTACCTTTTACCTTAAGCCCCTTACCATCGGATCCAACGGCTTTAAATGCAACTTTTTTGGCCAATCCAGCGATAATATCACCCCCTTCAGGAAAGAATTGTACATCTGCATCCCACAAGGCATTTTTGAGCAAGAAGGAACTGGACAAAGGTTTTTCATTTTTATTTTCCTGAATGCTAATCTTCAGTTGTCCTTTCTCCAGATTTGCCTTTTCTTTTGCAGACAGGTTTATGGTTACTTTCCCCAGCCCATCGGTCTCAGCTTTGCCCTTGTCGAAGGTTTCCCATCCCGACACAAACTCCCAATTGATTTTTGAATTGATCATCGGTTTTCCCGTACGATCGCGGAACTGTATGACAGCTTGGGTTTTATTACCACCAATGTTATTTTGAAATTCAATGTTCGTAATCAATTTCTTATTGATTACATCCCCGATGGGCACCACTTTGTTAAAAAAGTAAGCATTATCAAAGTTGGCCATCCATTTTGTGTAGGCCCTAAAGCGATAATTGTCCTGAGACATAAATTGAGGATCAAGTACAATCTGCCCATTTCCTACCTCTTTATCCAATGGAATTTTTAGTGTCTGAATCAGGGAATCGCGACTGTTCAGCACTTCCACATAAGCTATTTTACTCGGCTCATATTCGGCCAAATTGCGGGATAAATAGGTTGAAAACCAAAGAGTATCCCCTACCGCATAATAAGGCTTGTCGAAATGTAAATGTACCTTTTCAACTGGGTAAACCTGAAAATATTTCTGAACTCGTTCTACGATTGTATTAATAGGCAATGTAGGTGTAGTCTGGGCATAAGTGGTCCCTATTCCTAACAGTCCTATCGATAAAGTCAATAGTTTTATGTGCTTCATTGAAAGTCTTAGAATAAAAAATGAATAGCTAAATATATTCAATTTTGAGCAAAGACCAACCGCATTGGGGTATTTTTAACATTTATTATACCTATTCATGGGACGATTTCCGACGCGCTAAAAGTAATTAGAGCAATGGAGCCAAAAGCCTACAGATAGAATCTACTCCTCTTTTCCAGCGGCTTCGCTGCATCCACTTTCGAATTGTAATCAGGTCTGAAACTTCGATATCAGCCAAAAATTGCGCATTAAGGCGGTCGCAAAGCGCTTTATCCGATACAATTCCCGAGATTTCAAAGTTGATGTAAAAACTTCTGATATCCAAGTTTGTCGTACCGATATAGGCCAGCTTCCCATCAATGCAGATGGTTTTGGCATGCAGAAATCCCTTTGTATAGAGGTATACATTAACTCCTCTTTCCAGTAGTGGTTTTATAAATGAGAAGGAGGCATGCTGTACAAAAAACGAATCAGACTGGGCCGGCAACATCAAGTCCACCCGGACACCGGAAGATACCGCGAGCATTAAAGCAGTCGTCAATTGATCGCTGGGAATAAAATAAGGTGTACACAACTGTATATATTCTTTTGCTTCGTTGATACCGGCAATAATTGCTTCCATATTGAAAGGTGCTGGCGACCCAGGATCACTGGCTGTAAATCCTACTCCACTCTCATCTTCATCGGTAAGTGGAAATCGGTTTAAATAACCGCGGCCCAATTCAAACGGTTCTGCATCTGTCTGGTTCCAGCTGTTCCAAAACTGGATTTGCAAGGTATTTACTGCTGCGCCGACAACCATCATCGCCGTATCCCGCCAGTAAATCTCATTTTTTCCGTTATTGATATATCGATCTGAAATATTGATTCCGCCGACAAAACCGATTTTCCCATCGATCACGGCTATCTTACGGTGATTTCGGTAGTTGCTATTCGCCAAGGAACTAAAGGTCACCGGAAGGAAAGCTTGAAACACAAAATCGGGTTTATGCCGCCGTAAATATTTAATCACATCCGGAGCACCAAAACTATCCAATATCAGGCGAACAGTTACGCCAGCTTTTGCTTTTTCTTCTAGAATATGTAAGATTTCCTGCCCTACATCATCCATTTCCCAGATATAGTATTCCATGTGAATGGAATGCTGCGCAGCCTTAAGACGGTCTATAAGTACTGGAAACTTTTCTTCCCCATTGATAAACAGGGTGACATCGTTGTTGAGGGAAAAAGTAGAGATCTTTTGATTTTTAAGGTAGCGGTATACCATGGCCAAACTACCGATCCGCTCATTTAACGTATCGATATGTTCCTCCATAATTTCGGATTCCTTACGCCAGGCATCCATTAACTTTTTGGACTGCTCGCGATACACACGTTTCATCCTTTTGACCTTCTTAAACTTCTGACCAAAGAAATAGTAACTGAGCAAACCAACGCCAGGTAAGAAAACAATGACCATAATCCAGGCAATGGTCTTGGAAGGATTACGGTTTTCGATCAAAATCGTCCCGATTACACCAATATAAAGGATGAGTAAGGGAATCCAATAATAGGTTAATGCAATCTGTAAAATATGATGAAGTACCTCCATATTGTGTGCTAAGGGTTTTACCAAATATAATACTTAGCATCGACATATTGTTTGTCGTTAAACACAGTTTATTGCACCATCGACATGAATGAACGGACTTAAATAGGGAATATCTAAATTGGCACCCCGGAGTATAAACCATATCCCCAATAAGAAATAGAGAAAAGGAATCCATTTCGAAAATCCAATTTTGAAAGATCGGGAGAAATTTCCCAAAAAAGAAAACACAAACAAGAGCGGGATAGTGCCTAAGCCAAAAAACAACATAAAAAAGAAACTCTGCTGTGGGCTATCCGCATTTATGGACGACATAAGCGCCATGTAGACCATACCACAGGGCAACAATCCATTCAGTACACCGGCAACAAAGCTACCGCCCGGTTTATAGAGCCATTTCGACAATAACCGTACAATTGGCTGAACAGCCTTCGTCTGCCAGCTGGCAATTTTTCGATTATGTTTACCAATAAGCTGAAATAAAGCAATTCCAATCAGGATGATACCTGTAGCCCAGCTTAGACTACGCTGCCAGCCCTGGATCTGCGCAAATGTTCCGATCGTACCCAGTAAAAGTCCCAAACAACCATAAGTCAGTACCCTACCGGATTGATACAGTATTTTATTTAAGAAAATGTTCCAACCAAAACCTTGCCTTCCTTCAATGGCGAAAATTAATGGACCACACATGACCGCACAATGTATGCTTCCAAACAATCCCATGAAAAATGCAAAGTAGGTATAACTCATTTCCTTAAAATAAAATATGCTCTTCAAACAAAAAATCTTTACCTACACTCTTCCAGTCGATATACAAATTCCACATGCCTTTATCGAACGTGGAAATGGGCAGTGTATATAAATTGCCTGTTGTCTGAAATGGTAATTCTTTATCCAATCGATTGTCCGAAGGTTTTCGAAACAGCAATTTCCCTTTATTTTCTTTGGAGACAAAATGAATATACAAGGTATCTTGCCTGATTTCAATTGTCGGTGATTCTTTCATCATTAAGACATTTTGCTTTTTGTCGTAAGCTTGATCATAATTTAGTCCCTGCTCGTAATAATCGTCTTCTTCCAGACTATCTGAATCGTGACTCACCATGTATATTCCCGCTCCGACTATACACAACATAAATACCGCCAAGGTTAAAAAAATCTTTGTACCCCAATTCATTGTTTTTCATTTTAATTCATACCCGGAGGCGCTATAAAAGTGGTTTTTAAACTTTCCACTTTCTTATCGCCCGAATAGATAGCTAATTTTACATTACTTTTATAAGTCTCAACATCCTTATTTGCGATAATTAGAAAAAAACTTAGTGTTGCATGCCCTTCTTTACTCAATTTTTGAATGGGGTTAACCACCTGAATCTTTAAGCGTGGGTCATCACAGACCAATTTAAAAGGCATTTCTTTACCCGACTTATTGATCAATTCCAAAGAATACAGGTTGCTTATTGTCTTATCATCACGAAGCTGGTAGGTACTTCCCTTTGCGCGGAGCAATCTACCGTCCACCTGAGAACGGTTGAACAACAGAAAACCAAAGACCGACATTAGTGCAACCAACACGATCGAATAAGCTATTGCTCTCGTATTGCTTTTTTTCTTCAGTGTTCCTTCAATCTCACCCATTGGATAAAAGCCTATCAACTTTTTAGGCTTTCCGATTTTGTCCATGACAGCATCACAGGCATCTATACAGGCTGTACAGCTTACACATTCCAATTGAAGGCCATTTCGAATATCAATTCCTGTGGGGCATACATGTACACAGAGCTTACAGTCCACACAATCCCCTTGCGTCGTCACTGCATCCTTTTGCTGTTTTCCTCTTGGCTCTCCACGTCTATGATCATAGGCGACAGTTATACTTTGGTCATCCAGGAGTACACCCTGCAATCTGCCGTAAGGGCAAATTGCAATACATACAATCTCCCTGACGTACGCAAACACAGCATAAAAAACCAATGTAAATATGATTATCGATATCAGTCCACCGATATGTTGGTCCAAGGGATCAGTGATAATCTTCATCAGCGCATCAGCACCGATGATGTAAGACAAAAAGATATTTGAAATGAAAAATGATATGATCAAGAATATACCATGTTTCAAAATTTTTTTCAATTGTTTTTGATCCGTATTTGGTCCCGCATCCAATTTCTTTTGTTGCTGCCAGTCACCTTCGATCCAATATTCAATTCGTCTAAATATTAATTCCAAAAAAATGGTCTGAGGGCATGTCCATCCACACCATACTCGTCCAAAGACAACAGTAAACAAAACCACACATACCATCACGATTAACATACCGAATACGAATATGTAGAGATCTTGTGGATAGAAAAGATTTCCCAAGATGGAAAACTTTCGCTCAATAATGTTGAACATGAGAAACGGTTCACCGTTTATTTTGATAAAAGGAACGATAAACAAGAACAGCAGTAGTGAATACCCAACCCACTGTCTTTTTTTGTAAAGCTCTCCCTGCGGTTTTTTGGCATAAATCCATTGTCTTTTTTTTGACTTAGATCCACCGTTATTGGCATTATTCACGACTGCTGTACTCATTGCTATTTCAATTTACTACTCTGCTTTTTTATCTGCTTCAGCTGGACCTGTTTTGGCATCATCCGCTGCTTTCTCTCCGTTTGCCACCTGACCACCGCCATAGGTTACCTCATCACCTTGTGGAGCTTTTGGATTAGCAGGGTTTGTATCCCTTAAGGTGACAATATAACTGGCAACCTGTGCGATTTGAGCGGGACTTAACGTTTGTTCCCATGGCACCATTCCTTTATCAGGAACACCATACTTAATGGTTTTGAAGATGTCTTTAATCTCACCACCATGTAGCCAAAACTTATCGGTCAAGTTGGGTCCGATGCCTCCCTCGCCACTACCTCCGTGACAAGCGACACAGTTTGCAGTAAAGATCGCTTTTCCATCAGCAGCCATTTCTGGCTGAAACTCCACGCTACTTTCGTCTACATTACTCGCAGAAGCAGTAAGATAAGCCTGACGCTCTTTCTCGGCAACGACCATCTCATGTTCATACTCCTGGTCCTGGTTCATTCCGATACCCGACACCTGATAAACAAATAAGTAAACAAGGCCGAAAAAAATCGTTCCATAAAAAAGGAAATTAAACCAGATCGGAATCGGATTATCCAATTCGCGGATACCATCGTACTCATGGTCTATGACAATATCCTTTTCTTCTGAAATCGGTCTGATCCCCATGATCTTGTTCCACGACCTTTTCATCCAGCCCTTATTCGACACCTTTTTGAGTTTTTCCTCCTGGGCCAATTCAGGCATGGTAATCTTAATGATGGATTTCATCGCGCGATTGACCATCAATGCCGAAGCAAGTAGAGCCAGCATCACAACGATCAATACAACAATTAAGATATCTGTGTATAAATTATCTGTACCGAATCCTATCGTAGATTGAACAACTTCTGCGGTAGCTGGTGCAGTATCCAATAATAAACTCATATATTATAGACTTTCAGGTGAATGATTCAGTTCCTTTTCTGTTTCATCTTCTTCCAAAGGCAATTCCTTCATATAAGTAACATAATCTTTTTTCATTCGAAACAACATGATTGCTACTGAAATGAAGAATACCAAGAAGATCCAAAGTGATGCAATTAGATAAAGCTCACTGCCGTTTAGATTTGTTATTTGCTTAAACATGGCTTTATTGATTTGCGTTAACATTATCAGCTACTTTTGGAGCTGCTTTTATATCTGTTCCTAATCGTTGTAAGTAGGCAATTACAGCTACAATCTCACGGTCAGCTAACACATTCACTTGATTTTGTTTTAGATCATCAGCAATTTTCTGTGCCTGTTTGGTGAGATCCTGTTCAGCATGTTCAATTTCCGCATCGGTATAGGGGATTCCCAATTTCCGTAACGCCTTCATTTTATCTTGCAGAATAGCATTATCCAGTTTCTGATCGATTAACCACGGATATGTTGGCATAATACTTCCAGGCGAGGTAATCGTTGGATCCAACAGGTGATCAAAGTGCCATTTGTTTGGATATTTACCACCGATGCGATGCAGATCAGGTCCTGTCCGTTTCGAACCCCATAAAAACGGTGTATCGTAAACAAATTCTCCCGCCTTGCTATACTCCCCATAACGGGCGGTTTCGGATCTAAAAGGACGAATAGTTTGCGTATGACAGTTCACACAACCTTCTCTAACGTAGAGATCCCGTCCCTGCAGTTCCAATGCTGTATAAGGTTTTACACTTGCAATTGTTGGAACATTTTTAGAAATTGTAAAAGTCGGCACCATCTCCACCATACCCCCGATGAGGATGGCGATAAGCGCGAGTACCATAAATAAAATTGGCTTACGTTCAAGACGACGGTGTTGAGACTGTTCATTTACCTGAACTGGCAATAATGCAGGAGCTTCTGCTGGCTCATTAGCCAAGAGCTTCCCTTGTTTCATGGTTTTGATCAAGTTAAAGGTCATTAGGAAGACCCCCGACAGATAAAGTGCACCACCTAGTGCGCGCATCATGTGCATCGGCAGAATTTCCAATGTTGTCGCCAGGAAGTTTGGATATTTCAAGACCCCTTCTGGTGTAAATTCTTTCCACATCAAGCCTTGTACTACAGCTGCCCAATACATCGGGATCGCATAGAACAAAATACCCAAGGTACCTATCCAAAAGTGCGTTGATGCCAACTTTTTAGAATACAACTCTGTCTTATATATACGTGGTATCAACCAGTATAGAATACCGAATGTCATAAACCCATTCCATCCCAAAGCACCTACGTGTACGTGCGCTACGATCCAGTCGGTAAAGTGGGCAATTGCATTCACCTGTTTCAAGGATAACATAGGGCCTTCGAAAGTCGCCATACCATAACAAGTAAGGGCCACGACCATGAATTTTAACATCGGTTCTGTCCGTACCTTATCCCAAGCACCACGTAAGGTCAATAAGCCATTGATCATACCACCCCAGCTTGGAGCAATCAACATAATGGAGAATACAACCCCTAAAGACTGTACCCAACCCGGTAGCGCCGTATAGAGCAAATGGTGAGGACCTGCCCAGATATAAATAAAGATTAAAGACCAAAAGTGAAGAATACTTAACTTGTACGAGTAAACAGGACGGTTGGCCATCTTAGGAAGGAAATAATACATCATTCCCAAATAAGGCGTTGTCAAGAAAAACGCAACTGCGTTGTGACCATACCACCATTGTACCAGTGCATCCTGCACACCCTTGTAGACGTAATAGCTTTTCCAGCCAGCTACTGGCAATTGGATGGAGTTAACAATATGCAATACGGCTACTGTGACAAATGTGGCAATATAGAACCAAACTGCGACATACATGTGACGTTCGCGTCGTTTGATAATAGTACCGAACATATTGATTCCGAATACCACCCAAATGAGGGTAATTGCGATATCAATAGGCCATTCCATTTCGGCATACTCATGGCTTGAAGTAAGGCCGAGTGGTAGTGTAATAGCCGAGGCAACAATAATTAATTGCCAACCCCAAAAATGGAGCTTGCTCAAAGCATCACTAAACATTCTTGCTTTAAGCACCCGCTGTAAGGAGTAGTATACTCCCATAAAAATACCATTACCCACGAAAGCAAAAATCACCGCATTGGTATGCACAGGACGTACACGGCCAAATGTTGTAAATTGCAATCCAAAGTTCATCTGGGGCCAAACAAGCTGCGTCGCCACAAGCAATCCTATGGTCATACCAACTATTCCCCAAATAATGGTAGCGATTCCGAAATTCCTGACAATCTTGTTGTCGTAACTAAATTGCTCTAACTGCATTACTTAAATTGTTGATTCTGGTTCAAAAGTAAGCAGCAATTTATGACAATCTAATGATGGGCAATGCGTACAAAAATGATGTACGTCACTTTTGTATTACCGGATTACAAGGTTTAGTTACTAATTTCGGCTACTGGTTCTAAATGACTTAGGGAAAATTGAGACCCTAAAATATACTTTTCGCCAGTAGATCTGACATCAAAAGTGACCGTAGTCACATTTCCTGCCGTACAATACGCTATAGCACACCAAATCTCATCAGAGTGGCAAACCTTAATCTTTCAATGTGTCACACTATCCAACTGTAACCAGCGAGCCAAAGCCTTTTCGAAAAGGAGCAGTGGCGGGATGAGCTTGAATAGGGACAGTAGAGGCTCTAGGACAGCGCCGGTCGGGGGTACGGAAGATATGCAATAGCATTATACGGGGAAGTACGGGAGTTACCTAAACGAAAGAAGCCCTTGACTGTTTCCAGCAAGGGCTTCCGTGTAAAAAAAGGCACCGACCTACTCTCCCACCTGTTACGGCAATACCATCGGCTCTGGCGGGCTTGACTGCTCTGTTCGGAATGGGAAGAGGTAGACACCGCCGATATAGGCACCTAAATATTTTTTTAGATCTGAGATCAGGGATAAGAGTATCCGGAGCCTGTAAGGTCCGAAATAATCCCTATGTCCATATCTAAATGACATATCTA
>NZ_LBGU01000039.1:0-219821 GCF_000988325.1 Sphingobacterium sp. Ag1 | reverse complement strand
CCTCCAACCTTGTATTTACAGTTTGATCAAAAAGCATAGATAAAGAGTCCCGCTGCTGATACATTATTCAACCATATTTAGGGTTAATTTTCTCATTTAAAAGTATAAGCAACTCATTGAGTACTTAATTTGCAAAATTGTTAACTTTTACCCCAAAATAATAAATAAATATTAAAATATGTAACTTTTTATATAAAATACTAGCAGTTATATTTTTATGTATGCATAACAATATACATGCTAGTATTTTACCTCTTCTGTGCCTAAGACCTTCTGTCTAATTCTTAATTTTTTCTAGCCACATCCAGTTGAACCAAAGTGGTTGTACTTGTTTACTATTAAAGGTTATGATATACTTTCCGGGCTTATCGAATTTAAATTTGCCGATGCGGTTTTCGACAAATTCTTCTGTATAATTGTTTTCATTGGGCTCGACCACCATTTTGTTTGTAGGAGCAAAATTTCCTTCCAACCGCTGATTGGTCGTGCTGACTTCAAAAACACTATTTTCTTTATTGGGATTATGTGCTGAAAAATCGAGTGAGTAGACGCCAGCTTCGGGGATGGTTACCTCCCAATCGATCTTAGTATCCCCCGTCAGGATCGCATGCGTTGGATTTTTTCCATTATAGCGTACAATTTTGAGTCCTTGGTTGAGGCTATTGGTTGATTTCAATGAAAAGCCACCAAAGGTTGATTCTGAGACCGTATTTTTGTCTAGTTCCACCGGCCCATTAAAGGTTAATTTAACTTCTGAAACATAATGATCCGGCTGCGCGTCAGGCAATTGGATATGGATTAAACTGAGACTCTGATCAAATTTTAGTGCCGTTGATACACTTCCCTTCATCAGGGAAACCTGTTCTGGTGTCGATTTGATTCCTGTAATCCGAAGTGTATGGTCTAAGGGCCAATTAAAGACGTGTGCATACACGACTGTTTTTTGCCCTTCCTTTTTAGTTGTCAGGTAACCCCAATCGAACTGGTTGTTTTTTAGATCAAGGCCGGTGCTGCCGTAGATGCCCTCTCCGTATGTGTTTAACCAATTTCCGACTTCGTGCAGACGACTGACACTTTCGTAGGGCACTGTTCCATTGGCACGTGGTCCGATATTTAAGGTGAACCCGCCGTTGAGACTTACATTGGAGATTAAGGACTGGAAAATTTGACTGGTTGATTTCCATTCATTTTCCTGGCCATTGTATCCCCAAGAATGGGCAATCGTCCCAGGGGTTTCCCAGGGATGGTTAATATAATTGCTGCCAAATTGGTTGTCACCTAATGTCTCGAAATCCACATTCTCTGCATCCGTAGGAAGACCTAGACGTGAATTAATCAAGCAATTAGGTTGAAGTTCACGGATAAGTTTGACAACTTGAAGTAATTGTTCTTTTTTAATAATAGATTTTTGATAAGGGATCCACATGTCGAACCATATCAATGCAATATCGCCATAATTGGTCATCAGTTCGCGCAGTTGAGGGATGACTTTTTCTTGCCAATATTGATTGTATTGGGCATCGGTAACATGTCCCGACAGCTCCTGCTGATGGTTCCAACCGTATGGATGTTCCCAGTCAATCCAATGTGAATAATAAAAACCCAATTTCATGCCGTGCTTTCTACAGGCTACTGCAATATCTTTGATGACATCCCGATTGGAACCACTCAATTGTGGAAGGCTATAATGACCAACTTTTGTGTCCCAAAGAGCAACACCATCGTGATGTTTGGCGGTGATGATAATGTATTTCATCCCAGCTTCTTTTGCTAGAAGAACCCATTGCTCAGGATCTATTTTACTCCAGTCGAAACGTTTTGCCAAGGTACCGTATTCTTCTTTGGAGACGCGGTTGCGATATCTTAACCACTCGGCATAGTTATTCATATAACGCAAAGGTTCGCCCTTCCACATGCCTTCAGCAGCACTGTATAGTCCCCAATGAATGAACATGCCAAAGCGGGCATCTTTAAACCATGAGGCTTTTTCAGAAGTTTGTGCAAATAGTTTGGCCGAAATACTGAATAGCAATAATGACAGAATCAGTAGTCGCTTGATTGATGGTATCATAAAGGTTGTTCTGTTTTTTGACTTACAAGATAGGCAAAAAATCGAATATCGATCCTTAAATTGGTTTTGAAGTGGCTGTGAAGGATAAAATGTCGTCTGTAAAAAAGTGAAAACCCCTCGTATTTAAACGAAGGGTCTTTGTTTAGTATGAAAGCTTTAACGCGATTATTTCAAGTTAAAGGCCTGGATAATCTTTTTAAAAACGGCTGTATTGTTGTAGATGCCAATAAAATTTTGCGCACCTGGTCCATAAGCAAAGACAGGTACCATAATATTGGTATGATCATCGCTACTGAAATTGCCCCTAACAGTTCCCTTTTTATAATTGGCATCCAACAGGGATAGTCCTCCCGTTTCGTGATCTGCCGTGACAATGACGAGTGTTTCACCATCTTGATCCGCAAATTTTAGGGCTTCCCCGACAAGCCGATCAAAGTCATGCTGTTCGGTAACAACATAAGGGAGATCGTTGGCATGGGCTCCATAGTCAATCTGTGCACCCTCAGCCATGATAAAGAAGCCATTTTTATTTTTAGACAAAAGCTCAATCGTTTTTGAGAGGGAAGTTTTTAGCATTTCTCCCCGTCCATCGAGTATTCTTCTTGTCGCAGAATCCGCCAGGAGTACGAGCTGTTTGCCTGATGTCGCTTTTTCAAAATCACCTAAATTTTGCTGAAGCTGATAACCTTTTGCCGTCAGTTGCTTCATCAGCGTGTTATCCTTGTTGTTGAGGAAGCTTTCGCGACGGGATCCAACGAGAATATCCACATGGCTATTTTTGAAATCTGCCGCAATTTCCTGCGACATGGTCCGATCGATCTGATGTGCATAAAATGCAGCCGGAGTAGCATCTGTAATATCTCCCGCACTGATGATACCGCTTTTGATCCCGTGTTGAGCAAGTGTATCAGGAATAGCGCTCAACAATTTACCGTCTGCATCCACGCCAATGTAACGGTTATTGGTTTTATGTCCAGTAGCCAAAGCTGTCCCGCCCGCAGCGGAGTCTGTAAAATCCGAGTTGGATGCTTCGGTGCGCGAAAGACCAATATGTTTCATATTGATGATATTGGACTGACCAAAATTGGCACTTAAACCTGCTTGTATTTGGGCTAAGCCCATTCCATCACCAATAAGTAAAATAACATTCTTGACCTTGCTCGTTGCACCATCATTTTTATAGGTTGGCTGATAGGGAATGTAGGCCTTTGGATTTGCGTATTCGACTTTAGCGTTGTTTAAATAGAAATTCTTAAGTGCAGTAGGGTGGTCTGTATTGATCCAGTCTACCCCCATATGACCAAGCTCTTTCCAACTATTGGGACTATCTTTCGTAGCCCAAAAACGAAAGGGTTTACCTAATTTATGTGCTTTGTCTATTACAGCTTTCATCTTTTCAAGGTCGGGCGGAGTGGGAGTCCCTTTGCCATTCCAGACAGAATACTGCTTAATATCCTGACTGATCATCCCAATATGTTTGAGCTGTGCCGGCGTATAGTCTTTTTCCGGCCTACCATCAAAATAAATCATCGATGGATAATTGTCGAACTTTTCGGGCGGTGGGATTTCACCGCTGACGACGATTTTAATGGCGGAAGGATTTTTCTGCTGGTCGAAAACAGATTCGTTGCCCTTCAAATCGGCTAACAATTTAGACAATACCTGTTCGTAATTTTCCTTAATATCAATCACAAGCTGCAAGGTTTGCTCAGGTTTGGCATAAGGTTTATTGCCGTTCTCCTTAAAGAAGGCAATTAAAGGGTCGATGTAAAGTTTTTTTAACGTCTTCCCTGGTTTGATTTCGCTGCTTTCATGAGCAACGTAGAGCTCTCCATTGCGGTAGAAGACGTCCGCTTCGATAGAGCCCATTCCAGCATAGTAAGCCTCCAACAGCGGGATTTGTTGTTTGTAATCATTGTGGCTATGACCTGCATTGGCAGTCAGTTTCTGTTGTGCAGAAACTGACTGAATGCTTAGGCCGGCAAATAACAGCCACATTAATTTAGTGTTTTTTACCATCCTGCATTTTGTTTAATGACACCGGAACTGTTGTCGATCTCGCGTTGTGGAACTGCCCAGACATCATGTACTTGCGGATTGAAATTTCTAGCCGGCCAAATTACAGCACCATCAAAATCGTGTAGCGGTTTGGCATAGGTAGCTTGCGCATCGCCCCATCTGACCAAATCGCGGTGACGGTCTGCCCATTCACCAGCAAGTTCATTGCGGCGCTCACGTTTTAGGTCAGCAAGGGTCATTCCGCTTTTTGCGATTAAACCAGCTCTTTTTCTAATTTTATTTAATTCGGTATCACCAGCACCAGCGCCATTTAAATTAATGGCCGCCTCAGCTTTAATCAATAATACTTCGGCATAACGCATCAAGGGTACATTGAGGTCTGTAGTGCCGTTGTCACCATTTGGATTGACATGTGTTGGAATAGGGTTGGCATATGAAAATGGTTCCATGTACTTTTTGAACTGATAGTTCGAAGTCGCGCCACCGTCTTTAGTAAATGTACGTTCTGCGCCAAAAAACTGGAATTTGTCTCCTGGTTTCAAGATTGTTGCTTCACGACGCAAGTCACCTGTTTCAAAAGAATCGTAAAGTTCTTTTGTCGGCAGATAGTAACCCCAGCCGTTGTAAATTCCCCAAGCTTTGTTGGTCAACATCACACCTGGAAGTTTGCTGCCCCAGCCAGTACCACCACCATTTGGCGTACAGACCACCGACCAGATATATTCTTTGGACCAGTTGTTGGCGGCTTTAAACACATCCACAAAGTTGGTCAATAATTCATGTTTGCCCGAACTGATCACCATATCCGCGTACTTCGCTGCATTGGTATAATCTTTTTTGTACAGATATACTTTTGATAAATAGGCCCATGCAGCTGTTTTGTGGGCTTTACCATAATCGGTATCCTTCATCTCAGAAAAATAAGGAAGGTTGTCGGCCGCTTTTAATAGCAGTGAAATGATGTAATCGTAGTTTTCGTTAACGTTGTTTGCTCTGGCTACCGGAACGGAAGCATCTGTTTCAGGCGTAACAATAGGCACACCTGCCTTGTCGTTACCATAGTTTGCTGCCAGCTGAAAATAAACCAGGCCTGCATTGAAATAGGCGTCACCAATGATTTGTTTTTTTCGAGCTTCATCCATGGAGATATTGGGAACATTGATAATAATATCGTTGGCCCTTTTTATAATCGCATAACGCATGCTCCATTGAGATTCTGTATAACCGCCACCGATGTAATTGCGGTTGAAATTTTTGATATTGTCGGCTTCGGGTTTGTTACGTCCGGTCACCATGTCGTCACTGGCATTAATAAACCAGAACATTCCACGACCATAATAATCCTCTTCGTTGTACTTTTCATACATACCGGCTTCTGCTTTAATCGCATCTTGTTCCGTTTTCCAGAAATTCTGTGCAGAAGGGGAGCCCTCTGGCGTTATATCTAACTGTTTGTTGCACGATGCAAAAAATGCTAGTGCAGCTATTGCAAGGTATTTTATATTCGTTTTCATTTTTTTTTTTTTTTAGGGCTGATAAGTATAACTCATCTGCATTGTTTTAAGATTAGAAATTGACATTTAAACCAATAATAAAGCTTCGGGCTTGTGGATAACGGCCGACATCAAGACCATTGTTATCCATCCCAATTTCTGGGTCAAAACCTGTATATTTTGTAATGGTGAACAGATTATTGGCTGTTGCATAAATGCGTACGTTGCCCGTCTTAAATTTGCTTGCAATTGATTTTGGTAAAGTGTAGCCTAATGTAACGTTACGAATGCGGAGGTAAGAACCGTTTTCAATGTAAAAATCAGATGCATTGAAGTTTCCGTTAGCATCTGAGGTGGAAATGATTGGCACTTTACCATTTGGATTTTCTGGAGACCAGGCATCCAAAATACCCGTTAACTTATTGTAAGAAGGGCCGCTTGCACTATACGTTGTTCTTTTGATAGCGTTGAAAAGCTTGTTGCCTTGAACCCCCTGAGCAAAAATATTGAAATCAAAATCCTTATAATTCGCATTAAAGCTCAATCCATAAGAGAAATCCGGGTATGCACTGCCCGCAAAATAACGATCTTCAGGTCCGATTGAACCATTGCCATCAATGTCTACAAATTTGAAATCTCCCGCTTTTGCATTCGGCTGAATTTTTTGTCCATTGGCGTTTTTGTAATTATCAGCTTCGGCCTGACTCTGGAAGATACCATCTGTTTTGAGCACATAGTAGCTGTAGAGCGGTTGACCGACGGTAATAGAGAGCGGAGCCAATTCATTTCTGAAATTAGTACCCACAGCAATGGTGTTCAAGCCCGGTGCTAATTCTTCAACCTTGTTGTTTAATTTGGTTAAGGTTGCATTGATGGAATATGTAAAGTCGGAATTTCTTGAACTATTGTAGGTCAATCCTAGCTCAATACCCCTGTCTTTGACTAAACCCGCGTTGATCGTTTGACTATTTAAGCCTGCTGTACCTGGTAGTGAACGGGTTAAGATCATTTTATTTGTTTCCTTAATAAAATAATCGGCGACTAAGTTAAAATGGTTGAAAATTCCCAAATCTAAACCTATATTAGTCTGTTTACTTTCAGCCCAAGTGAGGTTCTTGTTGGCCAGAATCGTTTGTACGTATCCTTTTTGTAAGGTCGGTGTTTGACCGAAATAACTTTGTGTCGATGCTAGTAGCGGGTTGACAGCTGCAGCTGACAAACTACCGAGATTACCTAAAATACCATAGCTACCGCGTAATTTTAATTGATCTAACCAGGTTGCTGATTTTAAAAACTCTTCTTTGCTGATTACCCATCCTGCTGATGCAGAAGCGTAGTTTTTAAATCTATTTTCCTTTGTCAACATGGATGACCCATCCCGTCTACCAATCAACGATAGTAAATACTTATCATTGTAACTGTAATTTGCTCGTAAGAATAGCGAAGATATTGCTGTTGAAGCGTAGCCACTTTCTGAAGGTTGAATGGTATTGGCATTTGTTAAATAACGGTATTGTTTGGACTCATCATCAAAGCCTGCCCCGGAAGTATACAGATAGGTGTTTTTTGTCTTTTGGAAGGTATAACCACCGGTTAGGTCAATTTGATGCTTGTCGAAAGAAGTTTTGTAATTTAAAACTTGTTCTGCAAGGATATCGTTTGCATCATCAGCTCGTTCAACTAGACTATTGCTCAAAACGGGTTTGCCTATTTCCGGACGTCGTGGTGTAAAACTTTTATATCTAGCGTTTGATTTAGTAATACTTAAGTTGGATCTGAATGTTAAGCCTTTTGCCAATTGGATGCTCGCATAAGGATTGACAACAAGGACATTGACCGGATTGTTGATGTCGATGCGCATCAGTTCGGCAACAGGGTTAATGATATCACCGTAATCGCCCGGGAATGGCCCTGGTAGACCGGCGAAGCTTCCGTCTGCATTGTAAGGGGTTCCATTGGTTGGATAATAAATGGCAGATAATAGCGCTCCTGTATAATCGCTGCTCGTATTGGCACCATTTCCATTGGTACTGCTGTAGGATAAGTTTTCACCAACTTTCAACCAAGGGGTGAGTTGATGTTCTGAATTTATCCGGAAATTATAGCGCTTGGTTTTCGTATTTAGGACAATACCTTCGGCATTGCGGTAATTGAAACTGAGGTAAAAACTAGATTTTTCGCTACCACCATTAATTGCAGCATTGTAATCCTGTAGTGCTGCATTTCTAAAAACTTCATCCATCCAGTTTGTTTTGGTCACTAGACCCTCTGGGTATTTGGCTGGATCAAAAGCAGGTAGGATCGTAGTTCCACCATTTTTTGCAGCTGTTGCAGCGACTTCGGCACGTTGTTCGGCATTTAGCGGCTGTAATTTTCGCCAAGCGCTTTGTTGGCCTAACTTGGCATCAACGCTAATTTGCATCTGTCCTTTTTTTCCTTTTTTAGTGGTGATCAGTACCACACCACCAGAAGCTCTGGCACCATAGATCGCTGCAGAAGCATCCTTTAATACGGAAATAGACTCAATGTCGTTGGGATTTAATTGTGGAGTACCTAGGAAAATGGAACCATCAATAACATAGAGTACACTTTCACCATTGATACCACCAGCACCGCGGATATTGATACGGGGCGAAGCAGTTGGGTCACCACCTTCGTTTGTGACAATAACACCTGGTGATTTACCGGCCAATACTTCGCCAACGCTGTTGACAGACCTAGACGATAATTTGTCAAGTGAAACCAAGCTTACAGCGCCCGTTAATGTCTCTTTTTTCTGCGTTCCATAACCAACAACAACAACTTCGGATAGGGTCGAACGTTCTTCGCTTAGCGTTACATTAATAACTTCATTTTCGCCAACTGCGACTTCCTTGGAATGGAATCCGACCATCGAAAAAGAAAGTACAGCTTGCGGTCCTGCCTCGATTCGGAAGGCTCCTTTTGTATCTGTTGTCGTTCCAACCTGCGTACCAACTACTTTTACAGAAACACCTGCGATTGCAGTTCCCAATGTGTCCCGTACAAAACCTGTCACGATACGATCTGCCTTCATGTTTGCTTGTGTGTTCAAGATCACATAGTCCTCTTTTTCCACCGCATTGATTCCAAGCTTATTCAAAAGAGAGCGAACTGGTTCAGTTTTAAAACTGCCGCTTAAGACCGTGTTACGTTCTTGCAATAGATCAGGATTGTAAACAAAATGAAGGCCTGAAAGACTCTCGATTTTGTGTAGAATCACATCGAGTTTCTCGCCCTTGCTTATTTTGATGTTTACACTGCTTTTGTCCAGACGTTGGGCCATGCTTGGGGAGGCCATCAATGAACTGCAGAATACCGAAGTAATCGAAAATGCGATGCAGGGATACTTCATGATCCGATAAAAAGAGAATTCTCTTTTGAATGCAGGTGTTTTCATTTTTTTGTAATGATTAGGTAATGAATTACGCATGGTGACTAAGATGTTTTAGGTAAATTTTTAGACATTATTTGTGGACTTTAAATATTTTATCCTTTTCAATCGTACTGTACTTGAGGTGATGTAGGCTGCAGATGATATCCAGTATTTCTGCCGGATTTTGTGTGCTATTGAATGTAGCTGTTGTTTTTAAAGGCGAAAGTGAAGTGTCTTTTAAGATAATTTCGATGTTGTAGACATATTCCAGTCTTTTTACCACCTCCTTAAGTGGTGTTCCATCAAACGCAATGGCTACGGCTGTATTTTTTTCTACTAGGTTGCGCGATGATTGTTTGGTCTCTTTATCATAGCGTAGACTTTGGTTTTTGGTTAATATGCCGAGGATCTTATCATTTTGCTCCACAGCAACCTTACCCGTAGCGACGGTGACTTCGACTTGATCGGAAGCCTGATAAGCTTTTATCCGAAAAGAGGTTCCTAATACTTTAACTGCTAGCTTCGATGCAAGCTGTACCTGAAATGGATGCTTCTCGTCGTGGGCAATGGCAAAGAAGGCTTCCCCCTCAGTAAGTGCTATTTCACGGATATTGCCCTTGAAATTACTTGGATAGCTGATTTTTGAAGATGGTTCGAGGATAATTTCCGAACCATCTGCCAAGACAATCTTTTTATGTTCCCCTGCAAGGGTTGTTGTGACGATCTGCGCAGATGCTGCGATAGGCTGATTATTTACTTTCCAATAAAGAAGTCCTATGGAAGCAATCATTAAAATAGCGGCTGCTATTTTGAATACAGGTGAATACAGCCGGGAAGGTCGTTTACTTCCCTTTTCTGAAATACTGGACTGAATATTGGCCAATAATTGTTCGCGCAGTGCAGCTTTTCGTTCCTGCGGAACTTTTTTTGCAGCGTTGTCCAGTTGGGCGTACCAATCTTCGACTTGCTTAATCTCGGTGGCGGTAGCCTCTCCATTTAAATATTTTTGCAGTAACTGCTTTGCTTTTTCTTCCCTCATTTGAATACATGTCACTTCAAATGGGAAATGGTACTAGTCGAAAATATTAGGAGTATATTAAATTATTGTTAACACTCAAAAAAATGGAGGAACTGCCTAAGAGAGGCTTTTTTTGAGCAGTTTCATGGCCGAGGTAATTTGATTCTTGACAGTTTGTACGGAGACATTTAGCTCGCTCGCAATTTCCTTGATAGACTTTTCTTGCTTTCGGCTCATGGTGACGACCAGTCGCATACGTTCGGGAAGCAGCATCAAAGCTTCTTCAACTTTTTGCTGCGCGTCTTTTAGGATCAGTAGGTCGTCCGCTGAATCCGCATATCGTTGGTTCATTAAAGTCGCTAGTTCGGCTTTATGTCCATCTTTAACTGTCGTATTCCGAAAATGGTTGATTACTTTGAATTTGACAGCCCCATGTAGATAGGCTGCGAGACCACCAGATATGATGACCTGCTCACGGTGTTCCCACAGCGAAATGAAGATTTCCTGGGTAATGTCCTGAGCCACATTTTCGTCGCCTATTTTCTTAAAAGCTGCATCAAATATGGCTTCCCAGTACAGATTAAAAATCTGTTCCATGGCAAAGTGGTCACCTCGCTTTAATGATGCTATCAATAATTCGCTCACAAGATCAGTTTTAATTGGACAAAGCTAATAACTCAGTATTCCTTTAAAGTTAATAAATCTTAAAGAGTATATTTTGTCTGTTATAAATTAATCTTGGTAATTTTTGCTGAGATTGAGCGGTATTTTTTATTCTTTATATTCCTTGCCCGTAGCAATGTTAATAAAATAGCCATCGTCCCGATTGCGCTCATTTTTATGTTGTACCCACCCGTTGGGATTGATGGTCATGTAGCTTTTGTTGCCGATTCGTTGTTTTGTTTTGTTGTTGTATAAAGTATAGCGACCATCTTTATGCTCCTGTAATGCAAAGATTTGTCGTTTACCATCTAAGTTTTCAATATGTTCGAAATCGGGGTTTATATCCCAAGTCTTTTTACTTGAATTCCATAGGCCTTTTGTAGGTTCTAGATCACCTCGTTTTACATCAATTAAATAAAGATCTTCTGATGAATCGATGTACTTTATTTTTCCGGTCTTCCAATTCTTTTCCAGGGCATTCGAGGTGAGTAACATGTGTTTGTCTGGCCAGACCAAATTACCCACCTGATCCAGGATATAGAAGTTCGAGGCTTTGATGGTGTCCAATAAGTTGCCATCTTTATCCATATATAGCCAATCATAAGCCCAGATGGCATGATCGTAGTTAAATCTTCCTAGAATAAAATAGGGCGAATTAGTCACCGAATAAACTAAGGATATTTCTTTTAGAAAGGCAATCTGTGTCACATTGGCTTGTCTAATTTGTTTTGGAAAAGCTTTGTCGTATTGTGGAAAGGCATATATGCTGCCTGTATTATTGTCCTTTAGTAGTTTGGGAATTGCTGGGCTGTAGCGCTCCTGATTGATAGAATCGAGCTGTATGGCCTCATTTTTCCAAAGAAGGTCTATTTTGTCTATGCCTGTCAAAGCGGATAAAACCGGTTTTTTGCTTCGGATATCAAGGATGGCAAAACTGTTTGCTGATGCTGGAATATAACGTCCGTTTTCCAAGGGCATTTCAATGTGTTCTTCTATTTTCTTAAGTTTTTGATCTTTTAGCAGATACAGGTTCCCATTGAGGATCAGGTGCTTGTCGTCTAAGGGGTAAGTTGCAAGGTTATATTGGTTCTCATCGTAAGGAATATCTTTTTTGAGCAGAATCTGATTACTTTCCAATACCCGTATTTCAAGCTTGACATAAGTAGCTGTTTTCTTGATATAACTGCTTAGGATATTCCAGTCCCATTTCCAGAAGGGCAATTTCTTTTCATATTCCTGGCGTTTCATCAGAAGAGTCAGCTGCTTGAGGTCTAAGAGCTGTAAATCTGTGTCGGAATAATGTTCGATAAATTCACCTTTGCTGTTAATGATCCCCGTTTGATCCTTTTCATTGGCTACCAGTGCATATCCTGTGGACGTGAAAGGCTGAGCCCAATGGAACTCTTGGGATAGCTTCTTCTGGAATGCACTGTCGACAAAGACAAACTGCTTGTTTTTGGTTTGATAGGGAATCCATTTAACCCGGTCATTTTTTGTGTTTATGGCGGATTCCTGTGCACATGCCGTGATACATAGCATAGTTGTTATACTTAGCAATAATGATTTGATCATCCTTTTTTCTATAAATTGAACCTGGTTGTTTGTAAGTAGCCCGTGTATTGCTGCGGTTACTAGCTTGTTGATTACAGGTATTTAAACTATACGCTTACTAAACCATTGGGTTTGGAAGCTAAAGTAGGGGAAACAATCGTTAGAAAAATAGCCGATTTCAGTGATTATCTTGAAGATTCAAAAGGAAGGGAATTTTTCCTTTGCTGGATTTGTAAATTATCGTCAAGAGAGGCCAATAATGAATATGCTTTTTCCTTTGAGCCGATTAGATTTTTAAATCGGCTCAATATGTATAACTGGCAATATAAAGAGTGGCCTAATTTGAGCAGGGAATTGAAGGTTTTATTGGCGGGATGACTGCAAAAAAATATATCTCTATTACACGGACCTCAAAAGCTACTGCGACTAGGGATCTGCAAAGGTTGCAGGAACTGGGGATAGTTGAACAGTTGGGACATGGGAGATCTGTACGGTACGAACTCATACTTTCTTAACCCCGGGCATAAAGTCCTCGGTGCTTCTATTACTTTTTAGTAACCGGAACCAAAATAACCTCCCCTTTATTGGTTTGATACCAGTATCTGTTGCCAAGGTCATCTTCGAAATCATGGTTCACCCGGGATTTATCCACCTTTTTGAAACTTTTTACATCTGGTCCGTTGAATATTTTATTGCCAATGAAAATATGTTTGGCATCCTTGGCAACGGCAAACTTGAGGACCTCAAAAGTCTTTGGATCTGCTTCTGAAAATATCTGTTGCTTATAATAGACATGATTTTTGTCGCGTGACCAAGTGGCGTTTCCGTTTGATTCTTCTAATAATTCAAAGCTGCCCGCATCGACCGCAGGGTATCCAAATTTCTTTCCCGAAATAACTATCAATTGGTCAATGATTACTGTTTTCTCATTAAGGAATTTGATTTCCTTTGACGAAGGAATATCGATTTCCAACAGACCGATACGTTGATAAGGTTCATAATAAAGCAACTTTTTACCATCCAGTAGGGTATATGCTGCATTGAGCGCCTCAATCTTATCTGTTTTATAGTGGATCGAAAGAATACCTTTGTCCGTAACAACATAAAGCTGATTTTTATCTTTTACAAAGTTGCTGTTGACAACGCTGAAAGTCGCATAGTCGACGTGAAGGGGTTGATACTTATAAAAGTAATGTGCTTTGTCTTTAGCTAGTGCCGGCAGTTGATCATATAACGTCGTATAAGTTGCCGGATCGGCTCCATCAATAATGGTGAGCTGGTTTTGGCTGCAATCGGAAGTAGCCGAAGCAAAACCTTCAAACTTGAATACGTGTCGTTGATCGACAGGAATCCTGTTTTTCAGTTGAAAGGTCTTTACGTCGACGAGTTGTTGGGGGCAGCCCATGAAATAGAGGTGATCTTTATCGCGGGCATAGACATCTTTAATCACTGAAAAACTAGCTACATCGGCAACGGTCTTTCTCGACCCTCTTTCAAAACCATTGCCGCCCGGTATAAAATAAATTGCACCGCTCTTTTTGTAGTAAGCTTCAGACAAAGGACTCACTTGCTCTTTGCAGGAAAAGAGCAGACCTATCAAAGCACTTATTAGTCCCATTTTTAAGCTATTTTTCATAACTGTCAATGCTATGTTCTATAGCAATTATAAAAGATCTATTCGGCTAAAGATAACAGAAGTATATAAGTAATCTATCGATTGTTTACAATTCGCTTCTCGCCATTTATAATTCGTGTATTTAAAGCACTATTGGATTTTCTTATTGGCTATTTTTAAACATACAAAAGTGAAATCTAAAAAATAATTTGTTTTAAAATTGTTAATTTATATATTTGTATATATTAACTATATAATTGTATTGTTATTGTTTTTCTTGTAATTGAATTACAAAGTGTTTAGTTACCAAATTACCAGCGGTAGCTCATCACTTTTTCATGAAGTGAAAGTTTCGATACATTTTTAATTGTGGTGCTGGTATTTCCTAAAAAACCAAGGGGCGAACGTCTAGCTATTAAAACGTGTTGAACCCTATGTAGTCTCCTTGGATATTATACTATCTTTTTTACAAATTAAGTATTGATTATTTGCAATAATAGTCTGTAACAGTTTGACCTGTTGGTCTGTTTTATTGCGCCAATTTTTTAACCTTAAATCATTTAGTATGGAAATTAATAGCCAATTAATTATTGATCGGCTTTCCCAGCGTATGGATCTCGATTGTGCCTATGTCGTTAAATATCAATTTCTCGATCAGGAATCCCATCATTTAGTTTTAGCGCTTAAACCCGTGAGTGGACTTTCACACAAAGTGCTAAAACCTATTGTGGAGTTGTGCTTGATGGATCAGGAGAACATTTCATTTGAATTGATTTTTGCGCCAGAATTGAAGAATAAAATAAAGCTTGGGAGCTTATTTTATTGTTATGCGATCTTGCCTCAGCATGAGATTTTTAGTAGTACACGAAGTAGTTCTGTCATCAGTAAAGGAAAGGAAATACGTGGCATATTGGATCTCTCGGAAAAGTATTATGAGAAGGCGACCGCTGTATCCGCGGAGTTTTTACAGGGAGCACAAACATTTGCAGAAATAGCCAATTATCCGCGTGCTTTATTTATGGTTCACCAAAGTTTGGAAAGTCATTTGAAACTGCTTCAGGTAATGGTAGAAGGTAAGGGAAATAATGTACATAGTCTTGACAGTCGAATTCGGAGCCTGCATACGCATTTTCCGATGTTCAAATCGGTCTTTATGGGCGAGACAGACGAAGATAAGATGCGTTTTGCATTACTGGATAGTTCTTTTAATGCTGTTAATCAAAATAGAGACCTGGATATTTCGGCCGTAGATGCTTCGCAACTATATGATCGTTGTCTCGTATTGCAGGCTGCAATAGAAAAGTTGTTTCGCTACTTTACGGAAGCTTTACAGGCTGTATACGATGCGCTTGTGACGGCAGAAGGTGCTACGCAAGCGGCGCTAGAAAAGAGCAAGCTGGCTAAAATGAAGGAACAAGAGCAAGTCGAAGCTGGTGCAGACTTTCATAGTTTCCCCTGGCCAGCGCAGTATCAGAGCGATGTACAGGAGTTGTTGCATCAGATCCGTCAGGAAAATAATCCCGAACAAATGATGTTGCTCAATTATTATGTCAGCGATACTCATGGAAAAGGGCTGTTTGACTTTCCTCGTCAGGAAAATGGAAAAGCCGAGATCTATCTTGTTGTGATAAAAAAGAAATTGGGTCACTGTCACTTTCGAAAAGTCGCTTACGGTCAAGTTACTGCAGTTGTAGCTTTTTTGAATACGGACTTTCTGGAGACAAAACTCAACGAAGGTAGTCGATTCTCTCATATCATCTGGAATGAATCTGTTGTTCTCTACCGCCATTCGCGTTATAAACCGACTTATTCGGTTGTGCCTGTCGATTGGCATAGTACCTTATTTAAAATCTCAATTTCATGGGGGCGGAATTCAAAACTCATGCAGGATCTTTTGGCTGTTTTTTCTTCTGAAAACCTTTCTAGTGCCCAATTGGCTGTATTATTCTTAAATCAGTTGACTTCTATTGGATTATACAGCTATCTGTATCTCCGAATCGGTTATGCACCGATGAATGTCACCATTGCAGACCTCGTGGATTGGACCTGTATCTGTGATAAAAAGGTGAAAGAATTTTTTACAACAAGAAGTGAGGTTGAGGAAATATTGAATGCAGAGCTGTTAAAACACATGAAAGGGCGGGTCTATGAGCTTCCTGCACAATTGGCTCAGCTTGATATGGACTACTTTAAGTCAAAAGCGAAGGAAATTACGGATTTCTTTGTCGATCTCTGCGATCAGAGCATACGGTATATGGAGTTGAAATCTGAGGTTAAGTCCAATAAACAATAAAGGAGGATTTATGGAAAATAGTGTTGAAAATCTGGAGTTAGTAACAGATGTCGTTCCGATTATACCTGACAAAGAGAAGAATAGCTTTATTATTCCTTGGGAAAACCAAGAGGATCTTTATATTTCATCAGACTACTTTCTTAAGCTCTATAAAGGAGAAATACCACTGACGGATTTTCAGCTTTATAGTTACAGCGTTAGGATAATCAAAGTCAACAAGTTTAAATGGCCATTTTCTCTAAGAAGAGACGGAAATTATAAAAACAAAAATCTCAAAATTGATCTCGAGATCCGAGAAATCGGATTGAAGGTTAAGTGCGATTGTAAAAAGCGTCATGATAGTCTGTGTGATTATGTAATTATTGGACTTTATCGTAAGTTTTTAGTCAGTAATAAATTCTTACATGATTTATATGCAAAAGATATTGCCATCCTACCCGAAAGTCAGCATAAGTACTTTCAATTGGGTATTTCTAGGCTATATTACCGCAAGGACAAGGTTTGTATTGAAAATCATAATCAATTTGGTCAGGTATATAATTATTTCGACCACCAGGAGCTTGAATCGGAATTGCTAGATGCAGCATCTGAAAACCGATGGATGGAACAGCATGAGGCACCTTTTCCGAATTTTATGTATGTTATTCCTAGAGAGCGTCAGGTGGACGGACTGCCCTTTTTAATACCTTTTGAAATAAACAGTAAGATAAATTATTTAGAAGAATTTGGTAATAAGTTGGCGAATTTTGCTGATAGTGATGTTTTAAAAATCGATTTATGTCGTAAGATTTTAGCTTTTTCCAAAAGTCCACAAAGACAATTAGGGGATAGGGAAAAAGATGAGATGCGAAATGACGCTGATCGTGTGAAGAAGGATTTTATCATCAGTGCTTGGCGTAAACTTTTGGAAGGAAAATCGGATCAAAGATTACGTGTTGCTTTTGTCGATAGAAATAATTTTAAAACTACAATTGAAAACTTCAAATATCCATCCAAATATCGTACAACGTATCGGAATGTGATTTTGGCGGGCGATGATCTTAGTCTGAAATTTCATTTGAAAGAAGGCAGCGATCACCTGCTTCTATCGTTAATTCTTGTCTACAAAGGAGAGGAGTTGAAAGACTATACATCCGAATGTCGGTCCAATTTCTTCTTTATCAATCTAAATGAAGACGAGTGTCTTTTTGTTGATAATCTTCAAAAGGAGTTTGTATTACGTTTCTTTTACAGTATTTCTACTAAAATAACGGTGTTAAAGCGGGACTATGAAGACTTCTTTACGCGTATGTTGATTCCATTGTCAACATCCTTTCACATAGACCTTGAACCTTTAAACAAGGATACAGTTTTTATTTCTAATACCGCTCATCATGTGCCTCAATTTAAGGTTGTGGTGGAGAAAGACGACGATGATCATTTAAATTTCGAATTGAAAGCTATGCTGAGTGAAAAGGAAGAATATGTAATTCCATATGGAGGAAACTTGATTTTAAAACCGGAAAATGGAACCTGCCTGTATACGGAGAGAGATCTTGTTGGCGAGCATGAGTTTAATACCTTTATTGAAGCACAGTTGCCAAATTTGAAAAGCTGCACCAATAGAATGGTTAAGCGCTTGGAATGGCAGGCGCATAGCAACAGAAATAGACTGTATGAATTTATAAAAAAATGTAAGAGCAAGGGGTACAAAACTATTCTGAACAATATTTCAAAGGGAGCTTATTTGCTGCCACACCAACTGAAATGGGAAGTATTGGATATTCGTCAGGACAATAATGTATTTTCCATTTACATGATTTTCAAATTTGGAACAACGACCTATTTACCGGGAGAGTTTGAAGAAAAGATCATAAACGACTACAGTAGCATCCAATTGGCAGATAAATCTTTCGGATATATTAAAGCCTCAGATAAAGCATTATTTGATGTGCTGTTTAAGTATGCGCTGGTTGAAACCGACTGTCTTAAACTCACTTCAGCCCAATTGCTATCTTTCCAAACACGGCTGGATCGAATTGATCCCCGTATTATTCAAAATAGCCTAGCTGAACGTCGAAAGAAACTGTTGGATACGGATGAAATAGCCCTGTTGGATGTTCCAAAAGCGATCCAGGCAGAGTTGCGCCCTTACCAACAGGCAGGGTTTAGCTGGATGGTATTCTTAAGCGATTTTCAATGGGGCGGTATCTTGGCTGATGATATGGGATTAGGGAAAACATTACAGGCAATAACGCTTTTGGAATATTTCTATCAAAATAATCCAAAGGCAGCCCCCTCAATTATTATTGTACCCAATTCCCTACTATTCAATTGGCTGGCTGAATTCAAGAAATTTTCTCCAAATCGTCGAACATCTATTTATCATGGACAAAAAAGGAGGGAAGTCACGGAAATAGAGAACGAATCCATCTTAATTACAACCTATGGAACAGTTATGATGGAGCTTGACTTTCTTAAATCCCAGTCCTTTAGTTACATGATTTTAGATGAGTCGCAGGCGATAAAAAATCGTCATTCAAAGAGATTTAAATCGCTAACTGAGCTAAAATCTTGCTATCGCATAGCGATGACGGGAACACCTATCGAAAATGGAGTGGAGGATATCTACGCACAGATGAGTATGGTCAACCCGGGTTTTTTTGGAACTTATGGCAGTTTCAATAACACTTATCGAGGGATCAAAGATGAAAATACAGCGCAAACAACTATTCTTGGGCTTCAAAAGATGATTCAACCTTTTGTCCTTCGGCGTACAAAAAAACAGGTTGCTTTGGACCTTCCTGAAAAGACCGAAACAATTCTGTATATGGATATGCTTCCGGAGCAAAGAAAGATATACGATAAGGTCAGAAAGATATTCAAGGGGGAGATTGAAAGTAATCTGAATAGTGCCGATTCCACAAAATCCAAATTTTTGGCGATAGAGGCGCTGCAAAAACTACGACAGCTGTGCAATTCGCCCATGCTGATGAAAGATGGTGGCTTCGGTCATGATTCGATCAAATTGGATTTTATTGATGAGATCATGGATGAAGTAGCTCCAAATCATAAGATTCTTCTCTTTTCGGCGTATACGTCCATGCTAAAGCTCGTGGCACAACGAATCGAAAATAAGGGTATAGCGTATGCCTATCTTGATGGTAAGATGAATCAGGATCAGCGGCAAAATGCGGTCGAAAGATTTCAGAACGAGAACGGATGCCGTGTGTTTTTAATCAGCCTCAAAGCCGGAGGAACAGGCTTGAATCTGACCGCAGCTGATTATGTTTATATTTTGGATCCCTGGTGGAATCCCGCTGCCGAAGCACAAGCTATCGATCGTTGTTACCGTATAGGACAAGATAAACATGTGATGGCTTATAAGATTGTCTGTCGGGATTCCGTTGAGGAGCACATCTTAGCACTCCAAGAAAGTAAAAAACGAATATCCGAAGGACTGATTTTAGATGAGGCTAATCTAATGAAGTCGATCAGTAAAGATGAGCTGCTTAAATTATTTGAATAACCAATTACAAAATAAATTATGAAAACAGAATCTATTCTAAAAACTTCCTATTCGGGAATGATGTATTCACACGATTTTCAGCTTTGGTACACCTATCTTAAGCGGCGTATTCAACAAGAGTGGAGGCCGGAGGAACTGTCGTTTTTACTGGGGAAAGCCGATCACGCTTATTTGGATTTTGAGAAAATGTATCAAGTTCGAAAATTTTTAATACAAGAGTCCATCCTGCTCGACCGCATCTATGCAAGCTCCTGCATAGAAGCGATGGAATTCCACCGTGAAAAATATGAAGTTTCCGAAGAGCGTCTCGTGCGCCTACATATCGAAGAGGATGAGGTAAAATGGAGTTATACGCTCGAACTACCTTGGCAGTTTGTAGCTGGAGATAATAAACCCGCTGCTCCAAAATTACAATTTGAAGAATGGAAGGCTGAAAAGGACCTTCAGATAGAATCGGATGCAATGTTGCATGTACGACAGAAAATTAACCTCCTTTTGGATGTGGATTTCTTCAGATCGGGGGCTTCTCCCTATCAGTTGTTTCGGAAAGTTAAGGATACGGGATTGGCTCACCTCCGGATTTATCCAAGACATTTGAAAAATGTACTGTATGGACTCATTCAGCAAAATAAATTGGTCATCATAAATGTGGAAGGAAGGTATTCTTTTTATCCAGTTGATAGAAAGGGAGAGCATGCAATATTTAATTAGTGGTGGTGAGAGATAAAACAACGTACACAGCATAAGGCTATGTTAAGTTTGATCAACCTTGTAAAATACGACGATCAAAATGTGGACCTAGGTAGTCACTGGCAAGGTACCTATAGTGATTATAACATGCAATCAAAATGAATCGCTATATTTAAGCATGCACGCAAAACCCGAACAACGTAAAACATCAATAGTGCCGACATTATACAACGTCCTTGTTGGTACTATTGGTGTTTTTGCTATTTTGACAGTTTGTTTCTATCATAATGATCTGGACGTCGACGGTAATTTAACCGTAGGATTTCCCTGGATATTCTTTCGGAAAGGGAGTGGCTATAGCCTGGATCTTAATAAGCAGGTCGGATACCACGAATTTGAACCTCTAAAATTGATCGGCAATATTCTTTTTTCTGCAACACTGGCTCTGATGATCTTCTGGATATATCGCGCCACCATAAGAAAGCGCTAGAAATTTTATAAATTTCATAAAGAATGCCAAGAATACATTCGCTAGTTTCAGGCTCCTTGACTATAATAAATTATTCTCTTTAATGAGATTTCTGTAAAACTGTAAACTCTCCTCTAAATAAGAAATATAACTCTCTTTGTCGCGTAAAAGCTGCTTTTCCTTTGCTAAGGGTAATTTTTCTTGCTTTAACTGAGCTGTCGGAGAATTGATCAGACTATTCATATCCGTGTTTAATATATCCGCAATTTGCTGTAAACGCTCAATGTCTATCTTCGTTGTTCCGATCTCAAGATTCTGATAGGCTTTTAATGATATATATAATTGTTCAGCCATTGCCCGTTGGGAAATCTTGAGATATTTCCTACGCTCTTTAACGGCTTTGATAATTTCTTGTGATGTAACATTGCTCATGGTTAATAGAATGCAAATTAATGTGAATACAGGGTTTGGTATAAACAAAGATAGGTATTTTGAAAATATAATCTACTTATGTAGTAGTCTTTATTTTTATTTATTTAAAAACCACTGCTATCCTCCTCGTAAAGCCTTCTTCGTAAAGGCGTATTAAATCTTCATAGCACCATTTAATATAGGAACATTTTCTACCTAACTGTTGGAAATGAATAGTCAAACCACTTATTTTTGAATAGTCTACTTATTTGGTAGTTTTTATAAAATAATAAACATATGACTAAAGTATTTACATTGATTGCATCGCTCACTTTCTCTACAGCGATTATGGCGCAGCATAAAACTGCCCTGTTAAACGGTCAAGTGACTGGCTATACCGCGCAGGACAAAGCTTTTCTGAGCTATCGGAATGGTACACAACGTGTCGTCGATTCCGTCAACATTGGTTCAAATGGAACATTTCAATTCAGTTATACGATTGCTGATCCGACAGTAGCCAGCCTAGCGGTAGGTAAGACACTTGCCCTGGCTCAACGGTCAAAAAATCTAACACTTTATCTTGAAAACACAGCGATCAAGGTTCAGTCCACCGATTCATTAAAAAATCCATTGATCCAGGGAGGGAATACAAATAAGGAACTTAGCCAATTGAAGAAACGGCTGGAACAAATTGCTCCTTTGCGTGATGCGTTGAATACAAAATATTTTTCGGCGAGCCAAGAGCAACGAAATTCCCCAGAATTCAAAAAAGAAATTGAACAGCTCAGTGAGAACTATCAGCTTGAAAATAAGAAAATTCTGGAAGCCTTTATCTCAGAGAATCCTAATTCTTTCGTCAGCTTAGACCGGATTGCAGAAGTTGTTGGCTATGCTCCTGAGGCTGACGATCTAGACCGATATTTCAAACAGCTTACGCCTGAAATTCGTCATTCAGAAAAAGGAAAAGCTTTTGCACTACAGATTGATCAAACCAAGGCGACATCAATCGGACAGATTGCTCCGGCTTTTACCCAAGCTAACCCGGATGGGAAAAATATCTCCCTTGCCGATTATCGGGGTAAATATGTATTGTTGGATTTCTGGGCAAGTTGGTGTGGTCCCTGTCGTCAGGAAAATCCTAATGTCGTAAAGGCTTATCATGCCCTAAAAAACAAAAAATTTACCGTGCTCGGCGTATCTTTAGATCAACCTGGCAAAAAGAACAGCTGGCTAAAAGCTATTGCAGATGATAAATTAGAATGGGATCAGGTTTCGGACCTTAATTTTTGGGATAACCAAGTGGCTAAACTCTATAATATCCGATCGATTCCTCAAAATTTTCTGATCGATCCCAATGGAAAAATTATTGCCAAAAACCTTCGTGGTGAAGATTTGGAACGCCAACTTTCTAAATATATCGTTGATTAAACAGTAAACATGCAGAATTTATGAAAACACAGTTATCGATTTTATCCCGTAAAAAAAATATTTCCTCAACGACGGTCGTTGTTGTTGAAGAAAAATGGAAAGTGATTTTTATGCTACAACAGCTAACCTCAGCCTATATTTCCCAAGCACGAATGTGCATGCCTATTCCATATATGTAGGCCTCAACTACTCCCGCTATTTTATTCATTGACGATATGGGGTTTACCTCATGTTGTTCTACTTTTTTGTCGCAAAAAGGGATGCCGAGCAAATGCCCCTAGGGTATTGCTTTGTCCCTGTGTGACATGCTACACTTTTATTAATCGAAAATTACAATGAAACAAAAATTAATCTATTTTTTGTTGGGGATCCTCTTTGTCGTTCATGTTCAAGCACAGTCTGCTCGTAAAGTCAGCGGTATTGTGTCTGCTGCGGACGGCACGCCTTTGGCTGGAGTTTCTATCCGGGTAGAGAACACAAAAGAAGCCACACAAACAGGTAGAGATGGTCAATACAGCATCCATGTCGCAGCTTCCGAAAAACTGATATTTAGCTTCATAGGCTATCAGGTTCGTCACATTGATTTAAAAGGACGATCATCGTTGGATATTGTGTTACTGAAAGAGGAGTCTGTCTTGGATGAAGTTGTGGTATCGGCAGGAGGAATCCTCCGAACTCCCCGCGAGCAGGGCTATGCAACCACACAGGTTACCGGCGAAAACCTCACCCAGGGAAAATCACCGACTATTGCCGGAGGACTTCAGGGCAAGGTCCCAGGATTACAGATCAATCAGATCAGCAGTGGCGTAAATCCCAACTACAGGTTGGTGCTTAGAGGAAACAGATCTTTATTAGGAGACAATACGGCTTTGATCGTATTGGACAATGCGGTTGTAAGTAGCGATTTGCTCAACAATATTAATCCCGCCGATGTAGAGAATGTACAGGTCTTAAACGGCGCTGCCGGTGCAGCAGCATATGGGGCCGAAGGATCCAATGGAGTGCTTATCATTACAACAAAGAAGGGGCAGGCGGGACGTACCGCGATCAACTTGAGTAATACTTTTACGTTGGAAGAAATCAGTTTCTTCCCGAAGTTACAGGATAAGTTTGGCGCAGGATCCACTTCGGGTGCACAGGTCTACAACCCCGAAGAGAACCAACAGTATGGTCCGGCCTTCGACGGGTCTACGGTCGCGATTGGTAACCCGCTGGAAAATGGTGAACAGCAATACGGCATATATTCACCGCGCAAAGATCGTTTTGATTTTTGGAATGTCGGCCGCAATAACCAAACCGATCTTTCAATCTCCTCCGGAAATGATAAATCTTCTCAATACATTGCCGGGCAATATCTTATCGGTAGAGGAACAACCCCGGGCGATAAATACAATCGGATCTCTTTTCGTTTGAACGGTACAAGAGCTTTTTATCCCAATCTGACCCTGGATTATTCAGCGAGTTATGTCGAAAACTTTTATGATATTACCTCAGCCACAAGCTCCATTTATACACAGTTAACACAGACTCCAGCCAACATTCCATTATTGAGTTACAAAGACTATGTCAATAATCCTTTTGCAACACCTGATGGCTGGTACAACCCTTGGTACTTAAATCCGTATTGGACAGCCGATAATTACCGATCGAAAACAAAAAATAGCTATCTGACGGCCAAAATTGAACTGAAGTATCGTCCGACAACTTGGTTGGAGTTTACCTATAGGCCCTCAATTTCCAACCGATGGTATGATTCAAAATCTGTTTCACCCAAACAGACATACTCGAGCTATTCTGTCAATACCATAGGACGTACCAATTTAGCGGGAGGTGTTTCGGATACTGAATATAACAGTGCCCGTATCAACCATGATCTTCAGATAGGCATAAAAAAGGATGTCAATGATTTCTCTTTCAATTTTAATCTGACCGGTACCGCCATTAGCCGACGGTATAAATCGGTGGCTGTTTCGGCATCAGGTCTTGAAATTCCGGGGCTTTACAACGTGTCCAACCGAATCGGGGAAGCTGGCGCCAGCGAGTCGAATATACTGGCGCGTACATTTGCGGTATGGGGTGATCTCCTGGTTGGATACAAGGATTATCTTTTCTTACATGCTACAGGCCGTAACGATTGGACATCCGTACTCAGCAAAGCAAATAGGTCTTATTTCTATCCTTCTGTAGACTTGTCTTTTATTCCAACAGATGCCTTCAAGCAATTAAAAGACAACTCGATTGTCAATTACTGGAAGTTGAGAGGTGGTCTGTCTCGCACTGGCTATGTCAACGTGGATCCTTACTCGCTGGTACCTACTTTCTCCTCAGTTACAGGATATAGTAGCGGAACTTTCTTTTCACAAGGAAGCCGGATTATTTCATCTAATTTAAAACCGGAGATTACAACAGGGGTAGAGTTTGGTACCGATTTTAGGTTGTGGGATAACCGCATTGATGCAAATATCACGTACTATCATACCGGAACAACAGGACAGGCTATTCCTGCCGGGATAGCGATTTCTTCCGGCTATTCTCAATTTTATGTCAATACGGGTAAAGTCACAAACGAGGGGATTGAAACCGCTCTGCATATCACGCCTATTCGTAGCAGAGACTTTCAGCTAACGGTTGGGGGAAACTATACGCACAATAAAAATATCTTACAGAATCTTTACCCTGGACTAGATCGTATTTCCATTAATGGAAGTAGTGTGATCTATGCACAGAAGGGCTACGAGCTGAATCAGATTATTGTTTCAGATTATGCCCGTGATGAGCAGGGCCGTGTCATTGTCGACGTAAATACGGGTTACCCTTCCGTGGCTTCTGAAAGCAAAATACTTGGCAATACCACACCACGTCACCGCTTGGGTCTTGATCTGTCTTTACGTTGGAAGGATTTCTCTTTCAGCACCCTTTTTGAATATCGTGGTGGATACAAATTTGCCGCTATAGACCTCGGTAGTACGCTTGATTTTGGCGGTTCATCGGCTCGAAGTGCCTACTACAACCGGGAGCAGTTTGTCTTTCCAAACTCTTCTTATTTAGATGCCACAAGTGGTCAATATGTGGCCAACGATCATATTACAGTTTCAGATGGTGGAGCTGGATTTTGGACTTCGGGTACATATAACAGGGGTGTGTACAGTAATTATGTGATTTCTGGAAATTATTGGAAGTGGCGCGAGGCCTCGCTTTCCTACCGCTTACCGCAGCATATCATTTCCCGCTTAAAAGGGGTGAAAGCTGCTTCAGTCAGCATCCAAGGGCGCAACCTATTGTTATTTGCCCCTAAGTCCAACGAATATACCGACCCTGATTACAGTGCCAATGATAACAATGCAATAGGAGTCTCGACAACAGGACAGACTCCACCGACACGCTATTTTGGGGCTACACTATCACTTACTTTTTAACTAGTGAACAATCATATACTTATTCTCAATGAAAAAATTACATTTGAAAAATATATTGTCCCTGGGGATCATCATTGCACTATCTTCTTGCTCACAATTGGATATCAATGAAAATCCCAATGCGGCAACCGAAGCAACAATAACACCCGACCTGGTATTGACCCAGGCGATTGCTGCCACGGCATCCAATATCGTTAGTTATCATTCATATGGAGCCTTTTTGGTGGGATATCAGCTTCCCGGTGGCGGGATTGGCGGGTATGGAGATACGTACACGTATAACATCACATCCAATACCAATGTGGGATTGTGGAATAATGTGTTCAACAATCTTCGCGATTACCAATTTATTATCAACTACACACAAAAAAGCCCCGAGTATAAATTCTTTGGCGATATAGCGCGCATTTTTAAAGTGTTCAATTATCAGCTGCTCGTCGATGCCTACGGGGATGTACCTTACACAGAAGCGCTGCAGGGGGATAACAACTTGGCGCCCAAGTTTGACGATGATGCAGTCGTTTATCAGGCCTTGGTTACCGAACTCGATGCGGTTATTGCGGATATTAAGCAGTATAAGGGTGATCTAAGTTACCGAAGTCTAACGAAAAAGACCGATCCGGTGTTTGCTGGTAACTTGGACAACTGGATTAAGTTTGCCAACAACCTTAAGCTGCGTCTTTTGGTGCGAGCAAGGGGTACTTCTATTGACAGCTTTGTCCAATCGGCTTTTAGTAAGTTCTCGACGGATGGATTTCTGATCGATGATGTACTCGTCGATCCCGGATATCAGGCCACGGCAACACAGAACCCTTTGTTTGCAAGTTTTCATAGCTCAACTGCTGGTTCAATTTCAACGGCCGCCAATTATTATGTGCCTTCTAAATACCTGTTTACGTTCTATGACGGTCGTAAAATAACCGATGAGAAACGTGGCAAACTTACGTTCCGAAATTTTCCCAATACATCCATCGGTCAGCTTGGCGACGAAGTCAATAACCCCAATTCCGATGACTATGTGTGGTATGTTGGAACAGGAAGTGCAGATGCCCTAGGTGTATTGAAAGGACGTACCGCAGGTTTGCCGATATTTCTTGCTTCGGAAACGTATTTCTTACTAGCCGAGGCGGCCTTATATGGGCACGAGCTTAGTGGTTCGGCATCAACCAATTTTGAAAAAGGAATTTTAGCTTCATTTACTTATCTGGAAAAGAATGCGACCAACGCATTGGCAATAGGACAGGTGCCTGCAACTGATGCTGCGAATTATAAAACAGAAAATAGTACAAATTATCTTGTCAATTATGCCCTGGCCACCACAACCGCACAACGGTTGGAGGCTATCATCACGCAGAAATATATTGCCTTGAATTTTTTCCATGGTCATGAGGCCTGGAACGAATTTCGCCGTACAGGATATCCAAAAATTGTCAATGGTTCGCAAGTTGCCACGGAAACATTTGCATCGGTCCAATCGGGTTCGCCCCGCGCGGATAAACTTCCAATACGCAATCTTTATCCACAGACTGAAATAAATTTAAATGTGAACGTTCCCAAATTGACGAATGGATTTTCGGATCCAATCTTTTGGGATATCAATTGATCAACATCATCAACTAAAGCTTGAAAATCAATGAAAATAAATAAAAAATCAGTATTAGGCCTGACAGCGGTCACCTTGAGTATGGCGCTCTGGGGCTGTGTAAAAGAAAAAGGTGTCTTTGAAGATGGTGGAAGCTCAGGCATTGTGCAGCTTGTACTTCCTGCACGGACAAGCAGTACGGCAATTGCCCGTGCTGTAACAACTGTTTTTGAAGCCCTTGACGTGGTGACCCTTCCTGTAAAAGTTCAGTTGACAGGTGCACAGGGTGCCCCAGAAGACCTGAAGCTAACCTTGAAAATAAACGACAGCTCTGTTGATAAATACAACCTGGCCTGGCAATCTAAATACGAAGCATTACCTACGCGTTTATATGCCGTCGACACCTATGATGTTACTATACCCAAAGGGGCAAAAGAAGCTGTTTTAAATGTTAAAATTTATCCTCCACGTTTTACAGCTACCGATTTTACCAAGTCCTATGCGCTTGGCATCCAGATACAGACCGCGACAGGTGGAAAGATCAGCGGAAATTATGCCGAAGGGATCTATGCTGTATCGATAAAGAATAAATACGATGGTGTTTATGAGATCACAGGAACCTACCAGGACTATGTCAATGCTGCCTTTAAAGGAATTTATCCACAGACCGCAAATCTGGTTACACTCACAGGTAATACCACTGAAATTAATTATACAACCTTCAATAACGGTAGTTCTCCGCATTCCTATTATTTTAACGCGGGGGGATCAAATTCTTATTTCGGCAATTGGAGCCCGATATTCACGTTCGACAATGCAACAAATAAGGTCACAGCAGTGACCAACTATTATGGACAGGGTTCCAATAGTAGTGGACGGTATGGCGAGATCGACAATACGGCAAATAACTATTATGACCCAGCAACGAAAACCATACATGTGACGTATTATCTTGTCCAGCCTTCGGGACGTCGGGGAAAATTTACAGAGATCTATACGTTCAAGAAAACGCGTTAGTCCATACGATTACCAAAGCACTTTTTCAATATATTTATAGCAATTTTGCGCGGCGGCTGAGTACACAGCCGCCTTTTTAGTATTACCTTTTTGTTAAGTCTCGTCAGTTTGCTAACCCGGTTTAGTTAAAAACTGTTAATGTTTTGTTGACCCTACCTTCATATAGCATTTGTAATCTTGTACCCATAAATCAAATGCGCTACTTATGAAATTTAAAGCCAACAATGTCTTTTGGTTGTTATGTGCCATTGCAGCGAGCTCACCCGCTGTTCAAGCCAAACCGTTCACACTAACCACCTCGCAATTTACGTATGCACAGGGGATCGTCAAAGGCCGTGTCCTAGACGCCCAAGGAAACGCAATCGCAGGAGCAACCGTTCAAAATTTGAAAAGTAAAAAATCTGTTCAGTCTGACGAGAGGGGAAATTTCCAGATCGAAGCTGAAATGGGCGATAACCTGAGTATTTCCTTTATTGGATATGGCAGACTCGTGCAAGCTGTCAGCCAATCCAATGGGCAGATCTTTTCTCTAAAGACCGATGAAAACACGCTGGAAGAAGTGACCATCTCTATCGGTTATCAGCGGATCAGAAAGTCGGATGTCACTGGCGCAATCGCTAGCGTTAAGGCGGAAGAACTCAATCTGAGCGCACCAAAATTATCCCAGGCATTGGTTGGTAAAGTAGCAGGTGTACAGGTGATGCAGACAAGTGGCGCTCCATACGATGGGACCAAAATGCGCGTCCGCGGAATGGGATCGATCAATGCTGGTTCGGATCCATTGTACGTTATTGATGGATATCCAGCAGGAAACAATTTAAATATCAACCCCAATGATATTGAGTCTATCGATGTGTTAAAGGACGCCGCTTCTGCAGCGATCTATGGATCTCGTGGTGCTGGCGGTGTTGTATTGATTACAACCAAGCGTGGCAAGGAAGGTAAGAGTAATGTGGACTACGAAGTATTGGGTGGTTTCGGTCAGCTTTCCAAGAAAATCGATGTTTTAAATTCGGAACAGTTTATTGATCTCCTGATTGATGGTCGTAACAATTCGTATAAAGACCTTTTGGCTACGAAAGGGATTGCCTGGAGCGATAGTAGACGCTTTGATGATAATAAAACGCGTATTGCTAATGTTGGAAATGCCGGCTCGGTGAGTATTCCTGAAGACTACTATGACTTCGCATCTGGTACGGCAAAAAAAGCAAAATATGATACGGATTGGCAAGATGCCTTATACCGTAATGCACCTTTTCAACGTCATAATCTATCAACCTATGGCGGTAACGAAAAAAATCGCTATTTCCTAAGTGGATCTTATCAGAATCAACAAGGGATCATGCTCGGGACGGATCAAAAGGTCTTTAATTTCCGCGCCAATATCGATAGCAAAGTCAGCAAGAGATTGACCGTTGGTGCAAATGTTTCATTTACATATAATGACAACAACGAGGTGACGACAGGACGTTACGACAGAAGCCCATCAATGGCCGCGTTAATTTATTTGCCTACCCTCCCTGTTTATAACGAAGATGGAACCTATGCCAAATACCTGATGGCTGATCTTTCGGCGAACAATTACGGTATCCAAAATCCTGAAAACCCATTGGCCTATGTCACTGAGATTAAAAACAATCGTCGTGGAAAAAGGGGGTTATACAATGCCTTTGCTGATTTTTCCATTATTGATGGCCTAAATCTGAAAATAAACGGTGGATTGTCTACTTACGACGAGAAGTATGATTATTTCCGTCCTACAAGTCTTTCTGATGGGAATAACAAACCGTTTTCACCGCAAGCGGTATCTGCAGCCTATGCAGATGCCAAGACAAAAAATGAATTGGACAAATTGCTGGAAACAACGTTAAACTATAACAAGACTTTTGGTGGTAAACATCAGGTATCCGCTTTATTGGGCTATTCGGCTCAACGAACAGATTACGATTATCAAGGTGTGAGAGCCAACGGTTTTAATAATAATGCAATTGGGGAAATTACAGATAAAGGAGCCGATCCTTCTAATTTCCAATTGCTAAAAGACGATACGTTCAAACGCATTACAACGCTCCAGTCATATTTTAGCCGTGTAAGCTATAGCTTTGATTCCAAATATTTCCTTTCAGCTTCCATTCGTACCGATGGATCATCACGTTTCGGGCCAAATAATAAATGGGGAACCTTCCCATCGGTTTCAGGTGGTTGGACCCTCTCCAAGGAGGAGTTTTATACGGATTGGTTAGGACAACAGTCAACGGTCAAACTAAGAGCGAGCTGGGGACGTAGTGGAAATAATAATATTGGTGATTATCGCGCGTTATCCGTTATCAACTCGCCAGCAGGAGTTATTCTTGGTGATAAAGTGGAGACTTCCTATACAGCAAGTGATCTGTTCGATCCAAAATTGGGTTGGGAATCAACCTCGCAATACAACGCTGGCGTGGATCTCGGTTTGTTAAAAGGACGACTCAACATTATGACCAACTTCTACCTGAGCCGTTCCTTCAATTTATTATTCAATCAGCCACTCTCCGCTGTATCCGGATCAACAACAATCTTGACCAATCTGCCAAATTCGAAGGTGCAGAACAAAGGTTTTGATGTGCAGGTTGATGCCACACTGATTCGCAAAAATGAATTTGAATTAGGATTCAGTGGGAATATCAATGTCAACAGAAATAAAGTGCTCGATCTTGGTGGGGCTTCTACCATCTTGACGAATGGTGCTGAACGCTCCTACTTAACGCATATTACACAAGAAGGAAGTCCGATTGGTATGTTCTACGGCTTTAAAGTTTTGGGTGTTGCCACGGAGGAAAACTATAAAACTGTCGCACCTTCCGCTGCTTCAACAACTCCGCTACAACCTGGAGATCTTTATTTTGAAGATGTTGACGGCAATGGTATCGTCAATGATGCCGATAAACGTGTGATCGGCAATCCGCATCCTAATTTCACCTATGGCTTTGCCGTCAACGCACGCTATAAGGCATTTGATCTACGCGCATCATTTAATGGCTCCCAAGGGAATAAAGTGCTGGATGGCTATGATTATTACCTCTATAATATGGAAGGTTCCGGCAATCAATATGCGGATGTCGCACAACGCTACCGTTCGGCTCAAAATCCGGGAAATGGTAAAGTATACCGTGCATCGCGTGGCGGTACGCAAAGTAACAGTACACGTCTTTCCGATTTTTACCTGCAGGACGGTTCATTCCTGCGTATGACAAATATTGCTTTGGGTTACAATCTTCCCAAGAGCCTAGCAGAAAAACTAACACTTTCTGGTGTAAGGGTCTACGCTACAGTGGACAATCCATTTACGATTTCTAAATACAAAGGCTACAATCCAGAACCGGATTATAATCAACGCGGCAACTTAACTCCAGGTGTGGATTATGGGCTTTATCCATTGGTGCGGTCGTATAACCTTGGTGTGAAAGTAACGTTCTAATAGCAGGATCAAGGAGCTATTGTGCGTGGGAATTTCAAGGAAACCTCCGTTTTGATAGCTCTAGTATTGTAAAACTAGTCCTACGAACTGCGCTTTGCAGTTACGTAGGCTGATGAAAAATAAAAAAATAACAGGATGAAAAAAAGATATATATTACCCTTTGTTTTGTTGGCATTGTCTTCATGTACCAAAGATTTTTTAAATCAGAAAAACCCCAATGCCGTCACAATCGATGATTACTTCAAGTCGGAAAATGATGTGCTTTTGGCTGTCAACGGCCTCTATCAATCACTTCGTTCGGGAAGCACGATCGGGGAATCCAGCACGTTGTATAACGAGGAACGTTCGGATAATAGTGGGCGTAATGATAACCAATCCAATGCCGGGGAGCCTTTTCAATTCAATGACTTTTCGTTGCTGCCAAGTAATACCTATCTCAAGACACATTGGTCGGCTATGTACGCAGCAATCAGTCGCTGTAATGTGGTTCTTTCACATGTCGACGATGTGACTTTTACAAGTGCTGAATTAAAAGGACGTTATATTGCGGAAGCGAAATTCGTTCGTGCATTATTATATTTCCATCTGGTACGTAAATTCGGAGATATTCCATTATCTACCGTACAGGTGACCAGTAAAGAGCAAGCAAATGAATTGGCTTTTCGGCAAAAAGAGTCGATTGTGTACGAGCAGATCATTAAAGATCTGACGGAGGCATTGTCCAGCAATCTTCCCAATACGCAAAAAGATTACGTTATTGGCAGAGCATCTAAATCGGCCATCAATGCAATTTTGGGACAGGTATACTTAACTTTAGGTGCAACGCAGACATCAGGTAATGCGGAAAATTTTGCGAAAGCAGAACAGTACCTCAATGCGGCCTACCAAATGCGAACTTTTGGCAAGCTAAACGAAATCCCCTACTCGGATGTTTTTGATGTGACGAAGAAGAATAGCTGTAGAGAACTCGTTTTTCAGATTCAGTACAAACAAGGTGACCAAAACTATAGCTCAAGTATTGCCCGTAATTACCAGGCTCGAGGAGAAACCATCAATTCACGCTATAACTCTACAGGTGCTGGTGAAGTGGCAAAACTAGATTTGGTTAAAGATTACGAGCAAAGCGATATCCGAAAAGATTTCTCTGTGAAGTTTGCAACAAATACCCAGGTTAACGATTGGTTTGTAACCAAATTTAGGGATAACAGTGACGCTGCCGGTACCAATGGTTGGGGCGGAAACGACTGGATCTTGATCCGTTACGCGGATGTGATGCTGTTGTTGGCCGAGGCCAAGTATCATCTAGGTAAGGATGCGGAAGCTATCGCGCTGTTAGATCAAGTACGTGAACGTGCCGGATTGCCTTCCTATGCTGCTTCCATGTTGAATACGGCTTACCGCAGTAAATATCCAACTTTAAAGGAGGCTATATTGCATGAACGCCGTGTGGAACTGGCATTTGAAAACCAACGTTGGTTTGATCTCATCCGTAATTACAATGCACAGGAACTGGTGACTTATTTCAAAACGAAAAGCCAGGCTGATTACGGAAATGCTAAAATCTCCAATATTTCGACAAAAGATCGATACTATCCAATTCCTTTTGACGAATATAAGCTGGATCCGACACGTATGTATCAAAATCCGGGTTATTAATCTGTTATCGAATGGATATGATAAAGAATATCAGAAAAATCTTGTTACTTGTCTTGGGAATATGCTGTATGCATATTTCCAAAGGTCAGGTAAACAATATGCCTAATGGCCCACAGGATTGGCTGATCAAGAAGAATTATTATGCATCCTATTTGCTTTTAAAAGATTCTGTCCTTATACAGGAGCTCGTCAGCTCCAAGCCGATAGCACAGGTATTGGAAAAACGGTTCGAACGGTTTAACAACAGCGCTAGTTGCGCCGATCTCATGTGCTATTTGAATGCCTTCAAATGGCAGGATAACGAAATCGACCTGTTGGCAGAGCAGCTGGCGGAGCAACTTGGTCATAACAAGAAGTTGGACCAGCTTGTTCAGGCAAGTCTTATTCCATCAATGACCTATGGTGTCTTGCATCATGAAACAGCAAAGGCCTATTTTACGAAAGCCTTGAAACAGGATTTAAAGGCAATGAATTATGTAGTGGACGTCTATGCGGGTGGCGAAAGTCCCAATTACCCCAAGATAGATTCGATCTCTTTCGATGTAAGAACTGCGGCCTACCTTCATCTGTTGGACGACGTGCGCCAAGACATCCGCAAAGATATTCCGACCCCTAAAATGGCATTTTTTATGACCATGATGACTGCGATACGCTTGTTGGAAATTAATGAGCGATGGGACGCAGCACAACTTGAGCCGCTGATTGAACTCGAAAACAAGAAAGCTTACGAAGCGGTCAAAAATACCGACTTTGCCAGCTATCCTTATAGTCTGTTGCTGACCTTAGGTGCGGGCCCCGAGCTGTATGGACAGCCTATTAGTCCTGGTGGAATGTTACGTGCGCGGATGGCAGCCCGAAGCTACTTTGAAAAATTGGCTCCTTTTATTGTACTGTCTGGCGGTAAAGTACATCCCTATAAGACGCACTTTATTGAGGCAATAGAAATGAAAAAGTATCTGATTGAGGTTATGGGAGTACCCGAAGCGGCAATATTGATTGATCCGCACGCGAGACATACGACCACAAATTTGCGAAATACCGCACGTATCCTGTTAAATTATGGTTTTCCAAAAGATAAATACGCCATCGTTAACAGTAGTAAAGTGCACATTGATGCGGTGGAAAAGATGGGCGATCGTTGCATGCGTGAATTGGGGTATATTCCCTATACATTGGGTAAACGAATTTCAGATGTGATCATCGAGTTCAAGGCAAAAGAAGAGGCCTATACGATCGATCCAGATGAACCCTTGGATCCTTAGCCGACTAAATGGTCGGCTGCTCGCCTATTAACTGAGCGGATCGGCTTTGCTTACCCGTAGCGGCAGGGCATGAAAAAGATCTGTAGCGGTGTACGCTACAGATCTTTTTTATTTTAATAAAATGGACTTCCCTTCTTTAGCCGAGCGTTTTGCCGCTTCCAGGATTTCGACTACAGTGACATTATTGTGGATCGATCCAAGATCATTTTCTGGCACCCGGGCATCTTTCAGGACCTGTTCCAGATAGGCAATATGGGTCTCAAAATAGGGGACCGTAGTTGGTACATTTGAGGGTGGATCATTCTGTTGTTTGTATTTCAAGAGCTCTTTATCATTTTTGGCGTAGAGCTGAGCTTTTGTGCCAAATACCTGCAGATCTTTAACACTGTATGGCCAAGCCCAAGAAGCTTGAATAATGCCCGTGCTGCCGTCACGGTAGCTCAGTATGATGGTGGCATTATCGTCTACCTTTGGATAAACCTCGGGTTTAAGCTGTTGTGTAAAGGCCGTCACCGAAATTGGCCTTTCTCCATTTTTGAGCCAGGTCATCAGATTGGCGCCATAACAGCCAAAATCCATGATTGCACCGCCACCGTTTTTTTTCGGGTCAGTAAGCCAGTCGAGGAAGTAATTGCTACAGCCGATTTCTTTTGGTCCTTCGTGCCCGTCTTTTACAAGTATACGTGTGATTTTTCCAATTTCATCCTTGTCGACCAGCTGCTTCAGTTGTTGATTGCTTTTATACCAGGTCGTTTCGTAATTCACCAAAAAGGGCGTTTCGAACTGTTTGGACAAAAATGCAATACGTTTTGCGTCAGAAAGAGTCGTCGCAAGAGGCTTTTCTACCATGACAGGGATCTTGAGCGGGAGACAGGTCTCTGCGACGTCGATATGCTCATTGGTTGGATTGTAGGCCAGCACCGCGTCCGGCTTGATATGTTTCAATAAACTGGGCAAGTCATGATAGAAGATTGCGTCAGGTAAATTATACTGCGTTCGGATTTTGTTTGATAAGGTTTGATTCGGTTCAGCAATACCGATAATATCGACTTTTTTATCCTTATATAAATTTAAAAGCAAGAACACGTGGTCATGGTTGAGCCCCGCAACAGCAACTTTAAGTCGCTCACTGGCCTGTGCAACTTGTTGGAAGAATAGGAGCAGGAAAACTAGGCGGATAAGATGCTTCATATGTTAAGTTTAGTTATTATAAATATACCGATTTGTTCTGAGGATATCCCGTGTAAATCCAGGTTACTTTGCGGTGCGATCGGATGATATCGGCAACAATGTCAAAATAGGTTTCTCCACGTCCAGCTTTTAGCTCATCTAGTTTCTTTTGAAAATACGTTTGATTGAATGGTGATTGTGCGCCAAGCTTTCCCTGATAATAGGCCAAAGTTGTTTCAACGCCCAATGACGTCCTGCTTTGTGCAATATCCTTCCAAACAATGCAATGTGAAGTAGCGTCTTTAAAGGTTCCAAATCCACCGTAGAGCAAGTCGTCAAAGCCATCCAGGCTTCCTATCTTCCAGCTTTCGCTGGACATGTAGACGGCATTAATTTCTTCGTAAAAACTTGCAATATCGTTAATGTTACAGCCATCAACCATAGCCACGCCGAGATCGGGATTGCTCCCCACAAGTTGCTTAAAATCCGTCCAGAGATCCTTCGCAGGAAATATTAAGTCATCCTCTTTATCTTGCCATTTGTTTAACAATTGAACGAGTTCGGTTCTAATGGTACTGGGATGATAGGTCAATGAAGACAAAAATGACCTTAACGCAGTGCTATCCGAATCACTGACCAAAAAATGCGCAAGTGTACCGACCAATTTTTTTTCATCTGTTTTCATCACTGACCTTTATTTTTAATCTTCTAATAATATTCTAACGAAATCGTTTGCGGTTTTTTAACAAAAAATCCTATACATTTAACGATACATTTAAGGATAAATCTAATGTTATGTTCTACCGATTTACGTGCTATAGTATATTAACCCTTGTGAATATACTCTTTACGTTTGGGATTCCTGTATTTGGGCAGCAACATCCTAACGTTATTGTCATCTTGAGCGACGATGGAGGTTATGATGATTTTAGTTGTTACGGCGGCAAGGAGGTCTACACCCCAAATATTGATGCACTTGCACAAAATGGGGTGCGTTTTCAGTCGGCCTATGCCTCAGCTTCGGTGTGCGCTCCTTCTCGCGCGGGATTACTTTCTGGCCGATATCAACAGCGTTTTGGTTTTGAACATAATATTTCCAAACGTCCAACAGCGGGTGTCGCGCCAGAGGACATCGGGATGGATACACAGGTAGCCACCATCGCCGACTTTATGAAGTATAACGGCTATAAAACTGTGGCCATTGGCAAATGGCATCAGGGGGATGGTCCACAATTTAATCCGCTTAAACGTGGATTTGATCATTTCTATGGTTTTATTGGCGGCGACCGTCCTTACTTCCCAATCCAGGGAGCCGTTAAGCCAACGCAGCTGCTTTATGACGATCAACGTGTAGTCCCCGAAGATTCGATTCGTTATTTGACAGAAACATTGACTGATAAAGCAATTTCGTATGTTCATCAGTATAGAAGCCAACCTTTTTTTATGTATTTAGCATTCAATGCTGTGCATACACCCGTCGAAGCACCCCTGAAGACCATTGAAAAGTATAAAAATGTAGCCGATCCATTGCGACGGGCTTATCTGGCTATGTTGGACAATATGGATGAAAATATTGGACGTCTGGTCAACCATTTAAAGCAAGAAGGACTTTATGAAAACACCTTAATCATTTTTATGAATGATAATGGTGCGGCAACAAATAATGGTGCAGACAATGGGCAATTGCGTGGTTTAAAGGGATCAAAATGGGAAGGTGGAATTCGGGTTCCCCTTATTATGCAATGGCCAGCCAAACTACCGAAAGGGATAACATCCGATGCCATGGTATCGGGTATGGATATTTTACCCACGAGCATCGACGCAATAAAAGGGAAGAAAATCCCTGAGCAGCAAATCGATGGCATCAGTTTGCTATCTTCCTATAAGGATGTGAAAAATGGGCACGACTATTTATTCTGGCGCCGGGGGATTGCACGTGCTGTGCGACATAAAGAGTGGAAACTGATTGTGGTTAAAGATGATCCGATTTTGTTATTCAATCTTAAGGATGATCTTCGGGAGCAGCACAATCTGGCCACGAAGTATCCTGAGCGTGTAAAGGAGATGCTGCATAAACTGACGGAATGGGAAAAGGGACTGGAGAATCCAAAATGGCTAAGCTCTGTATTGGATAATGATCAAAATCAACTGATGAAACACCGGATGGATGTCGTCGGACGAGCCGCAGAACGACAATATCCTTAAGTAAAGAACACCAAAAACAGATGAAAGGACTAATCTTATTTTTATTGTCCTTTGCCTTGGTTATGGCAAAGGCACAGAACAGCGATACGTTTGTGCGTATTAAAAAGCATGTATACGATGATGAATTAAGTGGCCCATTGCCCGGTGCAGATAAAACACGAAACCTATGTGATCAATTGCGTGCGGACGGTACCTGGGCAGATATCGATTACAGCAGTAAGTCAATATCGCTTTGGCCTCCGGGAGAACACTTGGATCGGTTAAGGACACTTATTGTTGCCTATGTGTCTCCACAAAGCGGAGCTTATCAACAAAAATCACTTTACGATAAAATCCTGCTTGCGGCACAATATTGGGCGAATAATCGTTTTGAATCTTCGAATTGGTGGCATAACGAAATCGCTTCTCCAAAGGCCATCGGTGTTTGTCTGATCCTGATGAAATTTGGGAAGGAAAAAATTCCTACGACAGTAGAGACTTCGCTTGTTGAGCTGATGAAGCGTGGCGATCCTTACGCAAAAACAGGGGCGAATAAAAGCGATATTGCCATGCACTATTTTTACCGTGCAGTAATCTTGGAAGATGCAAATCTATTGGCTGCTTCGATGGAGCAATTGCTTTTTCCGATACAGCTTGTGGACGGCAAGGAAGGACTGCAATATGATTTTTCCTACTTACAACATGGTCCACAGTTGTATATTGCGGGCTATGGGGAGGAATTTCTGAAGGGGATCTCAAAAGTTATGGCTTATGTGCGCGAGACACCCTATGCTGTTGACCAAAAAAGACTGGATCTTTTTGAACGTTTTCTCACAGAAACATATTTACCAATTATACGTTCGCGTTATATCGATTTTAATGTACATGGCCGTGGGATCTCACGCCCCAATATCTTGGAAAAGACACAGGAGACTGCCATATTACAACAAATGAAGCTGATCGATCCAGCTAAAAATGCTGTTTGGAATAAAGCGCTGGCAAAATTGGATAGTGTGCAGCCTTTTGACGCCGAAAATATCGAGGCCCACCGCCATTACTGGAAAGGTGATTACACCACTCATTTACGTAAGCAATTTCATTTTAATGTTCGATTGGCCAGTAGCCGTACCAATAAATCGGAGTCTGGAAATGGAGAAAATATGCTTGGTCGTAATATGTCAGATGGTGCGACCAATATTCAGGTGTTTGGACCGGAATATTATAACATTATGCCTGTATGGGAATGGGATAAAATTCCTGGAACGACAACGCGCGATTATCCGGGCGACCTGGAGCTGAAAGAACAATGGGGCGCGCGTGCCGCAAATAGTTTTGCAGGCGGCGTAAGCAACGATAAGACAGGAGCCTCAGCCATGTCGGTACAGTACGATGGGGTTACCGCTCAAAAAGCCTGGTTCTTTTTCGATCGGGAAATCGTTTGTTTGGGGGCTGGGATTCACTGTGCTGCGCCAGAAGCTGTGGTAACAACCCTAAACCAAACCTGGCTGAATGGCCCGGTTATTTGGAATGGAAAGGAAACGTCGACGCTCGATTCAGTACAGCGAACTGTCAAAGAAGGTGAATTTATAACCCATAATAATGTCCTGTATTATTTTCCAACAGCGATGAACGTTGGATTGACAACAAAGGATCAGGTCGGCTCCTGGTATCGTATCAACCGTTCCCGTTCCAAAGATGCTGTACATGGAAAGGTCTTCAAGCTCTGGTTTGATCATGCTGTTGCTCCGAACAATGCGAGCTATGCCTATATTGTTTTGCCTGGCACCAAAACTGTTGATAAAAAAGCAATGCAACAGCTAAAAATTTGGCAGAATACACCAGATATCCAAGCCGTCGAACATAAAGGAAACAGGATTCTACAGCTAGTTTGTTATCAAGCAGGAACGTACCAAGTTGGCGATTGGTCTATAAAGCTCGATCAACCAGCTATCATGCAACTGAACCTGCTGGAACCTACAAAGATTCAGTTTGATATAGCAGACCCACTGCAAAAAGCCAAAATAGTGAAGGTTCAGCTTATCAATAAGCAGCTTCGAGTAAATCAATCGTTGGAGGTTTCACTTCCACAGGGCGAATACGCTGGAAGTACTGTAAGCAACCGAATCACTATCGGGAAGAAATAATCCGAATACAATTGGAAAGCTTATAAAAATACCAAGGGGAGATGTTAAATATCTCCCCTTGGTATTTTTTATTTTTTGAGTTGTTCTAACCGTGTCAAACCTTCCAGATAATAATAATCTGCATAGGTCAGCGGAACATCGATTTCCGAATGATGGGGTAAGCTTCCGACGCTATGTTGCAGTAAGAAACCACCATTGGTCGCATATTTGGCAAAATAGGTGCTTCCCGATAATGTTTGCAGGCTTTCCTGAGCAAATGTCAAATAGGATTTGCTTTCTGTACCCGTGGTCAATGTTGAGAGTTCAATCAGTGCAGACGCAACAATGGCTGCAGCTGAGGCGTCACGCGGAACAAAATTCAATTTCAAGGAGGAAAAATCAGCATCCGACTTATAACCTGGCTTTCCCGCATTAAAATCCCAATACGGAATTTTATCTTTTGGCAGATTCGGATGGGTCATGTAAAACTTTGCCGCCGCTTTTGCTGTTTTAAGAAATTCTGGTTTTTTGGTCTCCCGGTACATCATGGTAAATCCATAAATAGCCCAAGCTTGACCGCGTGCCCAGGTTGAATTGTCTGCATAGCCTTGGTTGGTCTGTTGATGGATTGCATTTCCTCTGGCATCGTAGTCCACCACATGATAGGTGCTATAATCTTTACGGAAATGATTTTTCATGGTTTGGGTGGCATGACTGATGGCCGCATCCTTGTACTTGGCATCTCCCGTCAAGTCGGATACATAGCACAGCATCTCCAGGTTCATCATGTTGTCGATAATGACTGGATATTTCCACAGGGTCTTGCCGTCCCAAGATTTTTTTTCGTTCCATGATTTGATGACACCCACCTGCGGATTATAACGCTTGAGCGCAGTATTGGCGGAATGGATGAGGATGTCCTTATAGGCGGCAATTTTTTTGGAATCTTTAAGGTATTTAATGGCATTGCCATAGGAACAATACATCACAAAACCAATATCATGATGTTGATCCAGGTCTTTGGCCTTTTCAAGCGCCTCTGTCCATTTGATCGCTGCGGCTTCGGTTTCTTTGTTATGGGTATGGTTGTAGATATACCACAGTGATCCTGGGAAGAAACCGCCTGTCCAATCCCATTCGTCTGTGCCTACCAATTGTCCCGAAGGGCTCAATGTACGCGGGAACTTGTGCTGCTTTTCTGCTGCTTGTTCCAAGAACTGATATTGCTTTTCTGCTGCTTTAAAACTTGTGTCAATAAAGCTTGGTTTTTGATCCGTAAAGCTCAATGTGATCAGACTAGAAGCGATAACAAAAAGCGCTTTTAGACCAGGTTTTCTTTTTTTCATAACGGCTTATATTCTTAGTAAGTTACATAATAATTTCGATTCCTTTTATTTTATAGCCTCTTGGCGAATCGTAAAGGTGTATTTTCCAGTAGATTTGATGCTTTTAGCTGTGAGCTTGATGCGATAAAGTTCCTTACCCCAGACTTGACTTAAACGTGGGTCATCCTGAGGAATGACATCGTAGCTCGCTGTGAACTGGCCCGCATCAAAGTGTAAGGTGGCGCGCCCATTATTGAGAAGGATTTCTCCTTTGCCAATTTTTGGTTCCTGAGCAACCAGAAAATGGAGGATATTGGCCTGCTTAGGACCTGTGATTTTAAACTCATCCTGAATGTCCAGCCCGTTTTGTACAAGGGTGTAACTTCTATTCCAGTGCTCAACATTGGCCGACTTCGGATATGCTTTTCCAATATCAAGCTGGAATTTATTTTGTGCAGGCAGAAATGCCACATGTTCAGCTTTATATTCCTTTCCAAAAGATTGGTCGGCTCCATTGATCATCGGAACATTATGGTAAGCACTCTGCATTGTCCAGATACTGTATCTGTCATCGCTAAATGTTTTCTTTGTATAGGTACCCACACCGGCATCAATGAACAGTGGTTGTTGGTCCTGGTATAAGATAAAACTCCCGACATCGTTATGGTTGTGACTTTCATTATTGAAACCACCTTTGGCGGCAAAGAAAAATGAACCCTTTTTCAGGTAAATAAATTGTGTTTCTGGATACCATTTAAAATTGTTTTGAGGGAGTGCAGCGGTAACGTTCTCTAATTCCGGATAGCATCTCAGATCTTCGAAGGCGCGGAAAATATCCCTTGAAGGTTTGAAATTTGCAGTTTTGTCGCCGATATTTTCCATATATCGGGCAAATTGCATCATCTCGCTACTATTGACATCCTGTCCATAACGGTAGATCAATAGCGGATCGCCACCCCCTTTGGCCGAAGCATCGGCAAAATTAACGACCCATTTATCGCCGCCAATATAAGATTGTGCGATGTACTCGCCCATATCGCGAATTACAGGTTTATCAAAAATATTGATCTTACCCTTGGTGGCCAGCGAAAGTATTTTCAGATAATCGTACAGCTTACCCGCAGCATGCCCCCAATAGGAGGGGCCCTCTTCGCAGGCACCGTCTGTTTTGACATAGTTGATAAAGCGATCCACAGAAGACATCGTCTTATAAATCCCCGCCAGTTGAATATCGGGATTGTCTTCAATCAAAAGCAAGACCGTAAGGACATTAAAGTTACACCATGGATTCCAGTTGTTGACCAGCTGTGTTTCCTTGAGTTCAAATGCCTGCCACCACATATCGTTGCGGTCTAGGTAGGGCTGTATAATGCGTTGTTGAATCTGTTGTTTAAGACGGATACTGATTTCGGGGTTTATTGTATTGAATGTATCGCGAAAGAAATAATGAACCCAGGAGAGGAGGGAGCCTACATCACCGGCCATCAGATCGACCACTTGTGTTCGTTCTTGCGGTAGAGACCGTTTGGTGGACTGAAAGGCGCCAAGATGGGCCGAGAGCGACCATGTTGCCATTTCTGTCAATTGCCAACTACCGTTTAGGATTTGGTCAACAAAGCGCCCCTGTCCTTCTGCAAGCTCCGCCAACAGTAGGTTGGTCAGTGCAGTACAATTTTCATTCATGGGTTTTTCCATGATGCTCCGGTTGCCTGAACGCTCATATTCGAGATAATCTGTTGCTTTAACGACTTGCCATTGGTAGCTAAGAGCCTCATTTCCCTTTTTGATTATACGGTCTTTAAAAGGAGCCATCAGCTTATCCCAGGCCGCCCGATCCGAATAAGCCGGATAGGGGACCCACGATTTGTCATTTCCTAGACTCGCTTTCAAGTTATCCTGCTTAAAGGCGCCCGTCAGGAGGTTCAGATCTTTTCCTAGCAGTCTTTGGAAAGAAAAACTGCTCAGGAAAAGAAATAGAATTACACACATTCTCATGATTACCAATCTTGATTTTGTGGTAGTAATGCCGGGTTCATTTCAATCTCTTGTCCTGGTATTGGCCAAAGCTTATGACGGCTTTGGTAACCCCGGGTGACGAGATTGTCTCCGGTAATACTTTTTTCGATGTAGTCTTTGGAAACGCTTTCTAAGAGGTTCCAGCGCTTAAGATCAAAATAACGCCATCCTTCACCTGCTAGTTCTACGGCCCGTTCGTGCTGGATACGTTTACTCATATCTGCTTTACTACCGACTGCCAAAAATGAACTGCCACTATTTAACGCCGGCATTTTTGAACGGGTACGTACTTTGTTAAGCTCAGTAATCGCTTTGTCCAATTGATTGGATTCGTTGTACGCTTCGGAAAGCATCAAAAGCACGTCGCCCAAACGGATGATTGGGAAATTGATCGGTGTATGTGCGCGATCGGTGATGGCTCCTTTTAGGTTCCCTTCAGGCACAAATTTCCGCCATAAGTAGGTATACCAGCCCCGGTTGTTGCGGATCTGACCAAAGTTTTCATTGACTCCGGTTGCCAAAATCAACTGCATATCTCTTTCTTTATTGGCGTTCCAGCCCAAGTAATGTGAATAAGGTACGATAAGTGTCTGATTCATACGAGGGTCGCGGTTGGCATAGATCTGACGCAGTTTTGCTGTATCTGGTACTTTGGTAAGCGTGCCTCCAGATTGCGTAGACTCCATCGCCTGTTTTTTAACCGCATTATCCGTTGTATAGTTGGGGAAATAATCATTCCAGTTAAAGGGGCTTCCATCACGGTTTTCGTAACGGTCTGCAAGGCGTGTGCTCGGCATACAGTTGTTCCAGTCACTACCAAAGGTTGAGCGCGTTCCCATATAGAAGGCCATGGGCATGCCATACGGGAAGCCGGTGCCGCCCATATTCTGAATGGCAAAAATCATCTCCGGCGATTGGTCGCCATCCATGGTGAATAACGCGGAATAGCTTGTGTTTAAACTATAGCCATACGTGTTGGTCTTGTTGTAAACAATCTCTTCAAAATCCCGGATTGCTCCAGCCCAATCTTTATTGTAAAGGGCTACTTTCCCTCTTAACGCATACGCTGCACCTTTGGTGATCCGCCCATAATACTTGGCATCGTAGCTTACCGGCAGTTTTTCAATCGCATAGTTCAGGTCATTGAGGATGAACTTATTGACATCTTCAACGGAAGAACGGCTGTTTTTAAGATCGGCGAAATCTTTATTCAAGTCTACAGTTTCATCGTATATTGGTAAGGCGCCATAGAGATTGGTCAGCTGGAAATACATCAATGCCCGTAAGAACTTGGCCTCCGCTATAAAGCCCTCCTGTTTGGTCTTGTCTATGGTCATCGGTTGGATATGCGCGATTGCATGATTACAGCGTTGGATCAGATCGTAGCCTGCTTGCCATCTATCCACAATAATAGATGAACGGTCGGTGAACGTTCCGCTGATCACCTCGCCCAAGCCCGGAGGATCATAGCCCAGGCCAATATCGGTAAGTCCATCGTAAGAAAATTGTAAGCCGAAGGTGGCTTCTTTTTTTAAGTCATTATAACAGCCCAGTACGCCAGCTAAGGCCTGGTCTTCATTTTGCCAGAATGTGCTAGCACTTACCTGACTATATGGTGTCGTGTCAAGCTTATAACAAGATGATAAAGCAATGCATCCGGCTATGAGTAGTGAAATCTTTTTCATGAGGTTTAATTAATTAAAAGCTCTTTTCAACTTTTGTTCATAATTTATCTGTTACAGGTCGGGAACATATCCTCTGTCGCACACCTTTCTCCTTAAAAGGATAAACTCACACCAAAAACAGCCTGTTTCATGGTTGGATAGTTGGTGCCGCTAACCTCCGGATCGAAACCCTTATATTTGGTTATGGTCCAGAAATTTTCAAGCGATGCAAAAACACGTAGATTTTGCACCTGTATCCGCTTCGTAATATCGTTTGGAACTGTATAGCCCAGCTGGATATTTTTTACACGGACGAATGCCTTATTCTGTAACCAGAAATCGCTGTTTTTGGTATTTTTGGTATCTGTATAAGGCAGCAATCGTGGGAATTTGGCATCTGTAGCACCTTCAGTCCATCGGCCATCAGCAATTTCCTGATTGATCTGGTAGCCCCAGCGAACAGTAGGTGTGTAATAACCATCCGTCCAGACCACTTTGTTGCCCGCGTTACCTTGCAAGAAGACCGAGAAATCAAATCCTTTATAATCGAATCCCATGTTAAAACCATAGGTCATGCGAGGCGCTGTACCATGGCCTACCGGAACCCTGTCATTGTCGTTGATGACGCCATCACCATTGGTGTCTTTATATAAAAGATCTCCTTTTTTAGGTGTGCCATAAGATGCGAATGGATTGACTTTTTGATTGGTATTCGGATCGATTGGCGCATTATCGATCATCTGCTGTACGAGCTGCATATCAGCATCCGTCTGTAATATGCGATCGGTTAACAGGATATATTGGGTATTGATGGCATAACCTTCTTGAAGCAAATTGGAACCACTGATAGACTTGTCATTGCCTTTAAACTTGACTACTTTATTGTCAATGAAAGTAAAGTTACCGCCAATGTTGAATTTAAAGTTATCGCCAATTTTATCGCGGTAAGTCAAATTCAGTTCGACACCATTATTACGTACTTTGGCCGCATTGGTGCGTGGTATTGTTGCATTTCCGACAACCAAGGGAGCGGGGAGATTGATTAAGATATTGTCCGTTACTTTGTTAAAGACATCGATCGAGCCGCCCAGTTTGTAATTGAATAGGTCAAAATCCAAACCAGCATTCAGGATATAGGTATTTTCCCAAGTTAGAAGCGCATTGCTCAATACGGTCTGCGCAAAACCGACATAGAGCTGGTTATTTAACACATAGTTTGTTGGATTATAAAGCGCTTGGTATTCGTAATTGTTGATGTTGGCGTTTTTGCGGAAAGATTCATCGGTGGTTCCATTGTTACCCAGGGCGCCATATGATGCGCGGAATTTCAGGTTGGGCATCCATTTGACATCATAGAAATCTTCTGAGGAAACCTTCCAGCCAAAGGAAGCTGAAGGGAATGTTCCCCATCTGCTTTTTCCGCTCATAAAACGTGATGAACCGTCCGTCCTTAGATTGGCTTCCAAGAGATATTTGTCATCCCAAGATAGGTTGATGCGGCCAAAAAACGAACGCATAGCCCAATCGGTGATGTTGCCTGAAGCCGACGCATCCATAGTCGCCGCGTTGAGGACGGTCAGCGAGGGGTCTACCAAATCGAGTTTGGATGCTGCAAACCAGCCATCTTTAAAATACTCCTGGCTGGCACCGACCATGACTTCATAGTTCAGTTTTTCAAACAGTTTGTTTTTATATTTAGCAATTCCATCCATGTAATAGCGGTAGGATTTGATCGATTCGTTGGTTACTGAAGAACGTCCTGTACCCGCTGTTGCAACTGTATTGGTCAGAAAGTTCCAGCGATCATTAAACACGGGTTGCGAATAGACGAAATCATCATCATAGGTATAGGTGTATGATCCCTCGATAGAAAGTCCTTCGATAGGTTTCAGTTTTCCGTAGAATCGTGATACAAAGCGGTTTTTGTTGATGTTACCTTTCTGCGCATACAAGCGGTGGAGCACGTTGTTGGACTGCGGATCGTCTTCCGGATTATTTGGTGAACCAAATCTGCCATCTGGCGCACGCAGTACCATTCCTGGGGTACTTGCTGCAGCAAAAGTAAATACATCATCGATGATGTTGGTCCCAATATCTGTTTTGGAAACCACACCATTGATATTGGCTCCCAACGTTAACCAGGGTTTTACATCCGCTTCTAAATTGATACGTCCGGTATGACGTTTGTACGTTGCCTGTTCGATGATTCCAGGGTTGTTGAGGAGACCATAGGAGCCAAAGAACTTGATTTTGTCACTACCTCCGGTAAAGGAAAGGTTATGGTTTTGGCTGATTTTGTTTTGGAAAAGCTCCGAAACCCAGTCCGTGTTGGGGTATTTCAATGGATCCTGTCCAGCGTTCTGGCGCCAGAGGTCAATTTTTTCCTGCGAAAATATGGGCTTAGCATTTGGATCGCCATTGCGATAGCCTTCATTGATCAGCTCCATATAGTTGGCATAGTTGGAAACCATTCCAATGGTGTTGGATGGTTTTTGACTCGAGAAATAATTGTTGTAAATAACTTTAAATTGCTCTGATTTACCTTTTTTCGTAGTAATGAGGATAACGCCATTTGCGGCTCTTGAACCATAAATTGACGCTGAGGCAGCATCTTTCAACACCGATATGCTTTCAACATCTTGTGGGTTGATTAGGTTCATGTCGCCAATAACGCCGTCGATCACGACAAGTGGGTTGGCATTATTGAGTGTTCCCTGTCCACGAACACGCAGTGTTCCCCCATCACTGCCCGGTCTACCTGAGCCCTGATTAACATATAATCCCGGTGCCTGCCCAGCTAGGCCAGCAGACAAGGAGGTTACAGGTCTGCTTTCCACCACCTCAGACATCTGGATGGAAGAGACCGAACCGGTTACATTCTCTTTTTTCTGTGTACCAAAACCGACAACAACAACCTCGTCAAGTCCCTTGGATTCATTTTCCAAGGTGATTGTAAGGGGGCTGCCGGCTTGCGCCTTAGTCTCGATACTTTTATAACCGACGCTGGTGAAAATTAATATTGCATCGTTCTGTTGACTTTTGAGTTCGAATGAACCACTTGCATTGGTCGATGTTGCTAGATTCGTTCCTTTAATCTGAACGGTGACATTGGCAATGCCTTTGCCGTCTTTGTCTACAACCTTACCCCGAATGGTTGTCTGCTGTATGGCCAGTGAAAGCTTGCTGTTTGTTTTAACAGGTGCAAATGGAGTCGCTTGTGTTGTCAGGCTAGATACGACCAACAAGCAGGATAATGGTATTGCCGGATACATCCAACGATTCTTCGAAACGGATGCGTTTTTGATCTTGATCATAGGCTTTTAGATTTAATTGGTCTGAAAAATAAATTTTCTATGAAGTGAATTTACAGTATTGGCAGAAAACAATAAGCACGTTTTTTCGCAATCGTTTTCGTAACAGAGCGCCGAAAAACCGAAAGATTTTTGATTAATATTTGTTTAGAAATGTATGACTGCCGGGAGTATTTTGGATTATTTGTTCAACGGTCGGTGTAGCGTTTAAAAGCAATTATCGTTAAATAAAGAAATTATGTAAACCTATTTCTTTCGTATGATGAATATCAAAAAAACCGCGTTATTGTTGTGTCTGTCACTTGGAGCATATACAGGCTATGCGCAGACAAAATGGAATGTAAAAGCTGGGGTTGCCTTTTCAAATGTGGATGCTAAAAATAAAGCGGGCGATAAGGCCAGCACGGCCGCGGTTTCAGGTCTGTATTTGGGGCTCGGTCCCACATTACGCCTCAGTGAGTATTTCTCTTTAGAACCGGCCTTTATATTCGCTAAACGGGGATTTGAACGAAATGAGGGAAATGTTATCGGTTGGGGTAAGGATTTTAAAGCACATACGTCTTATATCGAAATGCCTATCGATGTTGTTTTTAATGCTACGATTGGTGCAGGTAAACTGGAGGTCGGTATAGGCCCTTATATCGGTTATGGATTAGGTGGGAAATGGAAAACCTCAGGCCCTGTCCATTTAGGTGATATTGCCATTGGTGAGGAGGGCGACATTAAATTTACGAACGATGCCAGTGAAGGTGCATATGGAAGCTATAATCTTGGGAGACCTTTTGATTATGGCGCTCGTGCAAAAGTGAATTATCTTTTTAGGGAACATTATCTTGTCGGCATAGAAGTTCAGAAAGGAATTGCCAATTTGGAATCCAAATGGGGGGATTATAAATCTGGAGATGCTATACGTAACCGCTCTTTGGGTATTTCGCTTGGCTATCGGTTTTAGTGACTTGAAAACGGCGAATAATTAGTTGACGTTGTAGGAAGCATGAGCCGTCTCATCAATCCAGTCGTTTGCCTTCAGCGCCTGCTGTCTGGAGACAAACGACTGGAAATAAATCTTTCCGTTGTACGTGCTACTCTTGCGAATTAGAATTCAATCCGGTAGTTAATGGTTGGAATAATACCAGTCCATTTTTGGGGTTCAATGATGCGTTTGCTGAAATTATAATGCATACCTACCGTGTTCTCTCTATTGAGTAGATTCTGAATATCCAAAATAAACAGATGGCTTACTTTTTTGCGGTTAACCCGATAGCTCGATGAGAAATCAACACGTACATAGGGATCGGCAGTCAGTGTATTGATGCGATCTTGGTCAATAATTTCTTCATCCAGACGAAGCGATTCTTCTTCCAGAACAGGGGAATATTTTCTTCCGCCGGCATAAATTAATTTGGCATTCAGACCGAACAGATTATTTTTATTCTTTCCCACGGTCCATTCTTTCCCCATCAGCAAATTTCCTACATAACGTGTGTTGAATGTAGTATTGTACTCTTTACCATTAAGCGCCTTGAACTTCGAGTCAAAAAGGGAGGTCGTTGCCATAAAGTAATAACCCTTGCTCAAAGACTTTTCAAGCGTGAGTTCAATGCCGTAGTTTTTACCGGTTCCTTTATTGATAAGCTGGCGGTAGCTTGAAGTACCAATGGCTGCAATATCCGATACATTGAGTAAGGAGAAGTTGATGTCGGAATCGGTCGATACTGGGACATCATAAAGATGTTGATAATATATTTCTGTCTTAAATCGGAGTGTTCTGCTGAGGTTCTTTTCATAGCCGATTACCACCTGGGCGGATTTGGTTGGCGAGAGAGCCTTGTTTGGTTCAGGGCTTGTTTGATCGCTACTCTTAGCAAAATAATAAGCCAAGGGTTCCAGTCGGTTATATAAGCCGGTTCCGAAGGAGATGGTTTGGTCTGCAGCAACATGCCAATTGAGACCAAGCCTTGGCTCGATAGACCAGCTTTTGCTCAACGCAAAGTAATTTGTATGTACGCCGGTGTTGAGCGTCAATTTTTCGTTTAAAACTGTTTTTAACTGTGCAAAAGCATCATAAGTATTTGTATTCCCATTCTCTTTAATCCGTTCCCGTAGGCTGGCTAATTCGGCGTCATAGCTTAGTGCATACAAATCATAACGTAATAGGCTTGCATTGAAGCCCGCTCTAATCGTATTTTTACTGTTGGCGCGATAGTTTAACGTACCTGCATAGCGAAGAGCCGTATTCGTAAATTTGTCCTTGTGATAGAGGCTGGAAGTATAGTCCCGTGTTAATGTATCGGTTCGGTTGGAATTACGGCTAAGGGACATGGAAACAATGTTTGTGAAATATAATCTGTCGTTCGCAATGTACTGATGTTTTAGTCCGGCACTTCCGGCATTAAATTTTACATCCAGATCCTGGGCATCTGTCCGTTCCTCCCATTTTTCGTGATTACGCTCGGCAGTTTGTTGAAGTTTCCCCAAGCCGCCTATACCGAATAAGGAAAAAGTTCCAGCCTTTTTTGTGGGAAAGACAAAATTAAAAGAAAGATCCTGGTATTTTGGGACGCCTGTGTCTGAAACTTTTACACCTACTTTTTCCAGGAGACTCAAGGAAGAATAGCGGTAACTAATCAAATAGGAGGCGTCACTTCCTTTTTTGAAAGGCCCCTCTAACGTTGCTCCTACGCCCAGGACTCCGACGTTGAACGTGTATTCGCGTTTGTCGGTATTTCCTTTACGAAACCTCAGGTCAAAAACACCAGCCGTTGCATTGCTGTATTCCGCTGCAAGTCCACCGGTATAGAAATCAGACTTTCCCAATACCATGGTATTGAGCATGCTGATTCCGCCGCCCGCAGCGCCTTCGGCTCCAAAATGATTGGGATTTACAATTTCGATACCTTCAAGTCGCCATTGTAAGCTTTTTGGGGAATTTCCGCGAACAATAATTTCATTGTCATCGCCGCCGGCAGCGACACCTGGAAAACTCTGTGCCATACGGGCGGGATCAAAAAAAGCGCCTGCATAACGATTTGTTTCCTCAGGAGAAAAGGAACGTCCACTCGTCATTGCCATCTGATTGAGCGGTTGTTTCCCTGCATTGGCGTAGACGATAGCCTCAGCTAATGCATTAGTTTGTGTCTCCATTTCCACATTAACCATATTCTCCCGGCCACTGGTGATGAGTAATTCCGTAAATTCTTCTGGTTTGTATCCGGCCATGCGAACTTGAAGCTGTTGACGCCCAACCGGAACTTGCTGCAGCCGAAATATGCCCTGTGCATCAGTACTTACAGACTTTGTCCCATCGCTGGATGAAATAACAATTGTGGCACCTACAATCGGTAATCTGGTATTTTTATCTATCACGGTTCCTTTGACAGTTTCGGTCACAACCTGATTTTTTTGCTTTGGTGATGCTGGTTGCTGGGCTAATGTAATCCCTGCTTGAAGCGATAATCCAATGAGTAAGATTGGCGATAGTTTCATAAAAGATTAGTTTTTATCTTTATGACAGCTGGCTTTCAATTTACCCTTAGCTTTTCCCTGATTTTTTTGTTTTTCACGCTACTTATGTGCATGATTCAATTTCAATTTACCTGTCATTGCAGGAAATTTTAGGTATTTTTATCAGGTGTAGTTATTAACATAAAGTGTGTTGATTATAAGTTTATTAACATTGTTATTAACATTTTTGTGGAGCTGTTTTTGGCCTAAATGCTTAATCGTGAAAAAATAGGAAATCCGCTATGTTTTTAACAAAATATCTGCTCTAAACTAGAAAGTTAACATGTTTATTAACAATTCCTGGGATGGTTTTTTACAAACAGGAAGCGGATTGCATTCAAATGGCGCAGTTCATTCAAATGGCGCAGTTTATTCATATAGTAGAGTGCATTCAAATAAAAGCTTCCCGAAAAATTAACATTTTGATAATCTGACGAACCTATCTTTGTGAGGTGAAAACTACCGAAGCCAATGTAGATAACCACCATGTGTTGCGTTTTAAAGAAGGTGACCCCACCGCTTTTGCCTATTTCTTTGAGCGGTATTGGGAGGATCTATACACTGTCGCTTTTCGTCACCTTCGGGAAGAGGATCAGGCAAAGGATCTTGTGCAGGAAGTTTTTATCCATATCTGGGAAAAACGATCGCTCGTGAGTACTGAATACTCCGATATAAAATTCTATTTCCACAAAGCCCTCAAAAACAAAATACTGAATTACTACGCCTCAGAGCGGGTACGAAAACAGGTCTTGGAAAATTCAATGGAACGCATGGAGGCTTTTTCCAATTTGGATAGTCAGGCTTTTGCTAGGTATAAGGCGCTGGAGACTATTGTAGATGATTCGATCGACAAATTACCTAAATTGATGAAAGCAGTCTACCTCATGCGTTCCGACAATTATTCGATCACACAAATTGCCAAGGAACTCAATCTGGCGGAACAGACCGTTAAAAACTACCTGTCAGAGGCCAAAAAGATCATGCGGTACGAATTGACAAGACGATTTGCCGACCATGATTCTATATTTCTATTGCTTGCGGGCAGCGCTCTCCTTTATGATTATTTAATATAAAGAACATATTTAATTAAAGTACTTTGCCCGCTTTGATCTGTATTAGTATAAAAATTAATGCAGGTGAATTTAGAACGTTTTAAACTTATCATAACAGATTATCTCGGAGGAAAATCGACCGAGGAGGAAAGAGGTCATGTTGACAATTGGTACGAGTCGATTTCAAACGATGATATTAATCCCTTTATCGATGCAAATCATCGGGAAAAAATCAAACAAGAATTATTTATTCGTGTAGGAATAGCTGAAGCACCTGTCAAGGAAAAGAAGATGCAAGCCACAGCGGTCAGAAAATTCTCTTGGCTTTCAGCTGCAGCGGCTATTCTGGTTATAGGAGGTATCAGTCTGCTATTTTTTCAGCATAACCCGATGTCGCTTTCCCAAAAGCAGACAGAAACGATCGCATTATTGACAGAAACGGTCACGGATGCGGGCGAACTGAAAGAAATTCAGTTGCCTGATGGGACATCCATTTTTTTAAATGGAAATACGCGTATTCGCTACGATCGCAAAAATTTTGCTTCAAATAGAAGATTCTTTTTAGATCGAGGGGAGGCATTCTTTCGGGTCAAACGGGATACCTTACATCCATTTAAGATAGAAACAGGCATCGTTTCTGTCGCAGTCCTAGGAACATCCTTCAACGTTAACAATTCGATGTCTACTAAACAGGTGACGGTCGAAGTTAAAACGGGGCGTGTGCGTGTTGCAAATGCAAAAAATGGAGCGAACCATATGCTTACAGCAGGTAAGGCCGTACGGTATAGCGTAGCTCATAATGACTTTGAAACTTTCGATAGGGATCCAGCTTATATCAATCTTTGGACACAAGGCGGTATGCAATTGAATAACATCGGCTTCAAGGAACTAAAAGAAGTAATCTATAATCGCTTCGGCGTTATGCTGCATACCGACAATCTGAATACTGATACATTTAATTATTCACTGATGATACCGCATGTACAGTCATTGGATCAAGTGCTGAATATCGTTTGCAATATTCATCAAATCAAATTTAGGAGGGAGAAAAATGGAATAATCTTATACAAATAAAGCTGTAGGGGTAGAACAGCATAATTTATCTGCTCAAGAAAAGTGCTCATCTGGCAAACCGCTAAATCGACCAGTGAGCACCCGAATATTCATGTTTAAAACATTCATACAAATATATGTATAAAATAATTAAGCTTACCGGCCTTGCGACAAAGCTTGCGCTCTGCTCCATGGTCTCTTGTGCTGTAACCAATAGCCATGCTGGAGGATTGGAAAAGATCAATCGCGCTTATTGGGATAATATCAATATTCATTTGTCTGGTGGCAACGCCGCGCAGGCGGTACTGCAGTTGTCAAAACAAACAGGTCAAGCCATCGGCTACGATCGGAGTGTGCTCCAATTAGATCGGGTGTTAATTGCCGAAAAGAAATTCCAGAATGCGAGCTTCGAAGAAGTCCTTGCCTATATTCTGAACGGAACCAACATCAAGTCAAAAAGAGTCTCAGGCGGTATTGTTCTTGTGAAAAATACGGGTAGACAAGAATCTTATGATTTGAAATTGCAGCTTGTCGATCACACAAAACAGCCTATTGGGGGAGCTTCTGTGCATATTCCATTGACTGGACAGAGCGCCTTTTCGAATGCCAAAGGTGAAGTGACTATTCGATTAGCTGCCGGCGTATACGATGTACTGATAAGCCATGTTGGCTATGAAAAAAAAGAGTTGAAGGATCTCAAGCTCGATGCCAACACGACAGGTATACGTCAGGTGATATTAAATGAAGATGCGAACGAATTGGATGAAGTGGTGGTAACCGCATTGGGTATCAAACGCCAAGACCGTTCACTGGGTTATGCTGTCGGTAAAATTAAGGGTGAGGATATCAATCGGGTCAACAATGATAATTTTCTGGTTGGTATGGCCGGAAGAGTACCCGGGGTTTCGATTAGTTCTACTGGACCCACTGGTTCCAGCGTGAATATGGTGATTCGTGGGGCATCATCGTTAAGTACAGACAACCAGCCGCTATTTGTCGTGGATGGAGTGCCCTTGATGAATAGTTTAAATAATGTTGGTCAGATCGGTGACGACAACAAAGTGGATTATGGTAATGCAATTGCCAATATCAACCCCGAAGATATTGACAATATTTCCATCTTGAAGGGACCAAGTGCAGCGGCGCTTTACGGCTCACGTGCGGGTAATGGTGTGGTGCTGATCACAACCAAAAGTGGTAAGAATGCGGAGAAGATGACTATTGCTGTGACTAGTAATACAGTATTTGATATTCCTTATAAATTTATTGAGTTGCATAACAAATTTGCCAGTGGCACCTTGCCATGGCGGCCAGGCGACCTACCCGGCAATTTAGTTATTGAGGAGGAGTCGAGTGTTATGGTAGGCGCTGCGCTAGATAAGGGCTATAAAGCTGTCCAATGGAATAGTCCACTTGACGAGAACGGTAAACCCATTCCTACGGAACTAAAAGCGTACCCCAATAATATCAAAAACTTTGTTCAGACTGGAGTGACAAGCACCAATGGGATTTCCCTGAGCAACAGAAGCGAAAAACTGGACTATCGTTTCTCTTATTCCAATATGGCCAATAAAGGTATTATCCCCAATTCGGATCTGTTTAGAAACACCTTGAATATCAATTCGACCATGCGCCTGCGCAATAGCCTGACATTGGGCCTCTCATTAGATGCCAGTAGAAATAACTCCAACAATAGACCTGCTGGAAATCGCGGAACCAATCCGATGCAAGCGGCCTATGAAGTTGCGCCTCACATCAATATTCTGGATTTGCAGGATTATTGGCTGCCGGGGCAGGAGCAGATTCAACAGCGTTCACAGTCTATTGGCAACCACAATAACCCGTACTTCCTTGCCTATGGGGTGAACAATGCTTTTACAAGAGACCGTGTCTTTGGAAATCTACGGTTAGATTGGACCATCAAAAAAGATTGGACGGCCATGATTCGGTACGCAACGGATATCTATTGGGAAAACAGGGAAACAAAAATCCCTTATAGTTATACGAACGAACCTAGAGGTGCTTATGGAATTGTTAATCTGATGAACATGGAACAGAATATCGACTTTCTGACGGCATATACAAAGAAGATCACCGACTTTCAGATCACAGGATCATTGGGTGGGAATTTGCGGTATAATCGTGGTAAAACCGTGCAAAATACATCAAAGAATGGCGCTGGACTCATCACGCCGGGGCTCTATACATTGGCCAATATCAGTCCACTGAACCTGGATTTCTACAGCACAATTTCTGAAAGAGCGATAAACAGTGTTTACGGACTGATCAATCTAAGTTACCGGGATATGGTTTATTTGGATGTGACTGGTCGTAATGACTGGTCCAGCACCTTACCTGTAAACAATCGATCCTATTTTTATCCTTCGGCATCTCTAAGTGTGTTGGCCAACCAGGTATTTTCTTTGCCTAAAACGATCAATTTGGCTAAGCTGAGAGCGGGTATTGCGCGCGTGGGAAATGATACTTATCCTTATAATCTTTCCAATGTACTGAGTAATCCAGGTAGCTGGGGTGATGTATTGCGGCTAACACGTTCAGGATCACTCTTGGTTCCTAACCTGAAGCCCGAAATTGCCACATCTTACGAATTTGGCTTGGATCTGGGTATGTGGAATAATCGATTGAAGTTTGAAGGAACATACTATAAGCTGGAGAACAAAAATCAAATTATTTCAACAACCTTACCGGGATCAAGCGGTTTCAATTCGAAAAATATCAATGCCGGACTGCTAAGCAGCCGAGGTATTGAACTTGCTGTTTCCGGGCGACTTATTGCCAGGGAAAATTGGTCCTGGGACGTTGGTGTCAATTGGCATCGCAATCGTACACGTATCGATGAGCTTTCTGATGGTGTAGAATTCTATACCTTTTGGACCGACGGTCGGGGTGGGGCACGTACCTATGTCGGGGAAGAGATCGGGGATCTGTACGATTCCAAGTTAGTGACCGTGGAGGATCAGTCGTCGCCGTATTATGGTTTTCCCATTCTCAATAAAAATGGTTCTTGGCAGGCTGTACGGATCAATAATAGTCGCAACAAAATCGGAAATTTTAATCCCGATTTCACGATGGGCCTACAGTCAAGCCTTCGCTATAAAAAATGGACGATGAATATTGCCGCAGATATGCGTTTTGGCGGGAAATTTATGTCGCAGACTTATCGCTATTTCGAATCGAACCTAACCACGCAACGTTTTCTTGACCAAATGATCAATCCCAATGGGATGACAGGTGAAACGCTGCGCAATTATTTGGTCGATAACAATCTTGTTCGTGTACAGGGCAATCGTTATCCCATTGTTGGAGGACCAGGCGAAGAGTATGGTGGTTATCCGATCAGTGTGGGTGGTCTTGTTGGCAATTTTGGCGTGTTTAATCCTGGTGTTATCGCACAATATGATGATAAAGGTAATATCACAGGTTATACGGAGAATCTGGGTGGTGAAGGAACAAAATATATCGCTTATTCAGACAATTACCCCTGGGATTTTATGAATGCAGCAACATTTGATGCATCTTTTATCAAGCTTCGGGAACTTTCCTTTAGCTATGATTTAACAGGAAAATGGCTGAAGCGTCTTGGGATAGAAAATGGTAGCGTGGGCGTTTATACCCGTAACCTGATCTTATGGACCAAAGCAAAAGTAGGTATAGATCCGGAAATGGCCTTCCAGCCAGAAACTGGTGTTGGATTTAAACAGGGGATTGAGCGCTATAACGTTACCCCTTGGTCAATGCCTATTGGATTTAAAGTAAATGTGACATTTTAAATATACAACATAAATGAAAAATCAGTTGAAGAGATTCACCATGGCTGTAGTAGGTCTTGGTATAGTATGGAATATTTCAGCTTGTAAAGATCTGACTGAACTTAATATCAATCCAAACGGTGTAAGTGAGGAAGATGCCAATCCCAATCTGTTGTTACCGACAATATTGACAGGAGCAGCAAAAAAATACAATGAGTTGAGTTTCTCAGATCTTGGCGGAGTCATGCAGCACACGCAGTTTGATGCTTGGTTCAATTCACATAATGATTACGAGTGGACTGGAGGAATTTTGAGCTGGGAAGCTTATTATGGCTTTTTACGTGACAATGAACTTATGCGTAAACGCGCGGAGAAATTGGGGCTAGATTTCCATAAAGGAGTTTCGCTGGTGATGCGCGCTTACTTATTTGGTTTGGTGACCGATCTCTGGGGGGACGCACCTTATACCGATGCCTTAAAAGCGGAACTGGGAGATGCTGTATATAATTTTCCGAAATACGATAGCCAGGAAATAATCTATAAGGGAATTATCGACGAGTTGAAACAAGCGAACGACCTTCTATCCCGTCCCGATGGTTCCTATGAGGTACTGGCTAATGCGGATGTTTACTTTGGCGGAAAAGCTTCAAAATGGCGCCGTTTTGCCAATTCGTTGGCCTTACGGTATTATATGCGAATTTCAGCAAAGTCTGCGGACTTTGCCAAACAGGGGATTGAAAGTATTGTTGCCAACCCCGATAAATTTCCACTTATTACAAGTGCAAACGATGATGTGTTGATGGATTTTGTTGGTAATAATGCAAATGACTCCTGGCCGTCAAATACCGCTTATGATGCCAGTGGAAGTAATTTTAGACGCATGAAAATGTGTGCAACATTAGTTGAACGGCTGCAAGAACTGGGCGACCCTCGTCTAGCGGTTTGGGCGAAAAAGATAGAGATCCCTATTGAAATCCGTAATACTGAACCTGCAGGTACAGATAAGATCGTCAATGGTGTCCGGATTGTATCACCGGATGTTGTCAAAGGTATTCCGGTGGATACCGATAAGGAGTATGTTGGACTGCCGCCAAGTGTTTCTAAAAATCCTTCAGCCTACAATCTCAACCCAACACCAGGGCAGACCTCAATCAACCCGCATGTTTCTTACCTGAATGATAGCTATCGTTCGGCGAAGGGAAGTTTATTAAAAGCACGATTGCTTTCTGCTGCCGAAGTTAATTTTATTTTAGCTGAAGCGGCTTGGAAAGGATGGGGGATGCCTGAGTCAGCGAAGACCTATTATGAGCGTGCTATACAGGAGTCGCTGGCAAGCTGGGGAAAGGCGGCAGACTATTCCAATTATATCCGTCAGAAAGGTGTGACGTTTGAAAATACCCAAGTGCAGATTATCGAACAAAAATGGATCGCCAGTTGGACAACTGCCGCACAGTCCTGGTTTGATTACCGTCGCACAGGGTACCCCGCTTTAAAGGCCGGCCCCGCAGCCATTCGAACACAGCTTCCTGTTCGCGTACCTTATATGCAAACCGAAATGAGTGTGAATCAGAAAAATGCTGAAGAGGCCTTGAAACGTATTGAAAAGACCGCTTATTCACAAGCGGATAATGAAAATAGTGCTTGGTCAAAACCTTGGTTATTGCAAGGGACAAACAAGCCCTGGTAATTCGTAATCATCAATTAAAAGTTATTAAACATAACAATCAAATCGATTCATAAAACAATATCACCATGAAAATCAAACATATTCTTCTAGCTGTAGTACTATGCTGCACTTTATTGGAAGGGAAAAGCCAGACGGATAATAACGCCAAACAACCTGATCGGATTACGTTGACCTGGTCCGATAATCCCAGCAATACACAGTCTGTTTCTTGGCGGATCAATGCGGATAGGACTAAAATCATTGGTCAGATTACCGAAGAACAGAGCAATCCGGAACTTGAGAAAAATGCAACTACAATAAATGGAACAGCGCTATCTCTCGAGCGAGGACAGCAAGAGGATGCTTATGGACAGGTAACCTTCCGTGACCTGAAACCCGGTACAGTTTATGCCTATCGCGTTGGAGATGGCAGCAATTGGAGTGCCTGGAACCAATTCAGAACTGCGGAGCGTTCAGGCGCGTTTTCATTTATCTATTTGGGCGATGCGCAGAACGACCTACGTTCACGTTGGGCACGTGCCATTCGTCGTGCTTTCCAGCAGGAAGCAAATGCTCGTTTTATTGTTCACGCGGGCGATCTGATCAATCGTTCAAATGCGGATGAGGAATGGGCAGAATGGCATGAGGCCGCAGGATTTATTCATCAGATGATCCCTGCTGTTCCAACACCCGGGAATCACGAGTACCGTCGCGATTCGTTGGGGAAACTTGTCTTGGATCCGCATTGGAAAGTACAATTCAACTTGCCGAAGAATGGACCTGAGGGAATGCAGGATGCTGTTTATTACCTCGATTATCAGGACCTTCGTATGATCTCTCTAAATTCGCAATTGATTATGCTGGATTCGACTGCAGCAGCAACGCAGGAAAAATGGCTTGAAAAAGTACTGGCATCGTCAACAAAAAAATGGAACATTGTTGTCATGCACCATCCCGTATACTCCACGGCAAAAAATCGTGACAATACCATCTTGAGAGAACGTTTCAAACCTATTTTCGAGAAATATGGTGTCGATTTGGTCCTTCAGGGGCACGATCATACCTATGCTCGTGGCGGGCTGGGTAAAAAGCGACCTGTCTATCTCCTGTCTGTAGCGGGGCCTAAGATGTATGAATCAGATTCTGAGCGCTGGATGGAAGTTGCAACCTCACAGACGCAATTGTATCAGGTGATCAAACTGACCGCTGATAAACTGTATTTTTCAAGCTACAAGTTGAATGGGCAGTTGTTTGATTCATTCGAGTTGTCGAAAAAGTAGAACGACATAGACGGAAGGTGATCCATTCAAACCGGATTACTTTCCGTCAATATAGGTGCAGGATTCAATCCATGACGCGATTAAGATGTAACTGCAGCGAGATCGCCGGTTTCTAACGCATAACAAAAAGAGGTTGCTTAAAATAATAGCTATACAGCAATGAAAAATATTATATTTTCTACTATCTTGTTGAGTATGATAGTAAGTTCTACAAGCCATTTATATGCTCAGTCGAAAGATTTAATAACCAAGTTAGATCAACAGAGTTTACACATAGCTGCCCACCGGGGAGCTCATCTGGAGCAACCGGAAAACTCGATTGCCGCTATCGAAGAGGCTATTCGGCAGGGGGCTTCCGTGGTAGAGGTGGATGTAAGGGCAACCAAAGATGGTGTGCTTGTGCTGATGCACGATAAAACAGTCAATCGCACGACAACCGGGCAAGGAGAGCTTGCCAAACAGACCTATGCCGAGCTTCAACAGCTCCACTTACGCAAAAAGGCAAATGGTGAAGCCTCGGATCATGTTATACCAACCCTATCGGAAGCTTTGCGCGTTGCAAAGGGAAAAATTATTGTTGACCTCGATTTTAAAGAAGATCGCAAAGAGTTTATTAAGAAAACCTATGAACTTGTTGAACAGGAGGGAATGGAAGACCAAGTGCTGTTTTTTCTTTACGATTACAAAGACATGCCCAAGATTTACAAATTCAATCCAACGATAACACTTTTTCCGAGGGCACGTAGTATGAAGGATCTTGAGGCCATACTAAAGATGAAATTAACCTCAATTGTCCATCTTGATGAATCATTTACTGATACCGAAAAACTTAATGCATTGCGCAAACAGGGTATTTATTTTTGGATGAATAGTTTGGGGGAATATGACGACAAAGCAGAACAGGAAGGAAAGGAAGCTTATCGATCTTTTTTGGAGAAATATCCTTTTGTACGTCTTATTCAAACAGATCATCCGAACTTGTGGCGCGAAGTGCTTTCCGGCTCTTAGTCTATTTTTATCTGTTTAGTTAATAATAATTAATTTATTGTAGCGATATTGGTAGGATGATCGTCATACAGCTATAACTAATGGAAACCGCAATGAATAAATTATTTACGGGAAGTTTTGCTATCCTCTTTTTACTGACGAGCTGCAGTAAGGAAAATGAAGTGACTGTACCTATGGATGTTCAAAAACAGCTGGAAAGTTTTGAATGGAGCCCTATCGTGTCTGTGAAAGGTACGACAAATGAGCAGCATAAGTATAAACTGAAAGATTGTGAAAAGGATAATGTGTATACGTTCACATTTGCTGAATCAGCGAATAAGTTCACTGTCAATCGTGGTAAGGAACTATGTGGGGATGATAAGCTAACATTTGAAAGTTTGATTTTTGCTGAACAACAGCATCGCGCTTTTATCTATGATAAAGAGAAGAAAAGTATCAAGTTTGCCGACAGTAGCCCTTACCAAAGTTATGAGGTACAGATTGATGCTGATCAGCTCATATTGATTTCGCGCAATGATAATCCGCTAGCATACGCAGCTCCAATTGAATACTATTTTCAAGGTAAGCGGGTGGCTGCAAAAAAATAAGTAGTATATTTCCTTTAATACTCAAAAGAAAGACGGCTTGCCGTCTTTCTTTTTTTAGTTATATATGGATAAAATCCCATTCTACTGATTGGATCAATTTTCCTTGCTCCCTGATGTCATGCCGATCTCGCAATGTGCTAGAGCGAACCTTGTGTTTTTTGCAATTTGTTTTCCTTCAGTTGAGTAGTTAATCTAAATCAGACCGTTGATCTTACTGTTTTACGTACATGTAATTTAAACCGATGCTGCGAAATATAGATGGTTAAAAGAATTAGGAATCAAAATTTAACTTGATTATTTAGGCTAAATCGTTAATTTAGTGCTTTGGAAACCGGTTGCATAGGTGCAGTGAAGTAATAATACCGTGTCCAATTAATGATTAAAACTAGATAAATAATAATCTACTTATGAAAGTCCGTATATTACTGATGGCGGCAATGACGACATTGCTCTGCCCACAACTTCAAGCCCAGCAATTGCCCTATAAGAATAGTGCCTTACCTATTGAAAAAAGGGTAAGTGATCTATTGGGAAGAATGACTGTGGAAGAGAAAGTCGGGCAATTGAGCAAATTGCTGGGCTGGGAAATGTATAGCAAAAACGGAAAGCAGGTTACAATCAGCAATAAATTGCGAAAGGCGGTAAAAGAACAGCATATCGGATTATTATGGGCTACCTTACGTGCCGATCCCTGGACACAAAAAACCTTGCTGAATGGTTTGAGCCCTGTAGAAGCTGCGCGCGCTACCAATGCGATCCAACGTTATATGGTGGATAGCACGCGCCTTGGAATTCCATTGTTATTGTCTGAGGAGGCGCCACATGGACATATGGCTATTGGTGCAACGGTGTTCCCTACCGCGATCGGACAGGCGAGTACATGGAACCCACAGTTAATCCAGGCTATGGCTTCAACAATCGCCATGGAGACTTATGCCGTGGGTGGTAAAAACGGTTACGGTCCTGTATTAGATTTAGCACGAGATCCACGATGGTCGCGTACTGAAGAGACCTATGGGGAGGATCCCTATCTTATTGGACAAATGGGAAGTGCAATGATCCGTGGTTTTCAAGGGGAAAAGCTAGGTGAGCGGCATAAAATAATAGGTACTCTAAAGCATTTTGTTGCCTATGCGGCTCCGGATGGCGGTCACAACGGTGAGTCCGTGTCGTTTGGCGAGCGAAGCCTGCAACAGTATTTTCTGCCGCCTTTTGAGCGTGCTGTAAAATCTGGAGCTGGTTCAGTGATGACCGCTTATAATAGTATTGATGGTATTCCTTGTTCTGCCAATTCCTGGCTGTTGAATGACATCCTACGGAAAGACTGGGGATTTAAGGGATTTGTCGTATCGGATCTATTGAGTATATCGGGGCTCAATGGCGGACATGCAACAGCAGCGACTGCAGAAGAAGCGGCTTCACAAAGTATACATGCTGGATTGGATGTTGATTTAAGCGGTACGGGGTATGGTTCAAATCTGCTTAGGGCTGTTCAAGAGGGGCTGGTTGAACCTGCTGTTCTTGATACCGCAGTGGCCCGTGTGCTTCGTATGAAATTCAATCTTGCCCTTTTTGATCATCCTTACGTGGATGAAAAATTGGTAGCGCAAAAAGTCGCTACGGCACAAAATAAAGCCGTGGCAAGACAGGTGGCACGCGAGTCAATTGTTTTGCTTAAAAACGATCAGCACATTTTACCCTTAAGTAAATCGTTGAAACGAATAGCCGTTATTGGCCCCAATGCCGATAATGCTTATAATCAGCTTGGCGATTACACTGCTCCACAGGCCGACGGTAAAGTGCAGACCCTGCTGACCGGGATCCGAGCGGCAGTTGGTAACAGTACCAAGGTCGATTATGTGAAAGGTTGTGCGATCCGTGATACCAGCAATTCAGATATTGCTGCTGCTGTTGCAGCGGCAAAGCAGGCCGATGCAGTGGTTTTAGTACTCGGAGGTTCGAGTGCACGTGATTTTAAAACGTCGTATCAAGCAACAGGGGCGGCCAATGTTGATCCCAATACGGTAAGTGATATGGAGAGTGGAGAAGGATTTGACCGCGTTTCCCTGGATATGATGGGCGATCAGATCAAGTTGCTGAAAGCGATACAGGCTACCGGAAAACCCCTTGTACTTGTTACGATTATGGGAAGACCATTGAACTTAAATTGGGCTGCTGACAATGTACCAGCAATTGTGAATGCATGGTACCCTGGACAGGAGGGAGGCTTGGCTATTGCTGATGTATTGTTCGGTGACTACAATCCGGCGGGAAGATTACCGATTTCGGTACCTCGTTCGGTCGGCCAGCTTCCGGTACATTACAACCATACAAAACCCAAACATCACGACTACGTGGAAATGTCGGCTAAGCCATTGTATGCTTTTGGCTATGGGTTGAGTTATAGTAGCTTCGATTACTCCAATTTACAAATCTCTTTGAAGGAGGCCGAACATGATTTCGCTTGTACAGTGTCATTCGATATCGCCAATAACGGTAAATTGGCTGGCGATGAAGTCGCACAGCTGTATGTTGTGGATGAAGTAAGTTCGGTCGTGACACCGGTCATGCAATTGAAGCGATTTGAACGCAAAAAGATTGCAGCTGGAAAGACGGAACGCTATTCTTTTCAATTGACCAAAGAGGACCTCAAATTATGGAGTGCAAGCAAGGCATGGAAGACAGAAAAAGGAAAGTTTAAATTCTTGGTTGGAGCATCTTCGGATGACATCCGACTGAAGGGCGAAATGGAATTAACAAGAGATTATTAATCCTAAACCACAAACAATACTATAGGGCTGTCCAATTTTGGACAGCCCTATTTTTTTTATTTGAGCACAATATGTTTGATACTTTTCCTATTCCAGGTATAGGTGATATGGATGAGGCCCTTTGAATCCTGAATGATTGTCGGATAAGAATACTCATCGTTCTTTACGCCATCTTCCAGGGTTAGGATATCTTTCCAATGTAAGCCATCCTTTGATATGGCGACATGCAGTTTTGTACGTCCTTCCCACCAGTCGTTACCTGCTATGGCCGGATTGAAGACGATCATAAATAAACCATTTTTTAGGCGGATGGCATCGGTGGCTGAATTGGGATTGAGCAGGTTTGTCGCTTGCCAGGACCCCCAGGTAAGGCCTTGGTCTGTCGAAAAAGCGGCCATCACCTTATTTTCTTTACTTCGACAAAGCACCTGAATGCGTCCATCCGCGTGTTGAATCACACTTGGTTGAATGACCTGTATGCTGGTATCGGGACGTATTGCGCTGGTGGACCAGGTGCGACCATGATCGGGGCTAATTTCTAGGTGTGCTTTCCAGATTTCTGTTTTGGATTCCGTGCTGGAAGGGGAGAGCAGGAGTCCGTTTGTCAAGGTGAGCGGTTTATTCTTGATAGGTCCTAATATACCTTCAGGCAACTGCCGCGGTGCTGACCAGCTGGTTCCTTTATCAAGCGAATGTTTGACATAGCCCTTCCATTCTCTGGGGTTGGGTCCTATTTTATAATATAAAGATAGGGTGTCACTGTGCGGATACTGATAGAAGACAGGATTCCATGTTGGAAAACGGTTGTCACCAAGGATGCCATCTGCAATCTGTACGGGACGTTGCCACTGTCCATTACTATACAGTGAACTCCATATGACAACATCGGGGTTAGATTCATGTGTACCACCAAACCAGGCTACCAATAAACTGTCTTTTCCGACGACTTGAATCGTGGAGGCATGGCATTGCTGGAATGGAACTTGGCCTGTTTTAAAAATTTGCTCTGACACCAGGATCTTAGGTCGATACGTTGCACATGAGAAAGTTACAAAAAGAAGGATAAATAGTGGAAATAGGTTGATTTTTTTCATTGGGAATTAAGGTTCTAAAAACCCATAGTTTGTTGATGTCTTATTTTCTTATTCCCGAGCAGAAGCTTTGGGTATGTTGAAATGTTCGGGCGGTCATCGGGAAACAATGATCTTTTTAAATGATAAAATTCCGTTGGATTATATCCAACGGAATTTTATATTATTTGCTTTGCAATTGAATTGCAGTAGCATAGCTAAATCGTGTACTAGGACTTCTCAAGGTAATTTGGTTACCACGTTGAGACCAGTCCAATTTACCTTTATGACCTAGAATAGCAATCTTTTTTACGTTAAAATTGTCGGGTACTTGAAAGACGTATTCATTGGGCTGCCGGTAAGTATCACCTTCAGAAAGATGGAATACATTGACCACTTTACTGTCTTTGCTTCTGGTGTAGTAATAGTCACCTTGGTGATAAGGAGCGATGGTACGTGTTGCAAACACTGCAGTTTGATTGATTTTCATCCAGGCTGCCAGCTCGTTCAAGCGATCGTATGCAGCCTGATCGTAATCCCCTGTAGGGCCAGGGGCTATGTTCAATAAGTAGTTTCCGCCGCGAGAAATAATTTTCACCAATGTTTCTACGATTTTTTTGGTCGGCTTGTATTGATCGTTGGGCACATAACTGAATGAATTACCCATGGTGATGCAACTTTCCCATGGAATATCCAACGGATGTTCAGGAATCGCTTGTTCGGGAGTGACATAATTTTCCCAGTTTCCAGGTACCGTACGGTCAACGACGATAATACCCGGTTGATTTTTTCTTGCCATGCCACCGATGCGGTCCATGTCAATATTTTGATCCATTTTGATTGTCTGTTGCCAGTCGACAGATTTGTCAACCGTTTCTAAGGGGCGGACCTGGCCTCCATCCAACCAAAGGATATCAACCTTGCCGTATTCGGAAGTCAGCTCGTTGATCTGATTGTAGGTAAAGTCTTTAAATTTTTGCCAGCGGTCCGGATATTTTTTAGGGTCATAATTTACATTTCTGTCTTTTGGCGGAAAGTAGGACCACCAGTAGTAATCGGAGTGCCAGTCCGGTTTGGAGAAATAGGCGCCAATTTTGAAGCCATCATTGCGAAAAGTATTGAAGATTTCTTTGGTTACATTGGCCTTTGGATTTGTCGAAAATGGCGTTTTAGCAGAGGTGATTTTATAATCCGATTCTTTGGTATCGAACATGGCAAATCCATCGTGATGTTTGGTTGTAAAGACGACATATTTCATGCCGGCAGCTTTAGCGGCATCGGCCCATTTTTGAGGATTAAAATCTGTTGGATTAAAGGTTGTCTGTAGATTTTCGTAGTTCTTGAGGTATTCGAAATAGGTTTTACCATGTTCGGGTTTGCGTTGGGTCCAACCTTCATCTTCAGGACAGATACTCCAGCTTTCAACGATTCCCCATTGACTATAGGTACCCCAGTGCATGAAAAGGCCAAACTTCATATCTTGCCATTGTTCGAGATTTTCAATCACTAGAGGATCTGTCGGTTTTTGATAGCCATTAGATACGTTATGTGCTTGGCCAAACGCTAATGTTGCGCTTGAAGCAATCAGCGCGGTGGATATAATGGTTTTTAGTTTTTGCATGGATAAAGATAGTGAAAATGATAAAAAGAAGGCCACCTTAGGTGGCCTTCTTGTAGATAGATATAGCTTATGCGTTAATTTACGTCCCAGAAGAGTTTGGTGTCAAGCTTATCTTTGCTTTTTACAGCGTCATAATTTGCGCCATTTAAATTCACTTCTGTTGCGGGGATATTCCATCTCGCAGGGACAGTTTTTTGAATATCAGATACTTCTGTTCTAAAAGTAAATACAGGGTAATTTAATCTTCTTACTTCCGCCCAGGATTGTAAAGGTTGAATAACGTTGAAGTGTAGCCATTTCTGAGTGGCGATTAATTGAACGTTATTTGTTCCCCAACCAATATTTGAGATGTAGGTATTGATCTGATCTTCTGTTGGTTGTGCTGCGGCAGTAGTTGTGTTGTCTTTGCTTAACGCCCTGATTGCAGGAAATAGTGCAATGGATTGTTTTATGCCTTGTTCGAAAGCTGATTTTGCAGCAGCATTATTTCCGGTCCTGTTGTAATATTCTGCAAGTAAGTAATTGACTTCTGATGCCGTGATCAATAAGCCCGGGAAATATTCATTTCTCGAGTAAGTAGAACGATTATAGATGGCAATCTTACTTGGATTAGCTGGTGTTCCGGAAATCAAAGCAGTTTGTTCTGCACTCGTTAGAGACTGATCTAGCCCAATATAAGCTCCATTAGCACCTTGTCCAGGTTCAAAAATAAATGGTAATCTCGGGTCTGCCTTTGAAACCATGTTGTCAATCATTACTTTCCCGGCAATATTGGCGTTCCAACTTTCTAAACCATCTCTAAATCCTCTTGCATTGATATCTGATCCTGAATTGAAGACACTGATGTCGATATTATCTGCATTGGTGAGCGTTAATGGATAAGTTGATTGATTTCCAATAATGTCGGCCAGCTCTTGGTTTGCTCTTGCTGTAAAAGTAGAGGCAGCACTTACGCGAGTCAACATACGTAGGCGAAGGGAATTACAGTATTTTTTCCATAGTGTAATGTCACCTTTGTTTATTAAATCTTGCGTTTTAAAAGACGTGGAAACACCTGAAGTTAGTGCTGGTAGTGTATTAAGCTCGGTACTAATGGCTTTTAGGTCATCCAGCATCGTTTTATAAATATCTTCTGCAGTGTCATATTTAGCATACGAGCTCGGATAATTTCCACCATTGGTGCTCAACATGCCTGCTTGCGACCAAGGGATATCTCCATGTAAATCAACAACCTGTTGCGTTTGATCATAAAAGAAAATCTTTGCTGCAAGGTAAAATATGCGTAGCTGAGTTCGCTCTGCTTCTGGCAATGCTGTGTATACTTTTTCAAATTCTCTGTATTGTGCAAGACCTGCATAATAAGTATTCCACCGATCTTGGGTAGAAGCACCTCCCGGTATTAATTGATTATTCTCGTTTGCCCATCCCGTAGCCTGAACATAGCGATTAGCAGTCGATCGGAGGATAACAAAGTAATTCCAGTAACTTGGGACAACCAGTTCTCTGTAGGAATAGGTAATTCCTGCGAACTGTTTGTCGGCTGACACTTCACTTATTTTTCCTGGATCTCTATATAACTCATCAAAAGATGATTTACTACAAGAGGTTATTGCTGTAATACCCGCGGCACATAGACCAGCAAGTAAGATGTGTTTTTTGATTTTCATAATTTTAGAAACTTGCGCGTAACATTAAACCATAAGTTCTTGTTGCTGGACCTGAACCAGCATTGGTAATTTGTTGTGACCAGTGTGAACCACCTGTCATTTGTTCAGGATCGAGGTGTTTGGCGGTTCTGTAGATGAAGAACAAGTTTCTTCCAAAGGCCGATAAACTGATGTTTTTCGCTTTTAACTTGCGAGCGAAATCTTTCGGAAGTCTATAAGCGAGCGAAAGTTCACGCATCTTGATATAGTTGTTTTTCTCTACATAAAGTTCATAACGAGAGTTTCCGCCATATTGTGGGCCACCCCAGTTATAGGTTGAATTGAAGTAGGTCGCTTGGGAGATGATATTCGCGTTTTTAGTACCATCTAATAAAACCCCGTCCAATAACATACCATCATGATAAACCGTTTCTCCATTAGGTCCAGTGGAACCAGTAGTAGCAATTCCTTTTCCTCCAGACAAGTAGTAACTCAATCCACCATGTTCAGCGTCCATACCCTCTAAGGTTTCTTCTAGCAAGCCTCTACTTTTCATCCAGTTGATACCGGTAGGCATAATATGTCCTCCCCAGCGGAAGTCAATTAGAGCGTCCAAAGTGAAATTTTTGTAACTAAAGGAGTTGATGAACCCACCAATTGCTTTAGGCATGGCATTACCAACTTTTTTGTACGTTGTGTTATCCAATTGATATAAACCATTTGCGTCAACAATCATTCGTCCTTGATCATCTGTTTTTACCGGCCGAGCGTAGATATCACCCAATGGTTCTCCAACTCTCGAAATAATCTTAGCTGCATCACCATCAATAAATCGGTGCTCTAATTCGGTCGCACCGCCTGCTAATTGCTCGACCTTGTTTCTGTTGAACGCAAGGTTAACGGTTGTATTCCACTTGAAGTTTTCACTTTGAACTGGTGTACCGTTAACAACAAATTCCCATCCTTTGTTACGTAATGTACCTACGTTTGCAACAATGGAGCTAGCACCTGTCGTCATTGGTAAAGAGAAATCTAGGATCTGATCTTTGATCTGGCCATTGTAATAAGTAATGTCAAATCCTAATCGGCCTTTTAACAATCTAGTTTCTAAACCAAATTCGATCTCATGCTTGGTCTCAGGTTTAATGCGCTCATTTCCGAAGCCGGAGGTTGGAACCTGTGTATAAATCACAGATCCTGTTCCTTGATCGCCCAGTGTTTTTTGAGAGAAGCTCAAGGCGCTTTGGAAAATATTAGGATAATTTCCCACAATTCCCCATGAGCCTCTTAATTTCGCATAATCGAAGACTTCCGGAAGTTTAAACGCATCAGATAAGATTAAACTTGAGTTGACCGATGGATAATACAAAACATTGTTATCTGGGTGCATCTGTGAAATAAGCTCACGACGTAATGTCCCCTCTACATACCAATAGTCTTTAAAACTAAAATTTAAAGTTCCAAAAGTTGCATCTCTTAATGACCAAACCCTAGCTTGTGAGCTTCTGGAATCATTAACGGAGGCTGATAGATCATACCAATTGCGTTGAGATAATCCGCCGTTAGTCCAGCCACTAACCGAAAAGTCCTGATTTTTTGTCGCAGTATAGCCTACTGCAGCTCCTAACTTAATGTCCTTATTAATTTGTTTTTTATAGGAGGCAAGAAGGTCGGTGTAATAAATGTTTTGATTTTGATTCTTTGTCGTAAATCCTGACTCGGTGTCAAAACCGTAAAGTAATGGGAAGCGATTAGGGCTGCGGTCTTCAAATCGTGCTGATGTAACGTCAGCAGAGAATCTAGCGCGAACAGATAAATCGTCTGTGATTTGATAAGTATTCGTAAATGAACCAATTAAACGGTTTGAATATTCATCACTTGTTTTAGCTCGAGTATTCCAATAATAATCTAATACATCGACTTTATATCCGTTGTGTATTAGATTTTCACCCGGGGTAAGACTTTGATTCGTTCCAGTTACATATTTGTAACCTAGGCTTGTTTGATAGCGATCTGCATACCAGTCTGGGTTATCAAATGTGGAAATCATCCCCGTAAAATTGTTAATCAAACGATCCGTCATAAATGGCCTGTTATGCGTATGCTGATTGATATAATTAACGACAACATCGGTTGTCAGTTTATTCCACAATTTAAATGTTGAGTTAAAATTGACAATGTTCTTTTTGTTATACGAATCGAACGACGTCATCTGATTATCTTGACGCGTAAGGGAGAAACGAACATTTGACGTTTCTGTTGCGTGGCCTAGCGCGAGATTAAGGGATGTATTGTTGGGATTGTTGAAAAACTTTCCATAAGCATTCTGAGCTTCATAAGGCCGCACTTTACCGTCCCATGTTACCGTTGGTAGTCCATCAAATTTAGGCCCGAAGTTTACCGTTGCGGGTAAAACACCTCTTGTAACTCCATCAACAGCCCGATCAGCACCATAATAGAAAAATTTATCTTCTGCCTGTCCTCCATTTGCATAAGCTAAGCTATAGCCTGGCCCCCGTACATTTTGGAATTTGGGTAGGTATGCAATTTGATCATGCGTATAGTTTGCATTAAAATCAATTGAAAAGCCTGTACCCCCCTTATTTGATTTTGTTGTGATAAGGACAACACCATTCATTGCTTCAGATCCATATAATGCAGCAGCTGAAGCGCCTTTTAAAATGGATACTGTTTCGATATCCTCAGGGTTTAAATCCTCAAGGCCATTACCACGAGCACGTTGGTCGCCCCAATAATTGGAGTTATCAAATTTATTTTGGCGCATAGGTACCCCATCAATAATGACTAATGGTTGTGAACCTCCTGTGATAGAGTTAATACCACGAATATTGATATTTACGCCTGAGGTCGCTCCCCCTGGAGCAGTTGTGATGCGTACGCCCGGTGCTTTACCATATAATGCCCCCGCAAAGTTTGGTGAACCGGTTTTTGTTAGTTCTTTAGAATCAATCGTACTCATGGCATAACCAAGCTCTCTCGGGGCTTTTTTGATACCCATGGCAGTAACAACAACTTCTTCCAGGTTGGATTGATCGCTGGTTAAGCTTACGTTGATTGTTTTGTTGGAACCAACCACAACTTCTTGGGATTTGTAGCCCACCATGGAGATGCGCAAAGTTTCACCTGTTGAAGCTTGGATTGTGAAAGATCCATTGCCGCCAGTTTGGGTGCCCCTGCTGGTTCCTTTTACGGAGACAGTGGCGCCAGAAATTGGTCCATTAGCATCTGAAACTATTCCAGAAATGCTTTGCTGCGCGTAGAGCGATGTAGCACTGAAAAGTGTACATAGCGCCAATCCTGCAGTTTTTTTGTAAAATAGACTCATGTTTTAGGTGTTTGTGTAAAACGTTAGTTAATTATGTTAGTAATATATTTTTCGATGACTAAGGCAGTTGTCCCCTTTTGTTGTGCCCTTTTATGCAGTGTGGAAATTGCCAATGTTGTCTTCCTTGAAATCTTCGGAATGCTATATTCATTAATGGCCACTTGAATATGAGGCGCCAGAATATCCCCAATTTCTGCACCACGGCCACTGATGATTATTTTATCCGGATTGAGGATGTGTATTAACGTCGAAATTCCCTTGCCAAGTAAATAGCCAACTTTCCCAATGTTGTTGATTGCTACCTGATCTCCGATTTGGACGGCTTCAATTAATGCGTCGATTTTATTGATGTGTTCATGGGCCAGTTTATCATAAATGGAATATTCTCCATTCTTTATATCCCGCTCGGTATTTCGAATGGCGGCACTAATGGAAGCTTCGACTTCAAGACAGCCGCGTTTGCCACATGAGCATAAGGTTAATGTATCGGAAAGTGGAATATGGCTGAATTCGCCGGCATAACCTGATGTTCCCTTGAAGATATCATCATTGATGAGTATTCCTAAGCCTACACCCCAGTTTAGATTGATCACGAGCGAGTGGGATGAATCTTTTGCTTCACCAAATTTCCGTTCCGCGAGGGCGATACAACGTGAGTCATTGTCAATGATGGCCGGAACCTTAAATTTTTGCTCAAATAGTTTTCGAATGTTATATAAGGGCGAATCTTCATTGTACGATTCATTGAGACCTGTTTCCGAATCAACAAAACCAGGCATACTTATTCCAATACCGATTACTTGTGTAATGTTGATCTGGTTGGAAATGATGAAATTGTTCAATGCTTCCAGAATGGACTCCGTTGCCTTCTTATCTCTAAGGTCGATTGGAATATTATTTTGCGACGAAATTGTTTCAGCCTTGAGATTTGAGGAAGATATGGATGTATAGAATTGATCGATAGACACGCTAATAATACTTTGCTGTAAATTTTCATTAAGCATGTATTGTATAGCTTTTCTTCCACCTGTGGATGCTGCATAACCTTTTTCGACAACAACATTTCGTGTCAAAAGATCATTGATCTGTTTGGTGACAGAGGGGATGCTTTTCGATAAAGAGTTTGCAATATCTGCAATCGGTTGCATCGGCCTGTAATACAAAATTCTCAAAATTTCGCCGCCCATAATTTAGTTCAATTGTATTAGTATAACTATTGGTTTTCTCTAAGTTTCATAATGGCTGATAAAAATCATTTCATCGCGCCTTGGTTTTTCATAGTAACTTGCTTATAGATCATCAATATGTTTAGATTCTCATAAGCATTGTATGTTAAAGATAAACACACTTTGTGTTAAGTTCAAAATTCTTTTTAAAATTTTTAAAAAGAATTTGATGATAATGTGTTTTTGGTCAAAAGAAGGCTCTTTTTTTTATCTAATGAAGAAAGGTTGGGTGGGTATTGTAACGAAATTGCTATAATTTTAAGTGATATTTAAGCGAGAAGCCCTGACTATCATCTCCTAAAATGGGCGTTTTTTTTAGGGATTTAACGCTTATTGGTATCTGTATAGTTCGATATACTAGTAAAATAAAAGAGCCTGGGAATACCAGGCTCTTTCAAAGTCTCAGGACAATTGCTCGCGAGATTTTATTCGTTTAAATTGTGATCATCTATTTGACGTCCCAGAAGATTTTAGTTGTTCTTGTATCATTTGCTTTAACAGCATCGTAATTAGAACTATTATTTGAAATCTCTTGGGTAGGATATAATAAACGTTTAGGAGGATTTGCGTAATTAGCCAATCCAGCCACAGGATATGTCAATATTGGATATCCTGTACGTCTCAATTCAGCCCAAGCTTGTTGTGCCTGTAAAAAACCATAATGTAACCATTTTTGAGTCCATATTAATTCTAGGTTCTTTGCTTGAGTTGTTGAGAAGCTGATAGTCGATTTGTCTACAAAGTCATTGATGACGTCATCGGTAGGTTTTTTCTCTGTTTTCAGTCCTGAAGTATTTAAATTATTTAAATAATAATAGAAAGAAACGGATTGTTTAACAGCGACATCGTAAGCATCTTTGGCCGCATTACTTGCTCCCCATCTTAATAACGCTTCAGCTTTATTGAAATTGGTTTCAGAAGCGGTAATGACAATTCCGGGCAAAGCATTGTTGTCGAAGATAGTTGCCGAATCCAACACAGCGTAGTCTTGATAATTCTTCTCCATATCCGCTGAAGTAAAGGAAATTGGCATTGCTCTATACTCTTTGTTCTGAACAAACTTACCGTCTACTGTTTTTCCGAATTTATCATAAAGTACCGGAATACGTGGATCATTCGCTGGTAACATCACTTTGTTCAACATATGATCTGTTGCGAATTGGTTAGGACCTTCAATCAAAGCCTGTCTCAAAGTTCCCGTATAGTTTGTTAGCGGCTGCAATAAGATGTCTTCATTTCTAGGGTTATAGTTTGCCGTTGCGCCACCATCTGCCAATGGATATTGTGTTGGGTTATTCAGCATTTCAAGTACTTCAGTTCTTGCTTTTGCCTCATCAACAAAAGAAATACGCATCAATAGACGCAGGCGAAGTGAATTGGCATACTTACGCCATTTCGCAACATTACCGCTATTCAAGATGTCGTATTTTGAAAAATCGGGATTGGTCGTTGCTGTTGATAAATACGTGTTGATATTTTTCAATTCGCTGATGAACTGATTGTATAATTCTTTTTGCGCATCAAACTTTGGCTTAATAATCGTACTTGTTGTTGGTAGACTACCGGCTTCACTGAAAGGAATGTCACCAAAATTATCCACTAATTTAGACGCCTCGTCAAACAATACAATTTTGCCCGTTTGGATAAAGATCTCTTTACTTGCTTTCTCCGCTTCAGGAAGTTCAGCGTATGCTTTTTCCATGCTTCTTGTGATACCGAGTACACCAGGAGCATAAAAGTCCGTCCAATATGCATAAGAGTAGCTATCGTTCGGCTGATACATGGTATTTGACGGATAAAAAGACGCTGTCTGCGTATATACTGCCTGATTGGACAGAATAAATGTACGGTAGTGGTAATAAGCTGGTCTTACACGATCATTATTTAGCATTTCGGCAAAGAACGCCGGAATATTTGCTTTTGTCGATGCATCTGGGTTTTGAAACTTGTCGTCAAGTTGTGATTTACAGCCGACCATCGTCGATAGGGCCGAAACCAAAGTTAATATAGAAAGAAAAGTTTTTTTCATGATTCTCGTGGGTAAAAAATTAAAAATTAGCATTCAATGAAAAACCGAAACTTCGGGTAGCAGCAGATGAACCAACGTCTACACCTTGTGCCCACCATTTGTTACCTACTGGAGCTTCAGGGTCAAGATTTTTCAATGTACGGTAGAAGTAGAATAGATTTCTGCCCAATAAAGAAACCTTTAAGTTGTTAATTTTAAGTCTTTTGGTGAAACTGTCTGGAATACGGTAACCAATAGACAATTCTCTTAATTTGATAAAGTTGTTGTCGTAAACGGCACCTTTTTCAGTCCAAGAATCTGCACCCCATCCGAATGTGTTCATGTAATATTCTGCAGCACTCAAATGTACATCGTTTGCTTTTCCTGTATTGGCGTTAACACCTTGCAAAGTCACTCCATTTTCGCGATATGGTAAGGTGTTTTCATATAGACCAGCACTCATGCCGTATTTGAGGTTTTCGGATACCATTTTACCTCCAAAACGATAATCAGCAGTAAAGTCTAACATAAAGTTTTTATAGGTAAATGTATTGGTCCAGCCTCCGATCGCTTTTGGCATAATGTTGCCAGCATATTTGTACTTGGTTTTGTCGATCACATAGAGTCCATCGTCAGAGATCAAATTATTGCCGTTTTGATCTTTGGCAATGTCATAAACGTAAATATTTCCTAATTTCTCACCTTCTTTTGCCGTAATCTTCAAAGAGTTTTCATCGGCAGAGTAGAATACCAATTCTTCAACACCCGGTGCTAGGGTTTTAACTGTCGACTTATTAAATGAATAGTTTAGTCTAGAATTCCAGGTAAAGTTTTCATTTTGAATTGGGGTACCGTTGATAGAAAGCTCCAAACCGTTATTGGCAATTTTTCCGATATTCAAAATTTGGGAAGTAGCCCCTGTAGAGGCTGGTGTTGTAAGTCCTAAGATCTGGTCGTCGATATAGTTGTTGTAGTAACTAACATCCAATCCTAATCTATTTTTTAGAAACTTCAATTCCATACCGACCTCAACCTCATATTTACGCTCAGGACGTAGATTAAGATTTCCATAGTTATTTCTATAGGTCAATGATGGAACAGCTCCATTGATGGTCAATAATGGATTTTGGTTGTAAGCGATATTTGCTTCGTAGATTGCGGCATCATTACCAACAATACCGTAGGAAGCGCGAAGTTTACCGTAGGAGAACTTATCAGACTTGATATCGAAAGCATCGCTGAAAATAAAGCTACCACTAACCGAACCATAGCGATAATTATTGTTTGATGAAGGTAGTGTAGAAGAATATTCAGAACGATAAGTACCGTCTAAGTAAGCAAATCCTTTATAGCCAATATTCAAGGAACCGAAGTAGGCATATTTTAGCATTTCCTTTCTGCTATTTGAAGTTGTTGCCTGCGCGTAACTATTGCTTAAGCTAAACCAGTTTTCTGTGACAAGACCACCTGCTGTACTTGACGATTGATCATCATAACGCTCTGATCTCGATTGGAAACCCACGCTCGCTGAATAGTCGAAATCTGCATTGATTTTGTTGCTATAGGTTGCCATTACATCACCATACAGGATCGAATAGACTCCTTTTGAAGTTGCGAAGCCTCCAGAACTGCTGGTAGTTGAATTGTAAGCCGTTGCATATTCGTTGTATTGCTTGTTGATGCTCGTTGCAGAAGTTAAGTCATTACCAATTCTTCCGCGGAGTTTCAAGTGATTTACAACATCCCAGTTTAATGTGGCACTTGTTAAAATCCTATTTTCGGTCTCATCATAACTGTTTTTGTACTGATTCCAAAAATAATCTAAGAGGTTAGAAGCCCTCATCGTGTATTTGAAGTCTTCAGGACGTCCTGTTCCAAATTTGGAATATTTGTAGCCGTCAGTGGTTTGATACGCATTTTTCATGGCAGACATATCTTCTGTTCTGCTGAAAAACCCGTCGAAACTTCCAAGTACCTGACCCAACAGATAGGTTCTGTTGTGGGTATTGGTATTGATAAAGTTAGCGACGATATCGGTCGACAATTTGTCGCTAAGTTTTAGCGTGCTATTAAGGTTGAAGGTATTTCTGTTTTGTTTACTACCAGGGCTCGTACTTTTATAGTCCATTCTGGTCGCACTCAAACGGTAGTTAATTTTCTCTGTTTGGTTTGAGATACCAACGTTAATATTGGAATTGTAGCCTTTGTCAAATACGTCGTAGTAGTTATTTTCACGTGCTTTGTATTGACGTACCTGTCCGTCCCACCACATAACATCTTCGCCAGTGAATTTTGGACCAAAACTTCCGTAGGATCTATAGTATGGCCTTCTTCCCGAAGGAGAATTAGCATCTGTAAACCAACCTTCGGCAGACGCGCCGTTAGCGATGTTTGTCGCTGCGTCGTAACCGGGTCCATAAATATTTTGGAACTTCGGTAAAAAGGCTGCTCTTTCGATTGATCCATTATAGTTGAAGTCAATTCCTAGACCTCTTCCTTTTGTGCCTTTCTTTGTTGTAATAACAATTACCCCACTTGCAGCGTCCGAGCCGTATAGTGCACTGGCTGCAGCACCTTTTAAGATGGAAATATTGTCGATATCAGCGGGGTTGATGTCCAGCATACCATTACCCCTAATACGTTGATCGTCCCAATAATTATTATTGTTTGCACCAGTCGCACCACCTTGTTGATCGTTACGGATGATGATACCATCAACAACATAGAGGGGCTGACGTTGATAGTTTAATGAATTGATACCACGGATTTGAACGTTAACCGCACTGGCAGAACCACCCGGAGCAGTGGTGATTTTCACACCTGGTGCTTTACCGTATAGTGCTGATCCAAAGTTGGTGTTACCCGCTTTAGTGATTTCCTCAGCTTTGATATTGCTAACTGCATATCCTAGCGCCTTAGATTCGCGCTTGATGCCCATCGCTGTGACAACAACTTCATCTAAAGCCGAAGCGTCCTGATTTAAGGATACTTTAATCGATTTAGCGGAAGTAACCGTAACTTCTTGGGTTTGGTAACCCACAATAGAAATACGTAATACTTCTCCTGGGGATGCTTGAATGGTAAAAGCTCCGCTTGCATTTGTTTGGGTTCCTTTGACAGTGCCCTTAACAGAAACTGTCGCTCCTGAAACTGGACCTTTGGCGTCAGTTACTGTACCAGTAATGGTTTGTTGTGCGTAAAGCGAAGTGGCGCTAAATAGCGTACACAATGCTATACCCGCTGCTTTTTTGTAAAATAGACTCATTTTTTAATGATTAGTATGAATTACAATAAGTAAATGATTAGTGTGGTTATTATTTTGTTAAAATTTTATTAATGTGATTTTCGACTACAATCGCTGCAGTACCTTTGATTTGTGCATGTTTGTTTAAAGATGACATTTGCACATTTGTCGTTTTTGCAATTTCAGGAATACAAAATTCATTGATGGCAATCTGTATTTGGGGATTCAAAATTCGGCCCAGTTCTGCACCTCTTCCGCTGACGATGATCTGTTTTGGATTCAGAATATGGATAAGCGTTGATATGCCTTTACCCAACATATAACCTATTTTTCCTAAATTATTGATAGCAATTTGATCGCCCACGTTCGAAGCTTCAATTAAAGCATCGATTTTGTTGAGCTTACTTTTTACAAAAGTACTGTAAATGGAATATTCATTGTTTTGGATGTCAGTTTCCGTACTTCGAATGGCTGCGTCTAATGAAGCTTCTACCTCTAGGCATCCCCTTTTCCCGCAAGAACACAAGGTGTTGTCATCCGAGAGCGGGATATGACTAAATTCTCCCGCAAAACCTGATTCGCCTTTGAAAACAGAGCCATTGATAATAATGCCCAATCCAACACCCCAATTTAAATTGATAATGAGTGAATGATCAATATCTTTTGCTGCTCCAAACTCTTTTTCTGCTATAGCAATGCATCTGGAGTCATTCTCTATCACAGTTGATATTTGGTATTTTGCTTCTATGCTACTTTTAATACGGTATAAAGGATGGTTGTGCGGGTAAGATTCATTGACACCCAATTCTGAATTGACGAATCCCGGTATACTAAGGCCAATTCCAATTATTTTGTCCCTTTGGATTCCCGATAGTTCCAAAATCGATTCAATTTCGTCCAATAGTAAATTAGCAGAATTACTGGACTTCAATTCTAAGGGAACATCGCGGTGTTCGATAATCTTCTGCTGATTGAGATCTGTTAAGGTAAATGTAGAGAAATGCTGATCGGCTGAAATTGTCAGGATATAAAAATTCAGTGCTGGATTAATAGCGAACTGTAAAGGACGTCTTCCGCCGGTAGATTCTGCAAAACCACATTCAACAATTATTTTTTCTTCAAGTAAACGATTGATTATTTTTGTAATGGAAGGTGTACTCTTGGAGAGCTTTTTGACCAACTCTGCAATAGAAAGCGCAGAATCAAAATAAAGGTTTTTCAATATTTCTTTTTCCATTAGTTCGTGTGGTTTCTAAAAGTTGATTAAACTTTTGTTAAAGATATGTTAAATCGCATGTAAGATCAAAATACTTTTTAAAAAACTTTAAGAAGTTGTTGCTGCGCGGCGTTTTTTTTGTTTTTGTGTAACAATCTACATTCCTGTTTGTGCCATTAAATCATAGATTATGCATAAAAATGAATGTCAAATAGCTTATATTTACCCTTTAATTATATGATCTGATTATGAAACAACGCTATTACTCCTTGGATGTCTTTCGTGGAGCTACTGTGGCACTGATGATTATGGTGAATAATCCGGGGACATGGGCTCATATGTTTGCGCCGCTAAAACATGCAGAATGGCATGGTTGCTCGCCTACAGACCTGGTTTTTCCTTTTTTTCTTTTTGCAGTGGGTAATGCCATGTCTTTTGTTATCCCACGATTACAGGAAGCTGGTCCAGCGATATTTTGGCAAAAAGTCATTAAACGGACGGTCTTAATTTTTGCGATCGGACTTTTTATAAACTGGTGGCCTTTCGTGAAATGGGATGGCGCAACCCTGGTATTTAAGCAATGGGTAGACGGAGCGGACCCGAGCCGTGGAATTCGGATTTTTGGCGTATTGCAGCGCATTGCTGTCGCCTACTGCTTTGCGTCAATTCTCGCCTATTATTTTAAAGAGAAAACCATTATTTGGATTTCAACAATCATTTTATTGTTATACTGGGCGATTTGTGCAATCGCTGGCGGGGCAGATCCCTATAGCTTGGAAGGCTGGTTCGGTACACAATATGATATCGCCATTTTAGGTTTACCGCATGTTTACAAAGGGGAGGGGGTACCCTTTGATCCCGAAGGACTGATGAGCACATTACCGACGATTGTTCAGGTCGTCTTTGGGTATTTAGTTGGTGTATTTATAAAAAAACAAGGTCAGGTGGATTGGTTGTGGTCTAAAGTACCGCCCTCTAATGAGCCTCATTTTAAATTGCTGGCGGGCATGTTTGTGACCGGATTTATTTTAGTCGTCCTGGCTTGGATATGGGCTTTGGGTTTTCCGATCAATAAAAAAATATGGACAAGTTCCTACGTGCTCTATACCACAGGTTTGGCAACCATGACGCTGGGTGGCATGATCTGGTTTATTGAAGTACAGGGCGTAAAAAATAAATTGACACAGTTTTTTGATGTTTTTGGTAAAAATCCATTGTTCATCTTTGTGTTGAGTGGGATCTTGCCGCGCTTTTTGGGATTATTCCGAATTCCTGATGGCCTAAAAGAAGATGGCACACAAAAATACCTCGACGCTTTTGGCTGGTTCTATAAATACGTTTGTGCGAAAATCCCCGGGATACCAGAAGTTGGATCTTTTGTTTATTCGTTATGCTTCCTGACCTTAATGTGGGTAATTTGCTATTGGCTGGACAAGAAGAAAATTTATGTAAAGGTGTAACATCAGGGAGATCTTTGCTTGTTAAATTATTTTGGCACTCCAAGATTTTTGTTATCTTTGCAGCCAATTAATAAAATTTTTAACGCTTTAATATTATTCAGGAAATGTATTTAAGTAAAGAGTACAAAGCTGATATCTTCGCAGAATTTGCTGGATCAGCTACAAACACAGGATCTACTGAAGGTCAAGTTGCTTTATTCACTAAGAGAATTGCTCACTTAACTGAGCACTTGAAAAAAAACAGAAAAGATTTCGGTACACAACGTGCCCTACAAATGTTAGTAGGTAAACGTCGTTCATTATTAGCTTATCTTTATAAAAAAGATATCAACCGTTACCGTGCGATCATTAAAGGTCTAGGTTTACGTGATATCATCAAATAAGCTTTTATACAAAGGTGTTAAGAAAGCCATCCAAATTTTGGATGGCTTTTTTATTGTGTATATCTAGACAGATTTATTAGTGAACTTTGCGCGTCTCAAAGGGATTATTCTATTTATAACGGCTTTCGCAATTGCTTGGGATACCCTTGGGAAAAGGAGGGGATGGTATAGGTTCTTTCTTACTTCAATTTCGCCATTTAGTCATTATTTAATCGTTTTTTCTTCGGAACTTCTTCGGTCTTTATTCGCTTACAACCGAAGAAGCACCGAACGAGTACCGAACAAGTACCGAAGAAGCACCGAACAAAGGGCGAAAATGAACATAAAATTTTCCCAGTCTGTTTTCCTACTGTTGTCGCCTAACTTACCAATGTTTTCCAGGTTTACTGCTGAACTTTTTGCTCTGAGCTACGTTGTTGAATGAGTCGCTGGACTTTTTGGCACAGTTATTCCGATGGTTTGATGATTTAGCCTGCCGTTAATTGCATTAATCTTAATATTTTAATTTACCTTTGTGCTGAAATCTAATGTATTTAAAATATTGGCATGCTGCCAACAAGATGAAAAGCATGTCGCAAACAAGATTAAATGAATTACAACGAAATTAAAACAACCATCGATATGGGTAATGGCACCCAGATCGAATTGTCTACAGGTAAATTGGCAAAACAAGCTGATGGTGCTGTAGTATTAAAACAAGGTGATACGATGTTACTTGCAACAGTCGTTTCAGCTAAAGAAGCTAAATCTGGGGTTGATTTTTTACCTCTTTCGGTAGATTACCAAGAAAAATATGCGGCAACAGGCCGTATTCCAGGAGGTTTCTTACGTCGTGAAGCTAGACTATCGGATTATGAGGTATTGATCTCACGTTTGGTAGACCGTGCATTACGTCCCTTGTTCCCTGAAAACTATCACGCAGATACACAAGTGGCAATTAGCTTGATTTCTGCAGATAAAGATATTATGCCTGACGCTTTAGCAGGTTTGGCTGCTTCTGCAGCTATTGCTGTTTCTGATATTCCTTTTAATGGACCAATTTCTGAAGTTCGCGTTGCGAAAATTGACGGTCAATTGGTGATCAACCCAAAATTATCTGAACTTGAAAAAGCAACGCTAGAATTTATCGTTGCTGGTTCTGCACAAGATATTGGTATGGTTGAAGGTGAAGCGAAAGAAATTTCTGAAGCTGAAATGGTAGAAGCAATTGCTTTTGCTCATGAAGCGATCAAAAAACAAGTTGCTGCTCAAGTAGAACTGGCTAACTTAGTTGGTAAAACGGTTAAACGTGAGTATAACCATGAGCCTGAAAACCTTGAATTGAGAGATGCTATTTTTGCAGCTACTTACGATAAGGTTTACGCTATTGCAAAATCTGCTTCTGCAAAACATGACCGTTCTGAAAACTTCGCAAAAATCGCGGAAGAGTTCAGAGCAACAATGCCCGAGGAATTGGATGATGATACAGCTTTCTTGTTCAAAAAATATTTCCACGATGTTCAGTATGATGCTGTTCGTAACCTTGTCCTGGATGAGGGAATTCGTCTAGATGGCCGTAACGTACGTACAGTTCGCCCAATCTGGTCAGAAATAGATTACTTGCCTGCTGCACATGGTTCGGCTGTATTCACACGTGGTGAAACACAATCATTGACTTCGGTTACTTTAGGTGCTAAAGACGATGAGCAAATGATCGATGGTGCTTTTATCAACGGTTATAACAAGTTTATTCTTCACTACAACTTCCCTGCATTCTCTACAGGTGAGGTAAGACCTAATAGAGGTCCAGGTCGTCGTGAAGTTGGTCACGGTAACTTAGCAATGCGTTCATTGAAACAGGTACTTCCTGCAGACAGTGAAAATCCATATACGATCCGTGTTGTTTCTGATATTCTGGAGTCAAATGGTTCTTCTTCTATGGCAACTGTATGTGCTGGTACATTAGCACTTTTGGATGCCGGTGTGAAATTGAAAGCGCCAGTTTCAGGTATTGCCATGGGATTGATTTCTGATGAGAAAACAGGTAAATATGCGATCTTATCGGATATCTTAGGTGATGAAGATCATTTAGGTGATATGGACTTTAAAGTAACGGGTACAGAAAAAGGTATCGTTGCTTGTCAAATGGACTTAAAAATCAATGGTTTGAAATGGGAAGTGTTGACGCAAGCTTTGGATCAAGCAAAAGAAGCGCGTTTACACATCTTGGGTGAGATGAAGAAAACAATTTCTGCTCCTCGCGAAGATTACAAACCACATGCACCTCGTATCGTTCAATTATTGATCGATAAAGAATTTATTGGCGCTGTAATCGGACCAGGTGGTAAAATTATCCAAGAAATGCAACGTGAGACCGGTGCTACAATTTCGATCGAAGAAGTTGATAACAAAGGTGTTGTGCAAGTATTCGCAGATAATAAAGCGGCTATTGATGATGCAGTAGGTCGTATCAAAGCGATTGCTTCTAAACCAGAGATTGGTGAAACTTATGAAGGTAAAGTGAAATCAATTATGCCATTCGGTGCTTTCGTTGAAATCATGCCTGGTAAAGATGGTTTATTGCACATCTCTGAAATTGACTGGAAACGTCTTGAAACAATGGACGGTATCTTCAAAGAAGGTGATAAAGTAACAGTTAAATTGTTGGATATCGACAAACAAGGTAAAATGAAGCTTTCGCGTAAAGCGTTATTGCCTCGTCCTCCGAAAGAAGACAAACCAAAGCAGGATAAACCTGGCGAAGCTCCTGTAGCTGGTGCCGGCCAAGAATAAGTTTATTCTTTAAATGATATGAAAAGCTCGCTTTACGCGGGCTTTTTTTATGGAAAATAAAACTTAGCAGCATCTTTATCCCATGAAAGGTATACTTCGCTTGCTTCTGTTGAAATCCAGTCAGATTCTGGAACAGTTTGCTGCCCGGCGGGATGTCAAACGAATTTTGGATTTTTAAAGGAGGAGACTGCTGTTAATCTATTGAAACTACATCATGATAGTAAAAGATTTAGTGGCGATTATTGGCTGGATGTTGTGGTGTTGAAATAGGGAGGCGCGATTACAATAACGATGAAACAACTGAGGCTGTCAATTCGACAGCCTCAGTTGCTTTTTATAACATGATAACACCTTTTATCTTCGCTACTTCTTTGTAGTAGTAGATCACCTGGTCGGCGTCTTTAACGTTCAAGTTTACCGTAATTGAAGTATATTTACCTGTTTTGGAATCCTTAAAATCAAACTGAGCACCTGTGTCATCAAATACGCTCTGAATCTGATTGAAGTGGTCCTGATCTTTTGGTAAGATAAATTTATACGTATAGTCCTTTGGAAATGTTTCTAAGTCTTCTAAGCGCTCTTTAAAAGTTTCATAGAAGTCTTTTGGATTATCACCTCCGTCAGGGATATCTTGTATATTGATGTTTTTGTAATCTGCCATGTTTTGTTTCTCCTTAAATATGTTATTAAGGTATTAACAAATATTAATCCAGTAATGTTTTACTGACAATTTTTCAGTTAATTATTGTCAATGCTTGAAGGCCAATCGGCTTTGTTTTTACCGAAGTTTTTGTTTGGCGTAGCACTCATCTCGATTTCCATCTGTCCACCTGCTAAAAGTTGCGCATGTGTAATGAACGTTTTGGCGTAAGGCTTGCCATTTAATTTGATCGATTTGATGTATTGATTGGCTTTGCCTTGGTTTTTAACATCGATCGCTAACGTTTTGCCATTCGGTAGATTGATATTCGCATGTTGCATCATCGGAGAACCGAAGACATAAACACCACTCATTGCATTCAATGGATAAAAGCCCATTGCCGAGAATACATACCATGCGCTCATTTGTCCGACGTCATCATTTCCACATAGACCAGCTGGACTGTTTGTGTAAAACTCAGTCATCGCTTTACGGACTAAGGCTGCACCTTTCCAAGGTTGTCCCGCGTAAGCATACAAGTAAGGGATATGGTGATTTGGTTCGTTACCTTGCGCATATTGGCCGATTAGTCCTGAAATATCCGGTGAAGCTTCACCACCAAGATCCGATGACATGGTCGTAAAATAATCCAGTTTTTTCAAAAATTTCTCCTCGCCACCGAAAAGATTGATCAGACCTTTGACATCTTGGGGTACTAACCAGGTGTATTGCCAAGCATTACCTTCGCAATAGTCATTCTCGCGGTGTTTGGCCATCAATGGGTCGAAAGGTCTGCGGAACGCACCATTGGCTTTTTTACCGACGAAATGACCTAATTCTTTGTCAAAATATTGCTCGTATAGTTTATAGCGTTTTTTGAAATAGGCAGCGTCTTCTGTTTTACCCAGTTTTTCGGCAATTTTATACGCACCGAAGTCAGCAATAGCATACTCCAATGCCCATGCTACAGACTCATTAGGCATGCTGTCGATCGGAATGTAGGTCAGTTCACGCGCATATTTTAGACCGTGATCATTACCCATAGCCGTGGTCTTAACAGCTTCCCACATCAAAGGATAATCTTTCTCGTCAATAATTCCTTTTAAGAAAGCGTCAGCAATCACTGGAATTGCAGGCAGCCCCACCATGGTGTTGGTTTCATTGCCTTGTAAGTGCCACATGGGTAATTTACCTTGTTGTTGATAGATAGCCAACATGGTTTTGATAAAGTCCTGATTGATTTTACGGTCTTCCAAGATGGTCATTAAGGGGTGTAGGCCCCGGTAAGTATCCCAAAGCGAAAATACCGTATGGTTGACAAAATCCTGTTTCTCGTAGACTTGTTTGTCGGTCCCTAAGTAATCGCCGTTGGCATCGTTAAAGATGGTAGGGGCGAAGTAGGTATGGTATAATGCCGTATAGAAGATGGTCTTTGTATCCTTGTCGGCTTCAAATTGAATCTTATTTAAGGTTTTGTTCCAACGTTGATCGGCGTCTTGCTTTACTTTTTCAAAATTCCAGCCTGGAATCTCGGCGTTGATGTTGTTCAGCGCATTGGTCGAGCTTACCGGAGAAATACCGACTTTAAGTTCAATGGTTTTGTTTTTAACAGCATCAAAGAATAAAGCCGCTTTGATTGCCTGTCCTTTGAATGTTGTTTGGCCTAATTTTTCTTCTTTACCGTCGAAAAATCTTACTTTTTGTATCGGTTGGGAAGTTCTGATCGCAAAATACAATTTTTGATCAGTGGCCCATCCTGTTGAAAAGCGGTAACCAACAAAGGTCGAGTCGTTCACCTGTTTGATGTAAGTGTCTGTCGGTTTATCCCAGTTGATATGGTAACCTAAGTCGACCAAAATATGTGCATTGTCTGTTTTTTCATAGCGATATTGATGATAACCAACACGTTCGGTTGCCGTCAAGTTGGCTTGTACTTGGTAATCATCTAAATAAGCGCTATAGAATCCCGGCTTGGCCACCTCATTTTCCTTTTTGAAGGAAGAGCCATAACCTGTATTCATTTTGTTGAATTCTGCGGGCGTTAATTGTAATTTTCCGTTAGCAGGAACGATCATAGGGTCGTTGAGGTCACCGATACCGGTTCCGCTCAGGTGGGTATGGGTAAAACCCAAAATTTCCTGGCTTTTGTAATTGTATCCACTGCACCAATCCCATCCGTTGAACTTGTCCCAAATCTGTGGAATTTGAGTAGGCCCCAATTGCACCGCACCTAAAGGTACATTGGCGCCAACAAAGACGTGGCCATGATCCGCGGACCCAATAAAGGGGTTGACATATTGTGTAAGATTTTGCTGGGCTTGCGCACAAAATGGTAAAATTAGTGTGCCCAACACTGTTTTGAGTAGTTTATTTCCTGTCATAGGTTTTGTTCGGGTATTTGAAAACTGCTTAAAATTAGTAAATAAAACCTTTTAGCGCAATTTTATTATTATTTTAGTAAATTGTCGTTAAATTTTTTACTTTAGTAATCTTCGTAATAAAAAACTTAACAAACCTACTACTACTACATGAAGAAACGTATTCTGATCAGTGATATCGCAAAGGCCTTGGGGATTTCTGTAACTACTGTGTCCTTTATTTTGAATGACAAGGCAAAAGAGAAGCGTATTAGTGAGGCTTTGACAAAGCGTGTGCTGGATTATGTCAAAAAGGTAGGGTATAAGCCGAATGAATTGGCAAAAAGTCTCCGTACCGGAAAGACAAAGATTTTGGGTTTGATTATCGAGGATATTTCCAATCCTTTTTTTGGGAATATTGCACGTCTGATCGAAAGTAAGGTCTATGAGCAGGGCTATCGTATTATTTATTGTAGTACCAACAATGATGTAGAAAAAGCGAAGGAGTTGATCCAGATGTTTTACGATCGGCAGGTGGATGGTTTTATTATTACACCTTCCGATGGTTTGGAAGATACCGTAAAGCAGTTACAGCAGAATAATATCCCGGTTGTGCTCTTCGACCGTTATTTTCCGGGGCTTGAAACAGACTATGTTGGGGCCGACAATTTTCAGGGGGCCTTTGATGCCAGTAACCATTTGTGTCAACAAGGTTATAGACGTATCGGATTTGTATCGCTCTACTCGGATCAAACTCAAATGAAAGAGCGTTCAGATGGCTATATGAAAGCTATGGATAATAATAAGCAGCAAAGTTTTATCCAGAAGATCCAGATGGATGCTTCGGATGAGGAGGCGATGGAATCTTTGCGGGAGTTCATCTGTGAAAACAGGCTGGATGCTGTTTTGTTCTCCACTAACTATTTGGCGATTTCGGGCTTGAAGGCCGCTAAAAAGTTCAACTTTACGATGCCAGCAGTCATTGCTTTTGACGACCATACAGTTTTTAAGCTGGTAGAACCTGCTATCACCGTTGTTTCGCAGCCGATCAAGGACATTGCTGAGAACCTGATCAATATTTTGTTGCTTCGTCTTCAGGGTAAAATAAAAGCAACACGTAGAATGGTGTTGCCTTGTGAACTGAAAGTTCGTGAGTCGACTAAAGTGAAAGTTATTTCGTAGTATCGGCTACAAATTTCATTGAAATAGAATTAACGCAGTGACGCGTGTTTTTTGTCGTAAAGCCTTCTCCAAGGAACACATGGCCTAAATGCGCACCACATGTGCTACAAAGGATTTCAGTGCGGCGACCATCGGCATCGGTGATCCTTGTAATTGCCCCAGGAATCTCATCATCAAAACTCGGCCAGCCACATCCTGATTCAAATTTTGACTCCGAACGGTATAGCGGGCTGTCACAACGGCGGCAGATATACGTTCCTTTGAGCTTATTGTCTAAAAGTTCACCCGTAAAAGGCCGCTCAGTTCCCTTGTGTATAATAATGTATTCCTCTTCTTTACTTAGCGGGTTGTATTTTTTGTTTGTTTCCATGGCTGTCGTATGTTAGTCGTTGATTTTGACAGGAGCGGTCGACTGGGGTCAATCTATTCCTTTATATAAAAGAGCATCTCTATAAAAGTAGTATCATCCAGATTCTTTCATTTTCAGTCTGGGAATTGATCCTGGCCCGGTCTCCATTCATCTTGATAAAGTTACGGAAATAAAGACGAAAAAAAATTTTTTGTGTTCCTCGTGTTCGTCAATTTTGGGTATTTTAAATTGTCATGGAATTGTCTTATATTTGAGTGGCTATCCAAATGAAAAGTTGTAGCGATGGAACTACTTTAATAGCTTAATGCTGTTTTTATCCTTGTTTAAACGCATTTGTTTAGAATGATTATAAATTGATATTAAAGGTCACAAAATTGTCAGCGATTTGTTAATAAATCATACTTTTGTGGCATTGTTAGGGGGGTAGTGGCTCCTTTAACCATGGGAGTTAATTTTTTACATTCACAAATAAATAGTATAAAGTGCTAAATATGAGAACTATCTCATCCGTTTTGGGAAGCCTTGCGAGGGTGGTGTCAACGAGTTTGATGCTATTATTTGCCGTTACGACGTTGCATGCGCAAGATGTCAAGGAAGGTGAAAAAATCTTCAAATCTAAGTGTACATCCTGTCACGCCATTGACAGAAAAGTGGTCGGTCCTGCTTTGAAGGGGATTCCAGAGACGAAAGACGAAGCTTGGTTAATCAAGTGGATCAAGAACTCTCAGGCTTTAATTGCGTCTGGCGATGCTGATGCTGTTAAAATCTTCGAAGAGAACAACAAGCTTGTGATGACTTCTTTTACTGATTTATCTGACGATCAGATCAAGTCGGTATTAGCGTATATCACAGATGCTTCTAAGGAGAAACCGAAGGATCCAAACAAAGATGGAGCTGCTGCTAAAGATGATAACGCGTCTATGTTCATGATTTTGGGCTTGATCGCAGTTGTTGTTTTGGCTGTAGTGGTTATCGTGGTGTTGAATCGTGTGATCCGTACCTTAGAAAATGTTATTGCTAAAAACCAAGAAGCTATTGCTGCGCAACAAGAGCCAGAGGATAGCCAACGTTTTGTGAAGTTTGCGAAAGCATTCGTTAAAAACAAAAAGTTGGTTGGCTTTACAGTCTTGATGTTGGTTGCATTATTAGCTGTCGGTGGTTGGAAGACCATGTGGAACGTTGGTGTTCACCAAGGCTATCAGCCGGTTCAACCCATTAAGTTCTCGCACCAAATCCACGCGGGTGTTAACAAAATTGAGTGTCAATACTGTCACGGTGGAGCATTTAAATCTAAAAATGCGTCTATTCCATCGGCCAACGTATGTATGAACTGTCACAATACAATCACTGCTTCAGAGCATTATGATGGTGAGATTTCTCCTGAAATTGCTAAGATCTATCGTGCATTGGATTGGAATCCTGATACGCGTACTTACGGTAACAATCCAAAACCAATTCAATGGGTTCGTATCCACAACTTACCTGACTTTGCTTACTTCAACCACTCACAACACGTTGTGGTAGCTGGTGTAGAGTGTCAAACTTGTCACGGTCCGATCCAAAATATGGAAGAAGTATACCAATACTCTCCATTGACGATGAAATGGTGTGTTGATTGTCACAAAAAGACAGATATCAAATCGGATAACAAATACTATGAAGATTTGATCAAAGCACACGAAAGAATTAAGAAAGGTGAGAAAATGACTGCAGCCATGATCGGTGGTCTTGAGTGTGGTAAGTGTCACTATTAATAATTATTTGAAATACGCAATCTTATATACAGCTTAAATGGATAGCAATAAAAAATATTGGAAAGGTTTGGAAGAGTTAAATCAAACTCCTGCTTTCGTTGAAGGAAGCAAGGGTGAGTTTGCCGAATCTATTCCTGTAGAAGATGTATTAAACGAAGCTGGCTTGAGTACTAAAACTCCTCGCCGTGACTTCTTGAAAGCATTAGGATTTGGTTTGGGTGCTGTTTCTTTAGCGGCTTGTAACCGTACTCCTGTGCATAAGGCAGTTCCTTATTTGATTAAACCTGAAGAGGTGACTCCAGGTATCCCTAACTATTATGCTTCGACGTTCAACGGTCAAAGTATCTTGGTTAAAACGCGCGAAGGTCGTCCGATCAATGTTGAGCCTAACCCGAATGCAATTGGTTTGAACCAAGGTTTGGATTCAACGACTGCTGCTTCCGTATTGGATTTATATGATGAGTCCAAATTGAAACAGGCACAATTGAAAGGTCAAGATGTAGAGTGGTCTAAATTGGATGGGGAAGTTGTTAAAGCTTTGAATGCAGCGGCATCTTCTGGTAAACAAATTACGATCGTTTCTAACACGGTAAACAGTCCTTCAACGTTGGCGGCTATCGCTGCTTTCGCAACGAAATTCCCAACAGTTAACCATGTACAATACGATGCTGTTTCTTACAGCGGTATTATTGAGGCGAATAAAGCTTCATTTGGTAAAGCTGTTGTGCCTTCATACAATTTTGAAAAAGCAAATGTGATTGTTTCCGTTGCAGCTGATTTCTTAGGAACTTGGTTAGCAGGTGAAGAGCATACACAACAATACGCTAAAAACCGTGATTATAAATCGTTGAAAAACGGAAAAATGTCACGTCACGTGCAATTTGAGTCTGGTCTTTCGATGACTGGTACAAATGCGGATGCACGTATCGCCATCAAACCTTCAGAAGAAGGTGCGACCTTGATCGCTTTATATAATGCAATCACTGGTCAATCTTTGGCTGGCGCTACTGCGAACAAAAAAGCACAAAAAGGTGTCGCTCTAGCGGCGAAAGAATTGGTGAACAGCAAAGGCGCAGCAGTTGTTGTTGCTGGTTCTAACGATGTCAATGTACAGGTATTGGTCAATGCAATCAACGTTGCATTAGGTGCTTACGGTACAATCATCGATTTGGATAACTATTCTAAACAATATCAAGGTTCGGATTCTTCGTTCCAAGCTTTCTTAGCAGCAGCGAAATCAGGTCAAGTTGGTGTTGCGTTCTTCTTGAATAGCAACCCGGTGTATGACTACTTCAAAGCAGATGATGTAAAAGCGGCGTTGAAACAAGTTCCTTTCACCTTATCGTTTTCGCAACGTGCGGATGAAACAGCTTCTGAATTGACAGCGATTGCTCCAGCAAGTACATTCTTGGAGTCTTGGGGTGATGCGAATCCAAAAGAAGGTTTGTTCTCGATCGTTCAACCAACAATCAATCCTGTTTTCAAAACACGTCAAGCTGAGCAAAGCTTATTGACTTGGGCAGGAAATGATACCGATATGTACAACTTTGTTAAGAACTTGTGGTCGACACAAATCTTAGCAGGTTCTACGAAAACTTGGGATGCTGTATTGCAAACTGGTTTTGAATATAAAGGTGCTAAAGCGGCAACAGCTCCTGCATTTACAGGAAATGCTGCAGCGGCAGCTTCAGCAATTGAGGCATCAAGCAAAGCGATTACAGGTGAGTTTGAATTGAAACTTTATGAGCCTGCTGGTCTTCGTGACGGTCGTTACGCGAACAACGCTTACTTACAAGAATTGCCTGACCCTGTTTCTAAAGTAACTTGGGATAACTACGCTGCTCTTAACCCGAAAGATGCTGAGAAATTAGGATTGGGTGAAGATGGTAAAGTGACTGTAAAAGCAAATGGTGTTGAATTGGAATTGCCAGTTGTACAACAACCTGGTCAAGCACAAGGAACAGTTTCAGTTGCTGTAGGTTACGGCCGTACAAAAGTGGGTAAAGCAGGTAATGAAGTTGGTAAAAACGCATTCCCTTTTGCTTCTATCATCAATGGTACAGTACAAGGTGTTGCTAAAGCAACTGTAGCGAAAGCGTCTGGAACTTACCAATTGGCACAAACACAAACACACCACACGATCGAAGGTCGTAACGTGATCCGTGAGACGACATTTGCGAAATATCTGAAAGATCCTAACTCTGAGGCAGGACGCTTTACAGATAATCACAAAACATACGATTTGTGGAACAAATATGAGCAACCTGGTCACAAATGGGTGATGGCAATCGACTTGAACGCATGTACGGGTTGTGGTGCTTGTATTGTTGCTTGTAACGTTGAGAATAATATTCCTGTTGTAGGTCGTGATGAGGTTCGTCGTCGTCGTGAAATGCACTGGTTACGTATTGACCGTTACTATACGATCGAAGGAAAAGATCAAGATCTTACAAAAGAGAAAGAAATTGCGAGAGCTTCGGCTGATTTAGATTTCGAAGATATCACTGTTGTTCACCAACCGATGTTGTGTCAACACTGTGGTCACGCACCTTGTGAAACGGTTTGTCCAGTATTGGCAACAGTACACTCTTCAGAAGGTTTGAACCACATGGCATATAACCGTTGTTTTGGTACACGTTACTGTGCGAACAACTGTCCGTTCAAAGTTCGTCGTTTCAACTGGTTTGCATACTGGAATGATTCACGTTTTGACAACTACTTGAACAATGAGTTCACACAATTGGTATTGAATCCAGATGTTGTTACTCGTTCACGTGGGGTAATGGAAAAATGTTCAATGTGTATCCAACGTATCCAAGCAGGTAAATTGCAAGCTAAGATTCAAAATCGTAAAGTTAAAGATGGCGATATCCAAATGGCTTGTCAACAAGCATGTTCTGCAAATGCGATCATCTTTGGAGATGCAAATGATCCAGAATCAGAAGTATCTAAAGCATTACGCAACGAGCGTGTTTATTACGTACTTGAGGAAATCAATGTTCAACCGGGTATCGGTTATATGACAAAAGTTAGAAACACTTTTGAGGCGTAATCTTGTACAATATTTGAAATAAAAATACTATGTCATCGCATAACGAATCAATATTAAGAGAACCATTAATGACCGGTAAGGACATTACGTATGCAAAAATTACGGATGATATCTTACTACCGGTTGAAAATAAACCGAATAAAGCATGGTGGATTGGTTTTACCGTTGCTGTATTAGGTGCTTTATTATGGGTAGTTAGCGTTAGTTATACCTTTTGGACAGGTATCGGCGCTTGGGGTCTGAATAAAACTGTAGGCTGGGCTTGGGATATCACCGACTTCGTATGGTGGGTAGGTATCGGTCACGCGGGTACGTTGATTTCAGCTGTATTATTAATCTTCCGCCAAAACTGGCGTAATTCAATCAACCGTTCTGCAGAGGCGATGACGATCTTTGCGGTAATCTGTGCGGCTACATACGTTGTAGCTCACATGGGTCGTCCTTGGTTGGCCTATTGGATTTTCCCACTTCCAAATCAGTTTGGATCACTTTGGGTAAACTTCAACTCTCCTTTGGTATGGGATGCGTTTGCGATCTCGACTTACTTTACAGTATCCTTGGTATTCTGGTACTGTGGTTTGTTGCCGGATATCGCGACAATTCGTGACCGTGCTACCGGATTAAAACAAAAAATCTATTCTGTATTATCATTCGGATGGAATGGTTCAGTTAAGACTTGGCAACGTTTTGAAATCGTGTCATTGATCTTGGCCGGTATTTCTACTCCGCTGGTACTTTCTGTACACACGATCGTATCCATGGACTTTGCAACTTCGGTTATCCCTGGATGGCATACAACGATCTTCCCTCCGTATTTCGTGGCGGGTGCGATCTTCTCTGGTTTCGCGATGGTACAGACTTTATTGTTGATCTTACGTAAAGTAATGAACTTTGAGAACTACATCACGATGTTCCACATTGAGTCCATGAATATCATTATCATGACAACAGGTTCTATCGTAGGTGTGGCTTATTTGACTGAGTTGTTTATCGCTATGTACTCGCGTTCAGAATACGAAATGTATGCGTTCGAGAACCGTATGTTGGGTCCATACGCTTGGGCTTACTGGTCAATGATGACTTGTAACGTAATTTCTCCGCAGTTATTCTGGTTCAAAAAAATCCGTACAAGTATTCCAATCTCCTGGATCTTATCGATTGTTGTAAACATCGGTATGTGGTTTGAGCGTTTTGTAATTATCGTGACTTCATTGCACCGTGATTACTTGCCTTCATCTTGGGCAATGTTCTACCCAACTTGGACAGACGTAGGTATCTTTGTAGGTTCAATCGGATTATTCTTTACATTATTCTTGTTGTTCTTACGGTTCTTACCAGGTATCGCTATCGCCGAAGTGAAATTGTTGTTGAAATCATCTTCATTACAACATAAAACTAAATTGGCTCAAGAAGGCGCATTCCCTGAGGAACAAGTGAAGTACTTCCAAGAGTCATTAGAGAAATATGATTCAGTGACAGAAGAAGAGATTAAAGAATTATCAGTTAGAAAATAATCAGCAATGAGCAATACAAAATATATATTAGGTAGTTTTGCGGATCCCGATGAAATGATGCATGGGATCGACAAATTGCAAGCAAACAATATTAGTATTTACGACTGCTTTACTCCGATGCCTATCCACGGCATCGAAGCGAAGTTAGGCGTAAGACCTTCTCGCTTGCCTATCGCAGCATTTTGCTTTGGAGCATTAGGAACGACATTAGGTTTTAGTTTGTTGTATTATACAATGGCATACGATTGGCCGATGAATATCGGTGGTAAACCATCATTTGGTATGCCAAACTTTGTTCCGGTTACATTTGAGGTTACCATCTTATTGTGTGCTTTGGGTATGGTTGCTACGTTTTTCTTCCGTAACCACTTATTTCCGGGACGTGCACCTCGTGTAATGGACTTGAGAGCAACAGATGATCGTTTCATCCTTGCAGTAGATGCCAATGAAAATACAGATCACGCTTTGATCGATTCTTTATTGAAAGAAGCTGGTGCTGTTGAAGTTAAGTACAATGATAGAAAATATGTTAGCTATGAATAAGAAGAATTTACTTGGAACGCTATGCGCAGCTGTGGCATTGACAGCACTTGTTTCTTCTTGTGGTGACAAAACAACTCGTAGTACAGGTTTAGAGTTTTCTCGTAACATGTACGATCCGCTTGCTTTCAATCCGGATCAACCTAATGCGAATTTTGCTGATGGAAAAACAGCACAAACACCTCCTAAAGGTACAGATCCAATTGGTTTTACTCGTTTTGAGTATGCCAATACATTAGAGGATTATGAACGCGCAGGAAGAGAAGTAAAAAGTCCTTTGGTCGTAAATGCCGAAAATCTTGAAAAAGGGAAAGCGTTGTTCACAACTTATTGCTCTATATGCCATGGAGTAGAAGGTAAAGGTGATGGTCCTATCACAAAAGATCGTAGCGTGACTGACTCAAGAGGCACTCGTCAATTAGAGAACTTTCCTCCGCCACCATCTTATCACAGAACAGATGCGGCGAGCTCTTCACGGGGTGGTTTGATGGCTGACTTGACTGATGGTAAAATTTACCATACAATTTATTACGGACACAACTCGATGGGATCACATGCATCTCAATTGTCTCCAGAGGAGCGATGGAAAGTTGTTATGTATGTTCACGAATTACAAAAGAAATAATCTAACATCAGATATATAAATGGGAACTCACAGTCATCATCACGATTATAATTTCAACGAGCGATACGAGTTTGCTGGCAAAGCTAAAATGTTCAGTATTGTCGCTGTTGTACTAGGCGTAGCTGCTGTAGCTTTCGGGTTGCTTTCGGGCGATCACGTTACTGTAGAGCGTACTTATGCCAACTTGTTATTGATGGGTTATTACTTTACATGTGTATGCGCAGCTGGAACATTCTTCGTTGCCTTGCAATATGTAACACAATCTGCATGGTCTGCAGGTTTGGTACGTATACCTCAGGCTATGGCGAGTGTTTTACCAATTGCATCGTTGATTTTATTGGTTATCGTCGGTTTAGGTTTAACCACACATAACTTATATCATCACTGGAATGCAGACGGTATCACTGATCCGCATAGTACAAATTTTGACCCTATTATCGCAGGTAAATCTGCTTATTTAAATGTTCCATTCTTCTTGATCCGTCAGGTTGTATTTATGGGTACATATAGCATTTTTGCTGTTATTTTTGCGAAACTTTCTTATAAAGAGGATTTAGAAGGTGGATTGACTTCTTATAAAAAGTCATTCAAATTGTCAGCAATCTTCTTAGTTATTTTTGGTTTTACTACACCTATTTGGTCTTTCGATACAGTAATGTCTTTAGAGGCACACTGGTTTTCGACAATGTTTGGTTGGTATAACTTTGCAGCAATGTGGGTGAGTGGTATTTCATGCATCACGATCATCGTTGTTGTATTGAAGAAAGCTGGTTATATGAACTGGGTAAACGAAAATCATTTACACGATTTAGGTAAATTGATGTTCGGTTTCTCGATCTTCTGGACTTATGTATGGTTTGCACAATTCATGTTGATTTGGTATTCAAACATTCCAGAAGAGACAGTTTATTTCTACAAACGTTGGGAACCGGAATACAAACCTTGGTTTTGGTTGAGTATTATCATTAACTTTGTGGCACCATTGTTATTATTGGTAGACCGCGATGCGAAACGTAAACAAAACGTGATGTTGTTTGTCGGTATTCTATTGTTAGCGGGTCACTGGCTTGATTATTATATCATGATTATGCCAGGAACTGTAGCTGAGCACAGAGGATTTGGTATCATTGAAATCGGAACTGCACTTGGTTTCTTAGGTTTGTTCATCTTCTTAGTGATGAGTAAATTGAGTAAACAAGCATTGGTGCCTAAAAATCATCCTTTCTTGGATGAGAGTTTGCATCACCAGATATAGTTTCACTTTTAAAGGAAGGTTACGTAAAAACGTTATAAAAGAAATGAGCTTTAAATTAAATAATAGATTCAAATCCATCTCGGGTTTTGTGCTTGCACTAGGATTGCTTTTTGCGACTCCTATCCTTGCAAGTCAACAAGATACAGTAGCATCTGATTCTGCTAAAGCGGCGACTACAGCAGTAGCTGCCCCTGCAGCGACGGATTCGGTTGCAAAAGATACAACAGCGGCAGCAGGTACTGCTGCTGTTGCATCTGCTAGTTCTTCCAAAGAGGCTAGTGCGGCTGCTCCTGCTGTTGAAGAAGTGAAGCAAATAGACCCTCAGGTTTATAAAAACTTCACATATTATGTCTTGTTATTCTTGGTTATATGTACTGTTGTTGCCGTTATTGGTAAAGTACTTTCGATCTATGAATTGACAAGAAAGATGAACGGTAAATATAATCCGTTTGCGAATAACACGTTTCAATCGGCATTGTTATTTATTTTCTTGGTTGTATTCCTTTACGGTGTATATTGGTCATATGTACATTGGGGAGCAGCTTATTGGAGATCAGCAGTAACGGAGCACGGTGAGCGTATTGATACTATGTTTATCATTACGACAGCGATTACAACATTTGTATTGGTTATCACACACATCTTGTTGATGACATTTACATTCTTGTACCGCATGCGTGCAAAACGTCAGGCTTATTATTACCCACATAACAATGCGATCGAAAAATTGTGGACAATTGTTCCTGCTGTTGTTTTGACCGTATTGGTATTGTTTGGTTTCTTTACGTGGAGATCAATTACAAATATTCCTGAGGACCTTCAAAAATCAGCTTTGCAAGTTGAAGTTCTTGGGGAGCAGTTCCAATGGAATGTCCGTTATGCTGGTTCTGATGGGATTATTGGTAAACGTAATTATAAAATGACAACACCAACGAATCCGTACGGTATCGACTTTAATGATAAAAATTCTTGGGATGATATTCAAGGATCTGAAATCTGGTTGCCTGTAAATAAACCAGTACGTTTCCATATCGTTTCAAAAGATATTATTCACTCTTTTTACATCCCTGATTTCCGTGTTCAGATCAATGCGGTACCGGGAATGACTAACTACTTCCAATTCACACCTACTGTAACAACAGAAGAAATGCGTGATCGTTTGGGAGACTATAACTATGACTTCGTGATGTTGTGTAACAAGATCTGTGGATCTGGTCACTACAACATGCAAAAGAAAGTTGTTGTCGTAACTGAGGAAAAATATAAAGAGTGGTTAGCTAAACAGAACAAGTATTTTACTGAGGATTTGCAAAAAGAGTTCAGCGGTAAAACGGCTAACGTGAAAAAGGATAGCGTACAAGTTACAGCATCTTTGAACTAATTAAGAATTTTTGAATATAAAATCGAATATGTCAAGTACAGTAATATCGCATAGCGCTGAACATCACGATTCGCACGGCCATCATCACGAGGAGTCGTTCATCAGAAAGTATATCTTTTCGGGTGACCACAAGATGATTGCTAAGCAATTCTTGATCACTGGTATCATCATGGCAGTTTTTGCGATGCTTTTATCAGTATTATTCCGTATCCAATTAGCATGGCCGGATAAAGAATTCCCTATATTAGAAGTATTCTTGGGTAAATGGGCTGAAGGTGGTCGTATAAAACCGGAGTTTTTCCTTTCCTTGGTAACCATTCACGGTACCGTCATGGTATTCTTCGTGTTAACTGCAGGTCTATCAGGTACTTTTAGTAACTTATTGATTCCATATCAAATCGGAGCACGCGATATGGCATCTCCTTTTATGAACATGTTGTCTTACTGGTTGTTCTTTGTAGCATCGGTAATTATGGTTGCATCGTTCTTCGTAGAAAGTGGACCTGCTTCTGCTGGTTGGACAATCTACCCACCACTATCGGCTGTTCCTACTGCAATCGCTGGATCGGCGACTGGTATGACCTTGTGGTTGGTGAGTATGGTTCTATTTGTGGCTTCACAGTTGATCGGTGGTATCAACTATGTAAGTACCATTTTGAACATGCGTACAAAAGGAATGGACTTATGGAAAATGCCTTTGACAATCTGGGCGTTCTTCTTAACGGCTATCGTCGGTATGTTGTCATTCCCAGTATTGGTTTCTGCGGTTGTTCTTTTGATTTTTGACCGTGCTGCTGGTACGTCATTCTATTTGTCGGATCTTGTTGTTCAAGGGCAAATCTTGCCGAACGAAGGTGGTTCACCAATTTTGTTCCAACACTTGTTCTGGTTCTTAGGTCACCCTGAGGTATATATCGTTGTTATGCCTGCTTTAGGTTTAACTTCTGAGGTTATTGCAACCAACTCTCGTAAACCAATCTTTGGTTACCATGCGATGGTTTACTCGTTGATCGGTATCACCGTATTATCGTTTATCGTATGGGGTCACCACATGTTTGTAACGGGTATGAATCCGTTCTTGGGTGGTGTATTTATGATTACAACGTTGATTATCGCTGTTCCTTCAGCTGTAAAGGCGTTTAACTATCTTGCAACCTTGTGGAAAGGTAATATCCGTTTCACTCCGGCGATGATGTTTGCTATCGGTTTGGTATCGTTCTTTATCTCTGGTGGTTTGACAGGATTGTTCTTAGGTAATGCGGCATTAGATATCAACTTACACGATACCTATTTTGTTGTTGCCCACTTCCACTTGGTCATGGGTTCTGCTTCAATCTTCGGTATGCTTTGTGGTGTTTACCACTGGTATCCTAAGATGTTCGGTCGCATGATGAACACCAAATTGGGTTACTTACACTTCTGGTTGACTTTCATTGGTGCTTACATGGTATTCTTCCCAATGCACTTTATGGGTATTGATGGTGTGCCTCGCCGTTACTATGCATTTACAGAGTTTGCTTTCATGGCGAAGTGGGTTTCTGTAAACAAATTGGTCACTTGGGCTGCCATTATCGCTGCTTTAGGTCAGGTAGCTTTCTTGTGGAACTTCTTTACATCGATTTTCTTCGGTAAAAAAGCCCCACAAAACCCTTGGCAATCCAATACCTTGGAATGGACTACTCCGGTAGAACATATCCACGGTAACTGGCCAGGAGAGATCCCGACAGTACACCGTTGGCCATATGACTACAGTAAGCCAGGTCACGGTGAGGATTTTATTCCTCAAAGTGTTCCTTTCTCTGAAACAATGAGCTCTAATTTGCCTCATGATTTCGAAGGAGATGAGGAAGCTGAGCGTATCCAGGCAGAATGGAATGCGCAAAATGGTAGAAAAGACTAATAAAATCTTATAAAGTAGCGTCGGGAATTTCGACGCTACTTTATATAAGTTTATATTTTAAGAGGTAGGGGTAGTATTATGTTTCCAGCAGCTGAAAAGCGATTTGTAAAGACCAATTTTATAACGATCATCGTATTGTTTTTGGTCATTATTGCTGGAGGAGTTGTTCGGAGTACAGGGTCAGGAATGGGATGTCCAGATTGGCCAAGATGTTTTAACCGTATTATTCCTCCGACAGATATTTCCCAATTACCTCCAGGATATGAACAACATTATAGTGAAGGAAGAGCAAAAAAGAATGAACGTTTCGCACGGATAGTAGAATTTTTCGGCGATAAGGAAATGGCTTATAAGCTCCGTACCGATAAGAGTATCTTACAACATGAAGAATTTAATGTTGCGAAGACTTGGACAGAGTATATCAATCGACTAGTAGGCGTTGTTTCCGGATTTTGTTTATTGTTTACGGCTATTTATTCTTTCACCTATTTGAAATCAAAAAGTTCGATCGTTGTTTGGTCAGTGATTAATCTTTTTGTTGTCGTACTTCAGGCGTGGTTGGGGTCGATTGTTGTATCGACCAATTTGATGCCCTGGATTATTACAGTACATATGCTCTTAGCGATTGTAATTGTTTGTATTAGTATCTATACTTATTTCAAAGCTGTTACGTTGCGAAACAAGACCTTATTGGTCAATCGTTCTTCGGGTATATTAAAAGGACTTGCTATTGTGTCTATTTTGCTGATGCTAACGCAAGTAATTGTCGGGACGGGTGTTCGGGAAGAGGTTGATTTATTAACTGGTTCATCGGTAGCTCGTACTGATTTTATAACAACTATTGGCCAACAGTTTGAATTGCATCGCTGGTTGGCATATTGTTCTTTGATTTTAGTTATTATATTATTCTTTTTGGTCCGCACAAGTTTTAATACGGTTTCTAAGCAATATAAATTTGCTTTAATCGCATTGATCCTCGTGGGTATCCAAATGCTATCAGGAATTATCTTAGCCCGATTTGCAATACCTGCTTTTGCACAGACGACGCATTTGGTGGTGGCGACGCTCTTATTTGGCGCGCAGTTCTACCTGATGTTATTGTTAAATAAGCAGAGGCATTAATCTTGGAATTCGGGATGTTTATGTTAAAAAGTACGTGTTTAATTACACTGGTAGTAGGAGGTCTCTTTTAGTTATGAAAGAATTTATTTCAGATTTTAAAAAGCTAGTTAAGTTGAGACTTACGTTGACGGTCGTATTTTCGGCGTCAATTGCTTTTCTGATAGGATCAAAACAACAGGGTGATATATTTTGGTTCAACTGGTTATTGTTGACTGTCGGCGGATTTCTGGTTACAGGTTCCGCAAACGGATTCAACGAGATCATTGAGAAAGATTTGGATAAGTTGATGAAACGTACAGCGGATAGGCCTTTACCGTCTGGCCGTATGACAACTGGACAAGCTTTGGTCTTGAGTGTCTTTATGGGCATCTTAGGTACTTTGGTACTTGTTCGGTTAAATTTTGTCGCTGGTTTGTTATCGGTTTTCTGTATCCTTCTTTATGCCTTTATCTATACCCCTTTAAAAAGAAAATCACCAATAGCCGTGTTTGTCGGCGCGTTTCCAGGTGCATTTCCACCATTAATTGGTTACTATGCAGCTTTTTCGCAAGATGATCTGGCCTACTATAGTGGACATAATGAAGCGGCAATTATTATTATTCCCTTTGTGTTGTTTGCTATTCAGTTTTTATGGCAGTTTCCGCATTTCTGGGCTATTGCCTGGGTTGTGGACGACGACTATAAATTGGCAGGCTTTCGCTTGTTGCCGACGACAAAACGGGATAAGATATCCGCTTTTATGGTATTCATTTCAGGTTTGTTTATGATACCTGCGGGATTTATTCCGTATCATTTTGGCTTTGGTGGGATTTGGTTTACGGTTGTATCCGTGATTGGTGGAGTGATGTTTGGTTACTACGGTTATTTGTTGTTTAAGAATTGTGATATTCCTTCAGCAAAGAAAGTGATGTTTACCTCATTTATCTATTTGCCTGTGACACAACTCGTATTATTGCTTAACTTTATTCCGTTGAAATAATGTTAGATGTACAAGCACAAACTGACGAGAAGTTAGTACAGAGAAAGGCCCAGAAGTTCAACTTATGGTTGGGCATGTTGGGTATGTTCATGATGTTTGCGGCGTTATCCAGTGGTTTCATTGTATATACGGCGAGCGGTGTGGACAAGGGGATTAAGACCCTATTGCCAAATGCACTTTTATACAGTACTTTGGTGATTGTGGTGAGTAGTCTGACGATGTTTTTAGCACATAGAGCGGCTAAAAATGGGGAGTCTTCCAAACAAAGATTGTTTTTGATAGCAACTTTTATTTTGGGAGTTGTATTTTTTGCCTTGCAAGTTCATGCTTGGAATGTATTGATCGATCGGGGTGTTTATTTTGTGAATAACAATGCTTCGCAATCGTTTATATATGTTTTTATATGGATGCACTTGGCACATATTATTGCGGGTTTGATCGTTTTGATTGGCGCGATTATAGGAATTAACAAACTTCCTAAAGACGGCAATCTTTTCCGCATGGATCTTGCCAGTATTTTTTGGCATTTTCTCGATCTTTTATGGATTTATATATATGTTTTCTTACTTTTGAATCAATAATAGTAAACAATGAGTACAACAGTATCGCAATTGGATAAGGTAAAAACTGGTCCATGGAATGGTGGAAAATCACCTTGGAACTTAGAGTATGGAAAAATCATGATGTGGTTTTTCTTGGTAGGGGATGCCTTCACATTTTCTGCATTTTTGGTTTATTATGGCGCACAACGCTTTTCCCATCCAACTTGGCCAGATCCTGATAAGATCTTCCAATCCATCCCTGGAATTGCGGAGCATGGTCAGCCGTTGGTATTTGTCGGTTTGATGACATTTATTTTGATTATGTCTTCAGTAACGATGGTTTTGGCTGTGGAGGCAGGTCATCGTAACCAAAAGAATGAAGTAGTCAAATGGATGTTGTGGACAATTTTAGGCGGTATCTGTTTCGTAGGTTGTCAGGCTATCGAGTGGACTCACTTACACCACATGGGTTTTTGGTTTGGTAAAAATCCAGCGACAGGTTTGGAAGGTGATGCCATCAAAACAGCGTTGATGCCTTATTTCACACATGACATTTCCTATACTTCAGCATTGCAATTTGCTAACTTGTTCTTTACCATTACGGGTTTTCACGGATTCCACGTTACAGTGGGTATTATTTTAAATATCATTATTTTGTGCATGACATTGAATAATACATTCGAAAACCGTGGTTCTTACCTGATGATCGAAAAAGTAGGTTTATATTGGCACTTTGTGGATTTGGTGTGGGTATTCGTATTTACATTCTTCTACTTAATCTAATTACGGAATAAATAATTTTAGATAGCTATGTCACAATATCAAGATAATATCGCTCATGGCGAGCACGCTCACGAAGGTGGGATGGATAAGAAAGCCATCTGGAGAGTATTTGGCGTACTTTTGGCCCTTACTTGTCTGGAGTTCTTAATTGCATTGGGCTTTGTGCACCATTGGCAAATTTTAGCGAAGGGTGCTTTAGTAAACACGATTTATATCGCGCTTACTTTAGTTAAAGCTTATTATATCGTTGCATTCTTTATGCACTTAAAGTTCGAGAAGTCAAGCTTTATTGTTACCGTTGCAATTGTCTTTATCTTTATTATTTATTTTATTGTTTTGATGCTTGTTGAAGGGGCGCATTTAGCTTCTGCTTTCCAGGAACATCAATTGTTTCCAAATAAATAGATAAAGTGGATAATGAATAATAATACTGGACAAAAGAAAGGTATTAAAACTATATTGATCCTGGCAGTAATTCTTTTATTGCCAGGATTTTTATATTTTATACTAAATAAAAGCGGCTCGAATAGCTACGCGTCCTTACCGATTTTTGGAAAAAAGGAGGTACCGGGGACAACACACCGAAAATGGGGACGTGATATTCCCGATACCATCTACCATACGGTGACACCTGTTGATTTTGTGAATTACGATGGTAAGAAAGTGCATTTGTTGGACAATGACACGACACTTTCTGTAGTCCACTTGATGTATTCTAGGGACGCTTCCTTATCAAGGACAATGATTAAGCGATTAGATCAAATTGCTAATCGGTTTATTCAGAATCAGAAAGTTAAGTTGTATTCTATCACGGTTGATACAGCCTATGATACACCTGATGTGTTAGCGAAATACGCGAAAGTTTACAAACCCTGGACCAAATCTTGGTTTTTTGTGACAGATCCTTCTGTTGATATCTTTAAATTTGCCAAGGAAAGTTTATTGCAGGATGCACTTGTCAATAATGATGGTAGTAAACCATTCATTATTGGGTCTAATTATCTTTTACTTGATACAAAAGGACGTATAAGAGGTATATATGATATCAACGTAAAGACAGATGTCGATCGTCTTGAGGATGAAATTAAATTATTATTGGTGGAGGAAATCCGAAACCATCCAGCTACAATAGAACAAAAGAGGTAATTATATTATCATGGAAGAGAGTCTTAATAAGGAAAAAAAGTACAGCAAATGGATTTGGTTGCTATCGATCGTCATACCGATAGTGGTCGCTGTCCTTTTTACGGTGAATTTGCAAAAATTGGGTTATGATGTGAAGCCACTAACCTTTTTGCCGCCGATCTACGCGGCTATCAATGGCGTTACGGCTATATTGCTGTTTTGGGCAGTGGCAGCGATAAAAAAGGGTAATAAGTCATTGCACGAACGTTTAATAAAATTGTGCATAGCTTGTTCTTTAGCTTTTCTGGCGATGTATGTTGCCTATCACATGACTTCCATCGAAACGAAATATGGCGGTGAGGGCATTTTGAGACCGATCTATTTCTTTATTCTGATCACCCATATCCTGCTTTCCATTATTATCATTCCTTTTGTACTCTTTACTTTTGTTAGGGGTATATCCGGTTCTTATGAGCGTCATAAAAAGCTTGCTCGTATTACTTATCCGATGTGGCTTTATGTGGCGGTTACCGGCGTGATTGTTTATTTAATGATCTCGCCTTACTATATCGGTTAGGTTCAAAGGGGAAGGGGATTAAATTACGTCGTAAACGTTCCGTTGTTAGTACCGTAAAAGGCTGAAAAAGGTTAGTTTGAAAACTGAACAACTTTCTTGGAAGGTATATTTGATAGCCGGCTGCATATAGATAGTATAGGACGATATAAATAGTACAGGACCAGTCTCACTGAAAGCAGACGACGGGGACTATAAAAATTAGTTACATATGAAGCGTATTTGGATTTATCAGGCAGATCGTCTATTATCGGCGATGGAGTCACACGATATTGTTACGGAATTGGAAGCTTTTGCTGAGCAGTGGAAAGTGCATGGAAAACCACTTTCGGCTACGGCAGAATTACGCGATAACCTTTTTATTATCCTTAAAGTGGACGAAGAAGTCGCAGCTGCATCGGGCTGCTCAATCGATAGTTCGGTTCGGTTTTTAAAAGGCATTGAAGCGAAATACGGGATTCAGCTATTTGATCGGATGCGATTTGCTTATAAAGATGAACAAGGAATTGCTGTTGTTAATCGCGACAGATTTGAAAAGTTATTGGCAGACGGTACCATCAATGATAATACCTTAGTATTTGATAATACCATTACCCATGAACATCAAATGGAGAATGCTTGGGCAGTGCCCTTCCATCAAAGCTGGCATAAACGACTTTTTAAATAAGTTGTAAACAAGTATAAAAGAAAGGCCATATGTAATTATGGCCTTTCTTTTTGATCTATAGATCTGTATTGCTTCTCTTTCTGATTGATCCGTCAAATGGCGATAGCTTCGCTTATTCAGGAATGGTATAATGGTGCATGTATTTTGCAATCGCATTTGCACGTCTATTGACATAGGCCGAAGGGTTACGCGCATCCCATTCTCTTGGATTTGGCAGTATGGCTATAATCAATGCGGCTTGCTTTTTCGAAAGGTTACTACCTGTTTTGCTGAAATAATACGAAGCTGCCGCATCGGCGCCATAGACACCCTGTCCCATTTCAATCACATTAAGATAAACTTCAAGAATTCTTTTCTTACTCCAAAAGGTCTCAATTAGAATTGTAAAATAGGTCTCGAAGCCTTTTCTTAACCAGGAGCGCCCTGGCCATAGAAAGACATTTTTGGCGACCTGCTGACTGATCGTACTTCCGCCACGTAATTTTTTTCCTTGCGCATTTTTTTTGATGGCATTCTGAATCCCTTGTAGGTCGAATCCCCAGTGTGTCATAAAGTGAGCATCTTCTCCTGCAATGGCCGCTAACTTTAGGTTGTCCGAAAGTTCATCGTAATCCAGCCAGTTTTTTTCCAGTTTAAATCCCTTTCCCTGTTCTTTTAGCTCAAACCCACGCTGAATCATCAACCAGGTGATGGGAGGATTGACGAACCTTAAGCTAATGACCCAAAAGAGTGAAATACCAATAAAATAGAGTACCACCCGTGTCACTATGCGCAGGATCGGAGATTTTATGGACTTCAATGGGTTGAAGGATTTTTTTTTGAAGGTATTTTGTTGTTTGCTGGACGTATTTTGTTTACCAGATCTTTTGATGGCCATGACTAATTTTTTTCGGATACAAACTTAGCTTATATTCTTGTTTAATGGAAATGATTTTGTCGAGAAGTTGAGTGTATCGTTTGCCAAAGCGACGATATTATCCTATTTTTACGCTTCATAAAAATTGATTTACAAGTTGGCAAAAGAAAAGAAAGTAACCCCATTGATGCAACAGTACAATGCGATCAAGATTAAGTATCCTGGAGCGTTGTTGTTGTTCCGTGTTGGCGATTTTTACGAGACATTTGGTGAGGATGCAATCAAAGCAGCCCAGATTTTGGGCATTGTTTTGACGAAGCGTGGTAATGGCTCGGAATCAGAAACCGCATTGGCTGGTTTTCCTCATCATTCGTTGGAGACATATCTTCCAAAACTGGTGCGTGCTGGCCAACGGGTGGCGATCTGTGATCAGTTGGAGGACCCGAAGACGACAAAGACAATCGTTAAGCGTGGTGTGACAGAGTTGGTCACACCTGGCGTTTCCTACAATGACAATATTGTTCAGCAGAAATCGAATAATTATTTAGCATCAATCTTTATCGAAAAAGAGCGGATCGGTATTTCTTTTCTTGATATTTCAACAGGCGAATTTTTGGTTGCTCAGGGAAGTGTTACCTATATTGATAAATTGCTCCAAGGTTTTAAACCAACGGAAGTCATTCTTTCCAAAAAACAGAGCAAGGATTTTGTGGAGCAGTTTGGGTCGCATTATTATACTTATTTTCTTGACGAATGGCCCTATACGGGAGACTATGCCACAGAAACATTATTGAAGCATTTTGAGGTTTCGTCGATGAAAGGATTTGGTGTTGATCGGATGCCTGCAGGAATTGTTGCTGCTGGTGTAGCTTTACATTACCTCAATGAGACCGAGCATCGCAACCTACAACACATCTCTACACTTTCCCGTATCGAAGAAGACCGTTTTATGTGGCTGGATCGTTTTACGATCCGCAATCTGGAACTAGTCGGTTCGTTGAATGAAAATGCGGTCACACTGTCCGATGTATTGGATCATACATCCAGTCCAATGGGAGCGCGCTTGCTCAAGCGTTGGATTGTGATGCCCTTAAAAGACAAGAAAAGTATTCAGGAACGATTGAATGTGGTGGATTTCTTTTTCACCGACCGCAATTTAAGGGATGAATTGATAGGTCAGATCAAGCAGGTGGGTGATCTTGAACGCTTAATTTCCAAGATTGGACTTCAGAAAGCCAATCCACGGGAAATCGTGCAATTAAAACGGGCTTTATATGCGATAGAAAAGTTGAAGGAACTTACAGATCGTAAAGATGCTAATGCGCTACAGACCATATCGGAGCAACTGGATGCTTGTACAGTTATCCGCGAAAGAATAGAGCTGCAGGTTCAGGCCGAGCCCCCAGTGGCAATCAATAAGGGTAGCGTAATTGCTGATGGGGTTGATCCGGAATTGGACCGATTGCGTAAAATTGCCTTTGGCGGTAAGGATTATTTGCTTGAGATTCAAAAAAGGGAAGCGGAACTCACTGGGATTCCCTCTTTAAAAATTGCATTCAATAATGTCTTTGGTTATTACCTGGAGGTTACCAATACACATAAGGATAAGGTTCCTACAACATGGATACGTAAACAGACGCTGGTGAATGCTGAGCGTTACATTACGGAGGAACTGAAAGAATATGAAGAACAGATTCTCGGTGCTGAGGAGAAGATCCAGGCACTGGAGAATAGACTATACGCTGAGTTATTGCTTGCCATTGCCGAATATATCAAACCTATTCAGCTCGATGCACAGTTGATTGCCAAGCTGGATGTGTTACTTAACTTTGCTGTTGTAGCAGAGAAAAATTATTATGTAAAGCCTGAAATCAGCGAGAGCAAGATTTTGGATATTAAAGGCGGGAGACACCCGGTCATTGAAAGAAACCTGCCAATAGGCGAGGACTATATTACCAATGATACGTTCTTGGATCCAAAGACGCAACAGATTATTATTATTACGGGGCCGAATATGGCCGGTAAATCGGCGTTACTCCGTCAGACCGGACTGATCGTGTTAATGGCACAAATAGGTTGTTTTGTACCGGCAAAAGAGGCTAAGATCGGTTTGGTTGACAAAATTTTTACCCGTGTGGGCGCGTCAGATAATCTTTCTTCTGGAGAATCCACGTTTATGGTAGAGATGAATGAGACGGCGAGCATCATGAATAATTTGTCCGATCGTAGTCTTATTCTTTTGGATGAAATTGGTCGTGGTACAAGTACATATGACGGCATCTCTATTGCTTGGGCCATTGCGGAGTTTTTACATAACCATCCCGCAGCTAAAGCAAAAACATTATTTGCAACGCATTACCATGAATTAAATGAGCTGACAACTTCATTGGATCGTATTAAAAACTTTAACGTGACCGTAAAAGAAGTCAATAATAAAGTTATTTTCTTACGGAAGCTCGTTCCAGGAGGTTCAGAGCATAGTTTTGGTATCCATGTGGCAAAGCTTGCGGGTATGCCGCAAAAGTTGCTGAATCGTGCCAATCAGATCTTGAAAAGATTGGAGCAGGAGCGAACAGGTGGGGAACAAATTAAGGATAGTATGCGTAAGATTCAGAAGCAGGCTTATCAATTGCAGATGTTTTCGATTGATGACCCTGTTTTGAATAAGATCAGGGATATGCTCAATAATTTGGATGTTAATTCGCTTACTCCGGTTGAAGCATTAATGAAATTGGATGAAATACAACGGCTGCTAAAGAATTAAATCTTCTTTTGGACTTGGACACCTGATCTCAAGAGGGACTTGTTTTCTTCGATTTACATACGCCAGATCATGTTTTGTTAAGGCAGACATCATCTGGCGTATTTTTTTTCTGAAATTGCCTGCTCTTATTGGCCAGAAAGACCCTTCAGCTCGCTTTCGTTGTTATTGGTGTCTGCGAAGTCATGAAGGTTTTTGAAGGGCTATTGCTTAAAACCTAAAGAATAGTTCAAAACTTCCGTAATTTGCCTGTATTGGGATCAATACCTTACTGCTGGCATCATATGGCGCGTAATGATAGCCGAGTTCAAAGCCGATATACTTTTGGTTTTTCATGCGAAATAAAGATGCGAAAGCAAGTCCCAGGTGAACATTATTGATCGTCACCATGCGGTCTGTATATCCGCCGTCGTAGTAATAACCGTCCGGATCATAATAACCAGAAGAATATGCACTCTCTGTGATACCTGTATCTGTGATGTCAATACCAAGGATACCTTTTGGAATCAGGATACATTTGTCGTTGTCAAAAACTTTGTAACCTACAGCGCCCCCCATAAATGCGGTAGCGGAAGAATTGACCGAAACAGTGGATCCTTCATAGTTATAGTCAATATTGCGGTCGTTCGAGTTGATGCGTATCTTGAATCCACCTTCAAAGATAAATTTTCTTTCCAGTGAGCTCATCAGCATAAATCCAAGGTTCAGGTTTGTGCCGAAAACCTTGTTCGCCCCGCTGAGTGGGCTCATTACACCGATAGAAGGTACATACCCTAATTTAGCTTTATGCCTGTCTTTGTATATCTTGTAGTTTGGAACTCGCTGTTGCTCATCTTGGTCGTTACTCGGGCTGTTTTGTTTATTCTCAGGCGCTGCTGTATCGGAAAAGAGTTGCAGTATATTTCTCTCCTGATCGGTTAACGTGTAACTGTCAGAAACAAGGAGTGCTTGTGCCCTCACTTTGATGAGGCCATCCAGGGGGTGCCGCAATGGATAGAAATTGTATTTTTCCTTATGCCGTTCGTATTGTGTTGCAAAATCGTCCTGGTCTGCCGCATCCAGTCTTTGTAGAAAGCTTTTATCGAATTGACTGCTCCAATAGAGGTCAATCGCTGCAGCACTATTTTTCTTTTCAATGATTTGCATAAGGATGCGTAACCGTTGTACATATTCATTGATGCCACAGCTTGTCTGTATATTATTAAGTAAAGGGTCAATTTTGTCAAAGTCATTGTTGTTTAAGGCTTGTGTCAATAGGGGAAGTGTCTCAACCGTATATCGTTCACAATTTTCCTGCCCATACAGTAGCTTTGTTGGAATGACACAGCTCATAATCAATATCATAAGAGCAAGCTGACGGATATTCATGGCTTATATAGATTTGTTGCTGACTAAATTAGCAAATAAATTGCAGGATGTATGGGTTTGTTTGCGCCAAAGGTCCTAAAAGTTTTATCTTTGGCGTATGGCGTCGATATTTCGGTTTAAACAATTTGAGGTTGATCAGTCTGATTGTGCGATGAAGATCAATACAGATGGTGTTTTGTTGGCTTCACTGTTGGAGATAGAACCTGTGGAACGTGTCTTGGATGTGGGTACAGGCACTGGAGTCATTGCCTTGATGTTGGCTCAGCGTCTTGGGGAAAGCCAGATAGAAGCTGTCGAAGTAGACGCTTTGGCTGCTTTGATGGCAGATAAGAATTTTCGGAATTCCATTTTTCGTGAACGCCTAACATTACATGCGAGTTCCTTTCAGCAATTGAGGACAGCGGGGTATTATGATTTAATTGTTTCAAATCCACCTTTTTATACGGATTCGTTGCATAACCCTGATGAACGCAGGAAACTGGCTAAACATACGGATCTGGATTTTTTCGCTGAACTGTTGGATTTTGCCTCTTTGCGTTTATCAGATCAGGGTAAATTAATCTTGATCGTTCCGACGCCGTTAGCAGATACCTTAGTCAAAATTTCTACAGAAAGAGGATTATATTGTTCTACTGAAGTTCGGATAAGTTCCTTTGAAGGAGAATCTGTGCTGCGTAAGATCATTACCTTTGAGCGCATGCCTGTTGAGTCGGTTGCTGTACGTGAGTTTATTATTTACGCTGCTAAAGGTATTTATTCAGACGCTTATCGCACGGCCTTGGCCCCTTATTTTTTAGCTTTTTAAATGATGACAAAGATCGGATTACTCTCAGATACACATTCCTTTTTGGATGAAGCTGTATTTACCCATTTTGCTGCGTGCGACGAGATTTGGCATGTGGGCGATTTTGGTGATGCGGATGTTGCAGATCGGTTGGCAGCTTTTAAACCACTGCGTGGAGTTTATGGGAATATTGATGGTCAAGAAATTCGTTCGCAATTTCCAGAAGATTTGAGGTTTAAATGTGAGGAGGTGGACGTTTTTATGACACATATTGGTGGTTATCCCGGGAAATATGCTCCGCGTATTAAGGGGGAATTGATGAAAAATCCGCCGAAATTATTTATTACAGGACATTCCCATATTCTAAAGGTTATCTTCGATCCTAAGATTCAATGCCTTCACCTCAATCCAGGTGCAGCGGGTAAGCATGGTTGGCATAAAGTGAGGACATTGATGCGATTTGATATCAACAAAGATAGAATTGAAAATCTTGAGGTTATAGAACTGAACGAGCGTTAGGTGGGGGTCTCTTTAATCTTTTTTGAGCTTTGAAAGCTGGATGATATATGGTGTGATGGCAAAGCGATCGTGGGTACATTTGGTTCCCATGTAATGGGTCCAGAAATTTGCGCTATTTCTGTATAGTCGAATGGATTTCGTTACTGAAATGGATCCGATGAACACTGCGAATATGATGTAATAATTCCGTTTCGGGAGTTTATAAGAGTTTTCTCAATGCTATAGTGAATCACGAACTTCCAGAAGAAAGTTCTTCAAACGCTCCAATGAATCTACAACACGTTGATTTTCTTTTGCCTCAGATTTGTTGTCACGTAGGTAATCACGTGCCCCCTGTAGTGTATAACCTTTATCTTTAACCAAATTGAAGATGATCTTTAAATTGGCAATATCTTCTTGCGTAAATAAGCGATTACCCTTTTTATTTTTCTTAGGCTGTAGAATATCAAATTCACGCTCATAAAAACGTATCTGGGATGCATTTACATCAAACATTTCTGTAACTTCTCCCATTGTATAATACAATTTATTTATTTCACGCTCTTTGTACGGCATATCTTCACAATTAATCTATAGCAAACTTAATAAAAATTCCTATTCAAAAAGAAATTTTTGCGATCTCTTATCTGATCAAGGACTGAACGATAGGTATATAGTACAATTCATAAGACGCCAATAATAATTGTGTATAAAAGTAAATTTTTCTAAGTTTGAGTCGTTTGAAAACGGTCTAGACGTCCTATATGATCATAGTTAGCAAATTTTGGACAAATTTCTTCTCTTTTGGAAAAGCTAATGCAATTACTATTTATCCTTTTATCTTTCTGAAAAGTACTTTTTTTAAACAGAAGGACGACTTGATTCGTCATGAGCGTATACATTTGCGACAGGCGCTTGAATTAGGTATTCTCTTCTTCTATGTTTGGTATCTCTTTGAATTTGCCGTTCATTTTATTCAATTTCGGGATTTTGATAAAGCGTACCGGCGTATTTCGTTTGAGCGGGAAGCGTATGACAAGGAAGTGGAACCGGACTATTTGTCCAAAAGAAAAATATGGGCTTTTTGGCGATATCTTTAAAAAAGACGGTTGATTTATCCGTTCTATAAATCCGACAAGAGGTCGCAGGCACAACAGTTATGGGGCGAAAAAAGAAAGCGGTACCAAGCATATTCTTGGCACCGCTTTCTTTTATATCCTAGCAATGATTATCCCACTAATTTAAGGTAGGTAGCCACTTGGTTTTTTAACTGTCTACGGTCGACAATGAAATCCAAAAATCCATGCTCGAGCACGAATTCCGAAGTCTGGAATCCTTTAGGAAGATCCTTTTTAATTGTTTCTTTAATGACACGGGGGCCGGCAAATCCGATTAACGCACCAGGTTCTGCGATATTTATATCACCCAACATCGCGTAAGATGCTGTAACTCCTCCTGTAGTAGGGTCTGTCAATAAACAAACGTAAGGGAGTTCTGCTTTTGCCAATAACGCTAATTTAGCCGAAGTTTTGGCCATTTGCATTAATGAAAATGCGGCTTCCATCATCCGTGCACCACCTGATTTGGATATTAACATAAATGGAATTTTATGCTCAATACAGTAATCTATCGAACGCGCGATTTTTTCACCAACGACAGATCCCATGGATCCGCCGATGAAACTAAAGTCCATACAAGCAATCACGATATCTTGACCATTCATTTTCCCATGGGCAGAACGTAAAGCATCTTTAAGGCCTGTTTTGGCTTGACTTTCCTTTAAACGTTCAGGATATGGCTTCGAATCGAAGAATTCTAATGGATCACCAGAATTTAGATTAGGAAATAGTTCTGTAAATTCGTTATTGTCAAATAAAATTGAAAAATATTCTTTGGAGCCAATTCTTAAGTGGTGGCCACAATATTGACAAACATAGTCGTTTTCTACTTGTTCAAGATGCAACAATGGCTTTTTACATGTCGGACATTTGTTCCACATGCCATCAGGTGCTTCTTTTTTATTAGCGGTAGCTGTGCTAATACCAGCTTTTTCTCTTTTAAACCAACTCATACGATAGTTCTTATTCGATTACAAACTTATATAAATTTGCTTTTATATACAATTATAATTGTGTTGAATGTACATGCCAAGCGATTAAAACGCCTTGTGTAACAGGGCTTCTATAAATAGGGGAATTAGGGGTAACAATTGGGATATATAAGATATTTGGTTGATTTTTAGGTTAGAATTGAATTTCAGACCAGCGGATTAGTCAAAAAAATGGGCATAAAAAAAGGGTAAGCTACTCCTATCGCACCGCTCAACCAAATACCCTTGCTTTGTTCCCAACCTGGGGGAGTCAATGGGAGCTGGTCGTAGAAGACTTACCCGCCACAAAAGTAGAAAAAAAAACAGTTTTAGGAAAGAAAAAATACCTTTTTATCTTATTCTGTTGATTATCATGGCAATAAATTGCATTTGATATCTTTTCATAGCACCAATTTATGGCGAAATAGGTCTGGTATTTGTGTAAACAGCTAAAAATGGCATGAAAAAAGCGCTTGACGAAGTCTATTTGCCGTAAATATTCTTTTCAAAATGTCGGAAAGTAGCATAACCTGGCGTATTCGGAGATCGACGTTGAATAAGCATAATCGGCTAATTTTGCCTATTCAACGTCGATCTCCTTTTTAGAACTACATTTTCTCTTGGTTGTATTCACCCAATAGGGAATAATAGCCAAATAAGCCAAGTCCAATGGAGATTATGGGGGTCAAGATGCACAGGATAATGATCCCAAATACCAGATCTTCTTGATGTCCCGTTGAAATCTTTGGCAGCGCCAGTTCAAAAATGGAGAAGTAGGCTGTAAATAGAGCTAAAATGATCCATAAGACGCCGAGGAATTTTTTGAGGTTATTCATGGGGTGCTGAAGTTGATTTGTTGTTGATATAAATACTGCCTATGATAAAACATACAATGGCAATGATAATAGGGTACCATAAACCTGCAAGATAGAATTGCGGGGTATTGGAAGCTTCGGCATTTGTCGTTAAATATGTCGATACAGCCGGAAGGAGTCCGCCGAATATTCCATTGCCAACATGATAGGGTAAGGACATGGATGTGTAGCGGATTTTTACGGGGAACAGTTCAACAAGGAATGCTGCAATGGGCCCGTACACCATGGTAATATAAATCACTTGTATAAAGATCAGCAGGACGAGCAGCATATAGTTTTTGCCTGCAATATGGACCGTGGTTTTGGTTGTTTGCTGCCCTTTTAGTTTTCCGGATTGATGTACTATTTTAGCGTTCGTGATTTCCGTTCCATCCTCATATTGCGTTTTGATAACTGACTTAATTTCTGCTTGTGAAACAGTCGAGGTATTGACTGTTTCATTCACTTTGACCTTCTGTTCGGCATTGGAAAGTTGGTACATGGATTCGTAAATCGGACGATAGGTCAATACGGCAAGTAACATCCCACCGAGCATGATCCATTTTCGTCCAATTTTGTCACTAAGCCACCCAAATACGACAAAAAATGGAGTTCCCAAGAGTAAGGCGATGCCGAGGATGGTATCGGCCTGGTCAGATTGAAGGTGCATGACCGTTTTCATGAAACTCATGGAGTAGAACTGCCCGGTGTACCAAACAACGCCCTGTCCCATGGCTGCACCAAAAAGGGCGAGCAGCACAAATTTGAGGTTGTAGCGGTTGCCAAAACTTTCTTTTAGCGGATTTGTGCTCGTTTTCCCTTCCGCTTTGGCCTTGCTAAATTCGGGTGATTCCTTCATTTTCTTACGAATAAGATAGGAAACGTATACCATGACTAAAGAGAGGAGGAAAGGAACCCGCCATCCCCAGGAATCAAATTGTGATTCGCTGAGAAAGCCTTTGGTAAGGAGGATGACAACGAGTGATATGAAAAGGCCAAAAGTAGCCGTTGTTTGTATCCAGGATGTCCAATAGCCCCGTTGACCCAATGGGGCATGCTCAGCCACATAAGTTGCTGCACCGCCATATTCGCCGCCTAGGGCAAGACCTTGCAAGAGACGAAGGATCAATACGAGCAGTGGTGCCCAAAAACCGATACTTTCATAACTGGGGATGCAACCGATGAGAAATGTTGCGCCGCCCATGAGCATTAAAGTTACCATAAACGTATATTTTCGACCGATAATATCGCCTAGTCGGCCAAAAAATAGAGCGCCAAATGGCCGGACGACAAATCCTGCCGCAAATGTGGCTAGGGTGGAAAGAAAAGCGGCTGTTGGATTTTCTGCCGGAAAGAATTTAGTGGAAATTACAATGGATAGGCTGCCAAAAATGAAAAAGTCATACCATTCGATAAGCGTTCCCATCGAAGAGGCCCCGATGACTTTCCAGATACTTTTTGTATTGTTTTCGTTCATTAATTCTTGGTTTTTGGTTGAGTATAAATGTACATTTTAATTGCGCTCTAAACTATATTCCTGAGGGTAGTTGGTGCATGACAGAAAGTGAGCTAATTCTTTTGAATTTCGGTAAGTCCGACTATTTTATAGCGTTTTCCGGGTAAGGCGTGAATGAGTGACTGCATTTCAAGTTCCAATAGGATTAAGGCCAATTTACTTTGTGGCCATTTTGTGAGGTCAATCATATGGTCTATTTCTAATTGTCCCTTTTGCTGAATGAGCGTAAAAAGGAGTTGTTGATCTTTTGTCAATGTCAAAGGAAGGCTAAGCTGTTGACCAACAGCTTTTGTACTGATTTCCCAATTCATGAGGTATTCGAGATCGTGAAGACCTCTAATCATATGCGCACGGTTGGTTTTGATGAGGTAATTGGTGCCTTCAGAACTTTTTTCGTAAACGGCTCCTGGAAAGGCACATACATCGCGATTGTAGCTGTTGGCTATTTCGGCGGTAATCAAAGCACCTCCTTTAATTGCAGCTTCTACAACAATGGTGACATCCGCCATACCGGCTATGATGCGGTTTCGCATAGGGAAGTTACTGCGCTCAGGTAATGTGTTGGATGTAAATTCTGTCAATAAACCTCCTTGGTCTAGCATTTTTGTGGCAAGTTCACGATGGGATGCCGGGTAAATTCGATCGAGACCATGCCCTAATACAGCAACGGTGGGAATATTATTTTTTAGTGCGTTGCGATGTGCTAAAGCGTCAATACCATAAGCCAGACCGCTTACGATTAAGGTGTCTTTGGTACCATTCATCGCCTCTAGCAAATCTTCGCATATTTTCTGACCGTAATAGGTTGCATGTCTAGTACCGACGATACTGATAACTTTGGTGCTGTTGAGTGGCTGGTTCCCTTTGTAATAGACAACAAGCGGAGCGTCTTCACATTGGCGCAGCCTATGGGGGTAATTTTCGTCTTCCAGCCATAATGCTTGTATCTGATGTTTTTCGATAAAAGCGAGTTCTTTTTCGCAGGCAGACATATAGCTTTTATTGTATATGGCTTCTGCGATCGATTCCCGTATCCCAAGAATTTGCATCAAATCTTTTTTTGAGTAAGCAAATAAGTCTGCCAACTCGTGACCTTGGTCAATGATGTTACGCGCTGTTCTAGGGCCAATGCCCTTGATTTTCGTCAAAGCTATGGGATAAATTAGTTTCATAATTGGGTTTATCTAAATATAGGAAAAATATAACGAGCTGTTGTACTTTTTGTTAGAATTGCTTAGGCATATTATGTTTTTAATGCAATGACAGAGTTCTTAGTCGGAGGCGATCGCGTGTCTGCTGAAAAGCCCTTGGATTGTATGACATGAATGCGCTTTTCCTAAGCTTATTTGAGATATCAAGGAATGAAATATTGGGCACTTTTGGAAAGAAAGAAGAGGAATTGGTACCTTTGGACGATTAATGATATTTAACTATGGAAATGAAAGAACCTTTTGATATCGAATTGGGGGATGTAGTTTATTCTGTTTTCCCTGAGGAAGAAGATACGTATGTTATTTTTAAAGAGGGTGTGGAATACGTAAAAATTATTAAAGACAATGATACAAACTGGTTGAAACTGAATCCAGAAACGGAGCTTCCTATGTTCGGAATGGATGAAGAAATCAATCTAATTGGCCTAGAAATTAAAAAACAGTTAGGTCTTTAGTTTTATAAGTTAAAGATAGTTAAATACTTTTTAATTTTATTTATAGTTGATTATTTTAGTTTATCAGTTATAAATATGGTTCGTATTGGGTTTCTATCTTTATTGTTTTTCTGTGTCTATTTCTCATTTTATCGGGAGGGGCTTTTTGCCTATCCAGCGGAATTTTATCATCAGGATACCATTGCGAAAAAAGGCAGTCAAAAAGATACTTTACGTTTGGATACTGTTTCGATCAAGCGTAAATCAGCAGCGGATAAATGGGAAGAAAAAAAAGAGGGGTATCAATCTATCTTCTTCTGGGGTGATACGAAGAATATGGTGACTTTGCCTCACCAGGGAGGAATTGCGGTCAATCTGAACAAACTTTACAATAAATTCAGTCGAAAGGGACGAAATTCGCGAAAGCTTCAACGTCAGTTTGAAAGAGAATATCAACAGGATCTGATTCGCGAGGAATGGTATCCGCTGACTCAGGAATACAGTAAGTTGTCGGGAGATTCTCTGCGCAAATTTAGAATATACTATGAGCCTTCCTTAAAGTGGCTTCGTGAGAATGATCGTTATGAGAAGATTGCTTATATCCATCAGTGTTTAACGAACTACCTGGACTCTGTAGACATTATCCATAGGCGACTTCAGTTTCCTATGGGTAATGCCAAACTTTAACTACATAGGTACGTATACCAGGTATTTTGTGTCAAAGAAATCTTCTTTAAAGTAACCGGAAAGTGGGTGTAATTCTGCTTTGAGCTTAGATTCTTTGATCTCTTCGGTGAGATCTCCGCCTTTCAAGTAAAGAATTCCATTAGGAATACCGTTTTTATCTTTTTTCGCGAATTTATTCTGTATCCAAGGCGTAAATTCTGCAAGTCTTGTCACAGCTCGTGATATCACAAAATCGTACTTGTCGTCGAGTTGTTCTGCGCGGATATGATCTGCTTCAACATTTTGGAGACCCAGTCCAGCAGCAACTTCGCGTACGACTTTGATTTTTTTGCCGATAGAATCGACCAAATGGAATTTGACTTCAGGAAACATAATGGCCATTGGGATACCTGGAAAGCCCCCGCCGGTTCCCACGTCCAAAATTTGTGTTCCTGGCGTGAGCTCTTGGACAAATTTTGCAATGCCTAGCGAGTGCAGCACGTGGTGCAGGTAGAGGCTATCAATGTCCTTACGTGAAATGACATTGATTTGGCTATTCCAAAATGTGTATAGGTCGGCAAGTTTTGCAAACTGTTCTTTTTGAATAGCCGTTAATTTTGGAAAATAGTTATAGATGATATCAACTGTTGGATTCAAAGCTTAATGTTTTAAAAGTGAATTATTTCCAGCTTATTTTTTTCTTTTTTCTGCTGAACATGCCATTGATGCAAATATAGAAATAGTAGATGAAGTCTACCAAAGGTAGCCACCAAATGAGTTCCTTTACTTCTAGTTTTTTATAGATGTTGGCAAATATTATCCATTGTGCAATCAGCCTTAGGAGGTAAGCTGTAACAGGAACATACCAGTACATTGGAAAGGCAATTGCTGTTGCGATAAGGGCGACATAAAAAAGGACGGCCGATACCAGCTGCGTGCCCAGCGTGCGCTGATGACGCTTTTTGTAAATGGTAGAGGCTCCTGAGTGTCTTGCTTTTTGCTTGTAATAGCTCCTCCAGGTCGCTTTGGGTTCCGAATAGACAATGGATTCGGCTGCCAGTGCAATGTTAACGTTGGTCGGATTTGCATTTTGGTTGACAAAAAGATCATCATCGCCAGATTTAATATGCATATGTGCCGCAAAACCTTTGTTACGAAAGAAAAGGTCTTTTTTGTAAGCCATATTGCGTCCTACTCCCATATAGGCATCTCCCTTTAGTGCATAGGCGAGATAACTCATGGCGGTATGGCTGGTTTCAAATCGAATCAATAGATTTAGCAAACTTTTTTTCTTAAAATAAGGAGAATAGCCCAGTACAATTTCTGTTTCTGGTCTGAAAGCTGCTGCAATTTCTTTGAGCCATTGATCGGACTGTGGCGCACAATCTGCATCGGTAAATACCAGTGTCTGATGCTTTGACGCTTTGATCCCCATACTAACGGCAAACTTTTTGCCATGTTTCAAGCGAATATGTTCTTTGATATCCACAATCTTTAAATGGGGGTATTTTGCTTCGAAATCATGCAATATCCAGGGCGTATTGTCAGTCGAGAAGTCATTGACCACAATGACTTCAAAATTGGGATAGTCTTGATTCAGTATACTCGGGAGGAATTCCGTAATATTATCCTGTTCATTGTGTGCACAAATAATAACGGATAGCGGTGGAAATTCAGTTCCTTCTTGTATAGGTTCAATTTGATAACTACTCAATTTACGATATACAAATAAGATGTAGTACAATTGTATCAATAGGAAAAGGCCCAATACTCCGAAAGCAATATATGGAAGATTGGCCAAAAATACGTGAAGGTCAAGCATAGCTCACAAAGATAAGTGCTTTCCGCAACTTTTTTATAGGGGAAAAATGATAATTTATTTTTGAAACATCCTGTTTGCAAATCTTTTTATAGTATTTTTGCAACGTATTCTAGGGATGAATCCGAGCTTGGGTGGAAATTAGGAAAGCTATAGCGACTTTTTAAGTTGCAACTGATTGAAAATGAGTTTTTATTTTTTTTACTCCAAATGCCGATACCGCCATGTCCTTGGCAAATCATCCTTTAAAATAGAAATAGTCTCAGAGGAAAAATATTAATGAAATTTACGCTACAAGCACAAGATAAGTTGTCAAAAGCACGTGCAGGTGTTGTCGAAACTGCACACGGTCCCATTCAAACACCTATTTTTATGCCTGTTGGTACGGCAGGTACAGTGAAAGCAATTCATCAACATGAATTGAAGAACGATATTGAAGCGCAGATTATTCTGGGTAATACCTACCACCTCTATTTACGTCCAGGATTGAATGTGTTGAATAAGGCGGGCGGACTGCATAAATTTAATGGTTGGGATCGACCTATTTTAACGGATTCCGGTGGTTATCAGGTGTATTCATTGACGGAAGTACGTAAAATAAAAGAAGAGGGGGTGACATTTCGTTCCCATATTGATGGATCAAAACATCTATTTACACCAGAGAATGTCATGGATACGCAACGTATTATCGGTGCGGATATCATTATGGCATTTGACGAGTGTACGCCTTATCCATGTGATTATGGGTATGCACGTCGTTCTTTGGATATGACCCATCGTTGGCTGAAACGCTGTGTGGATCGTTTTGATAGCACAGATCCACTTTATGGGTATGATCAAACGTTGTTTCCAATTGTTCAAGGATCTGTTTACAAAGATTTAAGAATAAAATCTGCGGAAACTATTGCTTCGTTTAACCGCGAAGGAAATGCGATTGGTGGATTGTCGGTAGGTGAACCTGCGGAAGAAATGTATGCGATGACCGAAGTTGTCTGTGATATCTTACCGTATGACAAGCCACGTTATCTTATGGGGGTGGGAACACCGGTAAATATCCTTGAAAATATTGCTTTAGGGGTGGATATGTTCGATTGCGTTATGCCAACCCGTAATGCTAGAAATGGTATGCTTTTCACGCAAAATGGTATTATCAATATCAAAAATGAAAAGTGGAAAGATGATTTTTCACCGATAGAAGTGGAGAGTGATCTACATGCAGATCAATTTTATTCGAAAGCCTATCTAAGGCATTTGATTAAATCGCAAGAAATTCTTGGAGCACAAATTGCTTCTTTACATAATTTACATTTTTACCTTTGGTTGGTGAATCAGGCTAGGGAGCGAATCATTGATGGAACTTTCTACGATTGGAAAAACAAAATGGTGAAAATATTGGATCAACGTTTGTAAAACTAAATAGCTCAAGTTAAAAAATGCTGTCGTTAATCGATCGTTACATCATCAAAAAGTATCTAAGTACTTTTTTATTCACTATGGCAATATTTACTGTTGTCATGGTGGTTTTTGACGTGTCCGAACGATTGGATGATTTTTTAAAATATCATGCTCCCCTCGATAAGATTATTTTTGAGTATTATGCAGGATTTATTCCTTTTTACCTAAATTTTCTTTGTCCGCTGATCAACTTTATTGCAGTTATTTTCTTTACCTCCAAGATGGCGGATCAAACAGAAATTGTCCCGATTCTCAGTGCCGGATATAGCTTTAACCGTTTGCTTCGTCCCTACATGATCGCTGCAACCCTAATCTTTGCCATTTCTTTGGTATTTAACATCTTTATTATTCCGAAGACCAATAAGATGAAGGTTGATTTTGAAAATATCTATGTAAAGCCACCTAAGGATAACTCGAGGGTTTCTACCCATATGCAACTGGACAAAAACAGCTATGTTTATATAGACAACTTTGATAATTCTACCAAAACAGGCTACGGATTTGTACTTGAAATTTTCAAAGGGGATACCCTTAAGGAGAAAATGATGGCTGACCGTATTACGTGGGACTCGGTGGCGACAAAATGGAAGATTGAAGGGTATACCAATCGTATTATCAATGGGCTACATGAACGCATGGACAAAGGAGCTGTTAAAGACACAACCTTGGATATGAAACCTTCTGATTTTGAGGTACGTGATAATATGTTTACCGCCATGGATACACGCGAATTAAATATTCGTATACATAAGGAGGAGATCAGGGGAACCGGAGTCATGAACGATTTATTACTGGAGAAATACAAGCGTTATGTATATCCATTTTCAGCTTTTGTATTGACCTTGATGGGTGTGGCACTGTCATCCAAGAAAGTGCGTGGGGGGATAGGATTGAGTCTTGGTATTGGTATCGCGCTAAGTTTTACGTATATCGTATTTATACAGTTTGCAACTATGTTTTCTTTGAAAGGGGGACTGCCACCGTTGATAGCCGTATTAATTCCGAATGTTACCTTCTTTTTGGTAGCACTATACCTGGCGATAAAAGCGCCAAAGTAATTTTTTGTTAGTTTTCAATAACTTCAGTGAGCCTGCCTTATAAAGGGAAATAATAGGTATTGCTCATCATTTCTATACAAATGTATTCTAGAGAATATGACTAAAATTCAATTAAATCGGAATATTCTAATTCTGCATTTAACAATACTCATTTGGGGATTTACCGGAATTTTGGGTAGTCTGATTTCCGTATCTGCCCTACATTTAGTGTGGTATCGTGTTGCAATAGCGTCTATCGCGCTGTTGATCTATTTCTTGGTAACCAAACAGTCTATTGTAGTTTCGAGGAAACAATTTCTCCAGTTTTTTATGGTGGGGGCCGTTGTTGGGCTGCATTGGGTATTATTTTTTTATTCAATTAAAGTATCCACTGTATCGGTAACATTGGTTACGCTATCCTCGGTGACTTTATTTACGGCAATATTGGAGCCTATTGTGAATAAAAAGCGTATTGCGCTGTTGGATATTGTAGTTGGTTTGGTTATTATCATCGGTATTTATACAATCTTTTCTTTTGAAACACATTACCTCGTTGGTCTATTGGCGGGGCTTGGCTGTGCGTTTTGCGCGAGTATATTTTCTATCGCCAATGCGCGCATGGTTAAAAAATCGAGCCCGACCCTGATTACGTTTTATGAGATGATGGGGGCATGCTTCTGGATCAGCGTATTGATGCTGTTTACAGGAGATTTCAATGCTGAAATGAAATTGGGGCAGCAAGATTTAATTTATCTGCTGTTGTTAGGTGTGGTTTGTACGGCGGTGGCCTATGTTATGGGAGTTGCTGTCATGAAGGAATTATCTGCTTTTACTGTTGCGCTGACAACCAATCTGGAACCTGTTTATGGTATTCTGTTGGCGATGTTGATATTTGGACAAAAGGAGACCATGAGCGGCGGGTTTTATCTTGGCGCTTGTATCGTTTTGGGAGCAGTGTTCACTTACCCCTATGTAAAAACAAAATTAGAACATAGGCAAAAGGATCTGGTTATCCGTAAATTGCATTAATTGAAGTCGGGGCTATCCAATCTTTTTGGATAGCCCCGATTTCATGTGGTTTTATGCCAGTCCCCCTAAAGCATCATTTCATAGAGCCAATTTTCAAAGGGTTTGATTTGTTTTTTTGAACACCTTCTGTCTCTGCTCATCTACTGGAATGAAAATTCGCCAATCCCAATATTGCGCTCTTTATTGCGGTCAAGATAGATCGTAACGATTTTTCGTTCTTGCTTGCCACTGCTATAGTAGGTATAAATTTCGGCCATGACCGCTGCAGGTCCTGCTAAAGTAAGCGAATCATCGTTATAGAAGTCAACTTCAATTTTGTATTTTCCTTTTAAAGCTTTTTTTAATAAAAATTGCTCAGGGCCATAACCACCAGTAAAGTCATTGCTAAGTCGGCCCCCAATGGCTGTGGCAGGATTACTATAGAAGCATTTTTCTTGATTTGGATCAGTTACCCAAAGGTCGATATCAGTGTTTCGTGAATTCCAATTGATGACAACACGCATGTCGACGGGTAGGTCAGCAATCAATTTTTTGTTCACCGCAACTTTGGAGCTTGCAGCTTTGTTTGCTTTAAGGAGATTATTGATTTCCATGACCAATGTTTCTTCAATACCATCATCGCGATCGGCAGCTTCTGGGGAGTAGCTCTGGGTCAAAATCCCATATAATTGTTCTAGTGCCTCCTTGAACATACCTTTGTCTTGTAAAACGAGAGCATAATCGCGGTGGCTTTGTGGATCCATGGAACGCCATTTTAATACCTTAGCAGTAATGAACAGTGCATTGTCGTAATCTCCCCATTCCCGTAACTTATAGGAAATGGTTTTGTAGAGATCTGCATTTTCAATTTGTAAGTCTGCAAGTGCGCTTAAGATGAGTAAGGCTTTGTTGTGATCTCCTCTTTTGAAAAAGAAGTTTGCGACATCAAAATAGAAAGTTGGCGTTCCCATATACTGATTCCGAAGTTGGAGATAGCTTTTGTAAGGATCTTTGGATTGATTAAGGTCCTGTAAATAGGCTTGGTCTTCTTTAATTTCAGGGATGCTTATTTTTCCATGTATGCTGTTGATGCTGCTTGTCATTTGCATGCCAGCTACGCGTTCTTCTAAGGATTGAACAACAGCGAATTCCTGAAGAACATCATCAGATGCGGCCGCCATCGCCAATTCATTGGTAACAGCTTTGGCGGTATTTGAATTGCCTTCGGCGGACACTCTTTTTTCACTAGCGGCATCTGATGACCTGAATTCTTCGGCTCGTGCTGTCGCGGCAGGGCTAGCTGAAGGACGCGACGGTATAGGTGTAACAGGAGCAACTCCGGTAGCCATTTCTTCGGTAACAGCAAGTTCAGGGGTGGAAATCAATCTTTTACGCGTTGGGTATTTCTTTTTTTGCTGAAAATCGGTATTCCACCAGGACTGAAGCTGTTTGGTAATGTCTTGAGCCTGATCCAACAAGTCTGCTACACGTTCTTCCTTTTCTATATGTTCTTCTTTGATGAGCCGATTGAATTCGGAAAGCAATTCGGCTGGCGGAGTTATTGCATAACGTACGTAATCTTCTACAGTTTCCAGTACAATCAGGCTGGTATTTCGGGTAACAATACCGAACTGTTTGCCAAGCGTTTCAATTTCTTCACGATTGTCTTCGTATTGAAGATCCAACGCTTCAATTTTCTTTTGTGCCCAGATCTGCTGTAGGTCAATTTCACCATGGTCAGGCTGCAGCGCTATACTAATCTCTTGCGGTGCTTGTTGCCCATCTCCTACAAGTACGGTGATCTGTTTCAATCCCGGGCGTTTCCCTACGCCTGCGAGAGAAAAATTGGCTTGTACTGGCGTGCCTTTTTGAGGATAAACTTCCTCAAAATCATTTTTTTCTTTTATCCCCAGGTAAATAAGGTCTATCGTATTTAGCTTATGGTACGCTTCAGTTGTTGGGGTATTGGCTAAATTGATCATCTTTCCAAGATGTGTCTGGGAAATTTGTTCTAGGACACCGTAGTCCGATCCATTGGACGAAGTAATGCTATAGACTGGATTGTCAAGGTTGATTTTACTTTGACCAAATGTAGAAAGGCCGTCGCTAAACAGCAGGTAATTGTTGGCTTGTATTATACCGGTCTTTATTTGACTATAGTCTGTGCCACCATCGTAGTTAATTCCTTTGATGTAGTTTTTGAGCTCATTCCAATTACCTTGTCGTACCTGAAACGTATGACCTTTTACAAAGCGGATATCCAATAAGCCCAGATCGACAGTCATATTGGGGTTTTCTTTAAAAAAGAGATCTAATAGGGCGAGTTCCTTTTCTATATCTCTATTTTTACTGCTGAGCGAGCGGTCCCATATAATTCCAATACTGTGCCCCCATTTTTTTTGAGTAGGTTTTATAGCGTTTACCGTTGCATTGGCAAGAAAGTAGAAGCTTTTATCACCATTTTCCTGAAATAGGCCAGATGCTTCCTTGTTGCCTGTCGGCAGTTGAACAACTAAATTTCGCTGGGATTTAAACTGTTGTTTATGTAAAGAAGCTGTGTAATTGCTGTTATGCTGTGAGAAAGCCAAAGAACCGTCTGGTTTCTCGGTGAAATCTGGCTTGTCGGTATTTTGAAAGACATGAATATCCAATGCGAAGTTTTCAATGGGGGAACTATAGTTTAAGGGTAGATGGTAGTAACGAGCCTGATCGGATGCTGTGGTTAGATTTTCTGAATAGCTAATCTGAACGGTGCGTTTCCCATTCGCTGGTAAAGGATAAATTCGAGTTCGGAAATTATTTCCTTCGACTTTTTCCAATAGACCCGGATCGACCCGGCGTGTTTCTATACTTTCAAATACTTCGGTTCCTTTATTCTTATCGACTGGAACTGCTTGGCGTAATTTGCCGTTGATATCTAAGGCGTAGCCGCTCACGGAGACACCTTCGGGCATAGGGAATGTCAGTTCGCCCTCGAGATCGCGGTTGGTCTTGTTATCAAAGACCATTGTCATCGTCGTTTTGGCTATATTTCCGAATATGACAACAGCTATTTTTAGGTCTGCCAATATCACTTTGTTTTGCTGGCCATCGCCATCTTTAATTTTTAAGCTTGGTATTTCGCGTGTAGTTCTGATCTGAGATTTCGTATCCACATTGGAAAATACCAAAATTATGCAAAGGGCAACTATAATCTTTTTCATCTTTCTATTTTTAGTAGGTGAGGGCAGAGAATATCCTGTCGATTCGCTGCACAATTAGCTATGTATTCTTGTAGTGATGCCGGGAAATTCAAAATTCCATAATCGAGGATAATTAATTTTTATACCGTGTTTTTTACGGTTGATGCAGTTTATTTAAACTTATGTTAATCATTGGCTAATATTTGGCTTTTATGTTTGCAATACCGTTGGGTTGCCCACTGCGCATGGATTGTGTAGACAAAACCTGCTGTGTTATAGCCTAAGCAAGACGATAAGAATGAAATTTAACTAGTTGAACGTGTCCGGAATATGGATAACAGTAAGCATTATTTGAAAAATTTAGACAGATGAAAAAAATATACAGTGTATTGGCGTTGGCCCTATTATGTGCTTCATGTAGTAAAGATGACGTATCGCAGATTACTGATCCGATTGAACTGACCTATCCCGAAAAGGCCATAGCAACAGATCCCAAAGTATTGATTGATGTTAATGGAGTAAAAGTGTATAATGGGGGTTATGGATCATCGATGGCTCAAGATCCTACTGATAAATCTATATTTTATCTTTTAACGGATAGGGGACCAAATATTGATGGGACGGAAAATGATAGTAAAGTATTTGCTTCGCCAACATTTACACCGCAGATCGGTAAATTCAGATTAAAAGATAATACGCTAACATTGGAATCTGTTATCGAATTGAAAAATAAAGATGGTGTGAAATTGAATGGTCTGCCAAATCCAGAAGGGAAGGGTGGTTCTGGGGAAAAAGCATTGGGAGTTGATGGTAAAGACCTAGGGAAAAGTGAGGATGGAATCGATTCAGAGGGACTAGCGAGAGCGGCGGATGGTTCTTGGTGGGTCAGTGACGAATACGGACCACATATCGTTCATTTTGACGCTTCGGGAAAAGAAATAGAGCGGATCAATCCGTGGTCTACGGGTAAAAAGTTGCCTTTGGTATTTGCCAAACGTCGTCCTAATCGTGGAATGGAAGGATTGACGCTTACACCAGATGGTAAAACACTGGTCGGAATTATGCAGTTTCCACTTTATAATCCATCTAAAGAGGCGATTAAAAATTCATTGGCAATCCGTATTGTCACGCTGGATATTGCGAGCGGCGTCACGAAACAATATGTCTATATGATGGAGCGTACCGATTTGCAGGCTGTAAGTGAAATTGCTGCCGTGAGCAATTCCACATTTATTGTCTTGGAACGTGATGGGGAATATGCGACGGAAGCAACCCGTTCCACTGTATTTAAGAAAATTTACAAAATTGATCTTTATGGCGCAACAGATATCTCAGACGCGAATAATACGGCAACGGGGAAATTATTTGATGGTAAAACTGTGGAGGAACTCAAAGATGCGGCTACATTGGCAAAATATAATATTAAACCAGTCACTAAGACATTGGTCGCCGATTTAATGACGGATATCAAGGAATTGTATCCGCATGATAAAGCTGAGGGCCTGGCTGTCATTAATCCATCCCTTATCGCGGTATGTAATGATGACGATTTTGGGGTAACAGGAAAAGGTTTTTACGAGTCAAAGATATTACCTTACATAAAGACTGTAGACAAAAACAGCATTTATTTTGTTAAACTTAAAGATCCATTGAAATAGTGACCGATTACTGATCATAAAAAGGTCCGTTGAATTCTCAACGGACCTTTTTATATTTTGTGCTGTCCAAGCTTTTATCCTTGTTACGAAGTCTAAACGTAGCTTAGCATATCACTGGTATGATCTCTCTATTGAGAACTTCCTTCTTTTAAGCATTTATTGTTGCCAGGAAGTCCTTGCTTTCAAGCTCTGAATACCCCATTAAGTATTCGTCTACTTTTCGAGCACATTCGCGTCCTTCAGAGATGGCCCAAACAACAAGCGACTGGCCTTTACGGCAATCTCCGGCAGTGAAGATATTATCAATTGTCGTTTGGTAGTCTTTGTCATTTGCAAGGATATTTCCTTTTTCATCGACACGTACACCCAATTGTTCTAGGAGCGTATGTTCAGTATGTTGATAACCAATAGCCAATAAGACGAGGTCTGCTGGTATTTCACGGATCTCGGATTCTCCTAAGCGGGTTCTTTTTCCAAATTCATCAACTTCGTATTGAACCTCTTTGATTTTTATAGCTTTGATATGGCCATCTTCATCTTTAACAAATTCTTGCGTTTCTGTAGCCCAAAGTCTTTCACAGCCTTCTTCCTGAGAAGAGGAAGTTCCGAATGTGAGCTTGTCCATGGGCCAAGGATTGTTCTTTAGACGTTGTTTAGAAGGTGTAGGTTTGCGGGCAATCTGTGTGATACTTTTTGCACGATGACGATTGGATGTACCAATACAGTCTGATCCGGTATCACCATCACCGATGACAACAACATGTTTGTCTGTTGCCAGTATGCGGTCTTGTTCGATATTAATTCCACTTACTTCTTTATTTTGCTGGGTCAGAAAGTCCATGGCAAAATGTATGCCTTTAGCTTCATGCCCTGGTAATTGCATGTGCCATGGAACGGTAGAGCCTGTTGCCAATATAACAGCATCATAAGCTTTTAATTCATAAAAACTGATGTCTTTGCCAACTTCTGTATTCACCTTGAATTCTATTCCCGATTCTTTCAGGAGATTGACACGGCGATCGATCACCGATTTTTCTAATTTAAAATCCGGAATACCGTAGCGGAGTAATCCTCCAACCTGATCATCACGTTCGAAAACAACAACATCGTGTCCTGCTTTATTGAGCTGAGCAGCAGCCGCTAGTCCTGCCGGACCGGAGCCCACGACGGCGACGCGTTTGCCTGTTTTTAAATAACTTTTATGTGCTTTGACATAACCCTTTTTAAAAGCAATCTCGATAATATGTTTTTCGATCTCCTCAATAGTGATCGGAGTACTATGTATACCGAGTACACAGGCTGATTCGCATGGTGCTGGACATATTCTACCTGTAAATTCAGGGAAGTTATTGGTGGAGGACAAAATCTGATAGGCCTCTTCCCATTTTCCATCGTATACGGCATCGTTAAATTCAGGGATGACATTGCCCAGTGGACAGCCTGAATGACAAAATGGAATACCGCAGTCCATGCAGCGCGCAGCCTGCTTATTGAGCTCGTTCTCCGAATACCCTTTATTGAATTCTTTAAAGTGCTGTACGCGGCTTTCCACAGCTTCTTTTGTCGGAAGCACGCGCTCAAATTCTTTAAAACCTGTAATTTTTCCCATGATCTGTGCTTCCTATATTATGCTTCAACTAATTTTTGACGAATGACATTTTTGTATTCTCTCGGGAATACCTTAATGAATTTATTTTTTTCTCTTGACCAATTTTGTAGAATGAAATCTGCTCTACGGCTATTGGTGAGCAAGATATGACGTTTCAGTAAGGCGATAATTGCGGTTTCGTCTTCACTTTCCAATGGATCCAGGTCGACCATTTCCTGATTACAGTTTTCGCGGAAATCTTCGTTAATGTCGTAGATCCACGCAATACCACCGCTCATTCCGGCAGCAAAGTTACGACCGGTTGCACCCAAGATCAGCGCACGCCCCCCTGTCATGTACTCACAGCCATGGTCACCGACACCTTCAACTACAGCTGTTGCCCCAGAGTTACGTACGGCGAAGCGTTCACCGGCCTGTCCGTTGACGAATAGATGCCCAGATGTGGCTCCAAATAGTGCAACGTTGCCAATAATGATATTATCTTCCGGCACTAGCGCACTTTCTGCAACTGGATAGATGGCTAACTGAGCTCCTGATAGTCCTTTTCCGACATAGTCATTGGCTTCACCTTGTAATTCAAATGAAAGACCTTTCGTTGAAAATGCACCAAAACTCTGTCCGGCAGAACCTTCAAATTTGAAATTGATGGTATTGTCTGGAAGACCTTCTGAACCATAAAGTTTTGAAATTTCATTGGACAGCATGGTTCCGATGGTACGGTCCGTGTTTTTTACTTTAAACGTGCCAAATACAGGCGTTTTGCTTTCTAAAGCCAACTTGGATTGTTTTAATAAGCCCCAATCCAAAATCATGGCCATACCGTGATCCTGCTCTTCGGTGTTGTATAACGATTGTCCAGGCTCGTTACGTTCCACATGTAGAATGTCTGTGAAATCAATTTTCTTAGCTTTCCAATGGTCTATATTTTCCCGTTTCTTTAAGAACTGAGCCCGTCCGACCATCTCGTTGATGGTGCGGAAACCAAGATAAGCCATCGTTTCACGGACTTCCTCTGCTAGGAAGGTAAATAAGTTGACAATATCTTCTGGTTTTCCAGAGAATAATTTACGCAGTTCTGGATCTTGCGTTGCAACACCTACAGGGCATGTATTCAAGTGGCATTTACGCATCATGATACAGCCACCGGCAACCAATGCTGCTGTAGATACACCCCATTCCTCAGCGCCCAATAGTGTGGCGATGATGATGTCACGACCTGTTTTTACCTGACCGTCCGCCTGCAATACAACGCGACTGCGCAATTTGTTTTTAACAAGTGTCTGATGCGCTTCTGCAAGGCCTAATTCCCAAGGCAATCCAGCGTGTTTGATTGAACTGATCGGGGATGCACCTGTACCGCCATCAAAACCTGCGATAAGAATCACGTCGGCATGGGCCTTCGCAACTCCGGCAGCAATGGTACCAACACCAGCTTTAGAGACCAACTTTACGTTGATTCTTGCTTGACGGTTAGCATTCTTTAGGTCAAAGATCAGCTGCGCTAAATCTTCGATGGAGTAAATATCGTGATGGGGTGGGGGTGAAATCAGACCGACACCCGGTGTAGAGTGTCTGGTTTTTGCAATCCAGGCATCCACTTTGGGGCCGGGTAATTGACCTCCTTCTCCCGGTTTGGCACCTTGTGCCATTTTGATTTGTAGTTCGTCTGCTTGTGTCAGATAGTTGGAAGTAACACCAAAACGAGCCGAGGCAACCTGTTTTATTGCCGAGCGCATAGAATCTCCATTTGGAAGCGGTTGATAACGCAATTCATCTTCGCCGCCTTCACCGGTGTTCGATTTTGCGCCGATGCGGTTCATGGCGATGGCAAGGGTGCTATGCGCTTCGTGAGAAATTGATCCAAAAGACATCGCGCCGGTTGCGAAACGTTTTAGAATTTCACTAGCAGGTTCTACTTGCTCCAATGGAATGGAGTTACGATGTTTTGCAAAGTCCAACAATCCACGAAGGGTAAACATGTGTTCTTTCTGCTCATTGATTTTCTGCGCGTATTTTTTATAGGTCGCATAGTCTCCAGTGCGACATGCCTGTTGCAATAGGTGAATCGTGTCTGGATTCCAAAGGTGGCCTTCACCACGACGTTTCCATTGATAAATACCGCCTTCTGGCAACAGATTTTGTGGAGTACGGCTTTTTTCAAATCCGCGCCAATGTTTTGAAAGAGCTTCTTTAGCCAGATCATCCAAGGTCATACCGCCTATACGTGAGACAGCTCCGCAGAAAAATTTATCGACAACAGACTTGTCAATACCAAGTACCTCAAAGATCTGTGCACCGTGGTAGGATTGCAATGTGGAGATCCCCATTTTGGAGAAAATTTTCAACAAACCATTGTTAACGGCTTTGACGTAATTTTTGGATAGTTCTGGCCAGGTCAGTTCGGTATCCAAGGTGTTTTGTTCTTTCATGGTACGGATACTTGCCAAGGCCATATAAGGATTGATCGCAGTGGCGCCGAATGCCAATAGGCAGGCAAAATGGTGTACTTCCCAAGCATCACCGGCTTCGACCACTAGGCCTACAGCACCACGATTACCTGTTTTGATCAAGTGGTGATGGACTGCCGAAACAGCAAGTAATGAAGGTATAGCTGCATGTTTGGAGTCGATGGCACGATCCGAGAGAATTAATACTTCAAAACCATCACGTACAGCATCATCCGCATAGCGGCATAATCGTTCCAGACCGGCTTCCAATGATCCAGGTTTACCATCTGAGCGGAAGTAAGACTGGATGGTTTTTGCTTGGAACAATCCTGTATCGATCGAACGCAATTTCTCCAGTTCTTTGGAGGTCAGGATCGGATGCGGTAAGGTTACACAGTGACAGAATTTCTTGTCTTCGATTAGGATATTGCCTGCGTTACCGATAAATGTTGCTAAACTCATGACCAAGCGTTCGCGAATCGGATCGATCGGTGGGTTGGTTACTTGGGCAAAAAATTGCTTAAAATAACTTGAAATATGTTGTGGTTGATCAGAAAGAATGGCTAGCGGAACATCGGACCCCATGGAGCCTGTTGGTTCGTATCCTGTCAATGCCATTGGGGTCAGGATGGTTTCTAGATCCTCGCGGGAGAAACCAAATGTCTTTTGATATTTGAAAACAGAATCTTTGGAAAGATAGGTGTAGGTTACACGAGGTTCTTCCAGTTCTTCTAGCTTAATTTTATAGTTGTCCAACCAATCACTATAAGGCTGTTGGTTGATCAATTGATCTTTTACTTCGTTATCGGTGAGGATACGGCCTTGTTCCATGTCGACAAGGAAAATCTTGCCTGCTTGTTGACGGCCTTTTTTGATGATGGTAGACTCCTCGATCGGAAGTGCCCCTGCTTCAGAAGCAACAACGACGCGGTCGTCTGAGGTTACGGCATAACGTAGCGGGCGTAAGCCGTTGCGGTCTAATGTAGCACCAATATGCTTGCCATCGGTGAAGCAGAGTGCTGCAGGACCATCCCAAGGCTCCATCAAGGTTGCGTGATATTCGTAGAAAGCACGTTTTAAAGGATCCATTTGCGTATTGCCATCCCAAGCCTCAGGGACCAACATCAACATCACATGGGTGAGACTACGTCCGCTATGTAAAAGCAGCTCGGCTACATTGTCAAGGCAGGCTGAATCTGACTGACCACGGTCAACAATAGGAAGTAAGATTTCCATCTCTTCTTCCGTGAAATACGGCGATGATAAAGCGCGCATACCGGCGTAAAACCAATTCAGGTTACCTGTCAATGTATTGATCTCGCCATTGTGTGCCAGCATACGGAATGGTTGAGCGAGGGACCATGAAGGAAAAGTATTGGTGGAAAAGCGCGAGTGAACTAAGCCAAAAGCAGATACCACACGAGGATCGCGTAAATCAAGATAATAAGTTCCGACCTGGTATGTTGTTAATTGACCTTTGTAAATAATTGTTTTGCAAGAAAGCGATGCAAAGTAAAGAGGGAGAGGGTATTCTTGTTGTTGTTTAACTTTTTGAATGATCAGGCGACGTAGTACAAAAAGTTTGCGTTCAAATTCTTCAGTGTTTGAAACGCCGTCCGGTCTGCTGACAAAAAATTGGACTATTTCAGGTTCTGCACTGAGCGCTGTTGGTCCAATACCTTCACGATTGACTGGTACTGGACGGTAGCCAAGGAATTTCATACCCCTTTCTGCTGCCGCTTCCTCAATCAAATCCCGACATATTTTGTTCATGTCTTCTTCTTTTGGAAGAAAGACCATACCTGTGCCATAATAACCTGGCTCTTCCAATTGTATACCCAAGTTGATACATTCTTCCCATAAAAATTCATGGGGAAGCTGGATCATGATACCCGCTCCATCACCGCTTTCTGGGTCACAGCCACAAGCACCACGGTGCTCCATATTCTCCAACATGGTTAATGCATCTTTTACTTGTGCGTGTGATTTATTCCCTTTGATATGGGCGACAAAGCCTACCCCACAGGCGTCATGCTCAAAATTAGGGTCGTAGAGGCCCTCCGTTTTCGGTCTTTGTTGAATCATCTTTCCTTTTCAAATATTATACATTGCTAATATAGGAATAAAAAACGGAAATATTGTAAATATTCTAATGAAAATGTATTTAGTTTGATTTTATCATTTCTTTTGATATGTTTTGTTGCCGATATTGTATTTGATGTTCGCCGCAGTCAATTCTGTTTGATGCATCGCTGAATAATGCAACATTTGGCAATATTTTTTGTGGGATTTGGAAAAATCATCCCAAGATTGCAAGAATATATATAAATTAGGCAAAGTATTGCATATCCTTTATGCTGTATCGACATGGCTTAACTAAAGAGTGAGATGAAAATAACTGAAATTGAAATTTATCGACTAAGCATTCCTATGGAACCTTTTGTTATCGCAACAGGGACGATGGATTATGCGCAAAATACTTTTATACGTATATATACAGATGCTAATGTATATGGTGTGGGCGAATGTTCTGCCTTTCCGATGATCGTAGGAGAAACACAAGATACTTGTTTAATTCTGGCACGGGATTTTGCAAAGATTTGGAAGGGGCGCGATCCTTTGGCTATAGAAGAGCGTTTGGCAGAATTGGACCTATATATCGCCGGTAACAAGACGATCAAATCAGCTTTTGATATGGCCTTGCATGATCTGGCGGCCAAACATGCTGGTCTGCCACTTTATCAATTTCTAAAGGGAGCGAAGCGAGAGATTACGACAGATATCACCTTGGGAATTGCGTCTCCAGAAGAGATGGCGTTGAAAGCAAAACGTTTACAGAGCGAAGGTGCGGTCATGTTGAAAGTTAAGTTGGGAAAGGATCCAAAAACAGATATTGCGCGTATACGTGAAATACGTAAGGCTATTGGATTCGAAATGCCTATTCGTGTTGATGCAAACCAAGGCTGGTCTTATGAGGAGGCATTAGAAGCATTACAGGGGTTGGAACCTTATAAGATACAATTTTGCGAGCAACCGATGCGTACATGGGACGACGAATATTTACCGCAATTGCGTGCAGAAACAATTGTTCCCGTGATGGCGGATGAATCCGTTTATTCTCACCATGATGCAGAGCGTCTCTGCAAAGCGGATGCTTGCGATTATATCAATATTAAATTCTCGAAATCAGGAGGCATACAGGAAGCTTTGAAAATTAATCATATTGCCGCGGAATACGGTATTACTTGTATGATCGGAGGGATGTTGGAATCTCGCTTGGCTTTAGCTGCTAAAGTACATTTCGCTTATGCAGCACCGAATGTTAAGTTTTTTGATCTGGACACCTGTATGGTTGGCCATCTGAAGGACCCTGTTATAGGTGGTATTCAATATGACGGATACAAAATACATATCTCAGACCAAATTGGAATCGGAGCAGATATGGAACAGACATTTTTAGATCAATGCGAGAAATGGATCATTTAAATTGAAAAAATATGAATAGTATGAATTGGGGAATAGGGATGCAAGAGATTGTTGTCCTAATTATTATCGTTATTTTTTTGGTAGCGGCATATCTGTTTTTCTCTAAGTTGCTGAAAAAGTAGGTTTTAATGACCTTTTTTTGATTGAGTTCCTTCTATGAACTTATTTTTCAGTGTAAAGAGCAAACAATCTCTTCCTATACGAATATTATATCAGTCGGGGGTTAGTCATACGATGCTAGAAGAGCTTAACCGCAAATTTGCGTTTAGTTTGGGCCAAATGTTGCAACAGAATGGACTGGCTGCGGGTACTCCAGCGATAAATACAAAGCTTGCAATTTTACGCGGTGCTAAAATACCGGCGCTTCTCCTTGAGCTGGATAACATCAATGCCATTGATAAAAACGTAAAACCTGAATTTATCCATAAACTAGCCCAGGCTATAGACCAAAGCTTTGAAGACTAAGCGCTAATTTTAGTAGATATCATGAAGTTTAGGATGCTTATAGGGTTATCCATGGCATTGCCATGTCTGTTATCGGCGCAAATAGTCCCCAGAACTAAACAGCAATTAACCGACAGCACGATGCTGCGAAATACTGGATCCGATTCAAGGAGGATAGATACAGTGCTTGTTGAGGGATCAGGGCCGCTCGAACAGCAACTTTTGGATCGGGTCCGTATTTGAACGGGCAGCAATCCCGTTTTATTGAATGGAAATACGTTGGCTGTTTTAAATGCCATTCCGAGTATACAGGTAGACGAATTGGGCAATTTTTCTTTACAGGGAAAAACGGGCGTGTTGATTACCGTCAACGGCAAGGAGACCTATCTCACCGGAACCTCTTTGATCGCCTATTTAAAATCTATCCCGGCAAGCTCTTTAGAGAGCATTGATCTCATGACCATTCCACTAGCAAAATGGAGTGCGGAAGGGGCTGGTGGAGTAATTGATATTCGTATCAAAAAGGATGTCCTGAAAGGTCTAACAGGAAATGTTTTTTTAGGAGCATCAAAAGGAAGGCTTTGGAAGTATAATAATGGCGTGGGGCTGCAGTATGGAATGAAGAAATGGACCTTAAACTCCAGTTTTTCCGTTGCACGCTCTTCGAATTATTTTGATGTTGACCGTAGGCGTGAACTTGCGTATCGTGAAAATGTTCATTATATGATCGGACAGCTGAATAAAGAGACAAATAGCACGCAGGAATTAAATGGTCGTTTGGGCATGAATTATCGAATCGACAAGCATTCGTCTATTGAATTGAACTGGAATTATCTTCGCAATAATTATGAGGAGATAGGCGTCTATCAAAATGATTTTTCAGCCGATGGAACATTGGAGCAATCCACTGCTTCAACTAGTAACCTGGGAAATCCGCTGTATAGAAATAGTATAAATCTTCACTATGATTTTGCTGGGGAAAATAAGGGTAAAGTGCTGCAGTTCGATGTTGATTATTTGCGGTACAGCAGTATTCGGAAACAGGACTTGAAGACAAAGACCATACCTTTTTTTTCTGACCAACAAGAGCAGCAGCAATTTTTGCGCTCAAATAACCCCTTCTCTGTTGACCTCTTTGGCTTCCGGGGGACGTTCAACGGAAACTTGATGGGCCCTTCTCTATGGAGGCAGGTTTTCAGGCGAATCGTTCTCAACGTCAATCGCATGGGCATTATCAAAAAGGAGAAAAAGAGTACGCATTGGCCGACGATGATAGCCTAGAAAATACGGTTAAACAAACCGAATACCTGGAAGCTGTTTATACGGATTTTCAGCTAAAACTTGCGCAATGGGAGATTAAATTAGGTGTACGTGCTGAATACACACAATTTCAGACGAAAATTGACTACATAAATCAAAATGCACATGGAAGAAATCAAATATTCAATCTATTCCCGACTGTATTTGGAATTTATCGAATGGCTAAAAATATGGATCAAGCGGTACAGCTAGGGTATGGACGAAGAATATCAAGACCTAATTATCAAGATTTAAACCCTTCGATTTTCTTTTTCGATCCAAGCACAAGCTATCAGGGGAATGCTCAGCTTTCCGCTCAATTGTCAGATAATATGGATCTTAAATATGGTCATGGTCAAAAATGGAATATTGGGATTTCTTTGATCAATCACCACAATTATATCTCCATGGTCCATCAGCTTAGTGCGCAAAATTATATGCAAACCTATCAGAATATTGCCGATGTTAAGAGTTCTGCTATCTCGATGAATATGGGAGGAAAAGCCATTGCTAAAAATATGATGCTTTATAGTTTCGGTCAGCTTCAATATATACATTATAAAAATTTCCCAACAGCGTTGAATGATCTTCTGATCGATCGGGGAATTTGGTCCTTTCAGACTAATTTAATGATGCAGTTAAATTTACCTTATCAGCTGACTGTAAATTGGACAAACTCATACAGGACTAATGTGCTTTATGCGCAGACCGTTATAAAACCTTTATATGAAATGCATCTGACGGTCAATAAGCAATTTTCGAATGCGTTAAGTCTTGCGCTGACAGCACGAGATCTGTTCCATAGCCGGGTTTTGAAAAGAGAGATTTTGGGACAGGGATTCAACATTTATTCTAAAACAGTGGTTGATTCAAGAACTATTGGCCTGAATTTTAACTATACATTTGGCCTTTATAAAAAGCAAAAGATCAAACAGACGTCGATTGAAGGAGAAGTGTCACGTTTATAAGCACAACTTAGGAATACCATTCTTTTTACATTTGTTAAAAAAATGTGGTCTATACGTGTTTTGAATCTCTATTGGGACGAAAATAGATTATATTCAGTACCTTTGTGGTACTTATTATTTTATAAAAGTTAGAAAATATCATGAGTACTCAAAAAGGACCTATTTCTCAATTTATTGAGCATAATTACCGTCACTTTAACGCAGCTGCATTAGTAGACGCTGCAAAAGGTTACGAGGAGCATCTGTTGGATGGTGGAAAAATGTTGATCTCTTTGGGAGGTGCAATGTCTACTGCCGAATTGGGTGTTTCTTTAGCAGAAATGATCCGTCAAGATAAAGTACACTTTATTTCTTGTACTGGTGCCAATTTGGAAGAGGACGTGATGAACCTTGTCGCACACTCACACTACAAAAGAATTCCGAATTATAGAGATTTGACAGCTGAGCAAGAAAGAGAGCTATTGGATAATCACTATAATCGTGTTACAGATACTTGTATTCCAGAAGAGGAAGCTTTTCGTCGTTTGCAGAAACATCTTGAAGATGTTTGGCATGCTGCTGAGGCTAAAGGTGAGCGTTACTTACCACATGAGTTTCTTTATCAGGTTGTTAACTCTGGTGTGTTGGAACAATATTATGAAATCGACCCAAAAGATTCTTGGATTGTTGCTGCTGCTGAGAAAAATTTACCAATTGTATGTCCGGGATGGGAAGATTCAACGACGGGTAATATCTTCGCTTCCAATGTGATCAAAGGTAAATTGAAAGCAAGTACAGTAAAATCGGGTATCGAATACATGATTTACTTGACAGAGTGGTACCGTAACAACTCCGCAGGTAAAGGTGTTGGATTTTTCCAAATCGCAGGTGGTATTTCTGGTGACTTCCCAATTTGTGTAGTTCCGATGATGTATCAAGATCTTGAATGGGAAGAAGTACCTTTTTGGGCTTATTTCTGTCAGATCTCTGATTCAACAACTTCGTATGGTTCTTACTCAGGCGCTGTTCCAAACGAGAAAATCACTTGGGGTAAATTAGATATTGATACACCTAAATTTATCGTAGAATCTGACGCGACAATCGTTGCGCCATTAATTTTCTCGTATATCTTAGGTCATTAATCTTTTTGACATACAGCAGGGGCTATCCAAAGGTTGGATAGCCCCTTTTTTATGAGATTTTATATTTGTTACCTGGCAGTATCGTTTCTAATGTTCCGTTCGCGAAAGGTTTGGCTTGACTTATTAGACGGCTTTTTTTTCTTTTCCCTTTTCTTCTTTATCTTTACTGGCTAATATTTCTTTTCTAGATGAGCAATCTTATAACAGATAATCCCGTTGCACTTCAGGCCTTAATGGATGAAACCATCTTTGGAAATGGTTTTGACTTTCAAGCCGATCTGTCTGTACATCCTATGCCGGAGGAGAACGGTACTCCAGTGCAGTCTGCTGGACCCACCTCATCTGCGAGGCAAGATACCTCCTATGTAGCGGTAGGATTAGGAGCAGAACAAAAAGCTGTAGGTATTGAACCTGAAAGGGGGCTTCCTGATGCTGTTAACGATCTTGAAGTGCGCGGTGGCGAATTTATCTATCAGGGGAATAAAGAAAAGGGGATACTTTTTATTTTGCGCTACGAGCAATATCCCTACTTTTCTCCCGCAGCATTGGACGCTTTTGAAAAAACAATTGGTGCTTTGAAATTGACTAAAGAGACCGTTGCGGTACTCAATTTGGCAAATCCCCATAATCCGAATGATTTTAAGCGCATTATGCAGTTTTTTCAACCGACTAAGATTATTTTGTTGGGTGTCGAACCGGCCTCGCTGAAATTACCTTTTATTGAACATAATTCCTATATGAAAGGCCGTATTGCAACGGTTTTTAATACGTTCAGTTTTGAAGAGATGTTTGTCGATGTGAATAAAAAGAAGCTGTTCTGGAACGAATTTAAGACCTTTATTGTTGCCTGATTTTTATCAGATACTTGTTCTGAATAAAAATTGGGGTTTAATGCTTATTTTTGGGGGCGTGACTTCATGGAAAGATAGTAACATACTCAAGGTGAGGAGCACTGTCAACAAAGAGAAAGAACAAACAAAAAGCTAAATTTGAAGAAGATGCTAGAACTTGTATTTGCAACCAATAATGCCCATAAGCTGGAAGAAGTCCAAGCGATCGTAGGAAATGCTTTTATCATTAAGAGTTTAAACGATATTGACTGTCAGGATGATATTCCAGAAACAGGAGTAACCTTTGAGGAAAATGCACAACAGAAAACAGACTATTTGGTTAATAAGTATGGTCTTTATTGTTTTGGTGATGACTCAGGTTTAGAGATAGACGCATTGAATGGCGAACCGGGAGTCTATTCAGCACGTTATTCGGGATCAAGGGATATGGAAAAGAATATTGATCTTGTCCTACAAAAATTAGGCGATAACCCCAATCGTACAGCGCGATTCAAAACAGTTATTTCATTGTATTTGAATGAGCAGCAGCACTTTTTTGAAGGCAGTATCGAGGGGAAAATTATTGAAGAACGTAGAGGTATTGATGGCTTTGGTTATGATCCCATTTTTATTCCGAATGGCTATGATAGGACGTTTGCAGAAATGACAGCGGCAGAAAAAAATAGCATTAGCCATCGAGCGATTGCTGTTGGTAAACTTGCTACATATTTAAAAACGAAATAGGTTAATAACTACCTCATTTGAGTTATAAATAGAAATTTTCATTTCTCTGAGCTAAGGGATGAGTGCGTCTGATACGATCAGGAGATAGCCTTAAATTAAAAAAGCAGCGCAAAACAAATTGTTTTGCGCTGCTTTTTTGTGCGAATCAGTATTGGCGGTTATTTAGCTTTTACTTTTGTTTGAATACTATCTTGAGCAGGTATTATCGTTGACTTACGACTTGTCGAGTCGGACTTCGCAGCTAGCTTGTCGGTTGCGGTCTTTACATTTGTTTTTTTAGCGTTAACTTTATCTGTTGTTTCGGATGGCTTAGCCATTTGGGTGACAGCGCTTGTCTTATTGTTTGCAGCGTCCACCTCATTTTCTTTCTCGGGCGTTTCGTTAGCACCGGCTTTCTTGTCGGCCCCTTTTTTCGGGGTAGCGGTTTTATCGCCTTTTTTGATAGATTTCATTGTTCCTGATTCTTCACTTTCCGGTGTAGCTGGGACAGTAAAGGATGTTTTTGACAGATCCCTTTTGCGATTCAATAAATCATTTTTCGATTTAGGTCTGTCTTCGGGACGCCAGGTGAAATTCGGAAGAAACTCCTTGTCGGCAGTGACTTCAGCAATAGGATAGACTTTTCCATCTACCTTCCGAATGGAAACATATTCCTTCAACTTATTATCTTCCATCAAGATCTTGAAACGACTGCTTCGATCATGGATAAGTTCCGTGGTTACGTTGGTCTTTTCATCAATATTGTAGAAGATATTTTCTGCGTTGCCATCGACAAATAGGCGTTCCATGCGGTTATTGGTGAAAAAGCTGGTAATTTTACGACCTTTAATCTGGTTAAATTTCAAGGAGTCGCTTGTTGCGTTTACCATGAAAGCGTTACCGACGAGTAGCGAATTGTCCAATTTCTGATTCTTAACCTGTAGGAATATGGTATCTCCGGAGATTTGTGAGTTTTCGGCCCACATCATTGGTTTTCCCATCAGTCTGAACATGGAGTCTTGCATGCCATAATACATAGAATCTGCTACAGCTTGCAGGTCTGATTTAAATAATCGGGCATTATAGTAGGCCTTTATAATCCGTGTTTTAGCCGTATCCTGGGCGAGGGAATCCCGTTTACCCTGTTGGGCATTTTTTAACGCTGCTCCCATCAGTTTATCGGATTCTCCACCTTTTGGGATGATCGCTTTTTTACGCAATACACTATCAGCCTTGAGGTTTTTTTCAATTTCTATCTTGTTTTGATCACCGACAATAGCTGTTGTTTTCTTTGGCACATTCGGCTTCTTATTTGTCAGGCTATCTTGTGCTTTCTTTATACCCTTTTCAATAACCGGTTTGCCAGTATCCTTTTTATGCAAGCTATCGATGCTTTTTTGAAGACCGTCCGCTCCGGTTTTTGAAGTGCCTGTAGAGTCAATCTGTAATGAAGTTGAATCTTTATCGCCATAATCGACCTCATTATCATCCTCAATAGCCCCACCTTCGCGATTCAGTTTAAAATCTCTTGCAACATAATCTCTGCGAAATATCATTTGCGAGAAGAGGGTGTCGGCTGTCATAAAAACAGAATCTACCTGTGAATCAGACTTGAGCGGTTGATTTTTGTTGTCTTTAATGTTTTTACCCGGATTTTCCTTTTCTTCCAGCACAACTTCCGATGTGCCTTTCTTTGGTTTGGGCTCATCTTGGTGTTGTTCTTTTACAATCTTCCTCACTTCTTTAGCTTCTTTTTTTAGCTCTTTCTCCGATTTTTGTTGGGCAGGAGACAAAGAAGATGCAGAATCTTGTTTTGTTGAATCTTTTTTGACAACTGAAATGATCAGTGGTTTGTCTGTCATTGTAATGGATTCGTTCCTGCCATTGTACAGACCAAATCCCCCATAGGCATAAAATTTGTCCAAGGTGTCAACGAAGACCACATTTTTTACGGCTTTACCGATGCCTACTTGTCTATCGTAGAAAAGGCTGTCTCCCTTAAGAAACTTTGTCCCTTCCGTATAGAGGTTGTTCTTAGAGAAATAAGCCTGACCCGTTGCCATATGGTATCGGCCTTTTTCAGTATACAGGTTTTCCCCTTTATTTCCTTTGATATTTGTGGGACCGTAGAAATCGGTAATGCGCGTATTACCATTATATTTCATGGAATCTGTGTAGACTTTTACATTGGTTGACCGGACTACAACTTTTTGGTTGAAATAGGATTCTCCTGTATTTTCGAAATAGGTAGCGCGCTGGCTGGTAATTGTATCGCTTCCTGATAGAATGCGCCCGCCGCTGTAATAATTGCCGATTTTACTTCGCATATTATAGACAAGATGATCGGTTGTCAGTACAGACCCGCTGGTACTGACCATGCGAACTGCTCCCGTAAGCGTAGCTAGTTGCATTGCCGCTTCGTAATGTAATTTATTGGAAAATATCTGTGTACCGTCGGGCTGCGTGATGATTACATTCCCAAAAGCTTCAAAAAATTGTCGGCCAATGTTGTCTTTATGTAAATAGCCACTATCTGATGATAGTGTGGAACCCACGTGTTCATAGACTGGACGGTAAAACAAAATATTGCCGTCTTTCCCAGTAATAATATGGGATGAAGAAAGAAGCTTTAGTTCATCCTGTTTCTGAGCTTGTACCGACAAGCCAGTTAAAATTAATACAATAAGTGTATAAATGTATTGTTTCACAAGGGCAAAAATATGGATTTTAATTGCTACTTTACTGGATTTCACAAATTTTAAGAGTTGAATTTATCATTCGGACAAAATATACCGTAACTTTGTTCTATGAATGTGTTGGAAAGACTAATGGGCTATATTGAAAAGGAGCATTTGTTGATGCCTCATGATAAAATATTGCTTACGGTAAGTGGGGGAAAGGACTCAATGTTAATGGCACATTTATTTACAAAAGCGGGGTATACTGTGGCCATTGCACATTGCAATTTTCAATTGAGAGGGAGTGAATCTGAGGAGGATGAAGCTTTAGTTCGGAAATTTGCAGTGGAAAATAGTGTTCCAATATATGTGAAACACTTTGATACGAAAGCTTACGCTAAGGAGCATCAGATTTCGATTCAGATGGCGGCCAGGGAACTTCGTTATGCTTGGTTTGAGAAATTGCGCCATGAACTGCAGTTCGATCGAATTGCAGTAGCTCAGCATCTGAACGATCATATCGAAACGGTACTCCTGAACCTTTCACGTGGAACTGGTCTCCAAGGTCTCCAGGGTATTTTCCCTATCCGGGAACGCATCATTCGGCCGCTACTTTTTCTGAAGGCAAGCGAAATTGAACATTTTGTTAAGATGTATGGGATTGCCTATCGAGACGATCAATCCAACTTTTCAACAAAATATGCGCGTAATAAGATTAGGATTGATATCATCCCACATTTTAAAAAACTTCAGCCAGATTTTGAAACGGTTTTCGAGCAGAATATCAATCATTTTAAAGAGTCCTACCAGCTGCTGCAACAATTTGTGGAGCCTATTCGGAAAAAACTGTTTTACCCTATAGACGAGGGTTGGGGAGTTCGGAAAGAAGATCTGGAACCCTATATGGATAATTTACCTTTGCTCTATGAGTTGTTTTCGGCTTTTAATTTTTCAAAGGCGGTGCTAAGTGATCTCCAATATGCATGGGTGAGGGAATCGGGACGAATTTTCCAATCCGATTGTTACCATATGCTTTTGGATAGAAACGAACTTTTTATTCGGGAAAAGGAATTTATATCTCCCGATGAAGCTTTAATCACCTCCGAAACGTCGACTGTGGAGTGGAAACAATACTGTTTTCATGCCCATATTTCTACGGATATAGCTATTGTTAAATCGCGTGATGTCGCGAAGTTGGACTATGATTTATTGGTTTTTCCACTCACGATCCGATCATGGAAAGTTGGAGATTGCTTTTATCCTTTAGGTATGGAAGGACGTAAGAAGCTCAGTGATTTTTTTATCAATAAAAAGATCAGCTTATTCGAAAAGGAAAATATTCCGATCCTTGTCAATGGAAACGGAGATATCCTTTGGGTGGCCAATTATCGCATGGACAATCGTTATAAAATTACCGCCAATACAAAAAAAGTCCTTACTTTAGTTTGTGGAATTGATTAGCAGGAAAATGACTGATGCTAATCAGCGCGAAGGGTCTCTGTTTAGAGAAGCATGCCATATGGTTGATAGTTCATACGATGGGGCCTGGAGGTGATAAAATCTATAGCAGTAAAAACGAAGTTATTGAGGAGCTCAACTATTAGAAAACAATGGTGCGAGGCTCCACATGCATAGCTAAATCTTAAATAAATGAAACAAGGTGTACTCTATTCGGAAAATCAATATTTAGGTCGTGATCGGGTTTGGATAAGCGTGCGTTTGGTGCTCGTGCTTTTTTGCTTTACGGCATTTTATCTGAATTTGGATCACCTGATATCCAGTCAGTTGTTCTTTATTGTAGGAGTAGGCATTATCATCACGTCCATCGTCATGATGTATATGGTATTATTTCGTACGGAAGTATTTCAAGATCATGTTCTCATCAGTGGACTTTGGTCTACCCGGGTCGTCAAAATTGATCTTGCCTCTATTACTAAGATTGAAAAGGCGCCTTATAGTACCTTCTTTTTCAATAATCCAGTTTACAATCTGCACACAAAAGGAAAGATCAAATTCTTTGCTGGTGGTAAAAATGCTGTTTTTTTAACGGATAAAGATGGTTTAACCTATGTGTTGGGAACACAGCGTCAGGAAGAGCTCTACCGAATTATTATGGAAGCAAAAGGGCGATTAGGAAAGTCTTAAAATTTGTTAATAAATTCTTATCTGACATTTTAAAGACAACAGTTTATCGAGTTATTGGTTAAATTTGAGAAAATAGCAACGAATTAACTATGGCATTTTTAAAATTTATACTTATTACATTCGCTGTTTACTTTGTAATAAGATTCTTATTTAGATTATTTTTACCATTTGCAATGCGTAAAGCGGCTGAGAAGTTGATGAAAAAAGCGCAGCAGCAGGGTGGAACATACGGTAGTCAAGGATCAGGCGGTACATTTTATTATGAATTTAATGGTCAGGGACAACAGGAAAGTAAAAAATCTCAGCCCGAAGGAAAGGTACATGTCGATTATATTCCACCGAAAGAAAGCCCTGACCGCAAAGGGACCGAAACCGCTGGTGAGTTTGTGGATTTTGAGGAAATAAAATAATTTTTAGCAATCCAAATAGCGTATCTTTGTGCTATGTGGCTGAAGCAACTTTCTGTTCTAAATTTCAAGAATTACTCGGAATCATCTTTGGAATTTCTTCCCGAGGTAAATGCGTTTACAGGCAATAATGGTGTTGGTAAAACCAATCTTTTGGATGCAATTCACTATTTATCACTCTGCAAAAGTTATTTTAATCCAATTGATTCGCAGCATATTAAATCAGGCAATGACTGGTTTATGGTACAGGGCGAATTTGATAAAGAATCAATTAGTGATTTCATTTCTTGCAGCCTAAAAAAAAATCAGAAAAAACAATTTAAAAAAAATAAGAAGGATTATCCCCGATTGGCTGATCATATCGGATTATTTCCTTTGGTCATGATATCCCCAAATGATAGTATCATTGTAACAGATGGGAGTGAGGAGCGGAGAAAGTTTGTGGATAACGTGATTTCCCAAACAGACAATAAATATCTAGATACCCTAATTATCTATAATAAGTTTTTAGCTCAACGTAATAGCCTCCTTAAACAAGCGCGTCAAACCAGTGTATTAGATCTTGGCCTAATCGAAATTCTCAATTTTCAACTTGAAGAAGTAGGAAATATTATTTTCCATAAAAGGAGGTCTTTTATGGAAGAGTTTCAGCCCGAGTTTGACCGACACTATCAGTTCCTTACCGAGGATGCAGAGTCGGTACAATTACACTATGAGTCCCCTTTAATGACTGAGTCTTTTCTTACTATTTTGGAGAAGAATTTGGAACGTGACCGTATCCTGGAACGTACGACTCAGGGAATACATAAGGATGATCTGATCTTTACGATCCATGGTGGAATGCCTTTAAAGAAGTTTGGTTCTCAGGGCCAGCAAAAATCTTTTCTAATTGCGCTAAAACTTGCACAGTATTCTTATTTGCAGCAGAAAAAGGGGTTTAAACCTTTACTTCTTTTGGATGATATCTTTGATAAGCTTGACGATCGCCGAACACATAAATTGATGCAGATGGTTTCGGAAGATGACTTTGGCCAAATTTTTCTGACCGATACGGATTCGACACGAATTCAAAGAATCTTTGATGAAATCAACCGTCCCGTTCGTATATTTGATATTGAAGGAGGACAAGTCAATGTATAAGAAGCAAGTTAAAAAGAGCCTGGAATTTATTCGTTCAAGCGACGATATGACAATTAAGGAAGGGATTGAACGTCTTTTGGAGGCATACAAACTGCGAAGGAAATTTGATGAGACCTCGATCGCATCGGTGTGGCCCCAGTTGATCGGGAAAGCTATTGCTAATCGCACCCAACAGCTCTATGTCCGCGATAAAAAACTGTTTGTACGTGTGGAGTCTGCCGTTATTAAGAATGAATTGGCGCTGATGCGCAGACAAATCCTAGGGCGGGTAAATGAATATGTAGGTCACGTCATTATTGAGGAAGTTGTGATTTTATAAAACCTCCTTTCATGTTAGAGCAACTCTTTTAAGATTTTTTTCCTACATCTGGGCTAGTGCCTTAAAACTTTTCTCAAACTTCGAGCGTATTGGATTAAAAGAGTATTCTCATTGACGCGACAGCAGAAGAGGTATGGAGCCCAACTATCAAACAGTTTGAAAAGCAACCGGTCGGAAATGCATAGGTTAGATTTGTCCAAGGTGAATTGTTTTGGATTGTTTTTTCCTTTTCTAGGAAAACTACTTATAGAAACAAAGCGCAGATATGGCCTTTTCAACATAGCGATAAAAAGACGGATAGCATATAGTTCTTAACTTTCCACAGGGATCTGTTAGTATAGTATTTTTATAAACACGCTATTTAACAAATTTGTCGATAACCGCTTACTTATACACATTTTTGTGTGTATAACCCCTTGGTTTTGCACATTTTGTCATTTTTTAGAAACCTTACACTTTGTGTTATTAACAATTCTATGTTGATAAGTGGTTACTTGTACACATTTTATGTTAATGTGCATAGGCCATTAAGCTACTTATTAACATTTTCTGTGTTAATAAGTAGCTTATTTTGTTAATAAGTATATTGACGGGAGTAGTTTATGCACAAATTACCAACAATGTTGTTGGAGGAGATTTTGAAACTTAGTTAAGAAACTTAGTTCATATGGGGAATTCCCAGAAAATTGGTTTTTATAGGAATTGCTCCAAGTCACCTTTTCCTTCACGAATAACATCAAAAGTTCCTTCTGTAAGGTCAACCACGGTAGATGCGACATTATCGCCATAACCGCCATCTATAACAGCATCAACTAGATCTTCGTATTTTTCGTGAATTAATTCTGGATCAGTAGAATATTCAATAATTTCATCTTCATCGTGAATGGAGGCTGTCACAATAGGGTTGCCTAATTGTCTGACAATTTCACGAACAATATTATTGTCTGGAACACGGATACCCACGGTCTTCTTTTTGGAACTTAGGAGCTTAGGGACTTTAGTTGTTGCGTTAAAAATAAAAGTAAAAGGTCCTGGCAATGCTTTTTTCAATACACGGAATACGGAGGTATCGAAGGATTTTGTGTACTGCGAAATATCTGTTAAATCATAGCAGATAAATGATAGGTTCGCCTTTTCTGGTTTTAGCCCCCTAATTTCACATACGCGTTCTATGGCTTTTTGTTGCGTGATATCACAGCCAATACCGTATACGGTATCGGTAGGGTAGATAATTACACCACCACGGCGAAGAATATCAACCGCCTGTTCTATTGCCCTGGGATTGGGGTTATCGTTATATATCTTAATGAGCATTTTTATTTTTGTTAAGCACCTGAATTAGGTCTAATCTCAGGCCCTATTGTAGGATGTCAATAGGGCAATGGTTATTATCTGCATTCAGATACGTTATATATAAAAGAACAACAGCCAAAATATTTTGTTTTGGCTGTTGTTCTTTATATTAAAATTCTGCGTTTTTCGGCGTACGTGGGAATGGAATGACGTCGCGAATATTGGTCATTCCCGTTGTGAACAAAACGAGGCGTTCGAAACCTACACCAAATCCTGAATGTGGTACTGAACCAAAGCGTCGTGTATCCAAGAACCACTCCATTTCTTCTGCAGGAATACCAACTTCGGCCATGCGATCGAGTAAACGGTCAAGATTTTCTTCACGCTGTGAACCACCGACCATTTCACCAATACCTGGGAAAAGAATATCCATGGCACGGACGGTGTTTCTTCCTTGCGCATCTGGCTCATTTTGCTTCATATAGAAGGACTTGATTTCGCGTGGATAGTCTGTTAAGATGACAGGTTTCTTGAAGTGTTTTTCCACCAAATAGCGTTCGTGTTCCGATTGTAAATCAGCTCCCCAATCATCAATTAAATATTTGAATTGTTTCTTTTGGTTTGGTTTGCTACGCTTTAATATTTCAACAGCATCTGTATAAGTAACGCGCTCAAAATCGTTTGTTAATACGAAGTTTAATTTCTCAACAAGATTTAATTCTGAGCGTTCTGTAGCTGGTTTAGATTTCTCTTCTTCCAGCAAACGATTTTTTAGGAACTCGATTTCTTCCGGACAGGTTTCCAAAGCGTATTTGATGACATATTTCAGCAAAGCTTCGGCCAGATCCATATTGTCTTCCAATTCATAGAAAGCCATTTCTGGTTCGATCATCCAAAATTCGGCTAAGTGACGTGTTGTATTTGAGTTTTCCGCTCTAAATGTTGGGCCGAACGTATAGATGTTTCCAAAGGCCATAGCGCCAAGTTCCCCTTCCAATTGGCCCGATACAGTTAGGTTCGTCGATTTTCCAAAGAAGTCTTCTTTGAAATCGATATCTCCATTTTCTTTGCGTGGCGGGTTGTTTAAATCCAAGGTTGTAACCTGAAACATTTCTCCAGCGCCTTCCGCATCCGAACCTGTGATGATCGGTGTATGCATATAGACAAAGTCATTTTCCTGAAAAAACTTGTGTACCGCAAATGCCAATGCATTGCGTACTTTGAATACCGCATTGAATGTGCCAGTACGGAAACGTAAATGCGCAATTTCACGTAAAAATTCTAAGCTATGCTTTTTGGGTTGTAATGGATATTTTTCGGGGTCAGAGTCGCCAATAATACTTACTTCAGTAGCTTTAACCTCAACTTTTTGCCCTTTACCGAGTGATTCTATCAATTGACCTTTTACGCGAACTGCTGCTCCAGTGGTGATCCGTTTTAAGATATCTTCAGGTGTATTTTCAAAATCGACAACTGCTTGAATATTATTGATTGACGAACCGTCATTGATTGCTATAAACTGATTGTTACGGAAAGTTCTTACCCAACCTTTAACAACGACCTCTTTGCCAAATTCTGTGGCATTCAATAGTTCCTTTATTCTTGTGTGTTCCATCTTAATTTTTGGAGATTGACTTGTAAAAGATGCTTTGTTAGAAAAGCAATACAAAAATAAGCTATTCTGTTGGTTTATTGGTTATAAATGTTGATTTAATTCGCTTGAAGATGGTTCACTAATATGCAAAAGGAAAATATATTTTGAAATGAAGATGGGTGAAAATGGAAAGCAGGGGAAACGACGCATAGCTCACTTTGATAGGGCGTATGAGGAATCGGTAAGAGGCGTCCTTTTTATTGTTGTGGCCAACGGAAACAGCAGGTAAAAATAAAAAACGCGGACTATCATTAATCCGCGTTTTCGTTATGATGATTAAAGGAATTAACCTTTCAATACTTTCGTTACCAATTCGGCAGCTTCTTTCAATAAGATTGCAGAATAAACTTGTAAACCGGACTCATCAATTAATTTTTTCGCTTCTTCAGCATTCGTACCTTGAAGGCGAACGATGATTGGAACAGGAATGTTACCGATTTCGCTGTAAGCGTCAATTACACCTTGGGCAACGCGGTCACAACGAACAATACCACCGAAGATATTAATTAAGATCGCTTTTACGTTAGGGTCTTTTAAAATAATGTTGAAACCAGCTTTTACCGTCTCAGCATTTGCAGTACCACCTACGTCCAAGAAATTTGCAGGCTCACCACCAGCTAATTTGATGATATCCATTGTAGCCATTGCTAAACCAGCACCATTTACCATACAACCTACGTTACCATCTAATTTAACGTAGTTTAGGTTTGATTCACCAGCTTCAACTTCCGTTGGATCTTCCTCAGTTACGTCACGCATAGCAGCGTAATCTGGGTGACGGTACAATGCGTTCTCATCAAGATTTACTTTCGCATCAACTGCTAAGATCTTGTCGTCTGAAGTTTTCAATACCGGATTGATCTCAAACATGGAAGAGTCTGTAGAATCGTATGCTTTGTAAAGAGCGGCAACAAATTTTACCATTTCTTTGTGTGCTGCACCAGAAAGACCAAGATTGAAAGCAATTTTACGTGCTTGGAATCCTTGTAAGCCTACTTTTGGATCGATTTCTTCTTTGAAAATCAAGTGCGGTGTTTTTTCTGCAACTTCTTCGATGTCCATACCACCTTCTGTAGAGTACATAACGATGTTACGTCCCTTAGCACGGTCCAATAATACAGACATGTAGAATTCTTTTGTTTCGCTCTCGCCTGGATAGTAAACGTCTTGGGCTACCAAAACTTTGTTTACTTTTTTACCTTCAGGTCCAGTTTGAGGCGTTACTAATTGCATACCAATGATGTCAGTTGCTCTTTGTTTGACTTCATCTAAGTTCTTAGCTAACTTGACACCACCACCTTTACCACGGCCACCAGCGTGAATTTGAGCTTTGACAACAACCCAATCCGAATTGTAGTCTTCTTTCATTTTTTTAGCCGCTTCCACAGCTTGCTCTGGAGTATCTGCTACGATACCTTCCTGTACGCGCACACCAAAGCTCTTTAGTATTTGTTTTCCTTGATATTCGTGAATGTTCATTTGCAAAAATATTTGGCGTAAAAATATAATTTTTTGGGGGATAAGACAAGGGATAAATTGCTCTTTTATCTATTTTTTGACATTTAGACAAAATAAAATGGCCGGAATAGAGAAATAACAGCTTATTTATTCAAACTCGTGGTATCGTAAATTTATTTATCTTTGCCCTATGATGTTACATGCCAAAGGAATTCACAAAGCTTATGGATCACTACCTATTTTGAAAGGTGTTGATATCGCCGTTGAAAAGGGGGAAATCGTCAGTATTGTCGGTGCTTCAGGAGCTGGTAAAAGTACACTATTGCACATCATTGGCACCTTGGATAAACCTGATCAAGGCTCGGTGTCTATAAATGGAATTGATGTTCAAAAATTGAATGCTAAAAAGCTGAGTGCGTTCCGTAATGAGCATATAGGCTTTGTTTTTCAATTTCACCATCTATTGCCTGAATTTACGGCCTTGGAAAATGTATGTATTCCGGCTTTTATTCAAGGAAAGGGGCGGTCCGAGGCAGAGGCTAAAGCAAAGGAATTACTTGAATTATTGGGCGTTTCGCATCGAATTGACCACAAACCTGCGGAAATGTCCGGCGGCGAACAGCAACGCGTTTCTGTGGCGCGTGCTTTAATCAATGATCCCTCCATTATTTTAGCAGATGAACCCTCAGGTAATCTTGATTCAGAGAATGCAGCAGCTTTACATCAATTGTTTTTTGATCTTAGGCATAAATTTCAACAGACATTTATTATCGTTACTCATAATGAGGAACTCGCTCGAATTTCCGACCGAACAATCCATATGCGCGACGGGCTAGTCATTTAGCAGATCCAAAATACCTTAAAATATCAAATTGTCCTTAAATAATTTAGGCTATAACTATATTTTTAATGAAGAAAATACTCATAACTTTCGGAACCAGGCCTTTGGCGATGCGTATCGCTAAAAGACTTGGAGCTGATTTCGAAATATTATATGCCAGTTCAGAAGACATTCCCGAATTGCTTTTAGCATCCGGAAAATACACCAAAATTCCAAAAGGTCTTCTTCCTACTTTTGCTCATGAGATACTCAAATTAAGTTTAGACCAAGAGGTTGATTATCTGTTGCCTTTGGGTGGTTTTGAGCTGGAACCATTGTCTACTGCGAAAGTTTTATTTGAGGAATATCAGATATCCGTTCTTGTCCCAGATAAACAGCTGCTTGAAACTATTCCCGTTCTAGAAAACCCACCCGCTGACTTGCCATATAGACTCCTTTCAAAGGGTACGAATTTATTGGATTCGACGAGATTTGAGAGACCGTTGGATGGATTGTTTGTCGCCTCGGATTCAGGCGAAGACTTAGCGCTAATCTGTGTGTCCAAATAGAATCTTATTGTTGTGGCCAGTGTTATTAAGGTTTTAACGATGTCGACACAACCCTTAATTTTAAGCTTTTACTTATCATGATGTTTCCAGAAGATAAAAAGGTCTATGTCTTTGAATTAGATGATGTAATCTTTCCTAAAAAAGATTACTTACTTCAAGTATATTATCTTTTTGCTAATTTTATAGAATTTACAGAGACTGTTCCGGCCCAAGCTGATTTGGTGCAATTTATGAAAAATCACCTCGAACATCAAGGTGAACATTTATTATTCGAACATGCACAGCAGGCTTTTGGGTTTGATCCGAAGTATAAAGAGAACTTCGAGCGGCTCCATGTGAATGCAATTTTGCCGCTACGCTTACATTTATTTGATCATATTAATACGCTGTTTAAGCAGTTGAAAGCCGCGGATAAACAGGTTTGTATCTTAACGAAAGGAAATCCGCTAGAACAACTTAATAAAGTGAAATTTGTAGACTGGGGCGAGTATGGGAATGCGTTAAAAATTTACTTCTTGGATGAACTCGTTTTTAAGGGAATCGAACCTTTGGAGTTCCTTGCGGATGAGTTTGCAGTAGAAGCTACCGCAATTCAATTTGTAGACTAAGCTTACAGTAAGTATCTTTGTTTAATCTACCAACAATAGTTGTCATTAAAGTCATCGTCAATATTGTTGAGAAAAAATTATGATTAGGGATATAAAAGCCCTATTTTTATGTAAAGCCCTTGGATTTATGAATAAAGTGAACAAGCCCGCCACGATTAAAGAAATTGCCAAGAAGCTCAAAATCAGTCCTTCGACAGTTTCTAGAGCATTGAATGATCATCCAAGTATTGGATTGGTAACAACAATGCGGGTTAAAAAAATGGCCGAAGAATTGAATTACGAACCCAATCAAACGGCGATATTCTTCAAGCAGCGTAAAACATTTACGATTGCCGTCATCTTACCGAGTTTGTCTGAACCATTTTTTTCTTTCGCTATCAGTGAAATTGAAAATGTCGCATCCGAGCATCGATATACTGTACTGATGGGACAATCATTGGATGACCCTGATCGTGAAGAACAGATCTTAAAGACATTTAAAAACCATCGCGTCGATGGTATTTTGATGTCTATAGGTAAAAAAACGACCAATTTGGAGTTTATTGAAAAATTGGAAGCGTCCGGTATCCCTATTGTTTTCTTTGATTGTGTGCCAAGTTTACCAAATATCAATAAAGTACAAAGCGATCTTTCTACGGGTATGAATGAAGCTGTGGATGCTTTCGTCGCACGTGGTCATAAAGTGATTGCACTTGTGAATGGACCGAAAACATTACCAGCAAGTGAAGATAGAAAGGTGGCTTATCTATCGGCTATGAAAAGGAATGGAATGGACATCCTGGAAAAGAATATCATCGAAACGGATTTAAGTACGGAGGGAAATGAGAAAGCCATGGATCATATATTCGCAATGTCGGAGCGACCTTCTGCCATTATATCTTTTAATGACTTTGTTACACTTGATTTGATGAAGGCAGCCAGACAAAAAGGCCTTGTCTTAAACCAGGATATCTTCTTTATCAGCTATGCAAATTATCCTTTATGGCAATATATGGAAAATCCACCAATGGGGCGCATTGAACAATTCCCTGGAATGCAGGCACGTAAAGCGGCTGAAATTTTATTTGATCGCATTGACAATACCGAAATTGTCGATCAACAGATTGTCTTTAAGTCGAGATTGGTTATGTAAACGCTGTTGCTCATTCGATAATAAAACTAAAAAGGGGAAAATCGTTAGATTTTCCCCTTTTTAGTTTTATATTGTTTCAATACTATAAGTGAATAACTTCACCGTAAGCATCAGCACAAGCTTCCATAATTGCTTCACTCATTGTTGGGTGAGGATGGATCGTTTTAATCATTTCATGCCCCGTTGTTTCCAATTTACGGGCAACAACAACTTCTGCAATCATCTCGGTCACATTGGCTCCGATCAGGTGTGCGCCTAGAAACTCACCATATTTAGCGTCAAAGATAACTTTAACAAAGCCATCTTTGGCACCAGCAGCTGAAGCTTTTCCTGAAGCTGAGAATGGGAATTTACCAACTTTAATTTCATAGCCGGCTTCTTTTGCCGCTTTTTCGGTATAGCCTACAGAAGCAATTTCTGGGGAGCAATAGGTACAGCCTGGGATATTATTGTAGTCAATAGGTTCAACATGTAGCCCTTTGATTTTTTCAACACAAGTGATCCCTTCTGCTGAGGCAACGTGAGCCAAGGCTTGGCCTTTAACGATGTCACCGATAGCATATACACCTTCGATGTTAGTTTTGTAGAAATCATCCACAACAACACGGCCGCGATCGGTTTTTACACCAACCTCTTCCAAGCCGATATTTTCGATATTTGGAGCGATACCAACCGCAGATAATACAACCTCTGCTTCGATAACTTCAATGCCTTTTTCTGTTTTGATCGAAACTTTACTCAACTCAGCTGTTGTGTCAACCGATTGAACTTCAGATTTCGTTAAGATGTTAATACCTTGTTTCTTTAAACTTTTCTCTAATTGTTTTGAAATTTCTTCATCTTCAACAGGAACAATTCTATCCATAAATTCCACGATCGTTACTTTTGTTCCGATTGCGTTGTAGAAATAAGCGAATTCAACACCGATGGCACCAGAACCTACAACAACTAAAGATTTTGGTTGTTTAGGAAGTGTCATTGCTTGACGGTAGCCGATGATTTTTTTACCATCTTGCGGTAAATTAGGCAATTCACGTGAACGTGCACCCGTCGCTAGGATGGTATGTTTTGCCGAATATTCTTTCGTAGAACCGTCTGCTCCTTTCACATCGATTTTACCACCTTTTTTAATTTTTGCAGTTCCATTGATAACATCGATTTTATTCTTTTTCATCAAGAACTGAATACCTTTACTCATTCCTTCAGCAACCCCGCGACTTCTTTTGACAATAGCGTCAAAATCGGCCTCACCACCTTGAACATTGATGCCGTAATCAGCGGCATGGTTTAAATATTCAAATACCTGAGCACTTTTCAATAATGCTTTTGTAGGGATACAGCCCCAGTTTAGACAGATTCCGCCTAATGATTCGCGTTCAATAATCGCTGTTTTGAACCCTAACTGAGCGGCTCTAATGGCAGCAACATACCCGCCTGGACCACTACCGATTACAATGATGTCGTAATTCATATAAATAAATATTCTGTAGTTGAGTGTTATAGCTTCAAATACCAAAATATACGAAGCATATATTCATTCAAAAGTACGCATTTTTTCTGATGAATCTGAACTATTTATTGTAAAATTGGCGGTTTCTGATAAAACACTGACCTTGCTCTTGGGTTAATGTCACATCCTGGTCAAAGGGAGAAAAATAATGAATAAAGCGTTTCTAGAGTCTTATTTTTGAAGTTCACAATACACAGTTTATCATTATGTTAAGAATATTCAGACAGATCGCCCTGTGGGAAGCAATCTCCACCATTTGCTTGTTTTTTATTGCTATGCCTTTGAAGTATTTTGCGGGAATCCCCGAAGCTGTCAAAATAGCCGGTTCCATTCATGGCTTCTTTGTTGTTATTTTTGTGGTTATGCTGATTATGTCAACAGTAGAATACAAGTGGCCTATATTAAAGGCGGTAAAATATTTCTTGGCATCTTTGATCCCTATTTTTGGCTTTTGGGTGGAATTGGACCTTAAAAAAGAAATCGAAGGAAAAAGACAGAAGTCATAGTGTTTGTATAAAAATTCAAATGCATGATTTTTATAAAGGGTCAGGAAGAGGTAAGAGAAGGAATTGGATTGCGAATAGATCAGAGGAATCGCTTGTATTCAATGGACGAATACGTGTGTCCATCTCCTTTGCGGGAGATATCAATTAATAAGAACAGGAGAGAGATGTTTAATCCTCTCTACCTGTCTTCTCAATACCCATATACGCATAGGTAATGCTATCCCTTCCGTGGGGAGCAGGATTACCTTCTTCATCCAGGTTTACAAAGACCAATTTATCGATTGATAGAATTGTTTTTCTAGATATTTTATTGCGGACCTCGCAGCGCATCGTTAGCGATGTCGTTCCAAAGTTAATCGCTTCAATACCCAATTCGAGAATGTCACCTTGTTTGGCTGAGCTTACGAAGTTTATTTCTGAAATAAATTTCGTAACCACCTTTGGATTTCCCAATTGAACGATAGCATAGATGACTGCCTCTTCATCAATCCATCGTAATAATGTTCCACCAAATAATGTTCCATTGGGATTTAGGTCTTCGGGTTTGACCCACTTTCTTGTGTAAAAATTCATTGTGTTTAGGTAGTTAAGACAAAGGGGAAAAGTTTCCTTTTCCCCTCATGTATTCGATATTTATCGCCTAAGCGTGTATTGCTCTATTTGCTGTCGCTGCTAGCGCCGCCTCTTTGATTGCTTCCGTATAGGTTGGGTGTGCATGGCAAATACGTGCGATATCTTCTGCAGATGCACGGTATTCCATAGCTACGGTTGCCTCACCGATCATATCTGCTGCACGCGGACCGATCATATGTACACCCAATACTTCATCAGTTGTGGCGTCAGCCAGTACTTTTACAAAACCGTCGGTGTCACCCGATGCTTTTGCACGACCAGAAGCTTTGAAAGAGAATGATCCAGCTTTGTATTTTACACCAGCCTCTTTAAGTTGTTCTTCCGTCTTGCCAACAGAAGCAACTTCAGGCCAAGTATACACAACACCTGGGATCAAATTATAATCAATATGTGGTTTTTGACCTGCGATATATTCTGCAACATATACACCTTCGTCTTCCGCTTTGTGTGCCAACATTGCTCCAGTGATCACATCGCCAATGGCAAATACACCTTGTACAGCCGTTTCCAAATGTGCATTAACGGGGATTTTCTTGCCTCTTTCTTCGACCGTAATGCCGATATTTTCTAATCCTAAACCTTCAGAATAAGCGGTACGACCAACGGCTACGATACAATAATCACCTTCTAGCGTTACTTCTTGTCCTTTTGGATCTTCTGCAGTTACTTTTACAACTTTACCTTTCGCAGAAGCTCCAGTTACTTTATGACCTAAATAGAACTCCATGCCCAATGATTTTTTCAAAACACGTTGTAGTTCTTTTCCTAAGCCACCATCCATTGTACCGATGATCGATTTTGCAAATTCCACAACAGAAACTTTTGAACCCAAGCGCGCGTAAACTGAGCCTAATTCCAAACCGATAACACCACCACCAATGACGATAAGGTGTTTTGGTATCTCTTTTAGGTTAAGTGCTTCGGTAGAGGTAATGATTCTTTTTTTATCAACAGGTAAGAAAGGCAATGCAGTAGGTTTCGATCCCGTTGCAATAATGACATTCTTAGCCGTGATCTGCTCTGTAGAGCCATCTGCTTTCGTTATTTTGATGGTGTTTTTGTCCACAAATGAACCCACACCTTGAAAACTGTCAATTTTATTCTTTTTGAATAAGAAGGTGATACCGGCAGTATTTTGGGCAATGACATCGTCTTTACGAGCAATCATCTTTGCCATGTCTACTTTCAGGTCTTTCAAGCTGATGCCGAATGCATCAAAATTGTGCGCAGCATTGTGGTAATGCTCCGAAGAATCCAAAAGCGCTTTTGAAGGAATACATCCAACGTTAAGACAAGTACCACCAAATGTGCTATATTTTTCAATAACAGCTGTTTTTAATCCTAATTGGGCACAACGGATAGCTCCTACATATCCGCCTGGACCACTTCCGATTACAATTACGTCGTATTGCATTGATTACGTTTTATTTTTTTGTACCACAAATTTAATGATTATTAATGGGATAGGAAATCAAAACTTACGATTTATGACCAAAGACCCTTACTTTACATTTTTTTGATAAAAGAATCGAAATTGTGCACCTTTTGGAGGAATGAGTAGGTGTTTGTGGGGGGAAATAAATCTAAAAAAAGGATATTCATATTTTGAATATCCTTTTTTACTTATTTGTTATTCTGCAACAATTTTTCCTTGCATGACACCATAATGGCCAGGGAAGCTACAAATAAACGTGTAAACCCCTTTTTCAAGTGTAAAAGTGATTTTATCCGTTTCTCCAGGTCCCAATAATTTGGTATGGGAAACAATTGAAGATAACGCTGATTTTGGAATATATTCGTCGGCAGCAGCTGCGGCAGCCTCAGCACCAAAAGTTGGAAGGTCAACACCTGGTTTTAGGATAACGACGTTGTGTCCCATGGACTCTTTTGGCATAGTACCTGCATTTTTGAAAGATAACTCGACAGGCTCACCCGCTTTTACACGAAATAAATCCTTATCGTATTTCATTTGATCGTTACCTTCTAAAGATAAGCTGTTGGAAATAGCTACGTTTTCAATACCAGGCACTGTTTCTGTCGCTTGGCTTTCTGTTGAAGTTGCTGCTTCTGTACTAGTTGATTTTTCAGACTTGTCACTGTTTCCACCACAAGAAGCAATTGATAAAGCAACTGCTACTGCTGGTATCATAAAAAGTTTTTTCATTTGAATGATTGTTTGTTTATCTTTTATTTACTGGAGGCATTTCCGCTGCCCTCAGCGGTTTAGTGATGAAGTTATTATGAATTTGATTCCTTTTTGGATACGCGTTCAGGAGAAATAACATCAAAACATATTGTTAATGTTTTAAAATTAATGATTTCATTGATAAATTGAAACTATCATTTCAATTTTGACAATAAAGTATCAATTGTTTTATATAATTTGATAGGATCGAATGGCTTGCCGACAACTTCATTGGCTCCGGCATCGAGTGCTTCCTGTTGTTCGGCCTGTAACACCGACGCTGAAATGGAAATAATTGGCATGTTGGCGATTGTCGGATTTGTATTTCGACGTATTTCCTTAATCGCTTCAAAACCACTCATCAGTGGCATGTGTGCATCCATAAATACCAAATCAATTTTTTTCTTGTTGATCTCTTCTAAGGCAATGAGGCCATTGGTTGCTAAAGTGATCTCACAGTTCCAGCTTTTGAGGATATTTGCCAACATAAAACTGTTTAATTCATTGTCTTCAGCAATCAGAATCATCGGGAAGTTGAACTTGGGTAACTCTGTATAAAGTATCTGCGTTTCTTTCTCGACGGGTTTGTCTTTGATTTTGTCGAAAGTACATTCAAAGGAAAATATACTTCCTTTACCGTATTCGCTTGAAGCAAAAACCCGACCGTTGAGCAGGGCAGCAATACGTTTTACAATCGCCAATCCCAATCCTGTACCACCAAATTTTTTGGTAATGCTATCCTCTCCCTGTTCAAACGCAATAAATATTTTTTCCAAGGCATCTTCTACGATGCCAATTCCTGTGTCTATCACCTGAAACCGTAAACAGATACTATGGTTGTCTTCTGTCAGAAGCTGAATTTTTAAAACAACGGACCCTTCTGCAGTGAATTTAAAACTATTGGATATAAAATTGGTCAATATTTGTTTTAATCGAAGTGGATCTGTTAGAAAATAGCTTGTGATCCGCTCATCGACATCAATTGAAAAATCCAGACCTTTGTAGATCGCTTTATCAATGAAGAGATTGTTTAGATCATCCGTAATATCATGTACAGAGGTAGATTCCATATTAAGTTTCATCATGCCCGAGTCAACTTTCGATAGGTCGAGTATGTCGTTGATAATAGTCAACAGATTTTGAGAGGCAGAATCCAATTTATTGATCCAATTTTCTTGCTCTAGCGTGAGCTGAGAGTTTTTTAGCATCTGTGTAATGCCCATAATGCCGTTAATTGGAGTACGGATCTCATGGCTCATGTTGGCTAAAAAGGTTTCCTTGGATTTTCGTGCGAGATCGGCCTCTTCCTTTGCTTTAAGAATAGCTTGTTTTGACTCTTCTAAAGCAATGTTTTTCTCTTTAATTTCTTGCTGTATCAGTAATTGCTGAACAAAAGATTTGACTTTCGCGATGGTTGCTTCGGGGTTGAGCGGTTTATATAAATAATCCACAGCTCCGCTATTAAGTCCCTGAATGAGGTATTTATCTTCTTTTGAAATCGCTGTCACCATAATGGGGATAATATGATTTGTTTTCGGATTCTTCTTTAGAAAGGAAACAAATTCAAAACCGTTGATTTCGGGCATTTGTACATCTACGAGCGCTAAATCGATATCCTCTTTCCAACAGATTTTTAAGGCTTCGTTGGGATCTGTGCTCGTTACTATATTTATATTTTCGATATCTTCCAGCAATGCTGTTAGACTGATAATATTTTCAATTTTATCATCGACAATCAATATATTTACCTTCTTCATTATAGCAAATCTAAATACAATTTTAAATCAACTGCTTGATGTAATCTTTTATTTCTTGAATACTCAAAATGCGTTCCTGTGCATCGAGCTGAATAGCTGCTTCGGGCATGATGGGAACTTCAGCAGTCGCAGGGTCTTGTACAAATGTCTTCCCACCGTATCGTTTTATCATTAATAATCCTTGTGCACCATCCTGATTCGCTCCAGAGAACAAAATAGCTGTACAGTTTTCTTTATATATTTCGGCTACGGATTCAAAAGTCACATCAATTGATGGCCTTGAGTACTGAACAGGTTCCGAGATATCCAAAGAAAAGCTGTAGTCTGGCTCAACCAGAAGATGATAGCCCGCAGGGGCAAAGTAGATTGTCCCATTTTCTATCGCTTCCTTATCATCTGCAGTTTTTATTTTTTGAACAAGTGCTTTGGAAAGCGTGTCCTCAATACTAGAAGCATATTTAGGGTTTCTGTGTACAATGACAATAACGGGTATGTGTATTGGTCGTTCCAATGACTTTAAGATATTTAGAATCACACTAAAGCCACCTGCGGACCCCGCTAACAAAAGAATTTTTCTTTCCATCACTACCCAATTTTTTGGTAAATATTCTGTTTTTTGTTTACGATCTTAAATTTAGCTGAGTCTTTATAGTTGATTAAAGATTCTTTCGCCCCCAAACATAAGAAGCCGAGATGGCATAGTGAATGATAGAATAAATCCAGGACTTTATTTTGCAATTCAGTATCAAAATAAATCAATACATTACGGCAGGTAATCAGTTGAAATTCATTAAAAACGCCATCGGACACCAAGCTATGCATGGAGAAAAGAACATTTTTCTTAAGGCTATTATTAATGGTAGCGGCATTGTACATCGCTGTATAATAATCCGACAAGGAGTTTTTTGGTTCTGTTTTAATAAAATTCTCCGAGTATTCTTTGACTTTTGCAAGCGCATAAATGCCGCGTTTTGCCTTTTCTAACACTTTGCTGTTAATATCGGTACCATAAATAAACGCACGTTGATATAGATTAGCTTCTTCTAATAAGATGGCTAACGAATAGACTTCTTCGCCTGTAGAACAACCTGCACTCCAAAGTTTAATATGTGGATAAGTTGCGAGGTAGGGAAATACATCGATTTTTACAGCTTTATAGAAATCCGGATCCCTAAACATTTCTGTCACATTGACAGTGATTTCCTGTAGAAAATAGGTGCTGAATCCGGGCTGATTGATCAAATTGGACTTTAACTCCTGCAGATTGAGCTTATTAAGTTCCATTATCCTATTCACACGTCTTTTTAGCGAAGCTCTTGTATAGCCCGACACATCATAACCATGGAGATTTTTGACTATATCAACAACTTCTTCCAACTCTTCAAAATTGATCATTGCTACTGTTTTATCGGTTAACTCAGCCATACGCGCATTAGGGATATCAATTTATCAACATCAATCGGTTTACTAATATAATCGTTTGCTCCAACAGCAATTGTTTTTTCCCGATCCCCTTTCATTGCTTTCGCTGTCACAGCAATAATAGGGAGATTTGCAAATTTCTTGTTTGCCCTTATTTTTTCAATTGCTTCATAACCATCCATCACAGGCATCATGATATCCATTAAAACAAGGTCAATCTGTTCATTTCTTTCCAGAATATCTAATGCTTCCTGACCATTGTTGGCAATTTCAATGTTCATGTCATAGCTTTCAAACGCCGTGCTAAGCGCGAAAATATTCCGCATATCGTCATCTGCTAGCAGTACTGTTTTGGAGGCTAAATTGTTTTCAGCAATGACAGAAGCTCCTGAGTGATTAAACATATTGTATTCGCGCTTATTGCTGCGAATTTTATTTAAGAATAAATTCACTTCATCAATCAGACGATTATTTGATTTAGCAGACTTAAGGACCATCGCTTGGCTGTGATGCAAAATTTCGGAAGTCTGCTCTGTAGTAAGTTCCATTGCCGTATTGATGATAATGGGTAAATCCTTAAATTGATGATTTGATTTGATTTCATTCAAGAGTTCAATGCCTGATTTGTCAGGAAGGTTCAGGTCCATAATGATGCAGTCAAATAATTTTTCCTGATCCAAGAGATCGAGGGCCTGTTTTGCATTAAAAGCCTGAAATATCTGAATATGCTGTTCTTCTAAAGATTGTTTGATAAAATCGCTTTGAATTTCCTGATCTTCTACCAGCAGGATTCTTTTCAATGGATGACTGGTCGATGCTTTTATCTGTAAGAATGTTTCAGCCAAAGATTCTTCTGACACAGGTTTAGCCATAAACCCGATGGCTCCGGCAGAAATTGGTTCATCATGTAAAAATGTTCCTGCCGACATCATGTGCACGGGAATTTCCTTGGTGTTATCAATTTTTTTGAGGTTACGAAGCACTTCCCACCCATCCATTTTAGGCAACATAATATCTAAGATAATTGCGGCAGGTCGTAAATTTTGTGCTTTTTGTAAACCATCTTGCCCATCATAGCTGATATATACGTCATAGCCATTTTGTTCGGCGTAGTCTTTGAGAATATCTGCAAAAATAAAATCGTCCTCAATAATCAGCAGTTTATTGTGTTTTCCGTCGGTGTCGATCGACTTCGTTTTTTCTACTATAGGAGATTCATTCGGAACTTGCAGCGGTAGGTCACTTTCTTTTTTGGTCGATGTCATTTCCGGAATTTGAATTTCCTGTTCTAGCGGAATACTGAAGGTGAAGATACTACCTTCACCAACCTTACTGGATAAGGTTATTTTTCCTTTTAGTAATCCGGCAATTTCGCGACATATCGATAAGCCTAAACCAGTGCCACCATATTTACGGCTCGTTGAGCCGTCTTCCTGTTTAAAGGCATCGAAGATAAGCTCCTGTTTTTCAGGAGCGATCCCGATCCCATTATCTTTGACCGTAAAGTGAAGATTTCCTGCTTCAACTATTATTCCTAAAGAAACTTCGCCCTTTTCACCTGTAAATTTGAACGCATTCGATAATAAATTCTTGAGGACTTGTTGTATCCGATGTTCATCACCAATAAATTCCTGCGGTGCATTTACATTGACATCGAGCAAGAAGTGGATATTTTTCGAAGCTGCGGTATCACTAAAAAAATCTTTAATATAATTGACGAGGTAATTCGTGTTAATACGTTCTTTTTGTACCTCCACCTTTCCGGATTCAATTTTTGCCAGATCCAACAATTCGTTAATTAAATGGAGGAGATCAGATCCGGCGCTATGGATAACAGATGCATATTTTATTTGGTCCTCACTGAGGTTTTTCTTTTTGTTGTCCTGAAGTAATTTGGCAAGAATGAGAATACTATTAAGTGGAGTCCGCAATTCATGGCTCATATTGGCCATAAATTCAGATTTATATTTACTGGACAGTTCTACTTCCTCTATTTTTTGAGCGATGGCCTGACGGGCTTTTTCTAGATCTTCATTTTGTGCAAAGAGCAATTTTGCCTTCTCGTCCAGTTCATTATTGGTTTGGATAAGCTCTTCCTGCTGTACTCTAAGCTCTTCCTCAGAAGCCTCCAACAAATGTGTTTTATGGATTAATTCCTCATTGGTTGTTCTCAATTCTTCCTGTTGAGCCTCTAATTCCTCGGTTTGCTGTTGAAGTTCCTCATAAAGATCGGCAAGCTTTCCATGCGTTTGGGCTACTTTGATGATAACGGCAATGTTATCTTTTGCTTTATCCAAGAAGTTAAATCGCAGCTGCTCGTCCTTCGCATTGATTATGGGGCAACAGATCTCCATGATGCCGACACAATGATTTTCATAAGAGAAGGGAACGATATAAATTTCAGCTTCTAATCGATCTGATAACGAGGTTTCTAAGATAAGGTGCTTGTGGTCAATATCCTTAATTTTAACAACCTTATGGTTGTTTGCCACTTCGCCTAAAATACCATCATTTTCCTTAAACGTTCGTTTGATATACTGTGTTGAGGAAATACCAATTTTGTGGCAAAGCTGATACTCCTGATAGTTATCATCAAAAATATAAACAGTCCCACCTAACGCTTTTGTCGTGGACGCAATAGCATGTAGGCTTATTTCGGCAATTTTCTTGTCTGTATAATCACCGCGTAACTGTTCGTCGATATGATTGATAGCATTCAGAATCCAGTTGTCATTGTTGGTTTGGTCTTGCAAAAGCTGGAGTTGATCATTAGACTCCTGCTGGCTTCTTACAGTAGACCTCAGAAATCTAGAGATCGAGGAAATTTTGGCGAGAATATAGAAGAATCCGCTTAAGCCAATGGCGATGAAAAGGTAAGTAATGTACTGGGCCAGTTGCAGATCATTTCTGGATTTTTCTAAGAGTCTTGCACGTTGATCCAATAAATCTCTTGACAGTAGATCGATCTCAGCTAATATAGCGGCCTTTTGTTCATGAATACGATGGGATTTAGAAAGCGTTTCTTGTGTATTCGTAATATCTTGATCAAAATCATAAAACGTCGCAACGTCTTTGCGGATAGTTTCGATGCTGTTAGGCGGTACATGGTAGAAATCATCTCTCAAACTTAAAGAACGTAGGAGTTCATCCGTTTTTCTTAATTCCAATTTGTAGGGAATAAATAACGAAGCATCTCTTTTATTCAGATAATCAAGTTTGGTGTCGTTTACTTCATCAACACTTGATTTAATTTCATTAATAATATTGAATCTATTTTCGGCAACTCGAACAATACTTCGTTCGTTATTTAAATTATGATGCAGCGATATGAAAAAATATAGGGCTGAAAGGAAGATAAGCGAAAAAGAAATGATCACTCCTATGGTAATTTGCTTTCTATAATTTTTTCGATCCATGTGAGAATGAGTTTATCGTTTACTTTTCTGTAGGTATTGTGTTTTGATGCTACCTGGGGAAAAAGATATATGTAAAATAACAAAAAAACTTGCTATTCCTAAAATAATCAAAAGTCAGTATAGAAACAAACCTATACACCAGTTAAGAATCCCCCAATACGATCTATTTGCGCACAACATCGAATTTTTGTTGCGTAAGTGTAACTTAGGTCATTTTTTGTCTTTTAATTCCTAGTTGCGGCAAATTGAAATCAAAGAGTAATCAAGTTTGGTTTTCTAACAGTACTTGTTCAGTGCTCGTTCAGTGATTGTTCAGTGCTCGTTCAGTGATCACTCAGTATGAACTGAATATTAAGTGACTAATCACTGTCTAATAATAGATGGAAAACTGTAATAAGCTTTAAGGTGATATGAAGATCCGTCAGGCTGAACGTTATTCCGATTATTGATAATCGGATATCGTAACAATCATCAAATAGTAGAATCTATAAAATAGAAGAAGAAAAAATACTTATAAAAACAAAACCCTGATGATGGGCACCAGGGTTCGTTACTAACCAATTATAAACCTAAATTATGAAAAGACTCTTTAAGGGCTTCTAAACTAAATTAGTTGCCGTGTTGTGCCGTGAAAACTAAAAATGATTGTTTTTTAAATCTTATGCAAGCTTCAAGTAAATAACTCTTCTGACTGCTTGCTGTTAGTGTTTCATAGCGAGATAACCTTTAATTATCTTCTACAAAGATACGGTAAATATACAGTAGCATCCAAATATTTTTGAGAATAAGTTGCTAATACAACTATGTTGTGACACACAAATGATATTTTGGCTTATCTGAATAATTATCTGACGGTCTTGTCAATTAGATTAGTATCGCTACGCGAATTATTACTCGAAATCCCTTACTTTTACAAAAAAATATTTTTATGGTATTGACTGAATTTAAATCGATAAAAGCATTTGTATTGGATGTAGATGGTGTGTTGACTGATGGTACTGTGCAAGTTAATGAAGAAGGTCATCAGTTACGTACCTTTCATATAAAAGATGGCTATGCTATGCAGTTGGCGATCAAGAAAGGCTATCCGATTTTTATTATCACAGGTGGAGGTTCGAGGGGGGTCGAGCAGCGGATGAAAGGTTTAGGGATCAAAGAAGTGTATTCAAAAGTCACTGACAAGCTATCTAAAATGAAAGAACTTGCTTGCGAGTACAAGCTTGAATTAAATCAGTTGATGTACATCGGTGACGATATCCCTGATCTTAGCTGCATGAAATCCGTTGGGATAGCTGTTTCTCCGGCAGATGCCGTAGAAGAGATCAAGAAAATTTCACATTATGTGTCTGGTTTTTGTGGCGGAAAGGGAGTTGTACGTGAATTGATCGAAAAGGTCATGAAAGTACAAGGCAATTGGCATGTGGATGAAACAGTAAAAAGTGTATAAGGATGTTGAAAAATTTAGAAAATAGAACAATTATATTAGGATCACAATCTCCACGAAGAAAACAACTGTTAGCAGGACTTGGGCTGACATTTGAAGTCGACGTACGGGAAACGGCAGAATATGTGGATCCGAATTTGTCTGCAGCTGAGGTCGTTCGTCAAATTGCTATTTGTAAAGCGGAAGCATTTGCGGATAAAAAAGATTGTTTGGTTATCTGTGCCGATACTATTGTGGTATCGGATAAGGGCGAAATCTTAGGTAAGCCCAAAGATGAACAGGAAGCCAGAGAAACGCTAACAAACTTGTCTGGTCAGAAACATGTGGTGCTGACTGCTGTAGCGATCTCATGGGAGGGTAAGATGAGCACTTTTGTCGAGACGACAACTGTTTATTTTTACGAACTAGAGCTGGATGAAATCGATCATTATGTTACTCAGTTTTCGCCACTAGATAAAGCAGGTTCTTATGGAATACAGGAATGGATCGGCTTAATCGCCATAAAAAAGATAGAAGGGGAATACAATAATGTGGTCGGATTACCCACGGCAAAGCTTTATCAAGAATTGAAAAAATTAATGTAAAAAAAGCGGCAAAAGCCGCTTTTTTATTACTCTTTGATTTTTTTTAGCTTAGTTGTTATTTGATGAAATAACGAACACCGGTGTAGAACATGCGTCCTGTTAAAGGCCCCCATAGCATCGACGTATCAAAATAGTTTCCGAAGGGTTGATCCGCGGCAAGGATTGGCATATTTTGGAAATAATTAGACAGATTTTCTCCGCCCACATACACGGTGAAGTTTTTCTCTTTCCCAAAAGTTTTGCTAATCTGCGCATTCATTGTCGCATAAGCCTTTGATGCTGTAGGTATTTGATATTCAACGGGATTCTCTGCTGTTGATGGAATGCGTTTTTGTCCAACGACATTTAATGTATAATCTACACTCCAACCAGAATGGTGATTATAAGCTAGGTTGACAAAACCACGGTGTTTGGCCAATAGCGGTTTGGTCTTTCTGCCACTTTCAAAATCAGTTTGGACATCAAGTAAGCGATAGGCCAACCTAGTTTCAAAATGTGGTGCTGGCATCAAGCGAAATTCTGTTTGCAAACTATTGGAGAAAGATTTTCCACTCAAATTATAAAAATTGATCTCTCGGGGATTTTCGTAATCGACCACCACCTGATTAGAGAAGCTGTTATGGAAAAATTCAACTGATGCCGAAGCCTCACGTCCAAAGATCCGCATACTTTGGTCTATCGCTATTCCGCTATTCCAGGAGACTTCGGGTTGTAGGCCATAAGCCTTATCGTATATATTAGGCGATTGGATAACCAATTTTCTGCTACTAGCCAACACTGCCGTGTTCTCCGCAAATATATTTGCAGTACGTTGACCTCTTCCTGAGCTCGCTCGAACTGTTGTTCCCGAAAGCGGGGCATAACGTAAATGGATGCGTGGTGTTGTAAACCATCCATACAGGGAGTTGTAGTCTTGGCGAAGACCAATAATGGCATCAAATTTTTCTGATGGACTATAGGTATATTCTGCAAATGCTCCCGAAACCACTTCTTTCCTTTTGAAGTTTTGATCTTTTAAATACCACTCATTGTAATTGTCATAATTAATGGAGGCACCAACGCGATACTTGTGAGCGACTGTCCCGATAATATCTTGAAATAAAAGGTTAGCATATCCATTTTGTTGCTCCGAATCGTAGTTATTGAGCCCAAAATAGCTTTTTTGATTGTAGTTTGATCCTGCAAGCTGGAGACCTATGCTGCGGTGCTTATTTTCGGGGAACACATAACCAATTTTGGCAAAGCCTTCTACGCGTTCAATATCAAACCCTAAACCATAGCGATTCGTCGTCCCTTTATCCGTCTTTTCGTTAAAATCAATCTGCCCGCCTGTACGGTCATCATTAAGATATTTTACCCCAAATTGTACCATAAGTCCTTTTCCATTTTCATAAAACCAACGGTTGACACCGGAGAATAGATTGCCAACGGGTACATCTCTAAATCCATTGTGACTAAAGTTCATGGATTTATTGTACATGAAATTGTCGTGCAGGAGCACTGCAGTGGACCAATGCTGACCGATTTTTTGTGAAAGATTTAAGTTGACATCTGTACGTCCCATGTTGTTCGCATAGGCATTAAAAAACAATCTTTCTGAATTTTGAGGTTTCTTCAATTCGACGTTGATCTGTCCGGCCATGTTTTCGAAACCGTTGGCTACGGAACCTATACCCTTTGCGATTTGAATTGATTCAATCCATGTCCCTGCAATAGAATTTAAACCTAAAGGAGAAGCGAGCCCACGTGGCCCAGGTAAATTTTCAACGGTTAATTGGGTATAAATACCGCTAAGGCCTAGCATTTGAATCTGTTTACTGCCTGTTACTGCATCAGCACTGACGACATCGACGGAGGCGTTGGTTTCGAAGCTCTCGCTTAAATCGCAGCATGCCGCTTTGAATAACTCTTTTCCGGTAAGAACTTCAAGCCGTGCAGGTGTCATACGGTCAATGTAATTTGAGCGTCGTGTGCCTTTAACCTCGACTTCCATCAATACATTTCCCTTTGCTGTGATCATAATGACTTCATGAAGATCTTTGATGGTGATGGTGTCAGATTTCATTCCAACATAGCTTACAACCAATTTGTTGAATCCTTCTTTATGGTCCAATTTAAAAACACCATTTTCGTTTGTCCTTGTGTTTTTGGTCGGAAGGTTGGCCCAGTGTAAATTGGCGCCAATGATGGGTTTAAGATCTCCCTTTTCATTTTCTTCAACAACAACACCGGTAACGGTATGTGGATGATCATGGTTATCGGTCGTCACCGTTTTCTTTTCGGGTACTTTGCCATTTTCCAGTCGCGGATACATACAACATTCATGAAGTTTAGCATAGGATTCATCAGTGGCAACCAAGTTGTCTACATCATGACCAACCTGAGCAATATTTTTCTTAATTGTCTCCAGTTGAACTTTTTGGGGGTTATATTTGATTTGCAATAGGTTGTCGCCTGCATTCCAAACGGCCGTTTCTACGCCATGTATTTTTGCGGCCGTTTCAATACGTTTTTTACACATAGCGCAATTTCCGGCCACTGTAAGTGTGCGCGTACTGTCGGTCTGTGCCTGTACGAATGCCAGAAAAAATAAGGATAGAATGGTCGTTATATATATTTTTTTGAAAATTTGATTCATCATTTTAATTAAGAGTATTCGCTTCAACTAGCATTTAATTTTTACCTTCATGATATCGCGCAACCACATGCAAGGGGTACGGATGTTTTTTTTAGTTCTAAAATTCTATTACTGAATAATTTAAAATCCACTGTTTTTGTTCCGTGTCAAGCGACGGAAAGATCCATGTTGGGAATAACAGTCTGCTATTCTCGCGAAATATAATAACTATAGTGGACTTCGATCAATTCAAGAAAATGAACTGCGTTCAGTGAAAAGAGGTAATATTAAATTCTAAAATTTTGATTGAGAATAAAAACAGGAGGGCTCTGTCTATTGTAGCTCACAAAATCGGTATACTTTAGTTTAGAAAAATCGTCTTCCTCCCCAGAGAAATCATAATAATTAAGTATCCAATGAAGCGTAATTATTGCGGGAGAAAAAGTATTAAAATCAATATTTTGTGTCACCCGGTTAAAATGATCAACCTTTTGTGCTTCGATCTTAACATCTTTACAGCTTCCTGTTTCATGACAGTGTTTCTGCTGTTTTTTTGCAGACTTGGCACACAGAGGGCAGGCCATATTATGGCTTTCCGATAACGAGACACTTTGTGTTTCCCCTTGGCAAAAATGAAGATGCACTGAGGCACCACTTGCTGCGAGCAAATAGAAAAATAGGCCGATTAATAGTGCAATTTTCTTCATCGAAGCAAAAATAGAGAAAATATGTAATTTTTTTTTGTAATATTTTGGATAAATGTTATAACTTGTAGTAACAAATGAAAAACCAAAAATTACCAGAGTTATGTATGTATTATTTATCAATCCGGTCAGCTCGTACCTATTAGCTATCTTTTTGATTATTGGGGCAATATTATTGTACAAGGGATTCTACCATCTCGCTCGTCGTATACAGGAATAAAAGGATAGTCAGTCTTCTTGTAGTTTCGTTTTAGTAGCCTGCATGTGCTTTGTTGCTATTGAAGGTGTAACGCGTTCTAGTCGTTCATCTCGCTCGTCGTATACAGGAATAAAAGGATAATCAGTCTTCTTGTAGTTTCGTTTTAGTGACCTGCATGTGCTTTGCTGCTGCTATGGGGAACAACTGCTTGTCATTCAAGGTGAATCTTGAATCTTCGTGGAAATCATTATCAGTAGAATGAAGATTCAAAAACTGAAAGCAAGCTCCTAGCGTGTGGCCTATCTGACTGATGAAGACAAGGATACAATTGCATGAAAACGGGGCTGCCCAATCTATTTGGACAGCCCATTCACTTTGTTTATCGGCTTAATAAGGGGTCACTTTTTCCCGAATTTCCAACCTCTATACGACCCGCATATCGTTCTTCAAAATTTAGAAAGCCAGTGCAGATGAGGCGAAAATCATACCAAAAGTTTTGCTTAGCCAAATCAAAATGTATCGTGATAGATTGTCCACCTTTAAGTTGCAGACTCCTTTTTTCTTTTCCATAGCTGATATCCTCAAAAACAAGTTGCTCGGTTGTCTTCCCATTGTTTGTACAGGAGAAAGACAAACGGCCAGTAAATGCTGATTCATTTTTATTTTTTTCATACATACAGCGGATCTTTACATATGGATTATCCGCGTCGCCTTTAAATTCCCGATAAAATCCGTTTGGCCCATGGATTTCAAAATGGTATATTCTTTTGTCGAAGGCATCTAGCGACCAATGGTCTGTTACATAATCTCCTGGAGAAACCGCATAATTTCTGGAGGTTCCAACTTCTCCTTTGTAGCTAGCAGCATGGTAAACTGTAAATGGTGAGCCCGCAGCATGCTTGCCAAAAATTTTATTTGACGCCTCAAATGTGATCAAGTAATCCCCCTTGGGTTCGTATTCGCCATGTACATAAAGTTCATAAGGAAGGATACATGAATCCCGAAGCCCTTTTTCCTGTTTTGGGAAATAGGGTGAACTGCCGGGGTCTTGCTCAATTTGTTTGATCTCCATTGCGCTAAGTGCTTTGAAGCCCATGGGAAGGCCTTTGAACTTGGCTTGATGAATCTCCTGGATAAAAGGCTCTCGTTCCAGTACAATAGGTTTGTTCATGGTTTCTCCATGATAGGGTCTAAATGCTGAAGTTAAGTCTCCACATACGGTACGTCGCCAACTGCTGATGTTGGTTTCTTTTATATTTTTATTGATTTTGTGATTAATAAACTTCTCCAGGAATTGTAAACTGGAGGTATGGTCAAACACTTGTGAATTGACCCAACCACCTCTGGTCCACGGAGAAGCAATAATCATCGGTACGCGATAGCCAAGACCGATATTGCTTTCTCTGCCGCTTTCAGGATAATATTGCTCATCGCGGCGTACAAATTCCAACGCAGGGTTTATTCCCTCGGATACTTTTCCACTTTCTGTATCATCAGGGTTTGGTGCTGTAAAGGGTGCAAAGTGATCGAAATACCCATCATTCTCATCATAGGTAAGTATAAAAATTGTCTTTTTCCAAACTTCTGGATTTTGGGTGAGAATGTCCATAATTTCGCTGACATACCATGCGCCGAACCAAGGAGAATCGGGGTGGTCAGAAAAAAGCTGGGGCGGAGCTAACCAAGATACGGTTGGAAGTTTACCCTCCTCAACATCTTTTCGGAATTGATACAGGACATCTCCTTTAGGGATCTGTAACTCGCGCTGTTGCCCCCCTTCTTGATAATGCATTGTTTCCAATTCCATATAATCTGGCTGCGCACTGTTGTTAACAAAGGCACGGCGATGAATATCTTTTGTCCGCTCGTCGAGCCTTTCAAAGTTCTCGGCTGTATATCGCTGTAATTCTTCTTGAATATGCTTGAGATTTTTCTTTAAATCTTCAAGTGCTTCGGCAGCTGGTGTTTCGCTAATTTTACGCTCGAGATCTTCTTTTTTTAGTGTCAGGAGCTGGCGATAGCGGGGATGATATTTGACCTGATATTGGGGGAAGTACTCCATCGGATTACAACCAAAATTGGCGAGCCAGCTGTTTGCCTCTCCACTATAACCAGCACTGCTTGAAGAAATTTCATTTTGATAGATTTTCCAGTCTACGCCTAATTCCGAAAGGCGTTCGGGAAAAGTGGTCCATGTTGCTTTCCCGCTAAACTCGGAGTCTCCATTCCAAACTAAGGCTTTTCCTGTCAGATTTTCCCGGATATTGGCCGTCCAGAAATAAAGCCGGTTTGGATTCGTGCCGGTGATGCTCGAACAAAAGTGCTGGTCGCAAATAGTGAAAGAGTCCGCTAGAGAATAGTAAAAAGGAATGTCTTCACGGGTATAATGTCCCATAGTCAACGGTAGATCGGCAAATTCTTTAAATCCAGAATGTTTTACATCCAACCATCTGTTCATTTTACCCTTATTCCTTGCGTCGGTTTGATCGGTCCAGTTATGCGGGAGGCAGCCCATCCAGGTAACTTTTGAGTCTTTGATATCCAATCGGAAGGGAGCAAATGTTTCTCCGGATTTTTGCGTCTGAAACCAGACTTTATTTCGGTTGGGTTGACGGATAGCTCTGGGGTCATTGAAGCCTCTTACACCACGTAATGTTCCAAAGGCATGATCAAATGAACGGTTTTCCTGCATTAATAGAACTACGTGCTCCGCATCATAAAAGGTGCTGCCCAATGCTGGATTAATAGCCATCGCCTTCGCAATAGCGGATGGGATAACATGGGAGAGAGATGCTCCCCCGGCAAGCATAGCCGCTTTCTTTAAAAAATCTCTTCGTGTATCCATGGTTATATCAGTATTGATTTGACGGGCCGCCTATTGCTTGGTGAATCAGGGCAGCAAAGCTATTCTCTTTGAAAAAATACATTTTCAAAAACTGTCTTAAAAATAAGAGTTCGATCCAAGAAAAAAGATTTTAGATCGAACTCTTATTAAAAAAATAATGCTTTGCTATTTTTAGCCTGTAGATTAGGCTTTGATAGACGAGATAAATGCTGGGATTTGGTCGAGATAATCCGGTTCTTTTAACCGTTTGACAAATGCAGTACCCATAATGGCACCAGCTGTATACTTACTTGCTTTTTGAAAGGTCGGTTTATCGGAGATACCGAAGCCAACGATCAATGGATTTTTTAAATGAAGATCATGTACCCGCTTAAAGTACGCGGCTGTATTATCGCCAACATCGAGTGTTTTACCCGTCGTTGCATTGGAAGAAAGTAAATAAATAAAGCTTCTGGAAAGGCTATCTATTTTTCTGATTCGTTCTTCTGAAGTCTGCGGTGTTACGATGAATATATTGGCGATGCCATTTTTCTCGAACGTCTCTTTGTAAAGTTCTTCGTACTCATCCATGGGTAGGTCGGGTATAATGACACCATTAACGCCTACATTTTTACATGCTTCACAGAATCTTTCCACACCAAATTGAAGTACAGGATTAAAGTAGCCCATCAAAAATACGGGGATACTGACATGCTTACGCAGGTCATTCAACTGATTGAACAACTTTTCTACAGTCATGCCATTTGCCAAAGCAATTTCAGAACTGTGCTGAATGACAGGTCCGTCGGCAACAGGGTCGGAATAAGGAAAACCAATTTCCAGAAAGTCCGCGCCGGCTTCTTCCAATTTCTTGGCAATATGGATTGTGCTGTCCAATGTTGGATACCCAGCGGTAAAATATATCGATAAAAGGGGGGCACCTTCTTTTTTTTCAATTGTATTCATGACTTAAAAATCAAAGTATTTCATATAATTATCTAGATCCTTGTCACCACGTCCAGAAAGACAGACAACAACAGTCTCATCGCCTTTAAAAGGTATTTTTTCCAAATAAGCCAGCGCATGAGAACTCTCAATAGCCGGTATGATACCTTCTAGTCGCGTAAGTTCAAGACCTGCCTGCATGGCTTCGTCGTCAGTCACACTGACATAGTTACCTCTACCGGATTTGAATAACCAAGCGTGTTGGGGGCCAATACCGGGATAATCGAGTCCCGCCGATATGGAGTAAGGTTCGATGACTTGGCCATCTGCTGTTTGCATGAGTATGGATCGGCTTCCATGTAAAACGCCCTCTTTTCCTAGTGCTGTTGTTGCAGCAGATTCGCCTGAATCAACACCGTGGCCAGCGGCCTCTACGGCGTACAATTGAACCGATTCTTCATCGAGGTAATGATAGAACATACCTGCCGCATTGGATCCGCCACCGACACAGGCCAATACCATATCCGGATTTTCTTTTCCTGTCTTTGTCAAGAGCTGTTTTTTCGTTTCGGCAGAAATAATAGACTGAAACCGGGCAACCATATCGGGATAAGGGTGCGGGCCCACAACAGAGCCAATGATATAATGGGTGTCAACGGGATTGTTGATCCAATCTCGCAAAGCCTCATTGGTAGCATCCTTTAATGTTTTGGAGCCTGAAGTTGCCGGAATAACTTCAGCACCCATCATTTTCATCCGTGCTACATTTGGAGCCTGACGTTGAATATCAACTTCTCCCATGTACACTGCACATTGTATCCCTTTGAGCGCACAGACGGTCGCTGTGGCAACGCCATGCTGTCCTGCCCCTGTCTCCGCAATGATGCGCTTTTTGCCCAAGCGTTCCGCTAATAGAATTTGGCCAATGGTATTGTTGATTTTATGCGCTCCGGTATGGTTAAGATCCTCCCGTTTTAAGTAAATCGTAGTTCCATATTTTTCAGATAGACGCTTGGCATGATATAATGGAGAAGGACGTCCGACATAATCGCTGAGCAGTTGGTTAAATTCCTCCTGAAAGCTCTCTTCTTCGATAATTTTGAGATATTCTTCACGTAGCTCTTTCACATTTGGATAGAGCATCTCAGGGATATAGGCTCCTCCAAAGGGACCATAATATCCTTTTTCATTGACTTGATATATACTCATTTTTTAATTGTATTTATACTGTGGCTTAATAGCGCAATATCTTTTAAGCCGGGTTCTACTTCAAATTTTGAATTTAAATCCAGGGCATATAGCCGTGGATCATTTCTTTCTAGCGCTGTTTTGATATTTTCGGGATCTAAACCACCGCTGAGAAAATAGGGGATAGTAAGTTTGTATTGGTCCAATAGGGACCAGTCAAATTGTACTCCTGTGCCACCATAGGAACTACTTTTGGTATCAAATAAAAAGTAGTCCACAACTTTAGCGTAAGGATCAAGCTGTATCCAGTCAAAGTTTTGATCGACTCCGAAGGCTTTCAGGATGATAACCCCTGATTTTTCTTTCAATTCAAGACAGAATTCGACAGATTCATCGCCATGCAATTGAATCACATTTAGTTGGAATTCAGTTATTTTATCTAGAATTGCTGAGAGGCTAGCATTGACGAAAACTCCGACTTTGCTTAGGCCGTCAAGCTCCTTAATGTATGCGTAGGAGCTTTGACCAACATAACGTTTGGATTGATCATAAAATATAAATCCCATATAATCGATGCCCAAGGAAGCTACAGCGGTTATATTGTCGGGATATTTCATACCACAAACTTTTACTTTGACCGCCATTTTATTTTTTGATTAGTTTTTGGAAACTTCGTAAAGCTTTACCTCCCATCAATGAACCTTCTGCTTCATAAAAACAGTCGCCAAAAGATTTTTCGGGGTTAAAGGTCTTGATCGCAAATGCGGCATTGGTCAAAACAACATTGTTCTGCACATCTGTACCCTGATTGTTCAATATCGATAAGAATGTCTGGGCAGCTTCGGCTATGGTTTCACCTCCTGTAAGCTCTTGGGCTAAAACGGGGGTAAAACCAAGATCCTCCATGCTGTAGTAATTCTCTCCTTTGTTGTTGATTACCTTAAAATCACCGGTCATGGATATCTCGTCATAACCGTCCAAAGCATGAATAATGGAATATTGTTTGTTGGTGTTTTGGTATAAATAACCATACAGTCTTGCCAATTCTAAACTAAATACACCAACAGACTGAAATCTAGGATTGGAAGGATTTGTCAATGGCCCTAGCATGTTAAAGAAAGTCTTAACACCCAATGCACGACGTATCGGGGCAACAGTTTTCATTGCAGGGTGAAACAATGGTGCATGGAGAAAACAGATGTTGGCTTCATCAAGCTGGAGTTGTAGTTCAGCCTTATCGTTGCTGAATTGATAGCCTAAATATTCCATGACATTGGAAGAACCACAGCTCGAAGATACCCCGATATTACCGTGTTTTGCGACATGGTAACCAGCCCCAGCTGTGATAAAAGATGCTATTGTCGAGATATTGAAGGTATTTTTACCATCTCCACCTGTACCGCAAAGGTCAATTAAATCATAACCATCAAAATCCAGTTTGAGACATAAATCATACATCGCATCCCTAAACCCTCCAAGCTCTTCAACGCGAATGCTGCGCATACCATAAGCGGTCATAAATGCCGCAATTTGGTGGCTGTCATATTTGCCCATGGCAATGTTGGTTAGAATCTCGTAGGCCTCTTGCCGAGAAAATGTCTTGTATTCAAATAAATGCGCTAAAATTTCTTTCATGGTAATTTAAATAAAAAAAGGGCTTACCTTATTTAGGCAAGCCCATCATATCTTGACGTATTAATCAAATAATGCAATAGGAATTTGCCACAACGTTATTCGTTGTGCCACCACCAAGCTTTATTTGAGACAGTTGTTATCATTGTTGTTTTTATTAATACAAATATGGTTGATAGAATTATAAAATGCAAGTGTTTTTATTGAAAAATTTTTAAGAAAGCATCATTGGCTTAATATTGCTCACAAATATGCTGTAAAATAAAACCTGATAAGCGCGCATTTATGTAAGCCTGAGCGTGATATTTAAGGGTTATAAGAGCAGGTATCTGATAAAATGGGGGCGATGAAAACAAGATGAAAATTAATAGAATACAAAATGGGCTTTATTGTTGCCTTTGGAAACTAAAGTGAAGGAGGCAATTTTTTCATCACGAATGACTGCAGCGAATACAAAACGTCTGAGGTATTTGACAAAATAGACTTGCTGGGGGTCAATACCTTCGAGATCAATATCGCTTGTTTCTTTCCTTCCCGCCTGGGCAAAGCTGAGGTATTCCAGTTGTTTGATATCCTTACTCTGTACATTTATCCGGATTTCATCGATGCTTGCCAATAGATATTCCTGCAGATCTTCGTCCATTTTTTTTGATGTGATTAGGTCTTGGCTTAGTATAATATCAGTAGCTAGATTAGGATCATGTAAACGGTGGACAAACCTTTTTAAGACAACAATATATTCATTGGAAGTTTGTTGTTCCTGGGCAAATAAGCTTTGGCTGATCATACAGCTGACACATACGAACAGCACTAACTTTAGTTTTATCTTCATATCTGTATGACTGATATTTATTAAAATGGATTAAAACGATGGAAACATTCGTCAGCGGATAAGCTGTGCTAATAATCTCCGAAAAGAGGGCGGTACCGTCAATAAAAAACGCCTTTTGGATAAAGGCGTTTTTTATTTTTTAGTATTCATCTTCATTGAAGAAGAAATCGTCTTTTGTTGGATAGTCGGGCCAAATTTCTTCGATATTTTCATATGGCTCGCCATCATCCTCAAGAGATTGTAAGTTTTCAATCACCTCAACAGGTGCACCCGAACGAATAGCGTAATCGATTAATTCATCTTTTGTTGCTGGCCATGGTGCATCTTCTAGATGCGAAGCTAATTCTAATGTCCAATACATATAAAAACAATTTAAGTTCTCTATTTTCGCAAAACTATGATTTAATTTAACTTAAGCAAGTAAATTACGTGTTATTTTTATGATAATAATGTAAGTTGTTGATTTTTAGTATTATAATATTTTTAGATATTCTCAAAATCACTTCCCTTTTCGTTTAAAGCATTCAACCTTGGGGACACCGATTTAATATCGGGGTTAGGATAATCATTTTCGATCAGTCCATCCCGCATACGTACAATACGGTGGGCATGTAATGCAATATCCTCTTCATGTGTCACGAGAATAATGGTATTACCTTTAGAGTGAATCTCCTCAAGTAGGCCCATGATTTCAATGGACGTTTTGGTGTCAAGGTTTCCCGTTGGCTCATCAGCAAGTATAATGGATGGATCGTTGATCAACGCTCTTGCAACAGCCACACGTTGTCGTTGACCTCCTGAAAGTTCATTGGGTCTATGATCCATACGATGGCCTAAGCCCACACTTTCCAATGCGGCAACAGCTTTTTCCTCCCGTTTAATCTTGCTATAGCCGGCATAAATTAGGGGAAGTGCAACATTTTCAAGTGCTGTATTTTTTGGTAGTAGGTTAAACGTTTGAAAGACAAAACCAATTTCTTTGTTCCTCACTTCCGCGAGTTCGTCGTCAGTCATGTCACTGACATTAATCCCGTTGAGGATGTATTCTCCTCGGCTTGGTGTATCCAAACAGCCGAGAATATTCATTAAAGTGGATTTGCCTGAACCTGAAGGCCCCATTAGGGCAACAAATTCTCCTTTATGGATATTGAGTGTAACGGAGCTTAAGGCGTGAATTGTCTCTGCACCAATTTGGTATTCTCTGGCAATATCCTTGATTTCGATTAAGGTCTTTCCTGACATATATTTTGGAGGTTCTCTAGCTCATGAAAATACGATTTATTCTTCATAATCCAATAGGAATGCATTTTGTCATAGACAACTTTCTCTAGTTCTGATGCGTTATCATCATTAAAATCTTTGGTCTCTATCGGATTGAACACATGTATTTTAACAATTCCTGGTCGAGACCCTCTCTTTGATCCATCATCGAAAAAGATATCCCAAGCATTCTCGATGATAATAGGTACCGTGGGAACGTCATTCTGAATAGCGATACGAAAAGCACCAGATTTAAATGCGTGAATCTGTGGCGGAAAACTATCATCGATTTTTCCCTCGGGAAAGATAACGACACTTCTTCCATTTCGCACAAGTTCATTGGCCCGCTGGAAGGCCCTAAACGATGATACTTTACTTTTTCTAGTAACGGGGATATCTATTGTTTTGAAAAAAATACGTGTAACCGGATTTTTGAGTAAGGAAGCTTTTCCGATAAATGAAAACGGAGCTGGGCATAAATAGGTTAGGGCTGTTATGTCCAAGACGGAAGTATGGTTGGGACAAAGTACCATGGAGCGGTTCCAGTCTATTGTTGATTCATAGCTTACCTTAAAGAATACACCAGCTAAGGCCGAACCAGTAACAGAGACCCAGCGTCGCATACGGGCGATCCGAGCATAATTTTTTTCAGGGCGGCGTGCCAGGAAATAGATATAAGGGAAAAACAGAAGAAAAACAAGTAGGACGCTGATAAAATACCAATACCGATGGAGTTTTTTGAGCAATAAGATCATACAAGTCGACTAATTTTGACCTAAAGTAAAGAAAGAAAATGGATAATTAATTATCCATTTTCTTTTTTAGTCTACTGTAAACCCATATTTCTTGTAAATATCCTTGGCTGTTGCAGAGTCCATGAATTTTAAGAAGTCATCTGCTGCCTGAGCATGCGGCGCAGTTTTAAGCTTTGCGGCAACGTAAGTTGCAGTCGTATTTTGGGCATCAGGAATGATGATTCCTTCGACAGGATGACCAATTAGTTTTTGGTAAACGACTTCAGATGACCATACCGGAGCAGCGTCTGCTTGTCCGTACAACACACGCATAGGGCTTTCCCGATGGTGGATCTTAGTCAGATAGGTGCTGCCGTCGTTGACCTTATCTTCCATAATTTTCTTGACGAGCTGTTCACCCCCCGCTTTTTTATAGGACGCTTTGATCTGTTCGCCGATCCCTTCCCATAGCGGGTTAGGCATGCTGATACGAATGTTCTCCTTTCCCAGATCATTCAATGTGCTAATATTGGCAGGATTTCCTTTTGGAACCATCAAACAGATGTTGTTATAGCAATACACCTGCGTATGGCTAAAATAATCTGCCATTTCGTTGATGGCTCTTTTACTTGCGGTATAAATATCGGGCTGATGTGTAATGCGTAGATTGCCTATCGTAATTGATCCGCCTTTAATCTGCTTCGCTAAAATGCCTGGTGGCAGGGTTTCAACAAAAATACGTTCGTACTGCGGGTATTCTTTTTTGAATGATGCCAGTAGATCATCGACAACCATAAATTGATTGCCAGCGAAAAAGATAGTAAGCTGTGGATTCTCGATATCACCATATAAATCTGGAATATTGTCTATCCCGGGTACCGTAAAGTTTAGTGCCGATTCTGGTGGACTATTCCAGGGCGGGTCAAAAAGATGTTCTTGTGCCTTAATTTCCTGGACACCCAACAATGCGGTTGTTAGACCAAGCAGTAGAAAATTTTTCATTATACTATGGTTTAACGATAACCCAACCTTCATTTGCTCGTAAGATTAATTCACCATTTCCGCTAGGAACATAACCTATAAAGTCAAATAGTTCTTCTTTGGCAATATGTTTCTCTTCTAAAGTATTGAGGCATTGCGCTACGATTACACCTTTCTCGACGAGTTCTTTCAGGGGTTTCTCATATTGGCTGTTCTTTTTTAGGTATGCTTCGGTACCGCCAGAAAATGCAACTAATTCGATTTGTAAATGTCCTTTTAGTCGCGGGTCTTTCAAGACATTATTAATATTACGGATTGCTTTTTCAATTGTTTTTGGATCGTTACTGTCCAACTGATAGATGGCTTTATACGCTTTTTTCTTCGCAACGGCACCCGTATACTGGTGGTTATTGAGCAGTAATGTATTGTCCTGTGCTTTCGCATGAAAAGCCGTTATCGCTAGAAGAATACAAGCGATTGTAAACTGTTTTTTCATATTTATCATTGATTTAATGGGGTATTTATGTTTAAAAATTGTAAGGTCCGATTTTGTGCTGTTCGATATTAATGTTATCAGCATAAGGTGGATAGGGGCTATCTTTGGGCTTTTTGCTTAGATTGGGATAGTCCAATTGCTTGTTCGTTTTTTGAGGTCGATCGAACGAATTGATGTATGCAGCGACATCATAGGCCTCGTCGTCCCTCAATTGAGGAGAGTCATACGTTGCACCTAAGGGCATATTCGCTTTGATAAAACGAGCAGCGGTAAGCAATCTCGCCATCCCAGCACCATCGTTGTAGCTGTCTTTACCCCATAAGGGGGGATATTGATATCCTTTTCCAGCTGTGTGAGGCAGCCCCTGTCCATCTCGTCCATGACAACTGGCACATTTGTTATCAAATACCACTTGACCATGTTTTAGATCTGCGGCACGATTGGGGATATCCATTTTGACAAACCCTTGGCCTGCCAAACGGCCCTTATTCACTGTATTCACGCTGATGTTCTTGATATAGGTGACAATGGCCCTCATTTCTTTGCTGTTTTCGGGAATGGCTCGGCCATTCATACTTCGCTCAAAACAGCCATTGATACGCTCTTCGAGTGATTCAACCTTATTTTCTCGTCCAATATAGGTTGGAAACACATTGGTAAGTCCAACGTAAGGAGCTGCAAAAGCCTTTGTCCCGCCATTGAGATGGCAGCTGCTACACGCCAGCTTGTTCCCAATCTTGACTTCACCATCATAAAAATAATCGTATGTGTTTTTAATTAGCTTTTCACCATAATTGGCCATTTTACCTTCCGGATTATCTTTGAAGGAGATTTCTTTGAATTGGGAAACATGGGTAATAAGCGAGTCGTTGTGTATATCAAGAGCATCTGTTTTGTTTTTCTGATTCTCATGTTTGAGTGGAAATACACATAAAGTTGTACAAGTAATGACCAATGCGACGATGATCCAGCTGAGTGCCTTTAAGTAATTTGTAAGTTTCTTATAATCCATTACGCTAATTCATTTGTACAAATCTAGGCGGCTCTAATCTGGAATTAAAACGAAGTTTGTTTATGAGACATAACATTTGGTTATAACTTGAAGTTTTGCCGTAGACAGAATTGCAGAAACTGATTGGGAGTGCCTGCAAGCCCTCCATATAAATGGGTAAAATAGAAATAACGTTCTATTGTTAACTGTGGAATATCGACAATGGTCAATAGATTATTTAACACTTCTTTTTGCACCGTATGGATCGATAAAAAGGCAAAGCTGTTGCGACGGGCAAGGTAGCCTTTGATACTCTCTGTTGAAGGTAATATCATTTCTATCTGTACTTCGGATAGATTGATGCGGTTATCTTTTAGAGCATTCTCAATAATTGTTCGTGTACCCGAGCCCTGCTCTCGCAGGACCAAAGGTAAGCGCGTGATATCGGATAGTATAGGGTTTTTTAATTGATCTAACCGTGGGTTTTGGCTATTGGTGACGAGAACCAGCTCATCCTTCATAAAAGGAATATATTTCAGGGCCCGGTTGTCGGTAGACCCCTCCGTGATACCTAAATCCAATGTTTTATCAATAAGCTGTTCCTCAATACTACGGCTATTGGATTGAAAAGACTGGATGCGATTGTTGGGATATTGCGATAGAAAATCGGCCAGTAAAGCGGGGAGAACATATTGGGAGATGGTTGTGCTAGCCCCTAAAATCAGGTTTCCTTTTCGCCCTTCCTGCAATTCCTGTATTTCTTGGCCCGCCTGGTTATACAGATTGATAATCTGTTGGGCATATTTATATAGAATTTGGCCTGAATTAGTCAGATTAAGGTTATTACCCTTTCTTTCGAAGAGCGGCACAGCCAGTTTCTTTTCTAGTTCCTGTATGTTTTTGCTTACAGCAGGTTGCGAGATGAAAAGGGCAGAGGCCGTTTTGGTGAAGTTAAGGTGCTGTGCTGCGGTGTAAAATACAATTAGGCGGAAGTCAAAATCCATAAAAGATAAAGGGTTATTTCTAAAAATTTAAAAATAACCCTTTATCCGAAGAAAAACTAAATTATTTGCTTAGTTCCGCGTAATATTTATGAAATAAAGGTATTGTTGAAATTCCCATCAGGTAATTCTCAATACCATATTTTTCATTTGGCGAGTGCAGGTTGTCACTATCCAAACCGAAGCCTAGAAGTACCGTTTTTAAACCCAATACTTCCTCAAAAAGAGCAACGATAGGAATAGATCCGCCACCCCGTGTTGGGATCGGTTGAACACCAAATGTTTCATGTAGCGCTTTTTCTGCTGCTTTGTATGCAATGCTGTCGGTCGGTGTCACGACAGGCTCACCACCATGATGAGGTTTTACCTCTACTTTCACATAATCTGGTGCAATAGATTCAAAATGTTTTTTGAAAAGCTCCGTAATACGGTGAGAGTTTTGGTTTGGCACAAGACGCATGGAGATTTTCGCATTCGCTTTTGATGGAAGTACTGTTTTGGCGCCTTCACCGATATAACCACCCCAGATACCATTTACCTCCAAGGTTGGACGAATACCGGTGCGTTCTAATGTTGTGAAGCCTTTTTCTCCCCAAATATTTTGGATACCTAGGTCTGTTTTATATTCTTCAATGTCAAAAGGTGCTTCATTTAATGCTTTGCGTTCTTCGGCAGTCAATTCGACAACATCATCATAAAATCCTGGGATAGCGATATGATTGTTTTCATCATGCAAGGATGCAATCAGTTTTGCTAATATCGTTGCTGGATTGGCTACTGCTCCACCATAGACACCCGAGTGTAAATCTCTGTTCGGGCCAGTAACCTCTACTTCAACATAAGAAAGACCGCGTAAGCCAGTTTCTAAAGAAGGTTGCTCCATGCTGATCATGGAGGTGTCAGAAATAACAATAACATCAGCTTTCAGTCTCTCTGTATTTTCTTTTACAAATGTGCCTAAATTGACCGAACCAACTTCCTCTTCACCTTCGATCATAAATTTGATATTGCATGCCAAGGCGTCATTTTTAATCATGTATTCGAAGGCCTTTACATGCATATAAAACTGACCTTTATCATCGGCAGAACCGCGTGCGTATATTTTGCCATCACGGACGGTTGGTTCGAAAGGAGGGGTATCCCACAACTCATATGGGTCGGCAGGTTGTACGTCGTAATGACCATAAGTCAATACAGTAGGTAGTGCCGGATCAATAATTTTTTCTCCATAAACGATTGGATTACCAGCAGTAGGACAAACTTCTACATTGTCGGCTCCGGCTTCACGTAATTTCTGAGCAACAAATTCAGCAGTTTTTTCGACATCTCCTTTAAATTTAGGATCGGCACTAACTGATGGTAAACGCAATAAATCAAACAACTCATCTAAAAAACGTTGCTTGTTTGCTTCTACATATTCTTTAATGTTTTGCATATTGTTTGTGTTTGAAACAAATTTACACAAATCGACACATTTAACTCAATTTGTTGTAACCTTTTCGGGAATGGTGGTGACTAATGTAAAAACTAATTCAAATAATTATGGAAAAGCAATCAGTAGCAGCCATTTTGGGCGTCGGATTATTTACGTGTATTACCCTGTGTGTTTATTTTATTATGCGTTATCGAAGTGCCACAGTACACCTACCTAGCGAAAGTAGGAAAAAGGAGTCTTTGGATTGGCAAAAGCCCGGGATTTTGGTGCTTGGTATCGGAGTGGGCCTCTTCATTGTCGGTATATTGGACAATTACATCAAGACTGATTTACCCGATTCACTCGCCGTAGCAATTTTGATTATTTCTGCAGGTGTTGCGATGATAATTGCTAACCGATTGGATAAAAAACGCGATATTTAACCCGCCAATGGATGAAATCTATATTCGAAAAGTTCTGTCAGGCGATGTGGAATCTTATCGTTATTTTATAAAAACGTATAAGGATATGGCATTTTCTGTCGCTCTTTCTATTGTAAAGGAAGAGCATTTGGCAGAAGATGCCGTTCAGGATGCATTTATAAAGTGCTATCAATCGCTGTCTTCCTTTAAAGGGAAATCTAAATTTAGTACCTGGTTTTATCGGATTGTGGTACATGTGGCTTTTAATACCGTTCGGCATAAGAAACTGGACCTGGTCAATTTTGATCTATCCCATCACGACACGTCGCATGAGGATTCGGTATTGGATGAAATAATCGCGCATGAAAGAAAAGAAATGATCAACGACGCACTCACTATTCTGCCCGCCCGGGAGTCTGTAGCGTTACGTTTATTCTATTTAGAAGAACAGTCGATGGATGAAATTCAGGAAATTATGGGTTGGACATTGGCAAATACAAAAGTGATCTTGCACCGGGCCCGTAAAAATATGCAGATCATCTTGAGTCAGTTAATTAAAAAAGCAGAGTATTATGGATAAGCAGCAGGAAAAATTCAGAAAGGTTATGCAAATGAGCAAAATAGAAATGCCATTCGACGATTTTGAACAACGGGTCATGGGCAGCATCGCAGCGCTTGAGAAAGATAAAGAAAGAGCCCTGTCAAATAAAAAGTATGCGATTACATTTTTTCTCCTTGGGACTGTTTGTGGAATTCTGTTAAATAATTATCTGATGGCCAAAATTGAAGTTGCAGACATAACCCCGGATCTTAAAAATTATAGTGCAATAGCTTGTCAAATATCATTTGCCCTGTTGATATGTTTCTTTTGTCTTCAGTTGTGGCGGTTGATCAATATGCAACAGAAGAATCATTATCAAGTGTAGCAAAAGTCTTTTTTATGAATAAATGTATAGGGGCTGAGTTTTTGTAAAATGGGCTTCCTATTTCGTGCAAATAGCGGAGCTCTGGGACAAAATTAGTTTTTTTAGAAATAAAATTAAATTTACTGTAACAAAACATTGGTTTTACCTACTAATGTTATATTGATATTAATTTACTATCCAACAATTTTATGAAAAGAGTTTTACAAATGCTCTTATTTTTCATTTTTGCTATTCCTGGTCTGGCTTCAGGTCAATCCAAGATTGCTGGAAAAATAAGTGATGTAAAGGACCAACTAAAGTTATCAGACGCAACAGTCATGCTGTTGACTGCTAAAGATTCTATATTAACAGGCTTTACGAGATCTGATGAAAATGGTCTGTTTTCTTTAGTCAAGCCCGATACCGGAGCCTATGTGCTGATTGTGAGTTATCCCAAGTATGGCGACTTTTATACGGAGATTCAGCCTGGTGTGGATTATTCTAAATTGGCTATTGGCCTCACAAATACAGCTACATTATTACAAGAAGTCATTGTTACGGGCCGTATTCCGATCACCATTAAAGGTGATACGACAGAATATGACGCCGGCAGTTTTAAAGTTGAAAAAAATGCAAAGGTCGAAGATTTGTTAAAAGCTTTGCCTGGAATCACGGTTGATGCATCTGGAAAGATTACTGCACAAGGTAAAACAGTCAAAAAAGTATTGGTAGACGGCGAGGAATTTTTTGGCGACGATCCGACGCTGGTGACACGCAATATCCGTTCGGATATGGTGGATAAAGTTCAGGTTTACGAGAAAAAATCCGAGCAGGCAGAACGTACAGGTGTGGATGACGTCCAGCGTGAGCAAACCATCAATGTCAAGCTGAAGGAGGGCTCTAAAAACGGCATGTTCGGAAAAGCGCTTCTTGGCGGTGGAACCGACGACTATTATATGGGGCAATTGATGTTGAACAAGTTTAAGGGATCACAGAAAATATCAGTTTATGGGCTTTTCGGTAATAATGGTACCACCAGCATGAACTGGCAAGATGCGCAAAAGTATGGTGGTGATTCAGGTGTGTCCTATGGTGATGACGGATCGATGAGCTGGTCGAATTTTACGGATCCTTTTTCTGGACAAGGAGTTATTGGTGTACCTAAAGCCATAAATTCGGGCGTTAATTTCTCGGATAAATTTGATAAAGATAAACATACAGTCAACATTAACTATAAATATGGAAGACTGAGCAGTGATGGAAATGATGAAACAATTACTACTGGTTTGATCAATAACAAATCGGTGAAGAATATAGATTCCGAAAATGACCAGCATCGTGCCAATCTGAAATATGATCTGAAATTAGATTCGTTAAATCTCTTAACCATACGAGGCGGGGCATCAAGAAAGAATCTTTGGTCAGATAACAAGCGTGAAGCTTATCAGTTTGGGCAAAACGCAGATACAACCATTGCCGAGAATACACGGGAATTGGTGAAAAATAGCATCAATGAGTTTAACTTTAGTACCTATTTTACCCATAAATTCAAGAAAAAAGGACGTTCTTTTACATTTGATGGTCAATGGAAAAGAAATGAGATGAAGGGTACTGGACATTTAAATTCTGACCTGAGAAATTATAGCTTAAAAACAGATTCAACCACGGATCAAAGTAAGGTACGTAACAATACAAGTGATGTGCTAAGTGCTTCAATCTCCTATACCGAGCCCTTATCCAAAATTTGGAATGTTGTTGTGGGAACAGGAATTGAGCAAAGTAATAGCAGTTCCATCGTGGAGTCTTTCAATAGGGATGGAGAGGGGAATTATACGCAATTGGACCGTCGTTTTAGTAATAACTATGATTTTGATAGAAGCAGCAGTAGATACAAATTGGCTATAGTTCATACAACTGAAAAATTGAAGTTCACAGTAGCCAATAATTTCAATAATGACAAATTGAAACAGTTCAATAACTATACAAGTGAGGGGATTACAAGAAGTTATTTTACCTATAATCCAAATGTGAGTGCTGGTTATTCCTTTACGAAAACTAAGGGGTTATGGATGAACTATACCGGTAAAAATCAATTGCCTTCATTGAGCCAGATCCAGCCAATCTTGGATAATTCAGACCAGATTAATCGTTATTTGGGAAATGAAAATTTAAAACCATCGTTTAGAAACTCATTAAATCTGAATTATAACTCATTCCGTGTGTTGACCGGAAATTATGTCTATGTTGGCGGTAATATTTCTACGGAAAAGAACCCGATTACGCAGAATATCGATACACTAAAAGGAATCAATACGTATACGTGGAATAATGTGGATGGTAAGACAAATACGTCTTTAAACGTATGGTCTGGAGTTTATTTCAAGTTGAGTAAAAAACTTGGCTTGTCCAACTCGCCACAGTTTTATGTGAATATGAGTGACAATTATAATATGTTCAATCACCAATTGAATAAAGTAAATACAACGAATTTTAATTTTACATATAATTTCAAGAGAGATACCAAGACAGGTTTAAATTTTGACTTGAACTTTAGTCCACAATATCGTTTGATGAAATCAAGTTTGGAACGCAATACCAACAGCAATGGTTTCGTATTCGCTTCCAACGGAAGTGTGGAGTATTTTTTCAACAAAACATTTAAGGTGTACACCAATTATACCTACTCTTACGAGGCAGCGACCAAAGCTTTTGACGAGAAGTTTGAGCAGTTTTTATTACACCCGGGTATTAGTAAGAAATTCTTGAAAAATGAATCGTTGGTGTTGGATTTTATGATCAATGATGTTCTTAACCAAAACAAGGGCTTTAGTCGTTCGGCATCGACTTCTGTCTTTACGCAACGTCGATATGATACGATACGCAGATATTATATGCTTAAACTATCATGGGATTTTACAAAAATGTTTTTATAAAATATTAAGCGAAATACAATGTTAAAATATATCTTTTTTCTCTTCTTCTGTTGTTCAGCCTTTGGTCTTAAAGCACAGTATACGTTGTTTGGCCGATCGGGAACTATTTCTTACGATAAGACGATGTATATGAAGAATATCGTAAGCAAAAAATTTATCGCTAAGGCTGATGATAATTCAAAACAGTTTTTTGAGCGTATAATACCGAGATTACCGGAAAATGCCGTGCTAAAGAAGTCAATGAAATTCAATGCCACGGAGACATTGTTCGAATCGGTAAAAGATGAGAGCCTGGATGCAGAGATTAAGCAGTATATTATGATGCTTGCGCTGGACTTTGATGCATCCACACTTTCAAATATGTCTAACCGGTCTTTTTTGAGATACAATGATATTGTTGGTGAAAAGATCATCGTTCAGGACTCTATGAAGCGCATCAAATGGAAAATTACCGATGAGTATCGCGAGATCGCAGGCTACAATTGTAGAAGAGCCAATGGGATTACGCCAGACTCCATTTATGTCATTGGTTACTACTGCAATGAGATTCCTATCAGTGGAGGTCCCGAATCCATCAATGGTCTTCCGGGAATGATTTTAGGCCTGGTGGTACCCAGCCAGCACGTTTCCTATTTTGCAACAAAAGTCGAACTTAGCAACACTGTGGTGATGGATAAAAAGAAATTCGAGAATACTAAGGTGAAACGAATGACTAGAAAGGCCATGACCGATCAGATTACAAGTGTACTGTCTCAGCACATGAATAAAGAGACAGTTCAATTTATTATGGAACTTGGCAATTTATAAAGATCACAGCATGCTGTTCATACAATATGTTGTATATTTCTAACTGTTTAGATAAAAAAGCTCTTCTTTTGAAGAGCTTTTTTTGTGAATGTTTTCTTGTATTTTGTTGTTAATCAGTTGTTTGTTTTGTTTTTTTTAAGCCTTTTTATTGCTTGTATTTTTTTTGAGATAAACTAAAATTAACTGAAACAAAATATTAGTTTTGTGCACGAATCTTATTATTTATATAATTATATACTATCCAAACCATATTATGAAAAGAGTGGGGCACCTACTTTTAGTTATTTTATTCTGTTTCTGCGGAATAGTTCATGCGCAATCCCGAATTGAAGGAAAAATCAGTGATGTAAAAGATCAGCTTAAGCTACATAACGCAACAATTATGTTGTTAACGGCCAAAGATTCCATTTTGACCAATTTTGCCCGTTCGGATGAACAAGGTAGGTTCTCTCTTGAGCGCCCAGATACGGGTCAATATTTTATCATTGTCACCTATCCGAAGTATGGAGAATATTACGCAGAGATCTTGCCAGGGCAGCATTACAATAACATGTCCATTGGAATGACGAGCAGTGCAACCTTGCTGGAGGAAGTCATTGTAATGGGGCGGATACCTATTAGTATCAAGGGGGATACTACGGAATACGATGCTGGCAGTTTTAAAGTGGAAAAAAATGCTAAAGTGGAGGATTTGTTAAAAGTTCTCCCTGGGATAACAGTCGACGCCTCTGGTAAAATTACTGCACAAGGAAAAACAGTGAAGAAAATGCTGGTTGACGGGGAGGAGTTCTTCGGTGATGATCCAATTTTGGTAAGCCGGAATATTCGCTCTGATATGGTCGACAAAATTCAGGTCTATGAAAAGAAGTCTGATAAGGCTGAAAAAACAGGTATTGATGATGGTGAACGTACACAGACAATCAACGTGAAGCTAAAAGAGGAAGCTAGACGCGGAATATTTGGAAAAGTAGATGTCGGTGGTGGGAATGATAAGTTCTATGCTGGACAGGGGTTTTTGAACTATTTTAATCAGTCGTTTAAAGCTTCAGCTTATTTGATTGCAAGCAATACCGGGAAGACCGGTCTCAGCTATGATGAAGTGAATAGTATGGGGGGAGATTACGATGGCGGTGATAATTTTAATGGCGAAGGTATTCCCAAATCCTTGAATACAGGATTTTTATATTCGGATAAAACCGCTAACAAAAAACATGCTTGGCGGATCGACTATAAGCATATCCGATCTGATGTTGATCTAGATCGCAGCGTGTTCACGCGCAATGCGGCACGCGATACGATATTAACAAGCAATAGCAACACATTGGCATCAAACGAAAACAGAAGGCATAATATCGGTTTGAAATACGAGTTTAAGGTCGATTCGATGTCGGATTTAACGGTTTGGGCAGGTGCAAACAAAAGGCATGATAATAGTTCTTCGGAGACCCAGTCAACGACTGTAAATCAATTTGATCAAAAGATCAACAATAACATTCGAAACTTTAAGAACGACTCCAAGTCGGAACAGTATAATGCTTCGGCGCTCTATGTGAGACGTTTTAAAAAGAAAGGCCGTTCCTTATCATTTAACTATTTCACATCGGGCAATAAACAGGACGGTGAGCAGGATTTATTTTCTAAACTTACATTTTATAAAGAAGGGAATGCTGAAAGGGATTCAACTCTCAACCAGAGGAAATTTGTGAAAAATAGCTCTTTTTCAACCGGTGGCGAATTTGCTTATTCCGAGCCAATTTCAAAAAAGATGATCCTTTCCTTCGAATATGGATTGAATCTTAACAGAAATAATAACGCAGTTCAGTCTTTCGACAAAAATCAGCATACCGGTATTTTTGACAGACTGGATAGTTTGTATAGTAATGATTTCTTATACAAAACGACGAAAAACACCTATAATCTCGCAATTAATTACAAGCCTCTGGAAAAGCTTGTGGTCAACGTCTCGAATAAGTTCGAAAACAGTGATCTGTCGCAATTAAACCGTATGGAAAATACGAGAATTTCACGATCATTTTTTGTATATAATCCAGTGGTTGATGTCAATTATGAGATTCAAAAAAATAAATCAATCAGTTTGAAGTATCAGGGTACAAATGGTTTACCGTCCCTAAATCAGATCCAACCATTACGTTCGAATTTGGATCCCCTGAATGAGTACTTGGGGAACGAGAATCTAAAGCCATCTTACACCAATAATCTAAATCTTAATTTTAGATCTTATTCCATATTAGAAGATAAGTTTATTGGAATCTTCCTAAGCGCTTCACGTACAAATAATGCTTTGGTGCAAAATACGACAATTGATTCACTCGGTAAAACGACATTTGTGTGGGGAAATTTAAATCATAAGAGCAACAATCAGATTAGCATCAGTCCAATGTATTATGGCAAGTTATCCAAAAAATTTCAATTGAGACATGGAGGAGGACCATCCGTATCTTTCAGCAACAATTATAATTACGTCAATACGGTACTGGCCAATGCTAAAGTGCAGCGTTATGGGTTGAATTATGGTCTACAGCGATCGACAACGAAAGGCTTGGACTTTGGTGTTGAATTGTCGCCAGGATATCTTATTCAAGATAATTCCATTGGCATTATGGAAGATAGTAAGGGATTTACGTTTTCCGCTGAAGGAAATCTAAAGTACTTTCTACCGGCTAAATTTATTGTTCGAGCAGATTTCAGCTATACGTATCAGGCTCCTACGGCGGTGTACAGTAAAAAATTTGAACGATTTGTGCTGAGTCCCGCCTTATCAAAAAAATTCCGAAAAGATGAAAAGCTGGAATTGACATTTATGATTAATGACCTTTTTAAACAGAACGTCGGTTTTGACAGAAGTCAGAACGGAACATTGCTGACCGAACGCCGATACAACACGATCAGCAGATATTATATGGTTAAGCTCACTTGGGAAATCAATAAAATGCTCGTAAAATCGAAATAAAATGAAAGATACTAAAAATTTACTGGTCCTATTGTTTGCGTTTTTCTGGGCAGCGACAGCATTTGGGCAATATGCTTATTTTCCTACGCAAGGCACAGTTACCTACGATAAGACCGTGTTTCTTAAAAACCTGCTCAAGCGCTATGCCACTTATGCAAAAGATGAGGATACGCGTAACTCCATCAAAGAAATGATCGGTCAGGTCCCCGAAAATCAGGTGCTGAAAAAGAAACTGACATTTTCCAACGAGGAGGTGCTCTATGAGCATGTCGCTGAAGAGTATTCGGAGGTTGTTAGTGGCTTGATGCGTTCTGGAATTTTTGAGTCGGGTATAAGTGGCTATCAGAATCTAAAAAGTAAAGTATTTCATTCCGTTTTTGAATTAGGTGGGGAACGGGTCGTCGTGACTGATTCGACATTAAAGATCAAGTGGAAAATTACGAATGAATACCGTGAAATTGCAGGTTATCCCTGCCGCAGGGCCAATGGACTTGTCCTGGATTCCATCTATGCCGTGGCTTTTTATACGGATCAAATCCCTGTTTCAGGAGGTCCTTCAGCCTTTAATGGGCTACCGGGAATGATCCTTGGGTTGGCTGTCCCTGAACTGCATTACAACATGTTTGCGACGAAGGTGGAATTAGGAGCTGTGAATCCCTCGTCGGCCACTTTGTTAAAAAAGAAAGATAAACCATTGACCAGGCAGCAGGTATATGATAAACTAAAGGCCTCATTTGGTGATTATCTGGGTATTAAGATTTACAATTTGGTGATGGCCTGTACGTTCCTATAAAAGCCAAGAAAAAAGGCCTTTCATTTGAAAGGCCTTTTTTATGTTTAACTTCGAAAAGACTATTTTCCGTCGTTTTTCTTAGCAGTAACTTCGTTACGAATTTCTTGTGCTAAGGTTTTGATCTCTTGTAATCCTTTACGTACACGTGTACCAGCTGCAGAATTACCATTGTTGAAGAACTTGTCTGCATCAGCTTCGATAGAAGCTACTAACTCTTTTAATTTTACGTAGTTTTCCATTTTTTTATAATTATAATTTTAGTTTTTATGGTTTTTCCTAAACACTCCTTAAATATACAAAAACGAATCAAATAGAAAATAAATTTCGTTTTTTTTTATCGAAAAAGCTTAAAAAAAACTATTCAACAATCTTAAGTTCGTCAATAATGTTGGTTGCTCCTGCAAATTTATCAATGATAAATAATACATAACGGATATCAACTGAAATTGTACGCTGTAGCTTATGGTCGAAGATCACATCGCCAGCCATTGCTTCAATGTTACCATCAAAAGCTAGGCCAATTAATTCCCCGTTGCCATTTATCACTGGTGAACCTGAGTTTCCACCTGTTATGTCATTGTCACTTAGGAAGTTTACTGGTAAATGTCCTTTTTTGTCCGCATAGCGACCATAGTCCTTATTATTGTACAGATCCATCAAACGCTGTGGCAAATCAAACTCCTCGTCGCCCTTTTTGTATTTTGCAATAGTACCTTTTAACGTCGTGTAAAAGTTCTTGTCAGCATCGTTACGCGGGTCTTGTGGTAAGCCTTTGATCGAGCCGTAAGTTAAACGTAAAGTACTGTTTGCATCCGGATAGAATTTACCTTTTGGATTAGAAGCCAATACACCAGCAACATATTTGCGATAAGCACCTTCAAATTTGTCGTCTTGTGCTTTCCAGCTAGGATCTACTTGACGGTATCTGTTAAGTAGGGCCGAAGAAAGTTTATACAATGGATCATTGGCCAAGATTTCAGCGTTAGGGGTAGCTAGATAATTGTTCAAACGTTCTGCTGAAGCGAAGATGCTGTTCTTCACAGATTCTTTGACATACGCCGTAAAGTCACCATTATTTTTAGCCGCCAATTCTGCAATATATGGTGCAATATTTCCTGCTTTTTTAGCGTAAAGATTCAATTCGTCAATCAATACCTGCTCTTCAAGCGGCATGTACATTTTTTCATAACCTGCGTCGATGGCCGATTTTAAACGGGGAAGAATTGCATTTCTTCTTGCTTCATCTCCAGCAGCATAAACTTCTAAACCGGATCCGATTGTATACGGTAAAGCTGCCATTGCGCTAGAACGCAGCATGCCCATTAAATAATTGTCATGTCTAGCTTTCTCGTTTGTCGAAGCATAAAATTCGTTGATTGTTTTGATGACATCACCGTACTCTGCTTTGTTAGCAGCTTTATTTGCCCATTTGTCAAATTTAGCTTCGTCTTTTGCTTTCGCTTCCGCCGTTTTATGTAATGTCAAAGCGTCAATCATTCCTTGACGGTTTTTCCAGTAATTCGCTACTTGAGAGTATTTCGAAGCGTAGTTCAATTTGACTGCCTGGTCTTGGTCCATGAATTTTTTCATGGCATCCATACCTGTTTTAGAAGCTTCTACCCAAGCTGGATAAGCGAATTTAACATTTTGGTTGATGCCACCAGAAGGCATCCAACGATTGGTGCGACCTGGATATCCTAAGATCATTGCAAAATCTCCTTCTTGAACACCTTTTAAGCTGACAGGTAGGAAATGTTTTGGTTTCAAAGGAACATTATCTTGTGCATACTCTGCAGGATTCCCATTTTTATCAGCATATACGCGGAAAATCGAGAAATCTCCGGTATGACGGGGCCATTCCCAGTTATCAGTATCACCACCAAATTTACCGATGCTATTTGGAGGCGTGCCCACCAACCGAACGTCATTGTAATCTTGGTATACAAAATAATAGTACTCATTGCCTTGGTAGAACGATTTTACTTCAACCACATACTTGCCATTTTCGCTATTTTCCTTTTGGATTTTAGCAGTCTCAGCAGCAATGATCTTTTTACGTTCATCTTCAGACATTTTGTTGTTGACCAAACCTAAGATTCGTTTTGAAACATCATCCATACGCACAAAGAAGCGAACCGATAGCGATTTAGGCTTTAATTCTTCATTTTTGGATTTGGCCCAGAAACCATTTGTTAAATGATCATTTTCTGGTGTAGAAAGTTCTGCAATAGCACCATATCCACAGTGATGGTTGGTGAATACCAATCCTTGATCAGAAACGATCTCAGCGGTACAGCCACCATTGAATTGTACGATTGCATCCTTTAAGCTCGAGTGGTTAATGCTGTAGATTTCTTCGGCACTTAAGCGAAGTCCTTTTTTCTGCATATCTGACTCATTCAGACGCTTTAGATACATTAAAAACCACATTCCCTCATCGGCAAATGCAGCAAAGCTTGTTGTGATGAACAACAAACACATCCATAATTTTTTCATATCAACCTGATAAAAAGTTTGTTTATACAGTACAAAAATGCTTTAATTCTCTTAAAAACCAAAATATTAGACTTTATAATATGCTTTTTACCAATTTTTATGTCAATTGAAAGTAAATGTGTACCGTATTGGTTGTCAAGGAAAGTCAAATGGACTCTTTTCCTTATCTTTGCAAGATGCAGCAATCATTTGAAAATTTTAAATTCAATAAACAGATCTTAAATGCGATAGCGGAGGCGGGGTATCAACAACCGACAGAGATCCAGGAAAAGGCAATTACGCCAATATTGGCCGGGCAGGATGTGATGGGCATCGCTCAGACTGGAACTGGGAAAACGGCGGCATTCGTTTTACCCATGCTGATGAAGCTAAAGTATGCTCAGGGAAATGATGCGCGTGCGTTGATTTTGACACCAACGAGGGAATTGGCCATGCAAATCGAAGAAAATATTAAACTGTTTTCTACTTATCTTGATTTGCGTTCAGTGGTACTTTATGGTGGATTAGGGCCAAAAACTCAAATAGAAGCACTCGAAAAAGGAGTGGATATTATCGTTGCAACGCCAGGTCGATTTTTGGACTTGTACCTGGAAGGGCATATTGGCGTTAAGTCACTTAAATTTTTGGTCTTAGATGAGGCCGATAAGATGATGGATATGGGTTTTATCAGTAAGATCCATCGCGTGCTTGAAATTGTCCCACGCAAACGGCAGAACTTACTGTTCTCAGCAACAATGAGTGAGCTTGTCCGCAAAATTGCAGGCGATTTCTTAGCATTTCCGACGGTTATTGAAGTGTCCGAACAAGCTACACCAGCGAAGACGGTAAGCCAGGCGCTCTATATCGTTCCCAACCAAAAGACAAAATTGAATTTACTTCAACATCTCCTAAAAGATGATGAAGCGTTTAGCCGATTGATTGTTTTCTGTAAAACAAAGCAGGTAGCAGATAATGTTTTCCACTTTTTGGAACGTAAATATGGTAAAGATGAGGTTCGTGTTATTCATGCCAATAAAGGCCAGAACACACGCATCAACTCTATTAATGCATTTAAGGAAGGAAATATCCGGATTTTGGTCGCAACGGATGTGGCGGCGCGAGGACTTGATGTTTCTAATGTAAGCCATGTGATCAACTTTGAAGTACCTATTGTTATTGAAGATTACGTACATCGTATTGGACGTACAGGGCGTGCGTTCAATGAAGGGGACGCCATCACGTTCTGTAATGAAGCCGAGAAATATTATGTTCGCAAAATCGAAAAATTGATCAAACAAAGTATCCCCGTGCACGCACTCCCAGAGGATGTCTTTATCGAGAAAACACCCTTTCATGAAAAACAGGATATTGCTCGCGAGATTGATAATCAAAAGCGAAAAGATGATCCTGATTTCCAAGGTGCTTTTCACGAGAAAAAATACGTTATCAAACAGAAAGAAGTGCGCGAGGCACAACGAGCTTCTGGATTTAAACCAAAAGCAAAAAGTAAAAGTAAGTCTGCAGGTGGAAAATCGGGGGGAACAAATCGCAATTTTAAAAAACGTTAATTTATTGTGCGCTTTACACCACTAAATATCGCCAGTGCATGCCTTGTTGCCTGGTTTGTTATGGAAAACCCCAATGATGAAAAGGCCTTATTTACTTGGGGCGCATTTATCCTATTGTTGTTGATATTGACCGTCATTGATATTGTATTTAGGGTCTTTGTAAAGCCAAATAAAAAAATGTGGTTATTACAATTGGCATTTTTGGTAGTCGTTTGTGTCACCAGTTTAATTGTCAAAGTAACCTTTGGGTAAGAGAAAAAATTAAAAATAAAGACGAGTAAGATTGTGAATCGATGACAAATATAGTCTCTATTTCAAAAACATAGCTCAATATAAATAGCTCAATAATATTAAAATGAAAAAAGCTGAAATAAAATTACAGGTAGCGTTAGATGAAAACAACGTGCCTGAAAATATCATGTGGTCGTCTACAGATGGAAATAATGCAGAGGAATTACCTGCAAAAGCCATGTTTTTAGCCCTATGGGATTCACATTATAAAAATTCAATGCGTATCGATCTTTGGACTAAAGATATGCCTTACGATGAGATGAAACGTTTTTTCTATGAAACACTTCAAACATTGGGCGACTCCTTTATCCGTTCTTCAGGCGGTGATCCAATGGCAGAAAAGGTTATTGGCGACTTGCGTGATTACTGTGCGCATTTTGCAGATAAAATGGAAGTTTTAATGCCACAACAATAGTTTTAAACGCTTAACAGAAATTTGACCATGCAATACTTCTTAGTAAAATCTGAACCATTTAAATATAGCTGGGAACAATTTAATAAAGATGGCCGTACATTTTGGGATGGTGTTCGTAATTACCAAGCTAGGAATAATATCAAAGCCATGAAAGAAGGTGATTTGGTCCTGTTCTACCATAGCAATGAAGGAAAAGAAGTTGTCGGCGTGGCCAAAGTCGTCAGGGAATTTTATCAGGATCCGACAACAGATGACGAGCGTTGGGTCGTTGTGGATCTGGCACCTGTAGAGACGATGAAGAAATCCGTTACGTTGGAAACCATTAAGGCTGATGCGCAGTTGCAGGATATCGCTTTGGTCAGACAGGGGCGTCTGTCTGTGATGCCGTTGAAGCCGGAGGAGTTTGATCGGATTTTAGCGCTCGGTAACGAGTAAGCTACCGCAAATAAATAAACCCAGTGTATGGGGATATAATAAAAAAGGGAAAACAAGCTGTTTTCCCTTTTTTATTATTTGCACGGTATGTAAGCCATAAAAATTAGGTATTAATTCTTTTGGCTAAAAAGACTGACCAGCGCTTTTAATTTTTTTGCATTTTCAGGTTTTAATTTCCCCGCGAGAATAAGGCGCAGCTCTCTTCGTTGTAATGCATCTTCGTAAGCTTTGTGTTCTATGTCTGTTTCAGGAATTAATACCGGCACAGCTTTGGGGTTGTTATCCGCATCAACAGCAACAAAGGTATAATACGCTTCGTTGGTTTTTACACGGGTGCCTTCCGGTAAATTAGATGCGAAAATTTCCATGCGTACTTCCAAAGAACTATTAAACGCACGTGTTACTTGAGCTTGTATCGTGACGACCTCACCCAGTTTAATGGAGCGCTTAAAAGATACATTATCAACAGATACTGTGACGACGACATTGCTACAGTGTTTTTGAGCAGCAATAGCCGAACAGATATCCATCCAATACAATAAACGGCCACCCATCAAATTTCCAAATGTATTGGTATCGTTGGGTAATACCAATTCGTTCATCTCTGTGTATGACTCTCGCGCAAATTTCTCTATCATATCATTATTTGTCATTATCGTCCAAACGTTTTGAATTGATGATCTATGATTGCCAAAGCATCCGTAAATGACGTCGGCACATAACCCAATTCAGCGTTAGATCTAGTCAGATCAAAGCCTGTCTGCCGTGGCCTGTTTTCTGCCTGTCCAATGCTGGCAGCGCTGATCTCCGAAATCAATCCTTTGTCTAGTTGCCAGAAGTCTGCAATTGTGTAGACAGCCTCATTGATCGACATGAGCTCTGCTCCTGAAATATGAAATATTCCCTGTGCTTCTCGGTCAATAGCGAGTTGGCAAGCATAAGCTAAATCATCAACAAAGGTAGGCATTCTCCATTGGTCATTGACTACTTTTATAGGTTCATTTTGTGACAACTTACTTTTGGCCCATAATACGAGATTCGAACGATTGGGGTCAGCATTGATCCCATAGACTAATATTGTGCGAAGGATAGCATAATGACAGCCCGATTGTGCAAGCACTTGTTCGGAAGCATATTTACTTTTCCCATATTCACTTTGTGGATTGGGGAGATCTGTTTCATCATAAGGCGTATTTTTTTTGCCATCAAATACAAAGTCCGTAGATAAGTGGACCAGTTGAGTCTGATGTGTAGTACAATAGGAGGCAAGATAGGCCACAAGATCGACGTTAAGCGATTGACATGCGGCTTGATTTGCTTCACAAGCTTCCACACTTGTCATGGCTGCTGTATGTACAATTGCATCAAAAGTTTGTGCAGCTAGAAAGTCTGTCAGTTTTTCCCGATCCGATAGATCTACTTGAAAGAAAGTATAATTCACTTGATTTGGGTTGCGATTTGGACCCTTTGAAATGGCAACAACATCATAGTGGTCATTTTTAGCAAGTAAATCAACGACTTTTTGGCCGAGGAATCCATTGGATCCTGTCACTAGTATTTTTTTCATCAATAATAATTAAATGATATCCAAGCACCCGTTTATAAAGACTCGTTTGCAGGGACTTAAGTGCGCTGTTTAGTTTATTCGTGTATGTCTAAAAACTAGTTGACTAATCTCTGTTATAGCATCTGAGCACATAAAAAGCTAGATTATCACTTGCTGTTAAAGACAAATCCGCTTTTTTTGTTTTAGTTGGTCCATATAAAGTCCATTTTACTGGATTGTTTCATGATATTTTCAACCACTGTTTTTTCTAGATCTAAAATGGATTTTAAAGCATTGTAATCAATTTTATCGGCATCATCGGTCGGCATATGGTAGTCTGGGTGTCCACCAGTATGGAAAAACAACACCGGTATATTCTTTTTGTAGAATGAAGTTTGGTCAGATCCGCCATTACCATCCTTACTAAGATTAAATTTTATAGGTGCTTGAACATCTTTGAATATAGCCGGCCATTGACTACTTGTTCCATAGCCGATTACAGCAAGGCCATTGCTGGGATTATAACGGCCAATCATATCCATATTCAGCATGGCTGTGATTTTCTCCAATGGGAGCGTAGGGTGTTCCGTAAAATATTTTGAACCTACTAATCCCAATTCTTCTGCCCCGAAAGCGATAAATAATAGGTTGTAGGGTTCTTTTTCCTTGTTGCTACTAAAGTAACGTGCGAGCTCCAATAAACCAGCGGTACCAGAGGCATTATCGTCGGCTCCGTTATGGATTTTGCCTACCCCTAGGGAATCCTTTGAGCTTCCTTGACGACCTGTTCCCAGGTGATCGTAATGTGCGCCTATAACAACTGTTAAGTCGGCGCCATTGTCAAGAAATCCAATGATATTATCTGCATTGCGAATGCTGTCTGCAACTTTTACTTTCCAGACTTTGGCTTTGAAGGATTGGCGGTAGCCTTTTTCACCTTTAGGTTCAAGTTTGTATTTTTTGAATTCCTTTTCAATATAATCTGCAGCTTTAAAGACTTCCTTACTGCCCGTTCCTCGTCCTTGCATTTTGTCGTCAGCGAGGTAATAAATATGTTTCTTTAAGTTGGAAACTTCGATCTGCTGCGCCCGTGCTATTTGGATTCCTAGTAGGCAGCAAAGTGTCAGAAGTAGACTAATGTTTTTCATGCGAATAGTAGAGTTTAGAAGTTGTATTGGGTTATATGTAAAAAAAATAAAAGCCTTGCGATTAACAAGGCTTTTAAGGAATATTTCGTTAATCTTCAACGATTTCGCTGTGTATGCTGGATTTTTCTTCTTTTTCGGTTTTGAAATACCGTTTTTGAAATAACAGGATTAAAACCACCCCTACAGAAATCGCCGAATCTGCAATGTTGAATACAGGTCGGAAAAAGAGAAACTCTTCACCGCCCCAAAAGGGCACCCAAGAAGGCAAGTTACCTTGAATCAATGGGAAATAAAGCATATCGACTACTTTTCCATGTAGGAAGGAAGAATAACCACCACCTGCTGGAAACAAACTCGCTTTATCATACCAGGTGCTTTCACTAAAGATGACACCGTAAAAAGCAGAATCGATGATATTTCCTAGCGCACCGGCAAGAATTAAAGCAACATTTAAGATGAAACCCCGGTTATACTTATTTTTGATCATGTAATGCAGGCCGTATCCAATACCCGCTACGGCTAAAATACGAAATACCGTCAAAAATAATTTTCCATAATCACCGCCAAATTCCATCCCATAGGCCATTCCATTGTTTTCAATAAAATGAATCTGGAAAAATTTGCCCAATACATGGTGGCTTTGTCCGATTGTCATGGATAACTTAACCCAGATCTTCGACAATTGGTCTATTAAAAGTATCGCGACAATAAGCGCGATCGGTTTCGTATAACCCTTCATTGTGTTATAAAAATGGTCTTTGCCTAAACAAAGACCATATATTTAATGCCTAAAATTAATATTGTTTGTTTTTCGCTTCGATGCTCAACGTTGTATGTGGAACAGCTTTCAAACGTTCTTTTTGAATCAGTTTCCCTGTTTCTCTACAGATACCATACGTTTTGTTCTCGATGCGCACCAACGCTGCTTCTAGGTTGTCGATAAATTTCTTTTGACGAGCGGCCAATTGATTTGTTTGCTCTTTTTCCAAAGTAGCTGAACCGTCTTCCAATGTCTTGTACGTTCCAGCAGTATCGTCGGTACCATTTGCATTACTGTTATTTAGCGTTGCGGTCAACGAGGAAAGCTCTTCTTTTGCTATTCTAAGCTTGTCCAAGATAATATCTTTGAATTCTTGTAATTCTGAATCGCTATAGCGTGTTTTCTCGTTGTTGTTTGCCATAATTTAATTTTTTTGGATTAATGCCTTAAGTTCTTTGCCATCGATTTCGATGGTCTCTCCTTCAGTTAGTGAATCTTCAAATACCAATGAATCGGCCAGAATTTCGGTGCAAATATACGATAAATTTTCGTTGGCAGCATTGACCACTTCTGAAGCAGCTGTTAACTTTACGTTAATTCTATCAGTTACTTCTAATCCTTTATCCTTCCTTAGATTTTGTAGGCGGTTGATCAATTCTCTTGACAAACCTTCTTTTTTCAATTCTTCGGTGATATGTACATCTAATGCTACGGTCAATTTACCTAGGTTCGCTACCTGCCATCCCTCGACGTCTTCTGCTATAATTTCTACATCGCTCAATAGAATCGTATATGGTGTGCCTGCTAGGACCAATTCGCCTGTTGATTCCAATGAACTTATTTGATCTATAGTCAACGATTGGATAGACGAAGAAACTAACTTCATATCCTTACCAACTTTCGCGCCAAGAGCTTTAAAATTTGGTTTTATTTTTTTCTTAATGATACCGGTGGTGTCCGTAATAAACTCGATATCTTTGATATTAGTCTCAGAAAGTATCAGATCTTTTACTTTTTCTACCTTTTCCTGGAAGACACTATCCAGTACCGGAACCAAAATTTTGTTTAATGGTTGACGTACGTTGATGGAGGTTTTCTTACGCAAAGAAAGTGTCAAAGACGAGATGTCTTGCGCTAACGCCATACGTTCTTCCAGATCTTTGTCGACTAGACTTTCATTGTAAACCGGGAAATTCGCTAAGTGAACAGATTCAACTTGTTCCTTATTCGTTGCTGCATTCAAATCCAGGAATAACCTGTCCGAGAAGAAAGGTGATATTGGCGACATCAATTTCGCAATCGTATCAAGACATGTATAAAGTGTCTGATAGGCCGAAATTTTGTCTTCTGTATAATCTCCTTTCCAGAAGCGACGACGGCAAAGACGGACATACCAGTTGCTGAGATGTTCATCAACAAAGTTTTGAATAGCACGCGCTGCTTTTGTAGGCTCGTAATCCGCCAAGTATTCGTCTACTTCCTTGGTCAACGAATTTAACAAGGAGATAATCCAACGATCAATTTCAGGACGTTTCTCCAACGCAATATCGGATTCTGCATAGGAGAACTTATCGATATTGGCATACAATGCAAAAAAAGCGTAGGTATTATATAAAGTACCAAAGAATTTACGACGGACTTCATCTAACCCTTCCATATTAAATTTAAGATTGTCCCATGGGGCAGCATTGCTGATCATGTACCAGCGTGTTGCATCGGCACTGTATTGATCGATCGTTGAGAATGGATCAACACCGTTGCCGAGGCGTTTGGACATCTTATTTCCATTTTTATCCAATACCAGGCCATTGGAAACGACGTTTTTGAAGGAAACCGATTTGTACATCATCGTAGAAATCGCATGTAAGGTGAAAAACCAGCCCCGTGTTTGATCAACCCCTTCAGCGATAAAGTCTGCCGGGTATGCATGATCGAATCCAGCTTTAAAAGGAAATTGTTCCCCTTTGGCTAATTTTTCGTGATCCAGTCCCCATTGCGCATACGGCATGGCACCCGAATCAAACCAAACGTCGATCAAGTCCGGTTCGCGGAATAACTTTTGTCCGGCATCAGAAACCAAGACGATATCGTCTACATAGGGACGGTGAAGGTCCAATTGTTCGGTATCGAATTTATCCAAGTAAGCTTTATTTTTCGCTTTTTCATCCTCAGACAGAATGTCGGAGGTCAAAGAAGCTTCCAATAAAGACTTTAATTCAGGTAAGGAACCGATACAAACCTCTTCATTTTCGTCTTCTGAGCGCCAGATAGGAAGTGGAGTTCCCCAATAACGTGAACGCGAAAGGTTCCAGTCTACCAGGTTTTCCAACCAGTTTCCAAAGCGTCCAGTACCGGTTGCTTCAGGTTTCCAGTTGATGGTTTTATTTAAGGCAACCAAATCTTCTTTCACTGCTGTGGTGCGGATAAACCAGCTGTCTAGCGGATAGTAAAGAACAGGTTTGTCTGTACGCCAACAATGTGGATAGGTGTGCTCATATTTTTTGACATCAAAAGCTTTGTTGTCCTCTTTTAGTTTGATAGAGATCAACACGTCTGTGGGTTTGAAATCTTCTTTTGAACGTTCCTCTGCACTGTAATATTCCTCTTTGACAAATCTTCCGGCAAAATCGGTGATTTCACTTACAAAACGTCCAGTACGGTCCACAGTAGGAACCTCTTTTCCGTTTTCATCTTTTACCAAGATGCCCGGTACACCATGTTCTTTTGCGACACGAAAGTCATCCGCACCATACGTAGGGGCTGCATGGACGATACCCGTACCATCCTCGGTCGTAACAAAGTCGCCTGGAATAACGCGGAAAGCACTTTCTTGTAAATCCTCGCTGGTGATATAAGGCAACAATTGCTCATAACGCAAGCCAACAAGCTCTTCGCCCACAAATTCTGCTGCAAGCTCCCAAGGAATTACTTTGTCGCCCAATTTATAGTCTTGGAAGGATGCATTTTCGCCTTCTGCTTTAAAATGTTTGCTGATCAGATCTTTCGCTAATACGACGGATACAGGCGCACCGGTATATTTATTGAACGTTCGGATCTTCACATAATTTATTTTCTTGCCTACAACCAGAGCTGTGTTGGATGGTAAAGTCCATGGTGTGGTGGTCCAGGCAATGAATGCAACATCCTCCGCATCGTCGTCAACTAATTTTTCTATAGCTGGATGAAGCTGACTTTTGATCAGTCTAAATTCTGCAACGATGGTGGTATCTTTCACATCTTTATAGGTGCCGGGCTGGTTAAGTTCATGTGAACTCAATCCCGTACCTGCTGCCGGAGAGTAAGGCTGTATCGTATAACCCTTGTACAAAAGACCTTTTTTGTAAAGTTCTTTCAATAAATACCATAAGGTTTCGATGTATTCATTCTTGTAAGTAATATAAGGATGTTCAAGGTCAACCCAATACCCCATTTTGGTGGTTAGGTCATTCCATACATCGGTATATTTCATTACCTCCTTGCGACAAGCGTCATTATATTGTTCTACGGTAATCTTTTTGCCGATATCCTCTTTTGTGATTCCAAGAGCTTTTTCGACAGCAAGTTCAATGGGCAGGCCATGGGTATCCCAACCACCTTTTCTTTTCACTTGGTAACCTTTCAAAGTCTTGTAACGACAGAAAATATCCTTAATCGTACGTGCCATCACGTGGTGAATCCCGGGCATGCCATTTGCAGAAGGCGGACCTTCAAAAAATGTATAGGTCTTGCTTTCAGGACGATTATTGATACTTTTTTCGAATATTTTTTCCTGTTCCCAACGGGTCAAAATCTCTTTACCTATCTCGGGTAAATTTAACTGCTTATATTCTTTGTACATCAGACTGTTGTATGCTTCTTTTATAAAGGTCGCTAATTTAGTGATTTATGATGGAAAATGAAAGAGGGCTTTGTTGTGCTAATCTCATTAAATCGAGGTTGAACTTTTTGAAATCTCTCCTCGATCAACCAACAAAAAATGAGTGTGGTGTCTACTACGACAAAGGGACTACCTATGGCAGTCCCTTTCTTATTTCATTTGTACTGAAATTCAGTTATGCTGAAAAACTGCTTCCACATCCGCAGGTACTTGTTGCATTGGGGTTATTAAATGTGAAGCCCCTTGCATCGAGTCCCGATTTGAAGTCGATTTCCATTCCGGCAAGATATAGGCCATGTGCTTTGTTCATAAAGATGCGGATTCCTTGAATTTCGTATTCGTTATCGCCGTCCTTTTTCTGGTCAAAGCCCAAGATATAACTCATACCGGAACAACCGCCGCCTTCAACACCGACACGTAAACCAAAATCATCAGAGATTTCTTGTTGATCCTTTAATTTATTTAGTTCCTTGATTGCCCCTTCTGTTAAAGAAACAGGAGCAACTGCTGTATGTTCTGTACTCATTGTAATAGTGTTTTAGCCAATCCAATACAAAAATACATTTTTTTAACGGCAAATTGCTTGACCTGGATTTTTTGACATTTTCGAAACATTCAATTCTTTGTCCGCTTATTTTGTCCGATAGTACCATAAAATGATCCCGACCTAATTAGGTAATTCGCATTAATAAGGCTGTTTTTCTAAGAACATTTAATAAAATATGGCTTTTTGTCGATATTCTTTATGGAATATGCTATCTTTGAGGCATTAAAATAAACTACAAAATTTACTTTACAACATTTAAAAACAATGGAAAGAGATCAAGCCATTTTTAATTTAATAGCTGATGAGCTTAAACGCCAAGAAGAAGGTATTGAATTAATTGCTTCAGAGAACTTTGTTTCAAAACAAGTGATGGAAGCTGCTGGTTCAGTGTTGACAAATAAATATGCAGAAGGCCTCCCAGGAAAACGTTACTATGGAGGTTGTGAAGTTGTGGATGAGATTGAAACCATCGCAATTGACCGTGCAAAACAATTATTTGGCGCAGAATGGGTAAATGTTCAGCCTCACTCTGGTGCTCAAGCAAATGCGGCTGTTTTTTTGGCGACAATCAAACCTGGCGACAAAATTTTAGGTCTTGATTTATCTCACGGTGGTCACTTGACACACGGTTCACCAGCGAACTTATCGGGTAAGATCTATCAACCATTATTTTATGGTGTAAAAGAAGATACTGGTTTAATTGACTATGAGCAATTGGAAGAAACAGCGCTTCGTGAAAAACCAAAGATGATCATCTGTGGTGCTTCGGCTTATTCTCGTGATTGGGATTACGCACGTATTCGTAAAGTTGCTGATGAAATTGGTGCTATCGTGATGGCTGATATTTCTCACCCTGCGGGTTTAATCGCGCGTGGTTTATTGAATGATCCACTTCCACATTGCCATATTGTTACGACAACGACGCATAAAACGCTTCGTGGCCCTCGTGGTGGTATGATTATGGTCGGTAAAGATTTTGAAAATCCATGGGGTATCAAAACACCTAAAGGTGAAATCCGTACAATCACACAATTATTGGATTTAGCTGTATTCCCAGGTACACAAGGTGGTCCTTTAGAACATACAATCGCTGCGAAAGCGATTGCTTATGGCGAGGCTTTATCCGATGAGTATATGGAATATATCGTTCAGGTAAAGAAAAATGCAGCTGCATTGGCGCAATTCTTTGTAGAAAGAGATTATAAGATCATCTCTGGTGGTACAGACAATCACTTGATGTTGGTGGATCTACGCAATAAAGATATTTCTGGTAAAGAAGCCGAAGCTGTATTGGGTAAAGCGGGTATCACAACAAATAAAAATATGGTTCCTTTCGATACACGTTCTCCTTTTGTGACTTCAGGTGTACGTTTTGGTACTGCTGCAATCACTACACGTGGTATTAAAGAGAATGAAATTATTCAAATCGGTGAATTGATCGATGAGGCATTGAAAAATGCATCAAATGATGCGCAACTGGATTTGATCCATGGTAAAGTAAAAGCAATGATGGCTGAGTTCCCATTGTATAAATAAGACTTTTTCCATAGGAATAGAAAAAGCGGAATTACCGATGCGGTGGTTCCGCTTTTTTTATCCCGTCTTTTTTTCTACTGCCATTTTAGAAAGAATAGTTTCGTTACAGTCTTGTATCAACTTAACTTTTTAGACTATATTAACAACAATCTTATACGGACTTTAAACGGATTTTATAGGTATTCATCCGAATGAGGTCCCTATAAGGTCCCTATTAGCTCCCTATAAAGTCCGTATGAAGTAATAACTTTAAAACTTGTTATTTTGGAGCTGTTCGAGGTTGTTATTCCATCTTGTCTGATGGGGCGTACTGTGTTCGAAGAACCTTTATTTTGGAATTATGAGGTAGATAACTTATTTTTAAATGTTAAAAAATCTTAAAATAAATTGTAATAATTTGATTACTCATTTATTTTACGGTAATTTGGTTTTAGATTAATTGATTGTTTTACAATAAGAAAGGATAGTTTATACGGCAAACATTTACATTTTAACACAGAACTGATAATTTATTTGCGAACTGCTAAAAAAGTAAGTGACGTATGAGACTTTTAAAAAGTAAAAGCGATCAAGAGTTGATCCAAATGTATGTCGGCGGCCAAGAGTCCGGTCTAGAGGCATTGTTGAATCGATATAAATCGAAAATATATACTTCCATATATATGAAAGTAAAAGATGAATATCTTGCTGAAGATATTTTCCAGGAGACTTTCATAAAAATCATCAACACCTTAAAATCCGGTAAATATAATGAAGAAGGTAAATTTTTACCTTGGGCTATACGTATAGCGCACAATATGATTGTTGACTTTTTTAGAAAAGCAAAACGTGCTCCAAATATTGTGAATGCCGACGGGTTTGATATTTTTGAGGTGCTCGAATTTAGTGATGAAAGCGCAGAGTCAAAAATGCTCAAACAGCAGGTTGATGTCGACCTTAAAAAAATGATCCAAAAGCTTCCGGACGATCAAAAAGAAGTGCTTATTATGCGTCACTTTTGTGATATGAGTTTTAAAGATATTGCTGAGATAACCGAAGTAAGTATCAATACTGCTTTAGGGAGGATGCGCTACGCATTGAGCAATTTACGTAAAATGATTGAAGGTACTGATCTTACCCTGCAAATGGGCTATTTATAATAAAGGGGGCATTTTTTAATGCCCCTTTTTATTTGCATTCCTAATTGGAGCCATATGAAGTCTCGACGCTTTTGTAGTTTCTCGTCTTTTATCTTAGTTTCTCATCTTTTATCTTAATAGTATAGCAAGGCTATAATCCGTTGAGCATCGTGTTTTCAAAAGCCATTTGCTTCAATAATAAGCTCCCTGATCGAACTTGAAATAAAACGCATCTCCAATACTCACCGATGAGACTACATCTTGGATTCTTGTTAAATAGCGCAGGTGTTTCACTGTACGAAGCTGAAAATGGAGTTATCTGCCCAAATGATCTGGCAATTATGTCATGTGGAGATCAGAAGAACCTGTTCTTTTTGTCAGGTCAAAGACTTTTTTTATCTTAGAATTCATGCATATACCTTTTTTCGACGATTGGAATAAGGTTTGATAGTCATATAATAACTATAAAACGATTGAATAGCTATGTACTTGATTTTATTTATTGGAATAATGGTGGTAAGCCTAATTGTCCAAACAAGATTCAAAAACAAATTTAAGAAATACTCCGAAATGCCTTTGAGCAATGGGATGTCCGGAGCTGAGATTGCGCAAAAAATGTTAAATGATAACGGTATATATGATGTAAAGGTAGTGTCTATTCCAGATCGCTTGGGAGATCACTATAATCCGTCAGATAAGACCGTAAATTTAAGTCCCGAAGTTTACAGTGGCCGCAGTGTTGCAGCTGCAGCAGTAGCGGCGCACGAATGTGGTCATGCTGTACAGCACGCCAAAGCCTATAAATGGTTGGGATTCCGTTCGGCAATGGTTCCGATGGTAAATGTGGCCTCTAAAATGACATCATGGGTATTGATGCTGGGTGTTATGCTATTTGCTTTTTCCAAAGGTGGTAACCCATGGCTTTTAGCTGTTGGAGTGGGGGCTTTGGCTATTACGACCCTGTTCTCTTTTATCACTTTGCCCGTAGAGTTTGATGCGTCGAACCGCGCTCTGGAATGGTTAAACCATGCCGGTGTAACCTATAATGGCGAAGAACATGACGGTGCGAAAGATGCTTTGAAATGGGCAGCGATGACTTATGTCGTAGCGGCGTTAAGTGCGTTGGTAACACTTTTGTATTATGCGTCTATTTTATTCGGTGGCCGTAGAAGTGATTAAATACAGATATTGTAACTTTATCCTACAAAAATGCGATTATTTTTTATAGTCGCATTTTTTATGGGGTGTTAATGAGGTTACTATAGACAATTTTTTTAACTTTGCTGTTTATATAGAATAAGATTCAGATTTTATGTTTTCAAATCTTCAAGATAAGTTAGATAGGGCCTTTAAAGTATTAAAAGGACAGGGTAGTATTACCGAGATCAACGTTGCAGAAACGATGAAAGAAATTCGCAAAGCGTTGTTGGATGCCGATGTGAATTATAAAACTGCCAAAACTTTTACCGACGATGTTAAACAAAAAGCTTTAGGCGAAAATGTACTGACAAGTATTTCCCCGGGCCAATTGTTGACGAAGATCATGAACGATGAGTTGACAGCTTTGATGGGCGGATCTGTTACGGAGCTTGAGACTGGAAAAAATCCAACAGTCATTTTAATTGCGGGTTTGAATGGTGCTGGTAAAACAACTTTCTCCGGTAAGTTGGCCTTGTACCTTAAAGATAAAAAGAATAAAAAACCATTGTTGGTGGCTGGTGACGTTTACCGCCCTGCAGCGATCGATCAATTGGAAGTGCTTGCCGAACAAGTGGGCGTACCAGTGTATGTGAATCGTGAATCTAACGATCCTATTGCGATTGCCAAAGCTGGTGTGGAAGAAGCAAAACGCAATGGAAATAATGTCGTAATCATTGATACAGCCGGTCGTTTGGCCATCGATGAGCCTTTAATGGTGGAGATCACAGCAGTTAAAGAGGCGACAAAGCCAGACGAAATCCTATTTGTTGTGGATTCAATGACTGGTCAAGATGCCGTGAATACAGCTAAGACGTTCAACGACCGTCTGGACTTTACAGGTGTAGTATTGACTAAGTTGGATGGTGATACACGCGGTGGTGCAGCTTTATCGATTAAATCTGTCGTTAATAAGCCTATCAAGTTTATTGGTACAGGTGAAAAGATGGATGCATTGGATGTATTCCACCCTGATCGTATGGCCTCTCGTATTTTGGGTATGGGTGACGTGGTATCCTTAGTGGAACGTGCACAACAACAGTTTGACGAGAAGCAAGCCGCAGAGCTCCAAAAGAAAATCCGTAAGAATAAATTCGATTTCAACGATTTTAAATCCCAGATTCAACAAATCAAGAAAATGGGTAATATGAAAGACCTCATGGGAATGATCCCTGGCGTTGGTAAAGCAATGAAAGATATTGAAGTCGATGACAATGCTTTCAAACCCATTGAAGCGATTATCGATTCCATGACACCTTTTGAACGCGAAAACCCAGATGTCATTGATCAAAAACGTCGTTTACGTATTGCCAAGGGATCAGGTACTGATATTAATGAAGTGAATAAGTTATTGAAACAATTTGGTGATATGCGTAAAGTCATGAAGCAGATGTCTAATCCAGCGATGGCGGCTAAATTGATGCGTAATATGCCCAAAATGCCAGGAAAAATGTAATTTTTGGAGAATAGTTACATCATAAGAAGGGCATCGTTTTATACGATGCCCTCTTTTTTTTCTGAAAATGTCTGATCTTATTGGCCAGAAAGAACCTTCAGTCCGCTTTCATTGCTGTTGGTGTCTGCAAAGTCATGAAAGTTTTGAACATGGCATTGCTCTTTCGATTATTTTCGGTTGCTGCTAAGTGCTGCACCAGATGAATTGGGGACTGCTTGCAGACCGGATACGGCGCATTAGTGCCTTAAAATTCGAACTGTTTTTAAAGAAATAATTCGTAATTTCAAGTTCCTCACCCGAGTAAACGAAATATTTGTTAAATTTGTAATTATTATGGATGACCCCGCGCAATTATCGGAATACGGCAAAATCCTTATCATTCTGCTGATAGGGGCGCTGTTAGTCTGTGCGACCATTTTTCTAGCACGTTTAATCTCTCCGAAAAAGAATAATCCCATCAAATCTGGTACTTACGAATGTGGAGAGGATCCCATTGGTTCTTCTTGGGTTCAGTTTAATCCACGGTTCTATGTTATTGCCCTTGTATTTTTACTTTTTGATGTAGAACTTATTTTTATTTTTCCATGGGCCACTGTATTTGGACAGTCCGAATATATTGCGGCAGATGGAAGATGGGGGTGGTTTACCATGATTGAAATGGCTATGTTCATTGGCATTTTAATTTTAGGATTGGTTTTTGTCTGGAAAAAGGGCGATTTGGAATGGGTTAAACCGAATGTGTCCTTACCTAAAGTTCCTGTAGCTATCCCAGATAGTGCCTATGCAAGCCTGAATAGCAGGACTTATCAGGTGCGTGATTATGCACAGATCGTAGAGGATGCTGTCGCGCACAAAACGACGACAAATGAACAGGTGTCGACGCCGAAACCAGCCTTTAAACCTCGATTTAAAAAACCTGAGTAAGCATGAGTTTAGATAGTCAATTGCAGAATAATGGTGTTATTGTTGCCAAATTAGATGATTTGCTGAATTGGGCAAGGTTATCTTCGATGTGGCCCATGAGCTTTGGTATTGCTTGCTGTGCCATTGAAATGATGGGGGCAATGGCTTCAACGTATGATTTAGACCGGATGGGCGTATTCCCAAGGCCTTCTCCACGGCAATCCGACGTGATCATTATTGCTGGAACGGTTACTTTTAAGATGGCCGATCGTATCAAGAAACTATATGAACAGATGCCCGATCCTAAATATGTTATCTCGATGGGCTCTTGCTCCAACTGTGGCGGTCCATATTGGCAGCATGGTTATCATGTGGTCAAAGGGGTAGATCGAGTGATCCCTGTGGATGTTTATGTCCAGGGCTGTCCGCCACGTCCCGAGGCATTAATTGGTGCTTTTATTGAGTTGCAAAAAAAGATAGACAAAGAAAGCTTGTTGGGTGAGCAATTGTTCAGCGGAAAAGCTTAAAAGATAAATTTTATAAGATTTTAAATCAATTATGGCAAAAGATTTTTATGGTGAATTGCAATTGGGTATTCTTGGCGGTGGTCAACTGGGAAGAATGCTCATCCAGGAAGCCATTAATTACAATGTAAATGTTCATGTATTGGACCCGGATAAGAATGCTCCTTGTCGCAAGTTGTGCAATAAATTTGAATGTGGTTCATTGGGCGATTTTGAAACGGTCTATAATTTCGGTAAGGATTTGGACATGATCACGATCGAGATTGAGAAGGTGAATGTAGATGCTTTAGAGAAACTGGAAGGCGAGGGCGTTATCGTGTACCCACAATCACGTATCATTCGTCTGATTCAAGATAAAGGTCTGCAAAAGCAATTTTTTAAACAAAATGATATCCCCACTTCGGCATTTCAATTGATATCCAATAAAGATAATTTAGTGAATGCCTCGTTAAACTTACCCTATATCCAGAAATTGCGTAAGGATGGATACGATGGGAAAGGGGTAAAGAAGATTGTTAGCCAGCAGGATCTGCAAGATGCCTTCGAAGAACCTAGCTTAATTGAAGAATGGGTAGATTTTGAAAAGGAAATTGCGGTCATTGTTGCCCGGAATGATAAAGGTGAGGTGTCTACATTTCCAATGGTAGAGATGGAATTTAATCCTCAGGCTAACTTGGTAGAATTTTTGATTGCGCCGTCTTTATACGGTGTAGAGATCCAACAACGCGCAGAGGCTATAGCAAAAAAGATTGCCGACGATTTGCAGATTGTGGGTATATTGGCTGTAGAGATGTTCCTAACGAAAAATGGTGATATTCTGGTCAATGAATTGGCTCCGCGTCCGCATAATAGTGGTCACCAGACCATAGAGGGTAATTATGTGTCGCAATTTGGACAGCATTTAAGGGCTATATTCAACCTACCGTTAGGGGATACCAGATGTAGAACGAATGCCGTTATGATTAACCTGTTAGGTGAACCTGGCTATGAAGGATTGGCCAAATACGAGGGGGTGGAAGAAGTGCTGGCAATGGAAGGTGTATATATTCATTTGTATGGAAAGAAATATACGAAGCCATTCCGCAAGATGGGCCATGTTTGTATTATCAATGATGACCGGGAGAAAGCGATCTCCAATGCAAGAAAAGTACAAGAAATATTAAAAGTTAAAGCTTAAACAATACTATGTCAGTCAATAATAAGGCCCAGGTAGGCATTATCATGGGAAGCAAATCGGACCTTCCTGTCATGCAGGATGCGATAGATGTACTTAAAACCCTTGGGGTGGAATTTGAGGTAACGATCGTATCAGCACATCGTACACCACAACGTATGTTTGATTATGCCAAAAATGCAGCATTTCGTGGTTTGAAAGTTATTATTGCTGGAGCGGGTGGTGCGGCGCATTTGCCTGGAATGGTCGCTTCTATTACACATTTACCTGTAATAGGCGTACCTGTAAAATCATCAAATTCCATTGATGGATGGGACTCGGTACTTTCTATCCTGCAGATGCCCAATGGTATTCCTGTAGCAACTGTCGCTTTAAATGCAGCGAAGAATGCGGGTATATTGGCAGCTCAGATTCTGGGTACACATGATGAAACGATCAGCAAGAATATTATCGAATTTAAAGAAGAGTTGGCGAGAAAAGTAATCGAGACTGCAGTAGAGGTCGAAGATACCGAATTCTAAGTTGACAATCTTACAAAATAAAAAAGG
>NZ_LBGU01000020.1:0-78736 GCF_000988325.1 Sphingobacterium sp. Ag1 | reverse complement strand
CGATTTGCAGTGCGTATGAATAATTTGAACAATAGCGAAGATTTTGCAGGACAGGGGGTAAGCGTGGCTCAGATGCCACGTAATTTTGCTGTGCAGCTCAGCCTGAGGTTTTAACTAGATCATAAAAAAGCTACATCATCTGATGTGGCTTTTGTATGATCTGCTTAATAGCTATACAATGTCTTATTTGACTTGTGTAATTGCTCCGTTAGTAACGCTTCCCCAATTTGTAAGACTTCCATAAACAATTAATTTAGACTTGCTGTTGGCAAATTCTACCTTTCCACTACCATTAATAGTCAAGTTACCGTATACGACAACTTCACCGTCAATAACCATTTTACCATTGATAAATGAAGTGGATTTTGATCCGACAGTTCCCTGAGAAAGTGAACCTGTTACGCTCAATATGCCACTCCCGTTCACGGTAAAGGTTCCACCAATAACGCCTGAACCTACCAAATTCATCGTTGAATTGACGTTAATGTTTTGCTTCAAAGCTATTGAACCATACATGTTGAATACACCGCTGTTGATGTTAACAGAATTTCCATTGATATTAAGTGTTCCACACCAGTTAAAATTCCTGTTGATATTTACGTTTGAAGCAAATGTTTTTGTATCCGAGTAGCTCGCTTCACTATTAACATTCAGGTCTCCTTGTGTACTGCCTGTGAAAGCAGGATAAGTACCATTACAGCTCGGAGTTGTTGGTTTCAGATCGATGAGTTTAAGAATTTTTAAGCCACCTTTTCCGGTTGCGACAAAAACATAGTTATCTCTACTGATGACAAAATTACTTGAACTATTGTCAATCGCATTGAAACTTGCACTACCAATATAGTTAAAGTTGTTTTGTGTGTCAAATTGATAAGCTGCGATACCAGCGCCACCGTTGGCAACAAACACACGTTTGTCGTTTGTGGATACAGCATTGGTCACGATATCTTCCGGATCCATGTTGCTGTCATCAGGACTTACTGGAATACTAATGCGTTTATCCAAAGCTCCTGTATTTATATTATAAATACCCAAGCCCTGAGCGCCTTCAGAAGCTAAAAGATAACTGCTGTAAAAATCAATAGTACGCTTTGCTGAACTTGGATTTTGACCCACATTGATTGTTTTAACCGGATCAAGATTATTGGATACAACTTTTATCCCCTGTGTTCCTGAAAGCACATACACTTGATTCTGGTATGTTCTTACAGATAGGAGATCCGCAATAGTTACCGATTTTTCGATAGCACCCGAAGATTTATTGATTTTAGAAATAGCACCAGCATTACCTGAAACAGCATACTGGCTTTCGTTGTTAAAAGTAACATCTGTTGCCACATAACTTGGTAGACCTGTATAACGATAAGCATCGGTAGGTAAGCCATTCTGAAGCGGTAAAACAATAAGAACTGCAGGGGAGGTCATTTTTGCCAATACACCTTCATCTGCTGCTCCAGCTAAGAGTAGGCTATTGCCATCAACCGCTAATGAGCTTATGTCGATATTCGGCAATTTGGCATTTACGATAAGACGTGGGTTGTTAATATCTGAAATGTCGATGACATCGACACCACCAAGATATCGATCGCCTTCGGTATTGTAACTTACATAAGCGTAGTTCCCCGAAACAGCAACATGGGTTGCACGAAGCTTATTGCCTTCATAATCCGGAGGAGCGACTTGTGCGACCAATGCTAACGAGAAGTCTGGGTTTTGAGTAGCAGTGACTGTCGAACCACTGGTTGCTCGCTTACCGGATGCTAAAAGATTAGATAACGGCAATAAACCAGCATTTTGATGATCTAAACGTGCATTCAGTTGACTTGCATTATTGTCAATAACAACAGATTGATTTTTAGGATCATCAATGTTATCATTGTTTTTGTTACAGCTAATAATTGCGGTCAATGTCAATGCTAGAAGTGGCAGGTAAAATTTCTGTTTCATAATATTATATATCTATCGCAAAAGTAAACCAAAAATCTTATAGTTAAGTTTTGTTGCGGTTAATTTTTATAAAGCTGTAGTTGTTTTACTACTAGATTTTATGCTGTGTAAACTTTTAATGAACATAAATTTTCCCATTACATGCTCAACTGAGTTTACATGTATAGAAAAGGGTCTGACATAAATCAGCCCCTTACTTTTTGAAGATGAAATTCTTTGTTTCTTCTTGTCGTTGTGGTTCCCCTTTTATATGGAGTTATTTTTTTCTAATTCTCATTTGAAATTTAACGTATTAAAGCAGCTTAAAGAAGGACTCCTTTATCGCTGCTCCTTGGGCAATTATTTCTTGAGGCTCAAATGTCATAAACTGCAAAGCTTTTGATTTGTGGCGTTTCTGTCGCTTCGATGACATGAAAGCGAATTTTAGATGTTTTGATCTTGTCAAACTTATGTATCCTTTTGTTGCCAACTGATTCACCAGAAGCAACGTTTACCCAATTATTATCGATCCAGGCGGCTATGGTGTATTTTCGAATACGCTCGCCACGCTGTATTACCTCACCAAAGATGACCTGATTTACAGTTTTAGGCGTTTTCAGGTCTAGGATAAAGTCTTTTGCTGCTTTGTTTTTAACGATTGCTACGGGATGGGATATGACAGTGGTCAATGCTCTGCCAAACTCCGCTAGTCGATCAACATCCTCCTTAGGAACTAGGCCGCTCGTATCGACTACAATGCCCAGTAACATGTTGGAATTTCTGCCTACACTGGTATAGTAGGAATCTACTAGCTGATCCACCGAAAGGAGCTTCTGTCCATTTTCTTTCCAAAACCATCCACCTTGCCAACCGGTGCGCATCGGGAAATCGGCTTCTCCGGGGCACCATAGTGATCCATTTGGATTGCCGTTCAAACCATCGATAACAATTGTTCCGGTAGCTGATGTCGTAAAATCCGAACGGCTCCAATTGGGATACGGTGCTCTTCCTTCTTCATTTCCTATCCATCGTATTAAATTTTTGGCATCACTTGGACCTTGAAAAACCACAGCATCAGGTTGCAGTTTTTTTAGTAACGGAGCAATATCTGGTCCGCCATCTTTTATGGGCAGTACCCCACCATCAAACCAAATTTCAAACAGCTTACCATAATTTGACCATAATTCGGAAAGCTGCGTTTTCACAACATCATTGTATTGTTGCTGCGTAAGTGGGCCTCCTGATTGAACTTTACCTGGATTATTCACATGCAAATATCCATTGGCGGAAGCACTGGCATAGATGCCAGGTCTGATGCCATATTTTTGACAGGATTGGATAAAATCCTTTACGATATCGCCTTTTCCTGCTTTCCAAGGTGATTTGCTGATATTATAGTCATGTGCTTTGGTAGGCCATAAGCTGAATCCCGAGCAATGCTTTGCAACGAGTACGGCATATTTTGCACCTGCGGCTTTGGCAGCCCTGATCCATTGATCGGTGTCCAATTTACTCGGGTTAAAGACCGAGGCTGGAGGATGCGAGCCCCATTGTTGCCATTTATAGTCGGGTACATAATTTACAACATCGAAGTGAAAAATCACCCCGATCTCCGCTTCAGCCCATGCTACATGGGCAGGAGAAGGGAACACTTCCTTTTGTTGGGCGTAACAAAGTAAGCGCAACAAAAGGAAGTGGATCATTAAAATATAGTTCTTCATTTTTATTTGTACTATTGCCATCCTGCATTCTGTCCCAAAGTAGGATTTAAACTTATTTCCTCTAACGGTATTGGAAATAAATACATTTTGTCATTCCATGATCTTTTTTCTAGTGCGGTGTAGATCCGAATATAAAAATCGCCATTGACGGTTATACCATTGACTTGTGCAGCTGGGTATTTGGCTCTTAAAGCTGGAGTAAGTTTCATCCCTAATATAGTTTCAGGACGTTCGATTCTTTTTCCTGCTTTCCAGCGTAACAGATCGTCAAACCTAAAGCCTTCGTCAGCGAGTTCGACTCTGCGTTCCCGTCTAATTTCGTCTATCAAAACCGGAACCTCTGGAAATGCCGAATTGGGATCTCTTTTTAACGAAGCAATAATCATCTCCGGCATACCGACACGTCTTCGTAGCAGATTGATACTTTTGTCAATATCCGTTTGTTTGATATCACCCAGTTCCGCTTTAGCTTCGGCATAAATCAACAATATCTCAGCATATCGGAAGATAAAGAAGTCTAGCGTGGATTGATTGGCCTGCCACATAGCGGGGTCAGCACTCCTTCCCTTGATCAGTTGATAGCCTGTATTTGCAGTGTTTGTTCCAATTCTTGGTAGATCGATAATGTCTTTCGATCCATCGCTGTTTTGTAGTAAGACAAAGCCTTTGGTTGCAATCGTCTGTTTAGCCCGTGGATCACGATCGGCAAATTCATCCTCAGGCGTGTTGTCTCCTTTATATTTTGTACTAAGTGCAGTAGGCAATCCATCTGAGCAAAGATAATTTTGGACGAAATCCTTGCTATAACCGGTTCCTGTCTCGCCCAAAGTCCTGCTGATACCATTCATTAGGATGCTTTGGAGGTAGCGCCTTCCAAGGATAGACTCGGTATTGCCATTGAGTTCTTGCTGGATAAAGAGATTATAATAATCCGTTGTCGGGTTCCCGGTGGAGTATAGAGAATATTTATTTGATCCCATAATAAGTTCGGCAGCACTGAGCGCTTCGCGAAGATATTTTTCGCTCCCTTCGACGCCGAAATATTTCCTTCGGGTTCCTTCCCATAAGCATATCCGGGCTTTGAGCGCAGCAGCGGCATACTTATGCAAGCGACCCGCAGAAACGTTGTCGGCAGGAATATTATCAAGAGCGAAATTTAGGTCGGCTAGGACCGAATCCATCACGATATTCCGCGACGTTCTCGGCGCATAGAGCTCTTCACTTTTTTCCGTAAGATCCTTACTGTACCAGGCAACATCTCCATAACGCTTGGAGAGACCCCAATAAAAAAGGGCGCGGAAGAACCGGACCTCACCGGCGTATTGATTTTTAATTGCCTGACTAGCTTCGGCGTTGTTGTAGCGCTGTAAGAAATAATTTACATTCCGAATATTTGTCCAGTTATAACCGGCATCTGTATTGGGGACAACATATTGGCCAGCTAAAAAAGCATTTATACTACTCGGGACTTTATCGTCTGACTGATTGTCTTGGATAAAATTTTGGGTAGGCAGAGAAGTATAAAACTGATTCGCATAGAGCATCAGGTCATTTTCGTTCTTGAAGAAGGTTGGTTCGGTGATCGAGGACAAAGGTAGTCTGTCTAGGTAGCTATCTTTTTTACAAGAAGCAATAAATGCCAATGAACCGAGTATGAGTAGTGTTTTTAATGTTTTCATAATTTAAAAGCTAAATCTTATCAATTAAAATCCAAGTTGTAGTCCAAATGCCACCGATTTACTTTGTGGAGCATCTTGAAAATTGAGAACTTCAGGATCGAAGGCATCAAATAAGCTCGTAAACGTAAGGAGATTCTGTCCCGAAATATACACACGTGCACGGCCAAGTTTTGCCCGTTCAGTCCATCTTTTAGGTAATGAATAACCAAGTGTAAGTTGTTTCACCCGAAGGTAGGCAGCGTTTTGAAGGTATTTTGTCTGCTGTTGCGAGTTGCCACCATTACCAAATCGTAGCCTCGGAAAATAAGCATCTCTGTTTTCTGGTGTCCAATAATCTGTTGCATAGACAAAAGGGACATTCCATTCGCTCGTAAATCCCCAGAAAGCACTATTGCTGATCCAGGTATCTCGTTTGCCTATACCTTGTAAGAAAGCGGAGAAATCGAAGTTCTTGTAATTTAACCCCATGTTAAGGCCAAACGAATACCGAGGGGTGGAATTTCCGATGATTTTTCGGTCCCCAGGGTTACCGACCGTATTGTTACCGAAGTCGATCTTACCATCATTATTTAAATCTGCATAACGGATATCTCCAGGTCTCCAGGTACCACCCCATACTTGGGTCTGTCTTGGGGCCGAATCGATTTCTTCCTGACTTTGAAAGTAACCCTGTGTTTCAAAACCCCATATCTCGCCGTCTAATTTGCCTTCATACCAGTTATTGAATATTTTGGTAGTATTCAGCGGATATTTCGTGAGCTTGGCATGATTGTCCGATAGCGAAAGCATCAAGTCATAGGAAAGCTCGTCGCCTATGCGGTCATTCCAACCAACACTAAGTTCCCATCCCTTGGTAACCAATGTACCTGCATTTTGGCTCGGTGCGGCTGTTCCCAGTACGGATGGCAGTGGAACCCCTGCAACAAGCATATCGCGTGTACGTCTTTCGTAAACGTCAAAGCTGCCGGTAAGACGATTTTTAAGTAAGGCGAAATCTAGACCGAAATTGGTCGTGGCCGATTTTTCCCAGGTAAAGTTTGTGCTTACAAGCCCTGGAGCCCCCACACTTACACCGGTTTGATTACCAAAAATATAACCTACACTATTGTTTACGGGCATTGTTGGCAGGTAAGGATAGAAATTAGTCGCAGAGTACAGATCATTACTGTTAAAGCCTTGGTTAGGCAATTCACCGTATGATCCTCTCAATTTCAAGTCATTGACAACATCCTTAATTCCCGCCATAAAGTTCTCTTCAGAAATCCGCCAACCTGCAGAAACAGAGGGAGTGAAGACGTATCTTTTATCTGCAGAAAAACGGGAGGATCCGTCGTAGCGACCATTGATTTCCAACAGGTATTTCTTATCAAAAATATAGTTCAGTCTGAAAACTGTTCCAAAGAGTGCCCACTCGTTTTCAGCTCCGGTTACACTTGGTCTAGGATCATTATTTAGATTAATAGCGGGTTTGGTAGGGTCAACAAGATTATTTGCGAAAATGCCTAATCGTTTGTAGCGGCTGCTCTCCCGATTGATACCCGCCATTGCTTTAAAATAATGCTTTTCCGCGAAGGTGTTTTCGTATGTAGCAAAAGCATTTAAAGCAAAGTAATTATGGTTATCTGTTGTTTCTGATACAGATGAAGGATTTGTCCAAGGAAATGTGCCAAGCAGAATCCCATTCACACCATATTCCTTAAAAGGAATCTGATGGCTTTGTAAAAAGTTGTTGTAGGCATTCCAGGTATAATCAGCGACGACTGACACATGTTCGATAGGTTTGATTTTCACTCCTCCGGTTAGCCATAAGTCATTAGAATATCGTTTTCTTTTTCCATTGTTAGCCGCTACAGCGAAAGGATTGGTAAAACTGCCCTGTCCTGAAAAGTTGCCATCAGGATGTCGAATTGGCATAGTCGGTCTCAAGTCTCCAGAGATCCATCCAGATGATGTTCCCCCCGTAACGACTCCGGCGGTTTCTTTATCGTCTATATGAGTGAGGGCGAAATTTCCTGTTAAGGTTAACCAATCTGTAATCTCAGAGTTTACTTTCATCGATGGATTCAAGCGTTGATACTTTTGGCCAGCCTCTTTAAAAAGCCCCTTTTGTTGTAGATATCCTAAAGAAGTGATGACCGAAGTTGCACCACGGCCACCCTGTAATGATAGATTGTGTCTTTGCATCGGCGCCCAACCTGGATATTGTTCCTTAATCCAGTCTGTATTTCCTACATAACGATACTTGGCTGGATTGGAAGGGTCTACATACACCGGAAGGTTGTTGACAGGATCGTTAAAGTAGGCATTTGCAAGAATAGAATCTTGTTCTGTAAAAGACTCTGTCGCCGTGGTTCCGCCGTCTTGTCCGTTTCGATTTGCCTGGCGGTGCATCCTAATGTAATCGATCGAATTGATGTATTTGGCCATTTTGGTAGGCCTGGAAATGGTGTATTCTCCTGTATAATTGATTTGTGGATTTTGGCTTTTCGGATTCTTTGTCTGAATCAAGATGACGCCATAGGCCGCTCTACCGCCATATATAGCTGCCGCAGCAGCATCTTTTAAAACGGTTACATTTTCCACATCCGAAGGATCAATAGAATTGGGGTCACGTTGTACCCCGTCTACTAAAATCAGTGGACCTGCGGTACCGCCATTGATCGAACCTGTACCGCGGATATTGAATTGAGAACCAGTGCCAGGTTTGCCATTGGCCGAAGTGATGTTTAGGTTTGGAACCAAACCTTGTAGTCCTTGACCTAAATTCGCAATTGGACGATCAGCTAGACGTTTGGCACTTACAGTTGCGACTGCTCCGGTCAGATTCTCTTTCTTTTGGGTACCGAATCCGACAACAACGACTTCCTCGAGGTTACTGTTTGCTGCCTTTAGAACAACATTGATTTCGTTTTTCCCCTGCGTGGGTATTTCTGCTGTTGCATATCCAACGGAGCTAATAATCAAAATGCTGTTTGATTCCGGTACAGTAAGGGAAAACTCCCCTTGGGCATTGGTACTTGTGCCGATGGTACTACCTTTTAAAAGAACATTTATACCAGGAAGAGCTTGCCCATTTTCGTTTGTCACTCGCCCTGTGATTGTCCGTTTTTGAATATTGTCATTGACGTTTTTAGCAATAAGCTTTGGCGCCAATTTAAGCCCTATAGCGATAGAGCGTCCCTTTATTTGATAATCTAACGATTTATCGACTAAGAGTTCATCCAATAGAGAGCTGATCGATTTATTGTTAGCACTGATCGTGATCGGTTTAATATTTTTCAGGTCGTTCTCGTCATAAATGAACGTGTAACCAGACTGTCTACTGATCTCAATCAATATATTTTTCAGTTGTGCTTTATGCTGGTTGAGGTTAATGCGCTGTGCGCGAACATTTCCCATAGCCGCCATAATGGAAGCCAATAATAGAACAAAGGTTAGTTTCATAGACAGGTGTGTCTTGTAAGATTTCAGGTATTGGTAATAATACCTTGGATGATCTTTTTTCATATTTTTTAAGTTTAATAAACAATGCAGGTTGACATCTATACAGTCCTTGGTTGCGGAGACCATATTAGTCAGATTTACATTGGCGGTTATAGGTTTTCGTTCCAGGTTTCTGAGGAACTAACACAATAATTGGTTTCGGATCTCTTCTCGAATGTCGATGAAAAAGCTTTTCTTGTCAGGTTATCGCATAGCTACAATCCTCCTTCCTTCTCGTGTGAATTTTACGTTTGACTTCAACTCAATAGCCTGCAACACTTCAGATAATTTGGCGTCCCTTGGGATAATGGCTGAAAACTTACGATCGCCATAGGGGCCCATGTCGACTTCAACATCATACCAACGTTCGATCTTGCGTGCATATTGGCTCAAAGGCTCCTCATGCAGTACATAAAGACCGTCCTTCCATGCATAACTATCTTCAATACCGCTGGTTGTTATTTCAATAACATCTTTTCCATTGACAACTGCCTGTTGCCCCGGACTTAAGAGGGCCTGATGTTTTGTCTTTGTGTCCGTAATGCGCAGACTGCCACTGACAAGGGTCGTGTATGAACGGCCATTGTCATTATAGGTATTGACGTTGAAACTTGTCCCCAGCACTTCAATACGCTGTTGTACTGTTTGTATGACAAATGGTTTGTGTATATTTTTGGTAACTTCCAGGTAGACTTCACCTGTCAGCTGGATTTGTCTTTCTTTACCAATAAAGGCCGCTGGATAAGTGATAGAAGATAAGGCATTCAACCATGCTTTGGTACCATCAGGCAGCACGACTTCAAATTGACCGGCAGCCGGTGTTGAAAGCCGGATTGTTTTTACATTCTCCGTTTCAACGATCGTCGTTCCATTATTGTATCCCAATGAGCCTTCTTTTGAGATAATGCTGCTATTTTTTCCGTCTAGAGCAATTGCTGGTTGTCCATCTATTGATAATAACGCTTTGTTTTTGCCTGGCGCAATGTCATCAACAAACAATTCATGTTTGCTTTCTTGATTATTATTCCGTTGTAGATATAGTATTGTTCCAATTGTAAAAAAAGCGAGGAGAATTGCAGCAATTGCTATAATGTACCCTTTATTATTATAAGGCTGCTCTTTAGAGATTCCCTTTAATCTTTTTTGTAGTTCGATTACATCCGAAATTAGCTCCTTGTCAGATGGAATTTGGTCTTCACCTAGATTAAGATACCATTCTTCAACAAGCGCTTGTTCTTGTGTTGTACATTTCCCTTCTACATATTTCTTAAGTAAGGACGGGCCATTTCCATGCTCTTGGTTCATCATGATAATATAGTTGGTTACTTCTATATGACGGATGAGAAGGGGGGAGAGGGGGGGCGATTAGAAAATTTTACAAAAAAACAGTAAGCTTACCCAAAGCAGGCTTCCTAATTTACTGCGAAGCAGACGTAGGGCCTCTTTCATATAACTGCGAACGCTATGTTCTGATAGATTAAGCTTTTTTGCGATATCCTTGTGACTGAGATAGTGCTCCCTACTCAGTTCGAAGACCTCTCTTACGCGTGGGGAAAGCTTATTAAGCACACGATCTATTTGTTCCTGAAGCAATTTCTCCCTTAGGGAATGGTCTGTACCTCCAGTATGATGTGTTGTAATAGGAGGTAATGAGGCCAAATACTTAGTTTTTGATTGTTCTTTGGCGATGTGATCTATTACACGGTAGCGTATGGCACTGTGGAGGTAGGCAGATATTTCTCCCTGGATAGCCAACGTATACCTGTTTTGCCAAATCGAAGCAAATAAGTCATGGACAATATCCTTAGCGGCTTCGCGATCTTGCAACTTATTGGTTGCGTGAAGATATAATAAGGCAAAATAAGTGTTATAGAGCTTCTGAAAGGCAAGAGAGTTCCCATTCTTTAGCTCTTGCAGCAGATCCCTTTCTTCTATTTTTTGCTTATTGTACATGATCAATGGACAATATTAGTAAACAATGCATAGTTGAGCAAATCTATTCAGCTTTTGTTTGCATGCACACGATTGCGTAATATTTGATGTTTTTCAAGAATGCCCATTTACAGACTAATATGATTCTCTACTAGTCAATATTTGCGATAGCTTTTTATTGCTTTCTCCTAACGCTTTCCAATAACTTGAATAGAAAAAACGTTTATTTCAGTTCTATACCGATATGTGTATTATTAGATTATAAAATGAAATTGATAATTTTGGAAATAGCTAAACCACTCAAAAGCCTGTAAATTGTTAGTTATGAAAAGAATAATATGTTTTACCGTTGGATGTCTACTTTTCAGTGCCATTTATCTGCAAGGTTGCATAAATAGTGGAAGTACCATAGAACAGCGGGAAAAAGAGTCCTCGGTCCCGATATCATCTAATTTTGATTCACTGGAGTATTATTTTATGGATATTGATTTATTTAAAATAGGTGAATTGGAGGACAAAAAGAATAAATCTGAGAAAGAGCGTCTTTTGTTATCAATATTGGAAGATGATAAGTTGGATCTTTCCCTTTTATCTCATTTGAAGAATATAGGATATGTTAGAGGCTGACTGAATCAATCTCTCTATAGTACTGTCGACTCACTATTTTTCTTAAAAACAAGAACAGATCATGTCGACACCTCTTGTATTTATGAATTTCGAGATATCCTTGTGTTCTATAAAAATAAGCAATGCATGGGGATCGCTAAGATCTGTTTTGATTGTAAAGCTATGGTTTCATGGAGCGAAAAACCAAATTTCGCAGGTTTCGGTGATTGGGAAGATTACGATAAATTGCATCTTTTACTCAGGAGGAAATAAAATTTCACCTTTCGAATTCATTTATTTTCCGATTGTTCTAAGGTGTTAGACCAAAATCCCTAGTACAAATTATTGCTGAGTCAGCGGGCTGTTACCAATAGCGACAGTTGGAAAGTGTCAGTTGGTTGCTACCTTGTGAAATGTAGCTTTTTGTGTTGAATTAATTTTTAAGATAACGTTTTTTGTATATTTTTATCAGCTCATAAAAAAACTGAATGTTAAATTCTGCGTTCTTATGTTCTGCTTGAACGATATTAAGGAGTAAGTAGTAAGAGAACGTTCAACTGATTTAAGAACAGCGTTACCTAAGCATTAGCTTTATGCAAGCTTAGCCGATATATTGTATACTAAAACTATTTAAAATGAAACAATGCATAAAAATCGCACTGATCGGACTATTCTTGACATTATCTATAAGCTCTTGTAGCGAAAGACTAAGTGGAAAGGACGAGTCGTCCTTTGATAGTTCCCGCAAAAAGGTAGAAGCAAAGCTGAATGACAAAGAAAAAGCGAACTTGGAAAAGGCCTTGCGAGTGGCACTATCCGAAGCGATGTGGCTCAAAATGAACGAACCTCAAAAATATAATGAGGAATCAATAAATCGTATTTCGTTGGGTATGATCGATGGAAAATCTTACGGTGCAGTATTGGACCTGGCCGATGACATCCTTCAAAAACAACAGGAAAGGAAAATAGCTCATCTTCAAAATGAGATCGATAGTCTACAAAAACATAAAACTGAATTTGAACAGATAAAGAAAGAGCTGGCTGTTTTTCAGTTGGAACCTATTGAACTGGGACTCGAAGATTTCTTTGGCGAACCTGTTCCCAGAATTATAGTGACTATGAAGTATATGGGTAAAAAGCCGCTAAAAGGAAGTCAGGGCTTTTCGTATGTGCTGAAAAAACGTTCTTCACAAACTATTATCAGTAATGAGCAGGCTGTTTTTGGCGAATCTGACAGTGTACTCCAACCAGGTGAGTTTCGTGTCAATACGATAGTCTTCAATCAGCAAAAAAAAGATTATCCTAAACTCTGGAGCTTTCCTCGCTATCCCGTCAAAGGAATCAATCTGACAGATTACGATCTGGAATTAGTTGTGACGACGCAATCGATCAAATCGAATGACCGGGAGACAGTTCTTCCTGAAGGTAGTATAGCATTGATTGATGAAAACTTAAAAAAATTAGAAAAGGAAATTACTGAACTAAAGAAAGAGAAAATTAGCCTTGACGATTTGGAATTGACGTAATTTGAGTATAGTACGTAAAATCTTTTTTTCAAATCGCTGCCCAATTTCCCGTTTAATACATTTGTCGATCCTATTTTCGTAAAAATGTCCCTGAATAAAAAAAGGGACATGAATTTACAGTTTTATTTTTGAAGAAAGTACCATTTTAAAAGCATGAAATTAGACTTTTATAAGCCGATTAACGAAACATTAAGAAAATACATTAAAGGATATTATTTCATTTCTAAAAATCAAGATAGTGGGCCTATTAAGTATTGGACTTTTCCAAATAACTACTGTATTTTAACGGTGAATCAGCAGTTTGAGGTGGAAGATAAAGGGGACCTCGTCACGATAAGTTCTTCTGAAACAAATAATATTATGACTTGCGTTGTCTCTAGGTATACCAAACCGATGCAGATTTTTTATAAGGAACTTGTTGATGAATTAACTATTTATTTTCATCCCTTAGGCATCAATCATTTTGTTGAAGATCCTGCAAAGCTCTTTATAAGGAAAACACAGATTGATATAAATTTTTTGGATGGATTTAATGATAAAATGAGGACACTCTTTTCTTTGGATAGAACGTCTCAAATTATTGAACTAGAGTCTTACTTATTGTCTAAACTCAAAGTGAATAAAGATTTTACTAGCTTTAGACAAATGCTGGCAGATCTCGAAAACGAACTTACGGTCGATCAATTAGCTAAGAAGTATCATTTCTCCCGACAGTATATCAACAGATTATTTTTGCGGAATTTAGGTAAATCCCCCTCTGAATACAAAAAAATACATCGTTTTAGACAGGCCTTGAAAATGCAACATAAATCCAAGCGATTTTCACTTTTGCTAAATACAGGGTTTTACGATCAATCGCATTATATTAAGGACTTCAAGACATTTACAGCTTTAAACCCGAATAGCTTTTTTAAAGATGTTGATGTGAATAAAGAAAATGTTTGGCTAATTGTAGAGTAGTTTCCATTTTTACAATTTTACTCTTTTCTAAAACCATAAATTTGATGATCAGATGTGCATCATCTGTTTTCACTTTAATTTAACCTCGTATTCCCACAACATGAATTGGAAGACACTACATCTTTATCTGTATACATTTTGCCGGTATTTTATGGCAACTGTAATCATTTCGTACGCTGCCGCTAAGCTCCTGGAAACACAATTTACCTCGCAACCCAGCGTGTTTGATAAACCGCTTTCAGCGCTTTCAGGATTCGAATTGACATGGTATTATTTTGGCTATTCCAAATGGTACGGCAATGCAATTGCTGTTGCGCAGCTTATCAGCGCGCTATTGCTCTTTTTTCGCAAAACTGCCAGAATCGGTGTGATCCTTTTTCTGACCTTTATCGTTAATATTTTATTGATGGATTTTGCCTTTGACATTCAAGGTGCAAAAGGTATGGCAACCGTTCTTACCTTAATGGCTGTTTTCGTGCTTTTATCAGATTATAAAGCTTTTTATGCCTTTTTTATTGACAGCGCCCCTTTATTTACCGATGCAGATAGACCTAATTGGTTCAATAAAGTCAGTAAAATTAAATTCATCTATATTCCATTGGCAGCGATTGGAATTGTTACATTATTAGCGGTATTGAAAAACAAGTACCTCGCGAAAGATGAATTGTATGGAGCCTGGGAACATGCGATTACGAAGGAAAGACTATATTTTGAGGCAGCCCGGCATTTTCAGTCAAAATTACCTTGTTCGGTAAAAAATGCAACTGACGGATCTTATCGTGTTTCAGCGGACTCACTGTTGTTTTACCCTCCAAAGGGGAATGATGACTTGGGTAAAGACAGCTTAATTTATTACTCCGGAAAATTTTCCATCAGCGGTAATGAGTTGAAAATTATACAGCACAATAAAACGGAAATATTTAAGAGGATCCGATAGTATCGTTTGACTTATATTTTATTAGTAAGGCCTGACAACATGCGAATTGGAGATGAGAAGAAATAAGTAGGGCCCTGATACTAGTATCAGGGCCCTACTTATTAGCACTTCTTTGAATGATTGTGAACAGCTTCTTCTGTCTATAATCTCGGCTAAAAAAGTGCAGTTACTTTTTGTCCCACCAGACTTTGGATAGGAAAGAGTCACCATTTGTCATACGTGCTGCAGCCTCTTTTAAATTTGCTGCGTTTAACTCAGCCTCTTCACTGGAATAAATAGCTCTACGCGGTATTTGTCCGTTGGTGGAACCTGGGTTAGGACCGGGGGTTAATCGAGGATATCCTGTACGTCGCCATTCGGCAAAGGCTTCCATGTCCCGGCCAAATAGGTGAATCCACTTTTGTGTCGCTATTTTCTCCATCTTCTGTTCGTCAGTCAGACTGTTTAAACTTAATATAGGTTCGTAGGAAGTTGGAATTGCCGCCATATTGTAGGGCGGAAGCGCCAACGCAGCTTTCACCCCTTCTGTAAAGAATGTTTGGGCATTGGCACTTGTAGCTCCCCAGCCTAATAGAGCCGCTTCGGCTTTGTAGAAACAGATATCCGAATAAGTAAAAGCATAACTCGGAATTGGAGCAAAGCTAAGACTAAACCAAGTTGATTTATTCGCTGTTGAATAATTGGCTCGAATCAATTGGGATAGTTGATTATCGGTCAGCGAGACTCCAATGCCCTGATAGGTTGCCGTACCATTGACATTGACTGGTTCGGCAAGTAGTGGAAGCCTAGGGTCGTTGTATTCTTTTAGTTTATCGACTAATGTATTGGCAAGATAACGTAGATCGGCACTTCCTGTTGTCATTTGACGCAGGATAGGGTTTTGGTTTTCAGCTTGAGCATCGTTGTAAGTCGGCACAGCCGCGTTGTCACTGTTGCTGCTGAATAGACCTACTGTGGAGGTCATGGCTTCGGTAACCGTTTTCTGCGCTAAAGCGGGGTTGGCATAGCGCATGCGCATGCCTAGCTTTAGTTTGAGTGAATTGCCAAATTTTTTCCATTTATCAATGCTGCCTTTGTAAAAGAAATCTGAGGAGCCGTAAGACAGGTCTCCGCTCGTAAGCCTTGCTATAGCTGCATCGACTTTTTGAATGAGTGCCGGATAGATATCTTCTTGCTTGTCAAATTTGGGTGTGCGGTTAATTTCCTTATTGGATTTTGTGATCTCGGAGTAGGGGATATCCCCAAACAAGTCTGTAAGGCGTTGATAGAGATAGGCCTCATAAAGTTCGGCAATAGCCAGTTTGCTCCTGCCTTCTGCATTGTCTTCCTTACCGCTCAATTCTTGTTTAATCTGAACGATATTGCGGAGCAAGGTGTAATGCTGTGACCAAATAAGATTTTCGGGGCCTTCAAAATATCGAGATACAGGTACTACCGGCCCCCCCGCCCAATGTTGGATCCAAGAGCCGAACTTGTTGTTGGGTAGTTCTCCAGACTCCTGAAAAGTACCATCACGTAGAACGCGGGCTATCAGTAAGGAAGGATCTACAGTGGTGACAGATGTTGGGGGCGTGTTGATTCGTTCGAAATCTTTGGTACAGGAACCTAGTCCAGCCACAGAAATAAGTCCGACGATGAATGTATTTTTAAATAGTTTCTTTTTCATGATAATAGGTTTACAGGCCAACAGTGAGGTTAATACCGAATGTGCGCATCATTGGAAGGGACGTTGATTCTATACCGATGGAGCTATTGTTTACGTTGAAAGCAGAAGCTTCTGGTGAAAATCCATCCGTTTTCCGTTGAAAGTAAAAAAGGTTACGTCCATACACGCCCAATTTTAGCGAGCTGACGAGTTTATGCGGCATCAGTTTCTTCGGGAAAGAATACGAAAGACTGATTTCGCGCATGGCAATATAGCTCATATCATTGATCATTTCTTCGGATACCATGACCTCTTTGTCGCTCGCAACCATGTTCCAATAATCTTGTGCGGCGACCTGCTTACTATTTTTTGTTCCTGTGCTTGTCCAATTGCCTGATCCATCTTTTTGTCCCACGATCCCCTCAGCAATGTAGCTGCCATCACGGCCTTCTAAGGTCTTTTTAGAAGTCCCGTAAATGATTTGTTCACGGTTCGATTGGGAGAAGATCACGCCGCCCTGGCGGATGTCGACAAGCGCATATAGATTGAAACCTTTATATTTAAAGGTATTGGCAAAACCTCCCAGCCAGTCGGGTTGCGCATTGCCAAGATCGGTTTCTACACGCCCAGCTGTGCGCAAAGGCAGCCCAGTCGTAGGATCGATCAATCTATTTCCCTGCTCATCTTTGATCCAGGCAAACTGTGTCCCAATGAGCTGGCCATATGGTTTTCCAACTTCCGCAACAACATTTATGCCGCGGTCTGTAGCAAGCAAGAAGCTTTCTACCCCTGGATAGAGTGATTCTACTTTATTCCGGTTGCGGTTGTAATTGAAGGTGGTATTCCATTCAAAGCCCGATTCAGTTTTGATCGGTGTTGCGCCCAAGACAAATTCAATACCTCTGTTGCTAATTTCTCCAGCGTTGATCCTGTTTTTCACATAGAGACTAGAAGGGGCAATGGGTACATCCAAAATCTGATTCTTTGTCTTGGCCTCATAGTAGGTAAAAGAGAATGAAAGTCTGTTTTTCAGAAATCGCAGATCTGCCCCAGCTTCGATCGATGTGGTCAACTCGTTTTTCAAATTCGGATCAGGAATAATTTCTGTATACGAAGCCATCGGTACACCACCGTGGGTGTACTGGTTGAGACTATAGGCTCCTGTCAGCTGATAGGGGTTTCCTGAACTCCCAGCTTGTGCCCAAGAGGCCCTTATTTTTGCAAATGACAGGGCTTCAGACTGCCATTTGAAAGCATCCGATAAGACCAAGCTGGAGCTTACAGAAGGATAAAAGAACGAATTATTTTCCTTTGAAAGAGTCGAAGACCAGTCGTTACGGGCGGAGAAATCCACAAACCAATAGTCTTTGTAACTGAATTGACCCGATAGATAAGCCGAATTAATCTTGGACTCGATTAGGTCAAAAATGTAACTATTTGTCGTGGTGTTATTGATTACAAAGAGATTCGGAACAATAAATTGATTACCTGAATTTCCTGTCATACGCAAATACCGGCTTTGATGGCTGGCCCCTAAGTTGGCACTGAGTTTAATGTCATCGGTCAATTTGAAGTTGGAGCTAGCGAGGACGTCAAAATTGTCTTCGCGGGCTCTGATGACCTCTTCGCGAATATCACCCTTTCGGTTCAAGCTTTGGTAGGTGTTTATTGGACGGTAACGAAACCGTTGATCGGTATAGAAGTCCGTACCCCCGGTCGCTGTGACCTTAAGCCAAGGAGCAAAGTCGTAACTCAGACGGAGTAACCCTATGATGCGGTCCCGACGATCTTCATTGTGGTTTTCATGAATGGTCCAAAAGGGGTTGGCTGTGGAACTATTGGTGGCATATGTTTTCTCCAATCCTTCCGTCAATCCCGAAAATCCAAGCTGTCTGCTGATCTCCTGCGCGGTCCATTTATACTGTGCCATGATGTCGTTTCCCAGGCTTCGCGGCTGGCTGATAAATAGGTAGGCAGGATTGTCTGCCGCATCGGCCAACGTAGGTCGGTTTTGTCCCTTTTGTGCAATATAGTTCGCCTTAATGTCGATATGAAATTTATCGGTTATTTTGGCTTGCGTGCGCAGACCGAAATTGTTTCTCTTCAGCGTATTGGTTGGGATATAACCCTTTACATCTGTATTGGCAAATGAAAAACGGTAGTTTACTTTGTCGGTTCCGCCATCGATACTTAGGTTGTTGACAAACTGTTTCTCTGTTTGAAAAAACGACGAGTAGGTATCTGGTTTTGGTGTTAACTGTAAGATGTTGCCATAAGCATCTTCATAAGTCTGGCCTTCCATTTTTGCGCCCCAGCTTGCCCGTGTCGTACGGTCACGTCCGGCACTCATTTTAGGCATACCACTGTAACCATTTTTCAGCGCTTCACTCATGGAAACAATGGTGCCGTCATCTTTTCTGAAATGTGTAAATGTTCCGTTCAATCCTTGTCCATAGACATTTTGAAAATCCGGTAAGACCAGCCCATTGCCCAATGAAAAATCTGTACCATAGCTAAAACGAGTCTTACCAGCTTTCCCAGATTTAGTTGTGATCAAGATAACGCCGTTACTTCCTCGCTGACCATAGAGGGCTGCAGCGTTTGGGCCTTTCAATACCGACATGGTTTCGATGTCTTCGGGATTGATGTTTCCGATTCCGTCACCATAATCGGTTCCCCCCGACTGATTTGGGGACGAAATATTTTGATTGTCTATCGGCACACCGTCAACCACATAGAGCGGCTGGCTATTACCAATAAGAGAGTTGTTGCCTCGGATGACGACTTTGGATGAACCTCCAGCACCAGACGCCGCGCGGCTCACCTGTACACCAGCAACTTTTCCTGACAGGGCATTGGCCACATTCGTTTCCTTACCCTGTGTCAGCTCGTCGCCTTTGAGTTCAGCAACCGTATATCCGAGCGCTTTTTTTTCACGTTTGATACCAAGTGCTGTAACGACAACTTCCTGTAGATTCTGCGCACTCGATTCCAAACTGATGTTGATGGCCAGTTTGTCTCTGTCGGTAATGGTATAATCCGAAAGTTCTCTGGTCTTAAAACCGATGGATGATACGCTGATCTGGTAGCCCTGTCCGGCTGGAACCTGATCGAGCGAAAAAGTCCCATCAGGTCTGCTTGTCGTTGTTTTTTTTAATCCGCTTATTGCGTTACGTAAGGTAACCGTTGCCGAAGGAATGGGCTTCCCGGTTTCATCTTTGATTACTCCATTAATAGAGGCATTTTGTTGGGCGTCAGCAAGAAGATAGCTTGTTGACAAAAGCCCCATGAGTCCAAGACGCAGTGCCCAGTTTACGTCGGCTCTAATGTTGGATCTCAACAGTAGCATAGTCAGGATACTATGCTTGGAAGGTAAATAATTGTGCATAATTTGTGGGTTAATTAAGTGAATTTTATTCGGTTTGTACATGGATGGTTATGCTATGAAGTGCTTGGATATCAGTCAACATGCTGATGTAGGCTGATGCTGTATTTTTATACGTTCCACTATAATATTTATCTTGAATATCTTTGAGGTCAAAACTCAGCCGCACTGCATAATTATGGCTGATGATATGAAGCACATCTTGTAAGGGGAGGTTTTTAAAGATCAATTGTTCCGATGTTTTTAGATAAGATCCCCGTTTACTGGATTGAGAAGCATTGATTCGGGTCTCAGCAATAATCTGTTGCTGTTTCCGGTCAATGCTGATTTCCTCATTGGGTAAAAACTGCAGATTTAAGGATTGTTCATTTCGGTAACTCGTATCGCTTTTGACTTCAATACGACCTTCATATAGTTTTATCTTCGTAATCGCGGTACCCTCTTCGTCGACGCTGAAAACGGTGCCAAGTGCCGTTGTTGTCAAACCTGCCGAATGAACTCGGAAGGGCCTGGTCTTATCCTTTGCCACAGTAAATTTGGCTTTGCCTTTTAATAGAATTTCTCGCGAGCTAATCCGTGTGAAATCTGAACTGAATTTTACCTCAGAATTGGGGTATAGTTCGATCGTAGATCCGTCTGGTACTGCAATTTGTTGAATGGTATTACCTGAATTGATGTAATATAAATTACTTGGTTCCTCCTGCGGTGCTGCATGGACTTTATTGATGCTGCGATGTGTGGTGTTATGTTTAGGTAAATAGACCTGATTTAACCCCAGCCAAGCTCCGATTCCAATGAAGATAATAATGGCAGCATATTTTAACCAGTTAAATCGATCCTTGTTTTTTTGCCCTATTTGTTTGAAAATATGCGCTTTTATTTCTTTTTGGTTTTTAAAATCCGAATCCACCTCATATTCTTGCCATTCCGTCTCTGGCATAAGATCCTCCCAATAAAACTCGTTATTAGCTAGCGCGTTTTCTATGGCCGCAATTTCTTCCGCATTGGCTTTACCGCTTAGGTAATTGTCGATCAATTCTTTTGTAATCTTCATCTAATAAGATTACGATCGAAAATGAGGTAGCCCCCAAAGAAATTAAAAAATAATTTGCACCAGTATACTGAACAATAAAGCCTTGCGAATGGTTTTTAGTGCTAGCGTTAGCTGGTTTTCTACGGTTTTCGTCGATATGGCTAGCTTTTTAGCAATTTCTTGGTGCGAAAGATTGGAAAACCGGCTTAGCATAAAGATCTCCCTGCGTTTCTTTGGTAATTTATCGACAATTTCATGAAGTGTGGATGAAAGTTGTTTGGCATAAAAATCATCATGAGGACTATGCCGCAAGACAACTGTCTGATCGTGATCCAAAAGTTTCTTTCGATTATACTCTGCTTTGACCAAATCAATCACTACTGTTCGGGTGATACAGAAAATCTGGGATTCTATGCTGGAATCAATATTTTTGTCACGCATATTTTTCCAGAGTTTGATAAATACACGCTGCACAGTTTCTTCGGCTAGATAAGAAGATTTGGTTTTGTTGAGCGCATATTGGTATACTTTGGAACTCCATAGGTCAAAGTATTCCTCAAATCTTCGGACAATAAACGCATAATTGATTTCCATAGTGTAGGCTTGGAATAAATGAATTTAGCGATAATGCGCTTTCGCTCCAAGTTTTTTAAAAAATATTTTGCCTCCGTTCTTGATGAGTGAGATTTGTTCTCTGAATGATGCTCGATGTACGGTTATAGACTCTCAATTGGGCATTGCGTTTTGGTCGGATGTATTAATACCCTTAGACTGTATTTATACCTCTTCTTGGGCGTTTTGATACGTATGTTTCGAATCTTGTATTTGGACTGGCACAAAGTTTGAATTTTACCCTGCTGTAATACATAAATTATTCACATTAACACATCGACGTATGAAAAAATTAATTCAAACACTGGGACTAGGTATGCTTATTTTAACAGTATTAGTAGGCTTTACATCATGTAGCAAAGATGATGATCCAGCTGATAACGATCTTTTTGTTGGAAAATATGAAGGCACTATTGGCTTTGACGACATGAACAACAACGATAACGATGTTGCCTCGGCAGAAGGAACGGTTACTGTAACAAAAGTTGGCGATACCTATAATTTTGCTTTTGGAAATGGCATTCCTAATCTCAATGGAGTAGATTTTGAAAAAAAGGATAACGTCTTAGTTAATATCGGCTCAGCAGGGACGGGATTTATCCGTATTGATGCCGGTAAATTGACAATTGGTTATACAAAAGACGGCAAGGCATGGACGGCCAATTGTAACCGGAAATAGTCCTGCGAAAAATAGAAATCGCCTGTTTTCCAGGTGAATGTTGTGAATTTAACATTTTATAACATTATTTTCTAAACGATTTGCGGAGCGATACTGTTCTATTAACAAACAATAAAACGAAAATAATTATGAGCGAATTAACATGGAAAGGCCGTTGGAACGAAATCAAAGGTAAGGTAAAACAACAATATGCAGACCTTACCGACGATGATCTATTGTATGCTGAGGGCAAAGAAGACGAATTGGTAGGTAAACTTCAAAAGAAGACCGGTAAAACACAAGATGAGGTAAATAAGTGGTTGAACGATTTGTAGGTTTAGCATTGTGTGATAAAAAGCGGATAACAGTATTGTTATCCGCTTTTTTAATTTAATTTGTCCAATGATACCTGTTGAATCCCTATTGCCTTGGACGGATTATTTTCGTTACAAATCCCCAACAGCGCAATACCTTTTATTTTTTGTTAAAATTGAATCGTCGCGCGATGCTAAATCCCCAGCGAAATTGCCCTTTGCCCCATGAGCTATTTGTTTCGCTGATAAACTGAGATTCTTGTATTGCGGTCGCATTGGTAAAATTGAGATGGAAGATATGGCCTCCGGTATCCATTTCTAGACCGACACCCAAAGCATTATAGTAACGTTGACCACTCACTTCTTCACGGTACTTCTTGTTCGATGCTTTTCGGAAAGGCAATGTATAGTCTGCGACTAGCGCAATTCGATTACTAACCTTAGCCCGCCCACCGATACCGATAGCGAATACATCATTCTGATCATTAAAAGCCGTGTAATTTCGGTGAAGATAAGAAGGAACTACAACGAGCGAAAGATCTGAACTGAATTTTCGGGCGATGATGAGCTGCGTTACATAACCCAATCGGTCATTGAAGTTCTCAAAGCTTGCTGCTGAAGACTTATCCGTACTAGCTTCCATCGCGGATAGGGTAGTGCTTCCAAAAAAAGCTACGGAAACAGGTATGCTATTGTCGACGGTTTGTTCGATAAATCGGTATTTCACATTACCCTCAAATAGCTGCCGAACAGCCGTTGCGCCCTTCGCGCGGGCGATTCCAATGTTCAGGTTATCGAATAAACCATAATCAAAACCTATTCGGATGTCGGTCGAATTATCGAGGCCAAAGAAATTTTTACCTCCACCCGCGCTGCCCGCGATATTGCCAAAGCGGTGATCTACTCTAAAGTCCATTTCATTACGATGAATTGTTTCTGTGGTCTTGAGATTGATCAAATTGCCGGATTTAAAGGTCGCCGTGACTTTTTCATTTTTGGGTGCATCGATATGGATTAATTTATCGAGATCTTCCTGCGCAAATGACTTTGCGAAAGGAAAGCACAGGAGTATAAGTAGTATTTTTCTCATTTGTAATGAATTCGTATTATGGTTTGTAGGTCGCATCAACGGTGATTTTGACTACTTCAGCGATTTTTTTTCCAACGATGGAAGGAATAGAAATTTTATGATCCGCAAGTCTGACCTGAAAATTTGCTGCCGCCTTTATCGTGCCATCTGTAACAGTAAATGTTGCCTTTGTACTGTAAGGTTTAGCAACCCCATGGATCAGAAGTGTGCCTCTTACGTTCAGCGTATAGCTGCCATCTTTTGTTAATTTGTCCGCGTTGTCGACTTTGCCTTTAAATTCTGATAGGGGGTATTGATCACTTTCCATGTAATTTTCATTGAAATGCTCCTGCATGAGCTTTTTGTCAAATTGAAAAGATGTATTTTTTACCCGAAAGATGATATCTCCGGTTTGAAGGTTCATCGCTGAAGCGCCTAAGGTACTTTTGGCTTCGATGTCTTCCAATGGCGCATTACTAAAAAAGGTGATGCTGGTCTCTTTTGAAACAAAAGAAGCCTTTTGCTGCGCAAAGGTTGTCATAGCGATGAGCATCATGAAGAGCGCTATGTACATGTTGATTTTTTTCATATGCCTAACATTAGTTTTCAGGTGAATTCCTTTTGATCCATGCATCCAGCAGTTCTATTTCTTTTGCGGAGAGTGAGCTGCCTAGTGGCATGGATTTGGTCACCAGTACCGCATTATTAATCTTTGCAATATTGTCTTTGACGGAGATATAACCACTGAACGTCCATCGTCCACTTGCCGAACGTCCTGTCGCGTGGCACGAACTACATTTCGTTTCAAAGAGTGCTTTAGAAAAATTTGTGTAGGACACATTTTGGACCGTCACAGTTTCAGTGCCGTTATCCGGATTGTTCGTAAGTTCTTGCGCCTGCTTTTTGGTACAGGCGGAGAAGGAGAGAACCGTTAAGGTAAAGAATAAAATGACTAAGTAACGATCTGCTCTGAGGCAAGGATTTACCGTTTTTAGATTTTGTGCCATAAGTTTGAATAGTTAGTTTGGTTTAGTTAGCAGGGGCCACGGCAGAGTTGTCGTTTACGATTGGCCAAACGCCAACGCGTGGGAAACTTATCCCTTTATTATCTCCACGCTGTATATCCTGGCCGAAGTAATATAAGGGCCATCCTTTGAACGTTAATTGTTTCTTTCCATAGACGGTAATGACAGCGATGTCAGCCGTACGAACAAGCGAAGGCAGAGCTCCAGTCTCTTTTTGAAAGATAGGCCAGATCGCATCATTACTGAAATCTGCAGCAGTATAATTGTTTTTGTTGAATTTGTCGGGTTTAAAGGCATACAACGTTCTGCCCTTATCATCGGTTAGGTAAATTGTTTTTCCGGTTCCTTCGGTATAGTCGCCCAAATAGTTTTTAGTATCGTGTCCGATAAGTTGCGCATTGGCAACCATGAGTAAATAATCGGGTTTGGCCACGTACCATATTTTATTGACAGCATCTCCTTTCACCTGACCAGATTGACTATCGCCTGCATAGTAGTAAAGTGGCCAGCCTTTAAATGTACTTTGTTTGGAGCCATCTTCGCGTGTTATTTCACCGAGCAGGCTTTTGTCAATTTTCAGGTCTGTGCTTGTTTCGCTGCTATAATAAACTGGCCAGGTTGCTAAACAGTTGCCGCTGCAGGTCGAAGTTCCTTTTGTATCATTCGAAAAGAAATAGAGTGTTTTGCCGTCAGCATCGGTCAGAATGGTGCCGAATTGGGCATGGGCAGACAATTGCAAACCCTTGTTTTTATGTTCGACATTGCCAGGCTCACTATCGCTCTTTGAACATCCAGAAAACATCGCTAAGGTCAATAGGCCACCTATAAAAGTTAATTTGACTTGTTTTTGGTTTGATTTCATAATGGTATGTTTTAAAATAATGTATTGATATTACGGTCAGGCAGGAGAAAAGGTTGCTTTAAAATTGGCTTGAAAAAATATATTTTTTGGAGGCAACCTTTCGGATTATCCATTCGTATTAGACTTAATACTATATTTATCAAAAGAAAGAAGCAATATCGAGTGGCGATAACAGAAGTTGACGAAAAATCTATCCATATTATTAAAGGATGTATTGATGAGGACCGCAGGGCCCAGAAAGATCTTTACACCATCTACTACGCTATGTCTTTAGGGATATGTCTGCGCTACGCTAATAACAGGGAAGATGCTATCAGTATTTTAAATGAGGGCTTTTTCAAGGTTTTTAAAAATATCAACAAATATGATTTTCAGAAGCCTTTTTCCATATGGATCAAAAAAATCATGACAAATACTGCAATTGATTTTTATCGGGCAAAGATTAAACAGGGCGTCTTAGTAGATGTATCCATGTATGAGCATACCATTGTTGAAGATGATAGCATCAGTCAAAAGTTAAACTATGAAGATTTATTGGCGATGGTACAGCAGCTTCCACCTGCCTACAGGACAGTGTTCAATCTCTATGCCATCGATGGTTATGGACACGAAGAAATTAGTGGCATGCTGGGAATTGCCATTGGAACATCAAAATCTAATCTGCATAAAGCACGTGGTAGACTGGCTGAGATGGTGGAAGTACAAGGGGTAAAATTTGGTAAAACGGAAGAGAAAAGATGATGGAAAAGGATAAGAACAAGATTGATGAGCTATTTAAGGAAGGCTTAAGTAGTGCTAACTTTGACATTGATGAATCACATTGGCAAGATATAGAATCGCGATTGGACAATGAAAGGCGTGTAAAGAGACGAAAGATCGTCGTCTTAACGAGCTTGGCAGCTACACTTGCAGCAGTTTTAACGATCTTTTTTGTTTGGAATAGCGCGTTATTTAAAACCAATAATTTACCAGGTGAAATAAATACAGCCGGTATTTCGCCGGAAAAGGAGATTCCGGAGAACAAAACTGTTCAACCTAAGGACTATTCACCAGACGAAACCAAACGGGATCAAAGGTGGATTCCATTTCAACCAATCAAACGCACCAATAGTGTGCTACAGCTACCAAATGAAGCTATTATACTGCAGGATATGCTTTTGAGTAAGATAGCGGATAAAAATACAATAGGGATACAAGACGGAAGGCTGAATACCGCATTTACGATTCCACACATGGAATATAACACGCGGAGATTGCCTCGTTTCAACTTAAAAGAAGAACCCGTCGAAGGGCTAGGGGAACGTCTGGCTACAATCTATCAGCCTAAAGAAAGTCCAGCATCCATGGCACAGGAAAGAGAGCGGTCGGTTGTTAGTTTCTTGGCAGGGCCAGATCTAACAAGCGTGCGAGGGGCTGGCGAATCCTCCCTTAGTGAGAACATCGGTTTGGCCTATTCCTATCCTTTGACAAAAGGATTGCGTGTGTCTGTGGGAGCGACCTATGCTAAAAAGAATTATAAAGCAGCTTATAAATTTTATACGCCATCAAATCCGCCAGAGATGACCCAATTGCCGAGCAATGTGAGCGCTGTATGTGATGTTCTTGATGTACCACTCACAGCGAGTTATACGGTATTGAAAAGTAAAAAAGTGAAGTTTAATGTCAGTGCGGGACTTTCAAGCTATTTTATGCTAAAGGAAAAATACACGTTTGATTATGAGAGCGGAGGTAGCTACGGTGGATCTCAGAAAAGTGCCGTCTATGAAGTGAATGGAGAGAACCAGCATATCTTTGGTGTTGCCGATTTTTCGATCTCCATTGAGAAGAAAATCAACGATAAAATTAACATCGGTGTAAAACCTTTTGTAAAAATGCCATTGACAGGGATAGGCTACGGAAATGTGGATCTGGAATCTAAAGGCGTCGCGTTTACCTTGGGAATGAGTTTGTAGTTCGGATATATTCCATCAAAGATGACAAGTTAAACCTATGTTTAGCGAGCTTGTACGTTTTACTAGCCTGTTTGTCCCCCCCCCGAAAAAAATTGGTACCTGATCTTTCTGATCAGGCAAATAAGTATGTTTCTTTTTTACTGTATATCGTCATTCACTTCAAAATGCATCTAAAATTAAACTTCTATTACATCTTAAGGTGCTGTACGTATGTGAACAATTCGGTTAATAACTGTTCGCATACGTACATTTCATTTTTTGAAGCAGATCTTAAATCGGCCATATTGGGGCCGCAGGAGGCATAAATGAATTTTTGGCCCAACTGGTATACTATTTGGCACGGAGCTAATAAAATTGATCTTATGTTCTTATGCATTTTGAAGTTCAATTTTCATTTCAGTCATTCACGGATTGTTGATTTAAAGTCCGTGAGCAGCTGGAGCGGTATTTTTAAGTCAATAGATAAGTAAGAGAAAAAATAACACGATAAAAAAGATAGTATGAAAACTCTCGTAAAAACATTCACAGTAGCAGCTCTACTAGCAGTGTCAACATTTGCTATGGCAGCTGAAGGACCGGGTTCAAAATCGAGCCCAGTCAGCATTAACCTATCGACCGCAGACTTTGCTCTGGAGCACTATGTCGCCGTAATCACTGCAGGTGAATCAGCTGGAGTAGAACAGTTGTTTGCTGAAGACTTTAATCTAAAGGTCCAAACAGGTACTTTGAAGTCATATAGCCGCTATGAAGTGGTTAAATCCTTGAAAAAACAAAAGAATATCCAGCTGAATTGTACGGTTAGCACACATGTACTTGAACAGGCTACAGATTATATGGTGGCCAGGGTAACGATGAAATTTGAAAATTTTACCAAGACCGATCTTGTTACCCTGGTGCGTGAAGGTAAAGATTGGAAAGTCTCCAAATCCATCAATTCCTATAAATAGAAATCATTGTAACTAAATATATAGGTTGTTTAGCCGCGTCGGGAGATGCGGCTTTTTTTTGGCCAAAAAGCATGATTTGACGAATTTGCCCCTTAAAATAAGAAGATTTTACCCCCCTTCCGTTGTAACGTTTTTGATAATATTGCAAGTGTCAATACGACATTTTATAGTGTTGACAATGTTAAATAACCAAGAGTGTTTGCCTGATTAGATGAATACCCGCTCCAAATCATATAAAAAATAGGTGTAGGGAAAGTCAGCTGGCTAAAACTCAAAAACAGCTAAATAACCAAGTTTAATTATGATGAATTTATCAATCAAAAGTGGATTGTTTGATCCTTGACTTCCCAATGAAACGCAATAATGCTACTTCATATTGCCATACTACGCTTCCTCAAAATATTTTAATTACTAAACAGTTTTACTTATGAAAAGAAAAATAGTATTCACACCGTGCTGGCTTTGTTGTATCTGCTTTTTACTTTTAAGCTTACAGCAGACTTATGCGCAGTCAATAACTGTACGGGGCCAGGTTACCGAAAATAATAGGCCACTGGCTGGAGTGACCGTTAAAAATATCGGTTCCAAAATACAGGCCCAGACAGATACACAGGGGAAATATACGCTAAGTGCACCCTCAGTTACAGCAGTAGAATTTACCTTCCTAGGCTATGCGAAGCAGCGCTTTGAATTTAGCCAGCTCAAACAGATCGGCCAAGGAAACTACGAGCTTAACGTGCAACTTGATGCTTCCGAAGGAGATGTTTTGGATGAAGTTGTGGTGGTTGGTTTCGGTTCGCAGAAAAAAACAAACTTGACCGGTTCGGTTGCAGTGGTGGATGCCAAGCAACTAGAAAATAGGCCGGTAAGAAATGCTATCCAGGCACTGCAAGGACTGGCACCAGGCCTAAATATTTCCCAAAACTCGGGAACGATGGAAACCAATCCATCCATTAATATCCGGGGGACGGGCACCATCGGAACCTCTTCTTCGGCACCACTGATTTTAATCGATGGTTCTGAAGGATCTTTGGCGGCATTAAATCCACAGGATATCGAAAGTGTTTCCGTCTTGAAAGATGCTGGTGCTGCTTCGATCTATGGCTCTCGAGCGGCTTTTGGGGTTATCTTGGTCACCACAAAAGCTGGAAAAGCCGGAAGAACTTCGGTAAATTATAATAATAGCTTTCGTATGAATGCTCCAACATTAATGCCCAAGATGATGGATTCTTATACGTTTGCACAATACTTTAATCAGGCCGAAGTCAACGCAGGTGGTTCACCACATTTCTCCGCAGAGCATCTGCAGCGTATTTTGGATTATCAAAACGGAAGCCTGAAAAATTCGACTATAGTCGATCCAAACAATAAATTGTACTGGGCTGAAGGATATGCCTATGGTAACGACAACAACGATTGGTTCGATGTCATGTATCGGGATCAGGCTTTTGCTCACGAGCACAACCTAAGCCTCAATGGTGGAACCGAAAAAACAACTTATTACCTTTCAGGCAATATCATGAAACAACAAGGGTTGATGGCCTTCAATACGGACCATTACGACCGTTACGCTGTCGCTGCTAAAATCAATTCTAAAGTATCTGACATCTTTCAGGTAAATTACAATGCACGATTGGTGCGTGAAGACTACGACCGTCCTGCTGCATTGACCAATAGTTTTTATGACGATTTAGGCAGACAGGGTTGGCCAACGCTACCTCTGTATGATCCAAATGGCTACCTGTTCAGTTCGCCCTCACCTGCACTTGCCATGAAAGAAGGCGGACAGGATAAATCAAGTAAGGACTACATTTACCAACAGTTACAACTCATCCTCGAACCCATTAAAGGGTGGCGTACAACTGGTAATTTTAACTATAGGACCACAACTCAATTTCGTCATTGGGACTCGCAGCGCCTTTACAACCATGACGTGAATGGTGATCCGTATTTGTATAAAAACTCATCCAATGTCTACGAATTTGGTTTAAAGGAAAACTACTATAACATTAACATCTTTTCCGATTACGATAAGAGCTGGGGTGATCATCATGTTAAAGTTATGGTTGGTGGTCAGATTGAACATACGGCCTATCGCAATCTTGGTGTGCAACGCGACGGAATCATTATCCCGGATCAACCGGTATTAAATCTGACCTCCGGCACCGACATCAATGGAAAAGCAGTAGTGCCTTCTGTATCTGGTGAATATCAAAAATGGGCAACAGCGGGTTTCTTCGGCCGATTGAATTACAATTATGCAGAAAAATATCTATTGGAAGCTAATTTGCGTTATGACGGTTCATCACGCTTCCGCAGCGACAGCCGCTGGGGCTGGTTTCCTTCAGTTTCTGCAGGATGGAACATCGCCAAAGAAAACTTCCTTAAAGATTCGGCACCATTTATTAATATGCTGAAATTAAGAGCTTCCTACGGAGAGCTGGGCAATCAAAATACCGATGTCTGGTATCCGACTTATGTCACGCAACCAACGGGTACAGCCAATGGCGCTTGGCTAATTAATAATGCTCGACCAAATTCTGCTTCGGCTCCAGGCTTAGTAAGTGCCTTATTGACCTGGGAATCCATCAATACCAAAAACTTAGGCGTCGATTTTGCCTTTTTAAATAGCCGACTTTCTGGTTCTTTTGAGGTCTTCGAACGAAAGACATTTAATATGGTGGGGCCAGCGCCACAGTTGCCTAATACATTAGGGACGACAGTTCCTCAAACAAATAATACCGACTTAAAAACAAGAGGGTTTGAAGCTACACTGGGCTGGAATGACCGTACAGCCAATGGTTTTGCATATGGAGCAAAGTTTCTCCTGTCGGATTATACCACAACAGTAACACGCTATCCAAACGCAATAGGGTCATTATCAAACTATCGGGAAGGCCAAAAGTTGGGTGAAATATGGGGATATCAAACCCTTGGTATCGCAAAGACAGAGGAACAGATGAGTCAACATCTGGCGAGCTTGCCCAATGGTGGACAAAATGCATTGGGAACACAATGGGGGGCAGGCGATATCATGTATGCGGATTTGAATGGCGACGGAAAAATAGATGGAGGAAGCAATACGCAGGCCGATCCTGGTGATCGTCGTGTGATTGGAAACAGTACGCCGCGTTACTCCTTTGGATTGAATCTGAATGCGGATTACAAAAATTTTGACTTTAGTATTTTCATGCAAGGTGTCATGAAACGCGACTATTGGCAAGGTGGCTATTATTTTTGGGGAGCGACTTCAAAATGGTGGTCAACGGGCTTGGTCGATCATCTTGATTATTTCCGTACCGCAGACAATTCATTGGGCGAAAATCTGGAAGCATATTACGCACGTCCTGTTTTTGGTACTGCTAAAAATCAACAGACGCAGACGCGCTTTTTGCAAAATGCAGCCTATATCCGCATAAAAAATATTCAGCTAGGCTATACCTTACCGAAAGAAACAACCAAACGTTTTGGTGTGGAGCGTCTACGCGTATACGTTTCCGGAGAAAATATCTGGACCGGCTCAAGTGTAGCGGGAATGTTTGATCCCGAAACTATTGATGGCGGAAGCAATGGAACGGTTTATCCATTGACTAAAGTCTGGTCTGCAGGTTTAAGTGTTACATTTTAAGTCGATTCATTATGAAATTCAATACTACTATTTTTAGATTGATGCAATTGGGCCTTGTCGCTTTGGTAGGCCTAGCTTCCTGCAATAAATATTTGGATATTGCACCCCCTTCGTCCATCATACCTGAAGCTTATTTGGATGAGGAGTCACAACTTGCTGCTTATACCGTAAATCAATATGCGGGACTATTTCCTTCGCATGGCAATTGGTCCTTTGGCACGTTCGGCATCGACGGAAACACAGACAATATGGCTATTCCAACACTCGATAACAAGTTTATTCCAGGCCAATGGCGCGTTGGATCGAACGGCGGTGACTGGGATTTTTCAAGTATTTATCAGATGAATTATTTTATCAATACGGTGGTTCCCAAATGGAAGGAAAATCGTGTTCTCGGAAATACCAATAACATAGCACATTATATCGGTGAAGCCTATTTTTTACGGGCTTATGTTTACTTCGGGAAATTGCAGGCCTTGGGCGATTTTCCTATTATTCGCAATGTGATGTCGGATAAAGACAAGAATATTTTAGTGGAAGCGAGCAAGCGTTCACCAAGAAATGAAGTTGCTCGTTTTATACTTTCAGACTTGGATTCGGCCATTACCTTGCTGAACCAAAGTTCTCCCGACGGCAAGAAGCAGCGGATCTCAAAAAATGTCGCCCAGCTGTTCAAGTCCCGCGTGGCCTTGTACGAAGGCACCTGGCTCAAATACTTCAGTGGAACAGCATTCGTCCCTAAAGGACCAGGATGGCCTGGGGCGGCAAAATCATACAATAGCAATTATGCATTTCCGACGGGAAGTATTGCCGGAGAGATCGACTACTTTTTAACGCAGGCCATGGAATCGGCAGCTGCGGTTGCTGACAATGTGCCGCTGGTGAGCAATACCGGAATAATTGAATCTGCCAACAATGAGAATCCTTACTTTAGTATGTTTGGTGCCGTGGATATGTCCAGCTATGGCGAAGTGCTTTTGTGGCGACAATACAACCAGAGCTTGGTGACACACAATGTGCCGGTATATGCACAGCGTGGCAATTATGCTGTTGGATTGACGCGCAGTCTTGTGGAAAGTTTCCTGATGTCCAATGGACTGCCTATTTACGCTGCGGGCAGCGGTTATGCTGGTGATGATTACATCGCAGATGTCCGGAAAAATCGCGATGGTCGTTTACAATTGTTTTTAAAAGAACCCGGCCAAAAGAATGTATTGGTCAATATCGGACAAGGTACACACTATACCCTTATTGAGCCCACACCGACTGTTTACGATACCGATTGGGAAAGACGTTATACAACGGGGTATACCATACGTAAAGGTATTTCATACGACGGTTTACAAACGCTAAACGGACAGGGATTTACGGGCAGTATTACCTTCCGAGCTACCGAAGCTTACCTCAATTATATGGAAGCCTGTTACGAAAAGAATCAAAATTTAGATACGAAGGCACAGGCCTATTGGCGTGCATTGCGTGCGCGTGCTAAGGTCGATCAAGATTTCAATGCAACCATCGCTGCAACACAAATGGATAAAGAGAAGAAAGATTGGGGCGCGTATTCTGCAGGACAGTTTGTATCACCTACACTGTACAATATACGTCGCGAACGCAGAAGCGAACTCATGGCGGAAGGCCTGCGTTGGATGGATCTCAAGCGCTGGCGTGCAATGGACCAGCTGACTACAACAGCAGACCATTTTGAAGGTTTTAAACTCTGGGGGCCGATGAAAGATTGGTACAAACCCGAACAGCTGATTTATGGCGCTACCAATGATAAATCTGTCGTTTCAGATCCTGCACGGAGTGAATACCTCAGACCATTGGAGGTCCGAAGCAATGCCCTGTCTTATACTGGGGTGAAATTTGCCATGGCGCATTATCTTGCACCTATTGCCATCGAGCATTTCCAGTTGGCTTCGGATGATGGTACAGCAGAAAATTCTGTTATTTATCAGAATCCAGGATGGTCACTGATCAGTGGAACTGCCCCAACCGGTTTGTAGAAATATAAAAAGGGATATGTGTCATCTCATTATTACACAAATACGAATATATCCCTCTTTTTGACTCAATATCCCCCTTGACTACGTAGGAAAAGGGGGATATTTTTGTTTACTGATCATCACGAGCTGTTAGCTCAGAGAAACTTAAACTAAATCATGAAAAAACTTTTATCTGTCTGTCTTAGTTTGCTGTCAAGTTGTTTTATCGCCTATAGTCAACCGCCCATCCCACCGCAGTATAAATTGGTCTGGTCGGATGAATTTGATTATAATGGTGCGCCCGACACCACTAAATGGCGTTTCGAAGAAGGTTTCAAGCGTAACCGGGAGGAACAATGGTATCAAAAGGAAAATGCTTCCTGTCGTGACGGCATGTTGGTTATTGAAGCAAAAAAAGAACAACGTAATCATCCCGGTTTTATTCAGGGCAGCTCTGATTGGATTGCCAGCCGTAAAAAGATAACCTATACTTCTGCTTCGATAAATACTTTAGGAAAGCAGCACTGGAAATACGGGATTTTTGAAATCCGCGCGCGGATCCCTGTTGGAGAGGGCCTTTGGCCCGCATTCTGGACTTTAGGCACGAGCAAGGAATGGCCATCCAATGGTGAAATAGATATCATGGAATATTATCGCGGCAATATATTAGCCAATATCGCAACTGGCACTGACCAACGGTGGAAAGCACATTGGTTCGGTAAGACAAAAGCAGTCAAAGATCTTGGCGGAAAGGCTTGGGCAGATCAATTCCATATTTGGCGCATGGTTTGGGATGAAGATGCCATTACGCTTTATGTGGATGATATCGAAATGCTCCACGTCCCTATAGATCAATTGGTCAATCGGGACGGTACAGGATTCAATCCATTTACCCAACCACATTATCTCCTGTTAAATTTGGCCCTCGGTGGAACAAACGGTGGCACGATAGCTGATAAATTACTTCCCGCTAAATATGAAATTGATTATGTCCGGGTCTATCAAAAAATAGAACGTGCTGAAATGAATAGTTTTACGCCAGGGGAAATATGGAAAGACCAATCCGGTCATCTGGTCAATGCCCATGGCGGCGGCGTACTTCATCAAAATGGGAAATATTATTGGTACGGTGAGAAACGTGGCGGAACGGCATCACAGGGCGTCAATGTGTACTCATCCAATGATTTGTATAACTGGAAGTTTGAAGGGTTGGCCCTCACACCTAGCGCAGATTCTACAAGCGATATTGCCTGGGGCTGTATTATGGAACGGCCAAAGGTTATCTATCATGAGCAGCTGAAGAAATATGTCATGTGGTTCCACCTCGAGTTGAAGGGACAGGGTTATGCAGCAGCTAGGGCCGCCGTTGCTACCAGTGACTCTCCATTTGGGCCTTTTCAGTTTGTCCACAGCTTCCGGCCAAATAACAATATGTCACGCGATATGGGTTTATTTGTAGACACCGATGGCAAGGCTTACCAAATCTATTCATCGGACGAAAACTATGCCTTACGCCTGGTTCAATTAACCGATGATTACCTGCATGTAACAGCGAAAGATTCCTTACTCTTCCGGAATCATCGGGAAGCCCCAGCTTTATTCAAGCATAAAGATCAGTATTATCTGATCACTAGCGGATGCACCGGCTGGGCTCCAAATCGTGCAGAGCTCCATGTCGCTAAGAGTCTTTTTGGCCCCTGGAAATCCCTTGGTGATCCAATGCAAGGGCCAAATTCGGCTTTGACTTATGGCGGTCAATCCACATTTATTCTCCCTGTCGCAGGAAAAACAGATGCCTTTATCTTTATGGCCGACCGCTGGAACCCCAAAGATCTTATGGATAGCAGATATATCTGGCTACCGGTAGATCTCCAAAATGAAAAAGTACAGATAAATTGGAAGGATCAGTGGGATTTAAGTGTATTTTACTAGGGCGGCCGTATGGCCGTATTTAACCTAGATCTATGAAACAAATCACTCTTTTTTGAATTGATTTATTAATCGCTAAATAATAAAACATGCAGTTTGTGAATAAATTAGTGCTTATTCTACTCTATAGTTTGATATTCACTTTTGGACATGCGCAGTCCAGTGTTACCTTGACACATGGACCGCGTAAAATGCAACAGCTAGATACTCTTGTCCGAAAAGGAATCCCTTGGTTGGATGAAACGATAACCGAAGAAAACCGGCTGCCCATGCATACCGATTTTGTGACCTTTCCGAATACGTCTCAGATCGTCAATAGCGATTGGCGTGAATCTTCCGCTTATTTAAGTTTGAATGGTCCCTGGAGATTTAAATGGGCAGATAGTCCGTCAAAATTACCGGCCAATTTTGAATCGTTGACTTATGATGATCATCTTTGGGCTAATTTTCAGGTGCCTGCAAACTGGGAACTCCATGGATATGGTTTTCCGATGTATACGACCTCAGGATTTGAATTCACTTATTTGATCGGAAAACCGAATCCACCGATTGTACCGATGGAGTTCAACCCCACGGCGGTGTACCGCCGAGAGGTAGTCATTCCTGAGGATTGGCAGGGCAAACCTATTATCCTCCATATTGGGGCTGCCAAATCAAATCTATCTGTTTGGGTAAATGGTCAATATGTGGGGTATGGGGAGGATAGCAAATTACCTTCCGAGTTTGATGTAACAACATATTTGAGAAAAGGAAAAAATTTAATCGCAATGCGCGTCATGCGTTGGGGAGTCGCAAATTATTTGGAGGATCAGGACATGTGGCGCCTCAGTGGAATCACACGAGACTGTTATCTGCTGGTACGGCAACCGATATATCTACGTGATATTCAGTTGTCGCCCACCCTCAACGATTCTTTTGATGAAGGACAGTTAAATACTAAGCTGATTTTTAACCAGAGCAGCCAAGAGGAGTTAGAAGCAGAGGTTTCATTACATAGAAATGGTCGGCTTGTGTCAGTTAAAACTGTTAAAGTCTCGGGACAAGAGATGGATATTGCACAGACCATAGAGCGTCCTGCACTATGGTCGGCCGAAATGCCAAATTTATACCGGGTGACTGTTAAGCTAATAGACCGCGAGGGCAAACTCAGCGAGATCGTTCCCCAGCAAGTGGGCTTCCGTCGGGTTGAGATCAAAGAAGGTCAGTTGAACGTGAATGGACAGCCTATACTTATCAAGGGAATAAACAGGCACGAAACAGATCCTGTAACAGGGCATGTGATCTCCAAAGAAAATATGTTGCGTGATGTATAGCTCATGAAAAAATTCAATATCAATGCTGTCCGTACCAGCCACTATCCCAATGCCGAATATTGGTTGCAACTCTGTGATCAATATGGATTGTATGTGATTGATGAGGCTAATATCGAATCTCATGGCATGGGCTATGATCTGTCTTATACGATGGCCAATAGGCCGACCTGGGAAAAGGCACATGTTGCCCGTGTTGAACGTCTTATTCAGCGCGACCGAAATCATCCCAGTGTAATTATTTGGAGCATGGGCAACGAAGCCGGAAATGGCTACAATTTCTATCGGGCCTACCTCCGGATGAAAGAGCTCGATAAAAGTCGCCCTGTACAATACGAAAGGGCTGTGAATAATTATGGCGAATTACGATTTGACTGGAATACTGATCTCATTGTTCCCATGTATGCAAGTCCATCTGCGATGAAAAATTATGCAGCGCGCAACCCTAAGCCCGAAAGGCCCTTTATTCAATGTGAGTATGCCCATGCCATGGGAAATTCATTGGGAAACTTTAAGGATTATTGGGACATCATTCGGGCAAATAAAGGAATATTCCAAGGTGGATATATCTGGGATTTTGTGGACCAATGTTTTATTAAAATCAACGCTAAAGGCGATACGGTTTATACCTATGGTGGAGACTATGAGCCTAAGGAAGCCATAACGGACTGGAATTATGCTTCCAAAGGCATTTTTTATGCTAATAGGACACCCTATCCGCATGCCTGGGAAATGAAGAAAGTATATCAAGATATCCATAGCAGCCTAATGAACGAGAAAAAGATACAGGTTTACAATGAACGTTTTTTTACTGGACTTGACAATGTTGAACTTCAATGGGAGCTTATTGTTAACGGAAAGAAAGCCCAATCTGGTTTAATCAGTCACTTGAATGTGTTGCCGCAACAATCTGGTGTGCTGTCTATCCCTTATCAAACAGATGCACGTGGGGAGAAATTTCTGAATCTGACTTATCGATTAAAAAAAGCCGAACCCCTACTTCCTATGGGTCATATTATTGCAACCGAACAGTTGTCTTTAGGCGGTGTTTTTCAACCTAAGACAACCATTGTGGCGCAGGGGAAAATCAAGACTGAGCGAAAAGATGGAAATCTGATTATCTCGGCAAAGCAGCTGCAGATGGAGTTTGACCTTAAATCAGGATGGCTGACCAGATATCATTACAAAGGACGGGATTTAATGGATGAGCATGCTTTATTTAAGACTAATTATTGGCGTGCGCCGAATGATAACGATTTCGGTGCAAATACGCCTGAAAAACTGAAATCTTGGAAACAGGTTACGGATTCTATTGAATTACTTGAAATTAGATCCGAATTAATCGATAGCCTGGTCTATGTCTATGCGGCCTACAAAATGCCTCAGGTATATGGACAGTTAGCAATGGAATACTGCATTAATCAACGGGGTGAAATGCGCATTTCTCAATCATTCACGGCTGACACCACAAAAAAGGTTGCTGTTCTGCCACGTTTCGGCATGCAATGGATCATGCCTGCTGGCTTTGAGGCCATTAATTACTACGGTAGGGGACCACAGGAGAACTACATCGACCGTAATTTTGCATCGCATGTCGGAATTTATAAACAGACCGTCGATAAACAGTATTTTCCTTATGTAATGCCACAGGAGACAGGTAATAAGACCGATGTCAGGTGGATGGAAGTAAGAAATAAGCAAGGTCAGGGATTGTTTTTTACGGCAGATTCCACTTTCAGTATAAGTGCTTTGCATTATTTTGACAAGGATTTGGACGATGGTCCCAAGCGACAACAACGCCATGCAGCTGACCTTGTCAAAAGGAAACAAACGCAAGTTAATATTGACCTCAGACAAATGGGCGTAGGGGGAATCAATAGCTGGGGAGCATGGCCGCTTCACGAATATACATTGCCGTACAGAGATTATTCATTCTCTTTTGTCATAAAACCAGTCGAATAATTATAGCGTCCTGTACAGCGAAAGCGTTTGTAGTTGTTGTACAGGGCTTATTTTATTTGTTGGCAATGCAGCCTAGTGCCGATCGACATGGAATTCATTCTGAAATGCTTTTCGGTACTTTTTGACATAGTCGGATGGTGTATGGCCAAACAATTTGCTGAACTGCTGTCTAAAGTAGCGCTGATCGTAAAAACCTGTTAAGTTAGCTACTTCATTAATTTTCGAATCTGTCAATATAAGCATTTCTGCAGCCTTTTTGAGTCGTACCGACCTGATAAATTCATTGATCGATTTGCCTGAAATCGTTTTAATTTTTTTATAGAGTGAAGAATGACTCATTCCCGTTTTTTCGGCAAGGCTTATAACGGTCAATTCTTCCAGTAGGTTCTCTTCAATAATTTCAATGCACCGTTCTATGAATAGCTTGTCTGTGATTGGTATTTTTAGCTCATTGGACTGTAATGTAATCGCGTTAAGGAAAAAGTCCTGAAGGTTCTTTTTGTTTTGAAGTAATGTTTTGACCCGAAGCGACAATATCTCCGAATCAAATGGCTTGTGGATATAATCATCGGCACCATATTGAATTCCGGCTAACTTCGTACTGTCAGAGGTACTTGAGGTAAGCAGGATGATTTGAATATGGTTGAGCGTAGCATTAGATTTTACGGCTTTGCAGAGTGACAATCCATCCATCTCTTCCATAATAATATCACTTATGACCAGATCAGGTTGTTTTCCCTTAATCATAGCTAATGCCTGAACGCCATTATGGGCACTATAGATTGTATATTCTGCCTTAAAAATGTCGGCAAGATAGCTGCGGATCGCATCGTCGTCGTCAACCAATAAAATACTAAATTTTTTGCTTGATATAGCCGTTGGAAATGTGGGAGCGGTTTCCGTCACCACTTGTGCATCGTATAGCATTTGAATTCCCGACTCGTTGCGGGGCGCTACATCTGCCAATGGTTCTTCGGCCGGCATTCGTTGTGCCACGATAGGCAAAACGAGGTTGAATGTTGTTCCCGCTGTTGCTGAACTGGTATAACTTATTTTTCCGGTGTGCATTTCAACAAAAGTTTTGACCAGGTACATGCCGATCCCGAATCCCGTTTGTTTTTTGGGGCCATTCAATGGATCCGAAAAATATTTGTCGAATATTCTATCGCCAAGATGTTCGGGGATACCCTTTCCCGAGTCCTTGATCTGAATGGTTAATTCCTGACCCTGTTGCGATAGAGCAATATGAATAGCGCCATCGGAAGGCGTAAATTTAAAAGCATTTGATATGAGATTGCATAAGATGATCTCAATTTTTTCTTTGTCCGCATTGACAAAGACCGGACCGGAATCTTCCTGGAACTGATAATCTATCTTTTGTAATTTTGCCTGGGCCGCGAAATATAGAAATATTTCTTTCATAAAGCTTTGGCAGTCGAAAATGCTGGTTTTGAGCTGTTCGGCACCATCCTCTGTTTTTCTAAATACAAGCAGCTGGTCCACCAAGCTCAGCAGCCTTTTGGCGTTCCTGTGTACAACCTGAAGGGAAGCCCTGTCTTCAGACTCTTTATTGGTCTTCAGCAGATCTTTAATCGGATTTATAATTAAAGTCAACGGTGTTCTAAATTCATGCGATATATTGGTAAAAAATGCGTGCCTCTTTTCATTGAGTTCTCTTTCCTTTTGGATGGTGAATTTTGAAAGCTGTATTTCATAATTTAAAGCGATTTGCCTCCTTCGGTAGCGCAGATACCATAGCCCCATATAGATAATAGCCAGCGTGTAAAGCAAGTAGGCCCACCAGCTTCTATACCAAGGCGGGAGAATTTGAATATCGAGCTTAATCTGCTTATTCGTCCATTTGCCTTCCGAGTCGGTCGATTGAATAAGCAGGGTATAATTTCCTTCATGTAGACCATTGTAATTTATCGATCGGGTAGAACCGGCATCGTTCCATTGCTTGTCTAAACCTTCCAAGCGGTATCTATATTTTATCTTTTGTGGCGAATCAAACTCCAAAGCGGCAAACTCCAGCGAAAACGTGGATTGATTGTAGGGGAGGGTCAGTTTGTGTATCGCATTATCTTTTCCAATATCGACCCGGTCGTTCTGTTCTGCCATCTTTTTATTGTTAATTTTAAGGCTGGTGATTGCTAATGCAGGGTCATAAATTTTCAGTTTGATACTATCTGCATCAAAGATGTTAAAACCGTTGTTTCCTCCGAAAAGAAGATGGCCATCTTTGAGCTTAAGCGCTGCCCCATAGGAAAACTCGTTACTTTGAAGCCCATCCGTTTCCTCGTATCGTACAATTTTTCTAGTGGAAGGATCGAACTTCGAAAGGCCATTAAAGGTGCTTAACCATAGTTTTCCGGTTTTATCTTCCAAAATATTAAGTACGGCATTGTTACTCAAACCTTCATTTGTGGAATAATTTTCGACAATCTTTTTTGATTTGCTATCAAATGCCAAGAGCCCTTTACCTTCTGTTCCTAACCAAAGTCTGTTATTTTTTCCGAGCTGAATGGCACGAACAGGTTTTCCGATTAAATATCTGGCGCTTTTTCGTGTCTTCTTGTTTAGCTGTATGATCTCATTGTAATTCCCCATCCAGATATTACCTTGTTTATCATCAATCATGCAATTGATATCATAGATGTCTTCGCTGAAGACTTCAAATTGGTCGCTTGTCGGATTATATGTATATACTCTTCCTTCAGAAAATGTCGCTGCCCAGATTTTCTCATCCTGATCCTTATAAAGCAGCTGTACACTGTTATTTACGACCCCATTTGGCGTCCTGCAAATATAATATTTAAAACCCGAGCCTTTTGCGTAACGCGCTATGCCTCTTTCGGTTGCGATCCATAGGTCTCCGTTAGTTCCGGTCAAAAGATGGTTTACCGTATTGTCTGGCAATTGCTGTGGTTCTTTTTGAAAAGACTGAACCTGATTGGTCTTGTTATCCCATACATAAAGGCCATCACCTTCGGTACCAATCCAGATCTTGTTATCATACTCAACGAAAGAACGTACAAATTTGTGCGCTAAGTTAAATCCTGCATAATGTTTCTGCTGTAAATAGTTAAATTTATAGCTATTGTTATCAATGGTCTCAATGCCGCCCTTTCCGGTGCCGATCCATATTTTACGTTGGGAGTCTATGTAAATCGTATAAATGGTTTTGATATTCAGTGAAAATTGTACGGGCTGTAGATCATTTTTGTTTGCTGCTTTTCCATGAGATAGGTTAAGTATAAAAATCCCATTGTTTTGGGTGGCTAACCAAAGTTTGTTTTGCCCCTCCAGCGTCAGCATGTTGATCTGGCTCGATTTAAGCTCCTGCGGATACAAAGCCGAAAACATATGGTCTTTGATTTTCCAAACAAATAGCCCCTCGTAATTACCAATAAAGAGTTCACCGCTGTTTGTGCTAGCCATACAGGTTGCACTCGTAATAGCCTTCGATACAAGATTCAACTGCTGAGTTTTTTTGTCGAACACATATAAGCCATTTCCCTCTATAAAGACCCATATTCGGCCGGTCGCGTCAATATGTGTGGCCGATACATGGTAGTATAAGGTGGATAGGTTTGATTTATAATCTTTAAAAGCAATTTGAATGGCATGTGCTTCTTGATGACTTTTGTAAAATAGCCCCCAGCCGTTTGTGCCGATATAAATATTATTGTCACTGTCGATTTGAATGGATTTCGTGTCGGCATTGAGATGGTATGACCGTTTTGTTTTTTGGTCTATATAATTTAAACGGGTGAAGGTATCAAAATTTCGGTCGTATATTCCAATTCCTTGACCAGTTCCTATCCATAATTTTTTATTATGGTCTTCTGCTATGCAATAGATATAATTATGTGGAATGCTGTTTTCGTTATTTAGCTGATTTCTATAGGTTTTTATATCATAGCCGTCGAACCTGTTTAGTCCGTCGTAGGTGCCAAACCACATAAAGCCCTGACTATCCTGAAATATAGATTTTACTGAACTATTCGATAAACCTTTATTCATTTCCTTGGGGAATTGCGCGTCGGTCAACGTGCTTGTGTGAACAAGGATGAGAATGAATATCAGGATCAAGGCCTGACGAGAAGATAGGAGTCTGTTCAAACTAGGCATGTTAGCAGCTATGTTAGTATGGTATTTCCGATATCAGATAACTTATCGATTTTTCTTTAGCATAGGTAATTATCTTGCAAAGGACTTTTACGATCGGAAAAAGTCAATTTGAAGATAATAAAGTTAAAGATACGATTGTTTTTTAAATAAGTGTGTATTTTACGTTTATTTAAAAAGAGCTGTTTTACGACCAATTTTTGCTTTCACAAAGCAAAAAGAGAGCGGCACCAAAGTAAGTGTCTCTATTGAAATAGTGTACAACCAATTTAAAATATGGTGATGCCGGTGGCGAGCAAAATGTACAAATTGATAGTAAATTCACCGTATCAGGATAAGATGTATACTCATTTGTAGTATACGTTTCCTCAAAGCGCAGGAGCCAGCATTTAATATAGTGTACGCATGTGAACGCTATTGTTATAAATTGTTAGCATCCGTACATCTACGCAAAGGCGTCGTTTTTTTGAAGCTTATGCCAATAATAATGTCGGAGATCTTAGTGAGGTGTTTCATCGTGATGTAAAATGGATATCCCAGGTGCAAACCCTTGAAGTTTCTTTTCTTCGTGCATCTACCTCATCAATGTTCTCAATTTTTTTCCTGCCTCAGATCTTTATTCCGATCGAAGAACCAGCTTTTAAAAGTAGAAAAAATGTATATCTAGGCCCAGTGTGGGCGGTATTGGCCGTTGAGGGCCCATGCGATTATCTCTTGGATTTATAGAAAGTGGCTTCATTATTGTAATCAACTCGGTTGTCGAGAAAGCATTGGAATAGCTTATGTTATTCTAAATCGTAAAAATCAAACAGAGGTATGGGTAAAATTACATATTACATCTGTTTTCAGGCTGATGATTTACCGAATGTGGCTGGAATTCTTTAGTTTTGGCTATTTGTTTAGGTTAAGATTACACCACGGCCTCCTTGGCATAAGAACGTTTGGAAAAACGCAGAAATACGGACGAAAAATGATATTGAAAAAAAGAATGAGCTACAACTATCTTAAATACCTTTTTACAGGAACACTTTCGGCTTTGCTGGTTACAGGCTATGCGCAGGAAGTGGGTAAACAGCAGAAAGATAAGAAAGAGAAACCACAGCAGCAAAGTGTGCAAAGTGGCGCTGGTGAAGTTCAAACCATGGATTCCATTGATGTCGTACGTGATTACCGGCCCATGCTGGCTGATGCCGTTAAGGTACGCCGCAGCCCGGATATGACGCTTATCAACCGTGATGCTATTGAGACCGAACTGCGCCAGATTGCCACTGCCACCTATTTAGCACAGCAAAAATATAAACAGGCCTATTACCACGAATTGATGCAACGGCATTCGGACGCGTCACAAAGCAATATCGATAATTATCGCATCAGCTACCTAGCTTACGGGGCCGGCGAATACAAAAGAGCGAGCGGTATGTTGGAGGCCATAAAACCTTCGGATGCCTTTTATCAGGGGGCCATCATGACCTTAGGTCATATCGCACTGGAGACGGGCGACAAGCAAGCTGCACGTAATGCTTTTGTCAAAGCAACAAAGCTGGATTTGGACCGGCAAGTGAAGGCCGATGCGCTGTTTAACTATGCTAAAATCTTGTTTGCAATGGACTCCACCCAAGCTGCGCAAAAAGTCCTCGAGAAATATATCGCCCAGGAAGTGAAACCTATCGATCCGGGTTCAAAAAGAAAGGAAAGTGCGGAAACATTATCCGCTGAAATTCTTCGGGGGACGACCAATTTCCACGCTGGTGTCAGTATGCTGGAATCGTTAAAAGAGCGCGGTCGGGAAGTCAATGCGATCTATCAAAAGGTAACCTACTACCGAGGATTGGAGTTTTATAATGAGCGTGCTTTCGAAAATAGCATATCCATGTTTATGCGATCTGAAAAGTTTCCGGTCAATGCTGAAATGGCAGCTCTTGCGACCTATTGGAAAGCAGAAGCCATGTATGAAGTGCGCAAATTTGGTGAAGCCGTAGAAAACTTCTCCGAGTTTCTAAGCCTGCCCGTCGCTCCGAATACTGATGTCTATAATTATGCCAACTATGGGCTCGCGTATGCGGCATACCGAAACAACCGTTTTGAGTTGGCAGCCAAATATTTTGAACGCTTTCTGGCTGCTGGAGGAAATACGGTGGATCAAAATATACGCTATGATGTTATTGCACGTCTAGGTGATTCGTATTTGTGTCTGCGCGACTACGGTCGGGCAAACAAGTACTACGACCAGCTGATTAATAGCAAAGCGCCAAACCAGGATTATGCCTTCTTCCAGCGTGGTATTTTATTTGGTCTACAAGGCGACAATGAAACCAAGCTCAGTACGCTGCGGTCAGTGCTGAAACAATTTCCATCTTCGAACTATGCAGATGATGCGGCCTTTGAAATTCCCTACACTTATTTCACGATGGGTGATTATGGCCGCGCTATCGAAGGGCTGCAAGCAATGGTCGAAAAGTACCCCCGTAGCAGTTATATTCCCCGCGCCTTAATGACCATAGGGCTCGTGCAGTACAATAACGATGAGCCCGAAGCGGCGAAAGCGACTTTCGAGAAGGTGGTGGAGAAATATACCCGAACTGCTGAGGCAGAGCAGGCCATGCGTTTCATTGAAAACATCTACCTCGATCAGGGGGATGCTTCAAGCTATATCCGTTATGCCGTGGGTACCAATGTCAGCAATCTGAGTCCTGCGGAATTGGATAATATGGCTTTTCAGGCCGCACAGTCTCTATTCGCCAGGGGAGAATACGGAGCCGCTGTAGAAGCCATCAATGCGTATTTCGATAAATTTCCAAAACCCAAACAAGAAAAATTCGCCCGTTACATCCGTGGGGTGAGTTCGTACCGTACTGGGCATCCACAGGAAGCACTGCATGATCTGAATATCATCCTGAACGACTGGACGAGCAAGTATTCAGAAAATACCTTGCTGACGGTGGCTGCGCTGTACCTGGACCTCAAGGAATACAACGAGGCCATTGTGCACCTCAAAAAATTGGAGCTCAACGAAGAATATAAAAAGAACTATGGCTACGCAGTAACGAACCTGATGGTGTGTTACTTCGAACTCGGCGATATGGAGCAAATGGCCAAGTACGTAAGTCTGATTAAGAATTACAACGGCGCAACCGAGGAGGAAATTGCGAAAGCGCATCTGTACAGTGGGAAAGCCTTGCTAAAAGATAAGAATGTAGCGGCTGCCATGAAAGAATTTAACCTGGCCGCGCTGAAGAGCCAGTCGGCAGTCGGCGCAGAGGCGCGCTATCGCGTGGCACTAATGCAGTATGATAACAAAGAATATGATAAAGCGCTGGAAACAGCCTTTGATGTGATCAACAATCGGGAAGCACAGGAATACTGGGTGGCCAAGAGCTTCCTATTGCTTGCTGATGCCTATGCGCGTAAGGGCAATACCTTCCAAGCGAAGAGTACCTTGAAAAGTGTGATTGACAATTATGATAAAAACGATGATATCGTGCCCGCGGCGAAAGAGCGCTTACAGAAACTGAAGTAAAACGTTGTAGAATTTGTCCGTAAGACAGATTTGAGGATGTTTGTCCATTTATACCGAATAACAATGGCATTGTAGTACATGCCGTTTGGAAAAGCCCGATTGTTATCGGGCTTTTTTATTTTCGCTATCCTTTTCGTCTCATTTTTTTTGCTTCTGTAAATACCGTGTGCGCATAATTGATACGGTCTCTATTTAACGCTTTATCCATTGTACGGATGCGGACAATACGTTTCTAAACTGTTCGCAAGCACACATTTACTTTTTAAAAGAAGATTAATAAAAGGCCATTTTAAGGCCCAGAAAGCACAAATATACGCCTTGGGCCGACTGGTATAGTGTTTGGCATGTGGTTGTCGAAATGTGTCCGAAATTTCTTCGGCATGCTTCCGCATCGAAATCTCTTGTAGGTAAATGACAATTCACCGAGTTTCTTCGATCACTGGTCTAAAGACCATGGGGTAAATGCATATTAAACAAAAGTTTTGGACCCACAAGTAGAAACACGATAACTAACACAATAAAATTAAGATATCATGAAATCATTCGTAAGAAATTGCACTGCAGTAGCTTTAATCGCCTTGTCCACATTCACCATGGCAGCTGAAAGAGGGGGAGACAAATCAGAAAAGACAAACATTAATCTTTCCACGGCAGCCTTAGCATTGGATCACTATCTTGCAGTCACCACCAAGGGGGAATCGGCTGGAGTGGAGCAGTTGTTTACGGATGATTTCAATCAAAAGATACAGGCTAACAGCAAATTGACGTATAGTCGCAGTGCTGTGATTAAATCGTTGAAAAATCAAAACGGAGAAAAGCTGAATTGCAAGGTGAATATCAAGATCGTAGAAAAATCAGGAGATTATATGATTGCAAAAATTGCACTGAAATTTGACAGCTTTAGCATGACAGACCTCGTGACATTGGTTTACGAGAATGGCAATTGGAAGGTGTCCAGGTCAATTCATTCCTACCAATAAGAGTCATTGCTTATGAATACATATGTTGTGAAGCCAGGTCGAGCGATGTGGCTTTTTCGGATTTATGTCCTTTTGTTTCGCTATTTGAAATTTCGATAAGGTTCCAATTTGTATAGTAGGAATAGCAACCTATGTGAATAGTTTTATTGGACTACAAACATAAGCGAGGCTAAGCCTCGCTTATGTTTGCATATTTAAATCTAAGAAAACGGTGATCCCCAAATTACAGATCGCCATTGGCAAGCATATGCCTATACATAATTTTGCAGCTTCCGAAGAATCCTGAGCAGGAGTTTTGTACATAGGTTTCCGACGTGTGGGTAGCTACCACTTCGCCGCTACTGTTGTAAACATTCAATACGTAAACACATCTAATCAATTTCGCATTTGTTGCCTTTGTCTCTCCGGTAGCCTTAGCCTCGGCGATAGTTTTGGTCGGGATGTTGGCGGTTGTTTTTACATCTACATTTTCTTTGGCGGCTTTTGCTCCAGTGCCGGCGAAGGCCACGCTTGATAGCGCAGCTAGGGCTACCAAACTCATCAATAACTTTTTCATTGTTTTTAAGTTTTATTTGTTAAATAATGTATGCCTTTTTGGGCATATTTTAATTATCTAATACTAAAAGTAATCACAAGAAATTTGACTGGGCTGATCAATTCGTATCCGTTAGAGTTGATCTAATATTCGCTCTTATTTAGTTGATATTTAGTTTACTCAGTAAACTGAAAGCTGCTCAAAAATTAGACTTAGTATTCCTACATATTTTCGACTCCCAATTCCGGCCATTCACCGAGTTTTCCTGAGCGTTGGTCTAAAGTTTGTAGGCTGTAGGTGTAAGAGCCATCCTTTACAAATATATAAGTTGTGAAGAGACGTCTAGCGATGTGGCTTTTTGAGTTGTTTTGAAGCGATCGGAACTTCACTTTTCGGTAGTTGTATTCTACCGCTTAACTTGTGTACTTTTCACGCAGATAATACCGGAGGGAAGTCTAAGTTTGTTTGTATAAGAATTTAAAACAACAATATAATGACAAAACGATTTCTAATCAAAAAGACACTGCTAGATCTGTGTAGGGAAATTTATTGGTTTAATTTCCTGGGTATGACTTACTTATTTATTAATGTATCAAAATGATTACAAATTAATTTGATTATTTAATGGTTTAAAAATATTAGTATTATTATATTTATTTTTAATTAAAACACCAAATTTACAAAAGTATTATTATGAAAAGCAAAAGCTCTCTAGCTCTTTTAATTTCCTTACTGTGTCTTTCCAGTTGCAAAAAGGACACTATTCTAGTTCCATCGGAAAATACTAAATTATCAAAAAAAGCAACTCAAACTGGTGTGAACAATGTAGTTACTCCATATTTTGACTGGGAGACGAATACAAATATCGCTTTGCCTGGCGGAGGTACCAGAATTTTGCCTTGGTATAGTAGTGCAATTACCGCGATTCCTAGCTATATTTTGAACGACTATAAAAAGGCTGACGGTTGGGAGCTAGTCTATAACCTATGCCAAACACCTGGACAAGTGGGACAAAATTATTTTATCTTGTACAACAAATTCACTGGTATTTTGCGTACGTTCTATTTTTTGAATGATAATGTTACTTCAGGATCAAATGGTATGTGGGGAATATCTTTGACAGGAAATAATGCACTGTTGAACAATGCTGGATATTTTGCTTCAGCTATGGATGAAAAAAACTCGAACCCCACCTTCATTTCTTCCAATATTACAAACGAGAGCATTGCCAAAACTATAAATCGGGGATGGAATGCTTTCGACACAGAGTTTACTTATGATAGTGGTGTCACTCAACCTGTTTATTTCTTCATATCCACGTATAATAAAAATATTCAGGATGTAGCATTGACTGGAGACTTGGATCTAAATTCAAATGGAACTATAGTTACATCTTCATCCAAAAATTCATGGGCTGATGCACGTAGTTCCGCAGCTAAATCAGCTGGATCAGCCGCTAAAAAGTATGTTAACGATAAACTTTCAACATCAGCATCTTCGATTATTAAACTTGCGGCCTCCGCGATAAGTGGCGTTGTTTCCGGAGGAGTAAGCGAATTGGTAGGAGCTGGTATTAACTTACTATTTGGATCTTTTATAGGCAAAAAGTCAGCTGATACTTCGACGACCCAAAAGCTTGAATTTAAGACTCAAGGAACAGTAAGTTTAAATGGTACAATTACTGGAAGCGAGGCAACTAACGTTTCCCCGGTAGCAAATCTGTTATTACCAGGGACCGATTTTACAAGCGTTAATAATACCTTGTATCCGTATTTTAACAAGCGATTCGGAGTTTGGAATTTAAAGAAAACACCTAAGGTATTAATGCCTAAGACAGCTCAGTTTTTAGAAGGTACCAATGACCAATATATTAGATCAGTAGACATCGATCCATCATCAATCCAAGTCGAAATAAATCCAGATCTTTTATCTGAAATAAGTAATTATACTATTTCTAGTGATTTGTTTTACTATGAAAAATTCAATAATAGTCTTCAATGGAATGGACCTTCTGGTCCAGGTATAATTTATAATTTTAATCAGAATTTAGCCTATGATGATGGTAAGAATGTAATTCTTAAAAACGCTTATGCTCAAGTTTTTTCAGGACCAACTCCACCGGCACAGACAGATCCAACTCAGGATTACGAAACTCCTTTAATGAATACAAACTTCACCTCGAATAAGTTTGTCGTGAAGGTTACGGTAACCCTTTATCCAAAGAGTGGCTACAATCAAGATCCTATCGTTATTACTAGATCATATTTGCCGACATACGAGCTTTACGATTAATAATAGTTACTTCTCACTTATAAACCACATCCTCGGATGTGGTTTTTTTATAGTATAGGTAGTATCCATTTTCGCTATAGCAGCTGAAGGGCCAGGCTCAAAATTAGCGAAAACTAACGTTAACCTTTCCACAGCATACTTGGCTCTGAGTCGATATGTTGCCGTAACCGCTGAAGAAGAATCGGCAGTGGTAGTGTAAATGCGGGAGCCGACAAACCACTAGTGAATCATATATTCATTAAAGCCACATCGGGAAATGTGGCTTTTACGTCAAAAGGGCCTGATTCTCATCAGCCCCTTTCACTTAGTATTTTCTTGTTTAGCAATTATTAAACAGACCCATGGTTTTCAAAAAGCCAATGTTGTTATCTTGGGAGAATACCTTACTTACCTAATGCCTTGACGATAGCCATGCCTACAGCCTTGGCTGATTGTGGATTTTGGCCAGTGATCAATCCGCCGTCAACGGTAACATGGGACTGCCAAGGTTCGGATTTTTCATAAATCCCACCTATTGCCTTTAGCCTATCCTCTAGTAAAAAGGGGACTACATTGCTAAGCTTGACAAGCTCTTCCTCTTCGTTGCTAAAGCCATTGACTTTTTTCCCTTTTATCAAATATTCGCCGGTGCTCAGTTTGATGTTGGTTAAGCCTGCAGGTCCATGACATACAGCTGCAACAAGACCATTTGCCTCGTATATCTTGCTGGCAATCCTTGCGATTGATGAATTGAAAGGAAGATCCCACATCGCACCATGTCCTCCGGCATAAAAGATAGCTTTATATTCTTCAGGTTTTACCTGAGAAGGTTTGAGTGAATGGGTGATTTTACTATGGTAGTATTTATTCTCCCAGAATTTTTTGTTAACGGGATCATTTAGGTCAAATCCATCCACAGGTGGATTTCCGCCCTGTGGGCTAACGAAATCAATCTCATATCCAGCAGCTGTTAAAACCTCCCATGGATGCGAAACTTCGCCGAGATAATAACCTGTTTTTTCGCCTGTATTGCCTTTTGTATCGTGACTAGTGACTACGAATAGAATTTTTGGTTTTCGGTTTGTTGCATAGCAATGCGTTACTATTAGGATTAATAAAGCCGAAAATATTCCTATTTGCCTAAAGAGTTGTTTTGCTTTCATATCGATTTGATTTTCTTCTTGTTGGAACAAATTTCTTGATTTTGTATGGTAATTTACCGTGACCTACATCACAAAATTAAAATTCACCTCCCCATTCCGGCCATTCACCGAGTTTTCCCGATCGTTGGTCTAAAGCCCGTAGGCTAGGGACCTATTGTGTTGTAGTTTTGAGTCAACAAATAAGAACAACAGAACTAACACAATAAAATAAAGAAATTATGAAAACGCTAGTAAAAACATTCGCAGCAGCAGCCCTAATCGCCGTATCAACTTTCGCAATGGCAGCTGAAGGACCGGGAACGAAATCGGCAAAAGCAAACGTTAACCTTTCCACAGCAGACTTGGCACTCGATCACTACGTTGCGGTAACTACAGAGGGAGAATCAGCAGGGGTAGAGCAGTTATTCGCCGACGATTTCAGCCAAAAGATCCAAGCTACCAATGCACAGTCTAACAGCCGTAGTGCCGTAGTTAAACTATTGAAAAAGCAAAAAGGCGAAAAGCTGAACTGTACAGTAAGCACTGATATCATCGAGGAATCGGCAGACTATATGGTTGCTAAAGTAACCTTGAAATTTGAAAACTTCACCAAGACTGACCTGGTTACTTTGGAGCGTGTGGGCAATGACTGGAAAGTTTCCAAATCAATTAACTCGTATAAGTAGAAGCCATCTCAAATAAATATATATATGTTGTAGAGCCATATCGGAAGATGTGGCTTTTTTATTTTGGCCTGTAAAAACTAGGAATGATAAAAAGATAGGTCTTCTTTTTTGCCTTTTATCAAATTTTTGAACCTAGAAGAAGGGTAGCTTTGGGATAATAAATAATCAATTATGAAAAAGCACAGTTTCTTAATGGAAAAACTAGTAAAATATAGAGCGTTTATTAATATCATAACAATACTGCTTTTGCTGCTTTTACCTCTAACTGGTGAAAAGCTTACGCTCCTTTTTTTTATGGTGCTATTTCTTGCTCTATTTCAATTTTTTACTTGCCTGAATTATGTTGATTTCATCAACATGTGGGACTTAGTTGTTCAAGCTCTACTGGCGGTTATTTATATTCTAATCTGTACAACAGTTTTACTGCGTTCGTTATATATCATAAAAAGAAGACTGGGAACTACATTAGATAGGATATTTTCGATAGTTATAGGGATGGCAGGTCTTTATAGCCTACATGCTGTCCTACAATACCCGGATATGTTTTCTTTTGCTTGGCTTGCATTATTTTTCATTTTCAATATAATGAGGTGGATGCTTATAACAAAGGCTGATTATTAGCGGATGATAGGTTTATTGTTGCAAATAAAGGATCCCGAAAACTAGGGGCAGTACGTTTCAGTTTAGTTTAGAAGCCAGGTCGAGAGATCTAGCTTTTCTTACGTCAAAAGGGCCTGATTCTCATCAGACCCTTTCTCTTAGCGTTTAGTTGTACAGTAATTTTTATGTTTCCTATCGTTTCCTCTTTTTTGTTTCGTCATCCAATGTTTTTAAAGACTCTTGGATTTTCACTGTACGACGCCAATTTTTATGTCGAACCTTTCTTTCGAAAGGTAGCTTGTAGCCGCTTTGTATGGTAAGAACAGCTGTCGAGTTGAAATAGTTTTATTGGAGTAAATTATTTTTGATAACTTGATGTGAGGGCAACTGTTTCAATAAAGTATTTTAGAAGTACGCAGCGTTGTAAGTTTTGTTTTTCAGTTCGTTGTCTATATTTTCACGTTAATTGTTTTGTATAACTATAAATATTAAAGGTTTTTTTTGAATTAACTTATGGGAATTAGTTTTTTAGTATATGTGTTAATTTACTTTTTTAAAGGAAGTTTAACTTGTTGTTCTGTTAACTGTGTTTATCGAAAAAAAATATAATTTTGGATTTTTTTTCATTCGAAAAAATGTAATTTTTGGGAATTAAATTAAATTTATCACGAAAAAATTTAATCGATCTTCCACAGCATGCTTCGCTTTAGAGCACTATGTTGCGGTCACTACGGAGGGAGAATCAGCAGGAGTAGAGCAGTTAGTCGCTGAAGATTTTAATCAAAAGATCCAAGTTTCCAATGCACAGTCTAACGCCGCAACGAAGTGGTTAAATCCTTGAAAAAGCAAAAAGGAGGAAGCTGAATTGTACAGTAAGCACCGACATCTTAGAAGAATCGGCAGACTATATGGTCGCTAAAGTGGCTTTGAAATTTGAGAATTTCACTAAAACAGATTTAGTTAATTTGGAGCGTGTGGGCAATGACTGGAAAGTATCCAAATCGATCAATTCGTATAAATAGTATCTAAAATAATTAGTGTTCTGCAAAGCTATAGGTAGAGTACTAGCGAATCATATGTTTAAGTTTGGTTTGGAAGCTAGTTCGAGAGATATGGTTTTAGCCATGAAGAATTAAATTGCAGAGTAAAGATTCTCTTTTACGAGAGCTTTTTTGCTGATTATCTAGTTTCAAGATCAGGATCACATTTCCATCTGTATCTTTTTGGAAAAAATAAATGATAATTTTCGTTAATTTCTTTGTTATAAGTGCCTTTTGTTTGCGTTGTTGATTTTTTTCTTATTCCGCCTTACCATTATCTGGTAAATGCAAGTAGTTGTTGTATGAGGTGTTAATTGGTCGAGTGTCGCATGATTTGGTAGGGTTAATTTCCAATCTGATCCGAAAGTTACCATCATACAATACAATTTAATTTCCAAAAGCAGGAAAACCTCTTGGAAAATGCGTCATCTATTTCAAAATTTGAAATGAGCTAAAGCAAAATGCTATTATTCTCCTGCTTTTAAATTATAGTGATTCGGGTATTAGCAAAAGTTATATCGGTTTTTATTTTAAAAGAAAAAAAATATGAAAATAAGAAGTTTCAATCTATTTGATTGCTTTTAAAGGTTTTCTTGCATTAAAATAGTTAGCTGGGAATGTGAGTGTTGTGCAATTTATTTTCTGTTTAAAATTTACGCAATCGATTGATTTAATTTAATATTTTAATATTTGATAACATATATATAATTTAGAGTATAAGTTTAAATTGTAGTAACGCTAGTTATTACTTTTTATACTTTTTAACCAAAATAAATGCTTGATTTATGAATAAAAATACTTTTTTTAAAGGTAAAAATAGTGATCTAAATTATACTTGTGCATTTGTGTTAGACAGCATTAAGATTAAGTATTCTAAATTAAACCTTCTAAATCTCTTCGAGGCTCATATTGAGTATCCATCATTACTTTCTTTAAAAGATGTTTTAGCGGAGTATGGTATAGCAAGTATGGCAGTTCGTAAAGGAAGTCATGAATATGATGAATTCGAAACTCCATTTGTTTGCTCTATACAAAAAGAAGGTTGGTCAAGTCCGAGCTTTACTGTTGTGACGAAGGTAGATGAATTAGGGGTGGCTTATTTAGATCCAGTGACTCAGCAGGTAGTTAATACAGCTGTTACAGATTTTGAAAAAATTGACAAAGAAATCATCTTATTGCTAGATGGAGAAAGAGCCAAGGATGAAGTTAATTATTTAGAAAATAAACGATTAGAAAAAACAGGTCAGATTATCAAACTTCTGCCGATCTTTTTGTTAGCTGCTATTTTTGCATTGTCGATTTGTACCGTATTGATACGGGGATTTTCTTTGTCAACTTTTGTTGGTTCTGCATTTCTGATCACTAGTTTTATTGGTATGTTGGTGTCCTCTTTATTGATTAGATACGATATTAATTCACACGATTCATTTGTGAGAGAGGTATGTGGTTCATTTGGCAAAAAATCAAATTGTAGCTCTGTGCTTTCTTCTAAGCAATCGTCATTCTTAGGTATTTCCTGGTCTCTTTGGGGCTTTTCGTTCTTTTTGAGTTTTTTTGTTAGCCAGGTAATTTATATTGGACAAACTAGTAATCTTATTATATGGACAGTATTATCTATTTTGGTGAGTCCATATATTGTATTTTCTTTATATTATCAGTGGCGTATTGTGAAACAATGGTGTCCATTATGCCTTCTAATCCAAGGGTTAATAATTATTAATTTATTCATCTCAATTCTTTATTTTCAATATCATTCAATTGATTTTTCACAAATAAACTCACACCACGTACTTGTAGTTTTATTCTTAGGACTCACCTTAATGTTGCTAGGTTACTTTGCAATTCCAATTATTAAAAGAGCAAATGATAGTAAGGAATATAGAAGTAAATGGATGAAATTACGTTACAATCCATCCATTTTTAATTCTTTGCTCCAAAATAGTAATGCAGTTACCGTTACTAGTGATGATTTAGGGATATTGATTGGAGATGAGCATGCTAGTACAGAAATTATTAAAGTTTGTAATCCATATTGCGGTCCTTGTTCCAAAGCTCATCCTGAATTAGAGGATATCATCAGAAATAATAAAGATGTGCGGATTCGAATTATATTCATGGCTTCTGGAGGTGATGAGGATATAAAAACTGCTCCCGTAGCGCATTTATTAGCTATTCAAGAAAAGTATGGAAAATCTAAAGTATACGAAGCATTAGATGCCTGGTATATGTCTCCAGTTAAAGATTATGGAGTATTTGCGTCAAAATATCCTATGAATGGTGAGTTGAAACTTCAAAGAGATAAAATACTTGCTATGCGTAAGTGGTGTGAAGATATGAAGATTAGAGTTACTCCAACTTTATTTATCAATGGAAAAGAACTTCCTGATCACTATAGTATTAAGGATTTAAAAAACTTCTTCTAGAGAAAGAAAGCCCGAGCCAGTTGCAAATGATCTCGGGCAACAGAAGACGCTCTGTAAAAGGTCTTCCTATGCTATTCGGGAATAAGTGAATAGCAAGTTTCGAAAAATTATAAATAAAATTATGAAAAAAATTTCATTGAAAAATTTAAACTTAAATGAGGTAGATCAATTATCTCGTGAACAATTGAAAAATGTATTGGGAGGATATACAGTTGGAACCAGCAGCGGCATTACTACGGAGAAGGTAACCACAAATCATAATTGTAACTGTTCGAGTGGTAAGTACTGTTTTGTATCTGTAACAAATAATCCTACAGCTGAACAAATCAAACAAGCATGTGAAAGTTGCTGTAATCCTCCTGCAGTGGATCTGGTTTAATTAATAAGAAGAGTCAAGGTTAGCTTGACTCTTCTATAATGTCTAACGCAACGTATTATGAAAATACTATTTTACTCACTATTTTTTTTATTTTTTCAATTTACCGTTCAGGCTCAGGTCAAACCAGCGGCATTCGATATGAAGATCATGTATAAGTTTACTTATCAGAACGATAGTACATCCAATGCTTCACGAAAAAGTATTTTTACACAATTGACTATCGGCGAGCAAGAAAGTCATTTTCAGACCCTATCAAAATTTAAAGCTGATTCAGCGTTAGCACTGGCACATGGCAGTAATATGCTTTTCTACAGTTATGGTCGTATAGAACCCAATAACTTTTTAATTATAAAACGCGGGGATATCATTTCCACTTACGATCCCATTAACGGGGTGAGGTTTAATGGAAATAATGAGCTGTCCTATTACGAGGAAAATAAGGCAGACATGCAATGGGAAATACATCCAGACACTGCGCATATGCATCATTTTGTTTGTCAAAAAGCGACGACGGTGTGGAGCGGGCGAAAATGGGTCGCGTGGTTCACTATGGATATACCGATTTCAGATGGTCCGTATAAGTTTTGTGGACTACCCGGATTAGTGTTATCCATATCAGATCAGGATAAATATTTCACATTCGATATGGCCTCCATAAGCAAAGTAAACAGTATATCGGCCACTTTCGATCAATTACGCCCAGACCTTATTATCCAAAAGACAACAAAAGCTAATTTTTATAAGGAAAGGCAAAAATTAAGAGATAATATGATTGAATATGCGCTGTTGACCGGAGCTATATTATCTGACGAAAGTAAAATAAATATCCGTGCAGAAATGAAAACAGATAATAATCATATCGAGCGGCATTAATGAGACGTGCAAATAGACGCTATGCTAGCTAAACTCTTTTTCACCATCATATTTATCTGGATAGGTGGCCATTCCCTTGCGCAAACCATTATTACAGGCAAATTACTCGACGAAAATCAGAAACCGATCGCCAATGTCACTGTGTCTTATAAGAAGATCGGTTCTGCAGCCTTATTGAACTTTTCAAAAAGTGACGCAAGTGGAGCCTTCAAACTTACTGTTAAAGTTAGCGACGTAGATTCACTACAGTTGGATTTTAATCATCTCAGTTATGCCAAACATAGCGTACATGTTGCCAATGCGACTGCAAACTATGCTTATATTTTGAAAAGTGAGGTGCGGAAAATACAAGAGGTAAAGGTGTCGGATGTGCCAGTGTACAACCGAAAAGATACGATCAATTACAATGTAGCTTCTTTTACGGGAGCGCAAGATCGTGTAATAGGTGATATCATCAAGAAGCTTCCGGGCGTAGAGATGCGTAACGGTCAGATCTTTTACCAAGGCGAACCTATTCAACAGTATCGGGTCAATGGTTTGGACATGATGAGCGGACGTTACGGCCTTATCAATCAAAATCTTCCAGCAGATGCGGTTATGAAAGTCCAGATCCTTGAAAATCATCAACCTATCAAAATGTTGGATAAGTTGGTCCTTTCCAATCGAGCCACCCTTAATTTGCAGCTTAAGAAATTTACCACAACAGGTATCGGTAAACTAGGTCTTGGGGCAGCCCCCGGACTTTGGGATGCTAATATTACGCCAATGACATTTGCCAAGACCTTTCAGATGCTCAATTCATTTCAGACGAACAATGTTGGTGATGATGTGTCACAGCAGCTAAAACCATTCTATTCAGGTACTGGATATTTTACTGCCCGATCTCGTTTTTCAGAAGGACCGTCCTATCTCTCCATTCGGGAGGTAGCCACTCCTGGTTTCGATGAGAAAAAATGGTTGAAAAACCAGATCTTTCTAATGAGCAGCAATGTGATTCAAAAGTTAAAGAATGGTTTCGAAGTCAAAGGTAATTTTTCTTATTTCCATGATAATCGAAAACTGCAAGGAACAACGTCAACACAATATTTTACAAATAACGAAGTGATCCACAATCAGGAGGTCGTTGACAATCGCTATGGTATCGATGAGTTGAATATTGGTATGCTGGTCGAAAAGAACGAGTCAAACGTTTTTTTTAGCAACAGTGCCAATTATCGTAAACATTGGAACAACAGTGCCGGCAATATTCTTTTTAATGAAGATATCCCGATACAGCAGGACAAAAAATTCTCAGACGAAGCCTTTCTCAATTCTTTTTCACTCGGCCGTTTTATAGGCAAACAGTTGGTCAATATCACGTCTACTTTAGAGTGGCACAGTACACCCCAACGTCTTTCGGTCAATCCCGGTCAATTTGAATCGTTGCTCAATGGCGGGATGCCCTATGATCAGATTGGACAGATCGTTCGATTTAAGAGCTTTAATTTTGAAAATGGCCTGAGTTTATCACGCAAGATCAAAACTTGGACTTTCTCCCCTAGCATCAACCTGAATTACAACAACAGTACGTTAAACAGCTATATCGAGCTGCATGATCAAGATGACATTCGCGTCCTGGATAGCGGTTATTTCAATGCTATGAATAGCGCGCAGGTGCAGCTGCGGGTGGCGCTCCAAATTGGAAAAGAAGTGCGGAAGTTTAAATACAGTTTCAATCTGCCATTCAGTCAATATCACTATAACGTCAAACAACAGGGTGTACAGCGTCTGAAAAATGAATTGCGGAGCAGTTGGAACCCGTCTGCTTCGGTGTCTTATCTGTTTAACGGAAAAAATACGATCAGTACAAACCTGAGTGGAGGTCGAAATTTTGGTGGACTCGACAATTTCTACAATGGGTACATCATTAGTCAGTATCGCAGTATCCAAAAGTATGATGCACGCCTACTCAAGAATGAAGAGCTGAGTACTGGAATGCATTATGCGTATAAAAATACCTTGAAGGCAAGCTTTGCCAATCTGGGGTATAATTTCAGAAAAAGTTGGCGTGACTATATGTTTAGTACGGTATTGGACAGTATAGGACGCAGCGCGACCAATATTATTAATCAAGATGCACAGAGCCTGTCGCATGGGATCAGTGGTGGATTTTCCAAACTATTTGTTCGTATCAAAACCGTAGCAAAGTTAAACGGAAATTTCAGTTGGAGTACCTCAGATTATTTGCTCAATGAGCAGTTGGTCAAACAACATGTAAGCAGTCAGTCGTTCACACTTGAGTTGGTCAATTCGTCTTCATCGTTAATTTCTGGAGATTACCGAGTTGCCATGGGGCGGACCCACAATAGATTGGCCGCTGGACAGCGCAATAAGTTGTTGTATAACAATCATTTTTTTAATCTGGTAATAGCCCCCCATGATCGACATTTGATCACCTTGTCCAATTCATTATATGCAAATAATGTCAAGGCACAAAAGAGTCAGTATTTTGTGGACGCAACTTATCGGTTCAGGCTAAGCCATTGGCGTACCGATTTAGAGCTGACAGCAACTAATATCTTGAATAATAAAAACTATCTGCAGCAATTTTCCTCAGACTATGAGCTTATACAGAGTTATTTCGAACTCAGACCAAGACAGTTTCTGATAGCAATGCGATTTAAAATTTAGTGTTTATGTTATATATATCAGCTCAACCAGACAGTATTTATTTTAGGTGGCAATTGGAGATACAATTGCGTAATTTTCATTCTTTAGGGATTAAGAAAAAGGATGTACAGGTGCTGATCGCGTATAGTCCAAAAGTAGGACTAAATCCTAAATGTGAGGAATTTATGGCGTCTAATAGTGATTTAGCAAATTTTTATCCATATCCAGATTTACGTATAAAACCTAAATATAGTTCATCTGTGCGGCCAAATGTTTTAAAACAACATTTTTTAAAACACCCTGAATTAGCATCAGAAACGTTTATGTATCATGATTCAGATATTTTATTTTCGAGAATACCTCAGATAAAGGATATAAATGAAAATGATATTTGCTATGTATCGGATACACGAGATTATCTAGATATGAATTATGTCCGATCAGTCGGTTCTGAAAAACTTCTTGAAGATATGTTGAGTGTTGTAGGATTAAGTAAAGAAAAATTGCATAGAGAAGATGGAAATACGGGGGGGGCACAATATATTTTAAAAGGTATCACTGCTAATTTTTGGAAGAAAGTTGAGGAAGATTCTGAGAACTTATTCATTTTGATGAATTCTTACAATACCAAATTGTGGGAAGATCAATATGCTGAAAAAAAAGGATATCGAAGTAGGCAGAAAGGAATCCAAGCTTGGTGTTCGGATATGTGGGCAGTTCTATGGAACTTATGGTTACAAGGTAAAAAAGTTGAAATACATCCAGAGATGGGTTTCTCGTGGCCTTATAATGCAATATCAGATTGGAATAAATTTGCTATCCAGCACTATTCTGGTAAAATAGAAGATAAAAATAGACATTTTAGAAAAGTAGAGTATACTAACTATGATCCTTGGTATGATTTTACATTAGATAATATTCCAGATACCTCATGCAGTTACGAGATTGTGAAACGAATAAAATCCAGAAGGAAAGAATTGGATGATCAAAGAATATCTTTCCCTGAAAAAGTAATCTTTCTAGAAACGGAAGAAGCAAATTCTGAAATGATATGCATATTTAATAATCACAGAAATTATATCCAAAAATTCTTTAATATAGATGTTCGGCTATTATCAAAAAGCATAAATGAAAAGTTAACTATAAATACCAGCATAACTTTAAGAAACACATTACTAAATGAAATGACTAATAGCAATCACAAGTCATTTATATTAATTCCGCTAACGCAGTTAATCAATAGTAATGAGTTACTTGGGATACTATCAAGTAGTAAAATCAATCATGTTTTTTTATTCTCGAAAAATTACAAAATTGATCTATTGTTTTATGAAGCTTTTTCAAAAATGTTAGAAATTCAGTTGTTGGAAGATAACATCGGTAAGTTTAGTAGTGTAAGAGATGAGTGTTCAATTTTATTACTCGACGCTGAATTTCTAGCACATTATCTAAATAATGAGTATCACAAATTAGCTTTAACAAAAGAAGCTGTTGGAGTGACCTTTCTTTTACCCTAAATGTATATCAGAAATGAATCATGTTAAAAATAGAAAAATTACTACTTATCAATTGTTATCACAATTTTTGGTTTCGTCAAATAAAGAAACTAATGAGATGTTGTTAGATTCTTTTGTAGAAGAGGCTATGCTAATTGATAATTATTCTTTTTCAGATGGATTATTAGGCGCAGGTTGGTTGATATCATATTTGATTAAACACAAAATCTTAGTTTTTGACGTTGATGAAATCCTTTACGACGTGGATGATCTCATTTATAAATTAACCATTAAAGCAGTAATAAATAGTGAAACCACTATAGAAGAGCTCTTGCAATTAATTTCATATTATCAACAACGTTTATTAAATAAATCAAAGACATATAATATTTATAGACATTTTGCTTTGATTGAATGCTTAAAACTCTTAGTCGATAAAACATTAAGTACATTATCTGAGAATTCTTTAATCTTGACGCCTTTAGCAAAGTCCAGGGTACTGTTGAAATTTAGCTATTTAGTAACGACTTGTTTTAATGAAAAGGAAATTGAAATTCCTTTTTATAATCATATGGAAGATTTAATTTTTTTTTATCAAAAAATGGAACCAGATGATTTTAACGCTGAAGATGAAATAACTTTATGTTATTTACAGTTAATTTCAAAGCAATATGCAAATCCATATTGGGTTAATTGTGTAACGGAAATTATAAAATCAATCGAAATTCAGAATCAAGTAACGAGCAGTTTAATAAAAGTTGCTGACTTATATAATCCTAATGAAGACAATTATGTTTCGATAGAATTATTTGATTTTATTCAGAAATATGATGTTATATTTCTTTTAGCTAACAATTTGAAATCTTTGACATTTAAACAAACCGAATTATTGATATGAAAATTTTAACAGCCATTTTGGATCCTACAGGTCATTCAGAAGCAATTCCTGATATATACGAAATTATACCAAATACTTGGGATAACATAAACGATTATTTTGAGCAAGCCCTTTGTTATGCAGATGGAAAGAATGAAGATGTTGTTTTTTTTGTGAAAAACTCTTCATTCCTTCAGGCGATGGATCTTCATAAATTGGAAAAGATAATACTAGATATCGCACAGGAATCTATTAATTTTTTGTATAAGGATGTTGAATTCTTTGAAAAATGTGAAGGGTATGTGGTGAATGATGATATTATTTATATTGATTCTTTTTCGGCGGTAAATTCATTTTTCATTTTTCGCCCATTATTCCATTTTGTTATTTCCTTAATAAATAATTCTAAAGAAATAGCTTTCAAAAAATTGATAGATGTTACTAAGATATTTTCAAAGCATAATTTTATGTTATCATTGAACACCTCTGAAAGTATCAAACATCAAATCCATGTCATCTCACCGTTTAGAAATGTAAGCGCTTTTATAAGAGAAAATGCTAATTCTATACTTAGGCAAGAGCATAAGCAATTTAAAATTCACTATATCGATGATTGTTCTGATGATAATAGTGCTGATCTAATTCCAAAAAGTCGTCATATTTTTAAAATAAGTAATAGTACTAGACAATATGCCTTGCAAAATATAGTAGAATTACTGTTAACGGAGAAATTTGATGACGAAGATATTATATGTCTTGTTGATGCAGATGATATTTTACCTCACAAGTATGTATTAAATATTTTGAATAATGCATATAATAAGAAAAATGTAAGTTTTATATATGGAGCTATGACGTATATAAATGAATTTGAAAAAGTTGGTTTTTCGTATACGGCAGACGAATTTGCCGATGTTAGAAATAGTAATTGGAAGTTGTCACATGTAAGATCATTTAAATATAAATTATTTAGAGAGCTTGTTAATCAGGATCCAGAGTTGGAAACTTTGAAAGATAGTTTTGGAAATTATTTTAAAATGCCTTATGACATGGCGTTATATTTTCCACTGTTGGAAATTGCAGGATATGAGAATGTTAGTTTTATTAATACTCCATTGTATGCATATCGTAGGCATGCAAATAATGATCATGTTGTAAATAGGGATTTACAATATATGGGAGAAGTGGAAGTTCGTAAAAAGAAGCCCTTGAATAGAGCTTTTTAAATCATATAAATTTCAATTATAAACTTAGTTTTTGTGTTTAAAAAATTTCCACATTATAAACAAATGGATCAAATGGACTGTGGCGCCACTTGCCTTCGAATTATTTTTAAATATTTCGGAAAGTTAGTTTCTATTCATAAAATTCGAAAGCTTTGTCAAACCACTAAGAACGGTGTTAATCTGTTAGGCATAAGTGAGGCTGCGGAAAAGTTAGGTTTCCGTACATATGGTGTACGTTTATCGTTAGAGCAGTTGAAAGAAGTTGAACTTCCATGTATTCTGCATTGGAATCAAAATCACTTTGTCGTGCTATATAAAATCAAAAACGGGAGATATTACGTTTCTGATCCTTCAGCAGGACTAATGGTATATTTAGAAAAGGAATTTTCTAGAAATTGGTTTTCTACGAGAGAACTTCATGCAGGATTATCAATGTTGTTGAGTCCTGGACCGAATTTTTATCAGATCGATGAAGAGGAACTGGAGCCGAACCTGGAATGGGGGAAGATTTTTACCTATTTCTTTAAATATAAAAAGTTATTTTTTCAGCTTATCCTAGGTATGGTACTAGGAACCGTATTATCTTTGGTCGCACCGTTTTTGACTCAGTCTGTAGTTGATATTGGTATCAACACTAAAAACATCAGTTTTATTAATCTGATCTTGATTGCCCAACTGATGATTTTTGTAGGGAGTACTGCAGTAGCCTTTATCCGTTCCTGGATTATGCTCCATATTAGTACGAGGGTCAATATATCCATATTGACTGATCTATTGATTAAGATCATGAAACTGCCGATGGGCTTCTTTGATCTAAAGACTCATGGTGATATCATGCAACGGATGTCAGATCAACAGCGTATTGAATCCTTTCTTACCGGAAGTACGCTTAATACCTTATTTTCAATCGTTAATATGTTGATATTCGGTACTTTATTGGTGATCTATAATAAAACGATCTTTTTAGTTTTTTTTGTTGCTACAGTGTTTTATACCCTATGGATAATAGCTTTCATGAAGTACCGCCGACAATTGGATGAAAGGAGATTTAAGATCGCTTCCGAAAATCAGACTTATATGGTTGAAATGATTCAGAGTATTAAGGATATCAAGCTTAATAATGCGCAGAAGCAAAAGAGATGGGGATGGGAGGGGCTACAAGCTAAACTGTTCAAATTTAAAGTTGAGAGTCTAGCGCTGTCTCAGTATCAGTCGATCGGCTCCATGGCTATCAATCAAGCAAAAGGCATCCTCATAACGTTTATCAGTGCTAAAGCAGTTATTGACGGTGAGATTACGCTTGGAGGCATGATGGCTATCCAGTATATTGTTGGGATGGTCAGTAATCCGGTTGAATCCCTGTTAGGCTTCATGCAGTCTTATCAGGATGCCAAGATTAGTTTAGAGCGACTAAATGAGATCTATGGAGCTGAAGAAGAAGAAAATATTCAGAAAGACTTTCTCACCCAGTTACCCAATAGCAAAACGATTGAAATCAAAAATCTTACCTTTCGATACTTTGGAGCAGGAAATGATCCTATCTTCACCAAGCTCAATCTGGTTTTTCCTGAGGGGAAAACGACAGCGATTGTTGGCACAAGTGGTAGTGGGAAGACCACCATCATTAAGCTTCTTTTACGTTATTACCTTCCAGAGGAAGGAGAAATATTGGTAGGTGGGAAGAAACTTGATCAGATCGATTTTGGACTCTGGAGAGATAGCTGTGGATTTGTACTTCAGGAAAATTATGTATACGCCGACACTATTGAGCGCAATATTGCTGTTAATGATGAATTTGCAGATAAAGAGCTTCTTGCTAATGCGATTAACGTAGCCAATATGGAGGAGTTTATTTCCAATGAACCTTTTGGTCTAGCGACCAAAATCGGGACAGCAGGAAAGGGTATAAGTCAGGGGCAGCAGCAACGGTTGATGATCGCTAGGGCGGTTTATAAAAATCCAAGCTACATATTTTTGGATGAAGCTACAAACTCCTTGGATGCCAATAATGAAAAAGAAATCGTACAGAAGTTAGATCAGTATTTTACTAATCGCACCGTCATTGTTGTAGCTCATAGACTGAGTACCGTAAGAAATGCAGATAATATTATTGTACTTGAAAAAGGAGCTGTAGTAGAACAGGGAACACATCATGAATTGACCGTATTGCGTGGTAGTTACTACGAATTGGTCAAAAATCAACTCGAATTAGGTAGTTAATAACTATGATAAAGACGAATTTTATGGCAGAAAATATTCACTCTGAAGATCTGCAGGAAATTATCTCCAAACCACCATCCTGGCTGATGCAAAGAGGAATTACCTTTATTGTGCTGACGATTTTTATGCTGTTTGGGCTGTCATTTTTTATCCCTTACCCGGAAGTCGTTGTTGTATCGATGAAATTTAATACAAGCAATGCCCCCAAAGTACTAACGAGTAAAATGGATGGAAATTTGATTAAACTTCTTTTTAAAGACGGTACCATAGTTGAGAAGAATATGGATATAGCATACCTAGAAAGTGTAGCTAACCATGCTCAAGTATTGAGTTTACTTGAAAAGATGAAAAGAGTGAGAATGGGAGATCTGAACTTGGCAGATTTAAAAGATATCATAATTCCTACCGAACTGGAGTTAGGTGAACTTCAGAATAGCTATCAAAATTTTTATCTCGCCTATCTAAGTTATGTGGCCATCAACAAAGAAGGTATCTATCAAAAAAGAAAAAGTTTTATCCAGAATGAAGTACAGTATATCAATGAGCAGAATCAAAGAATTCGGGAGAGTTTTGATCTGCAGAAAAGAGAATTGGCACTGGCTGAAGCAGAATATGCCAAATACAAGATTTTAGCTGATAAAAAAGTGATTAGTCAGCATGAATTGCAACAGAAGGAAGCTCTTTTGCTATCCAAGCGGCAATCCATTCCACAGATTGAAAACACGATTATCAGTAACCAGAGTAGCCGTTTATCCAAAGATAAAGAAATGTCTGAGATCAATAATCAGATCATTGAAGAGGAAAAAAAAATTTATCAGTCATTAAATACTTTCATAAGTGAAGCAGAAAACTGGAAAAAGCAATATGTGATTAGTAGCACTTCAAAAGGTAGATTGATTTACGGAGATTTTTTACAGGAAAATCAATTGGTCAAAATGGGGGATGAGTTGTTTTACGTCAATGATAATAAAGATGATTATTATGGTGAAATACTAATTCCACAGGCGAAATCATCAAAGGTAAAAGTAGGACAGGATGTATTGATTAAAGTGCAGAGTTACCCTTATCAGGAGTATGGTTATTTGAGGGGGAAAATAGATTATATATCCGATATTCCGATTAAAGATAGTGTTTTCTTTGCTAAGGTTGTTTTAACAAGAAATAAGGAAGATTCTGATATAAAACTGAAACCCGGAATTTTGGCTGATGCAGAAATTACAACTGAAAATCAATCTATTTTTAAAAGAATCTGGAACAACCTTACAAAATCGTTGAAATTTTAAAAATGTCATTCAGCTTTTTTATCGATATAAAAAATAGTTTAAAAGATGATTATAGTGAATTTAATGGGAGGCGTTGGAAATCAGATGTTTCAATATGCTCTAGGGAGATATCTATCAGTGTTAAGCGATCAAGACCTTTTTCTAAATACCAATATATATGATACCGGACAGAGTAATAGAAATTTCGATCTAGATATCTTTAAACTTTCTAAGCAAGTGCAAGGTGATATCGAAAAAGCATTAGATATTCTAAGCGTAAATAGTCCCGTAGTACAATTAAATGAGCGCTTCTTTCATTATGATTTAATGCAGATTAATCAGGTGAAAAAACTGTTTTTATCAAAGTCTGAAAAATTTAAGCCACATGTAATACTTACTGGTTATTGGCAATCAGATAAGTATTTTAATGAAATTGAATATATTCTCAGAGAAGATTTCCATTTTAATAATCCGCTCTATGGTAAATGGAGCGCTCTGAATGAAGAAATTTTGGCGACTAATTCTATCATGATAAATATCAGACGTGGAGATTATTTAAAAAAATTGAATTACCATGGCGTTGTTGATTTATATTATATAAACGCCGCCATTAAATTGATTAAGGAAAGAGTTGATAATCCTAAATTTTATGTGTTTTCCGATGATATGGATTGGTGCCAGAGTAATATTGTCAATAATGAGAATATGGTTTTTGTTGGTGAAGAATATTATGATTCAAAATATCAATTCTATTTACAACTAATGAAAAATTGTAAGCACTTTGTCATCTCAAACAGCTCATTTTCTTGGTGGTCTGCATGGTTGTCCTCAAGTAAAAATAAAATTGTGATTGCACCAAAAAAATGGTTCGTTGTTGATCATCTTGATACTATAGATTTAATACCCTCAGATTGGATAACGATATAATTTTATGAAATAATTTAAAATCAATCGTGCATATTGGCAACGGCCTGGTTTAACGATTTCATCGGAAATTGTTTCCGAGCTTTTAAAATATAACCAAATAGATTCTAGGTATATCAGTGATTGGGTATAACCCCGATGTTGACCCCTCGGCTGGACTTACTGACCTCTCTATCAAGGCTTTCTTCAGTCCAACTGATGACCTGAAAACATTACTTTTTTTTTCTTAGAGTGAAGCCAGTGTTATCCGATTACACAAGACTGTTAATGCAAGTACCTTAATGATTCAAAATCGATACGAATATGATCATCAGGGACGTCTTGCGAAACAATGGAATAAAATTGGCGATCAACCTGAAATATTATTGACTGAAAATGAATTTAATATTCTAGAACAAGTGACGCGCAAGAAAATTGGTAAACAATCTGGAGGAGTATTTGCAACGACTATTGATCAACAATTTACGGAGACGGGTTGGTTGAAAAAGATATCCTCACCTCAGTTTACTCAGGAGATGAAGCATGAAACACCGAGCGATTTGGCGTTGGCTCAATACAATGGAAATATAAGCGAGCAAAATTGGCAACATGGAGTAGGCATAAGCAACAAATTTCAATATAAATATGATTATTTGGGCAGAATGATTGAAGGTTTATCGACTGGGACAGTTATGAAGGAAATTCTTTCTTATGATAAAATGGGTAATATTAACTCTTTGGCGAGAGATAATAGTACCACCAATTATCAATATGTAGGTAATCAATTGATGTCTTTGAGCGGTGGATTATCGGCAAGCTATACCTATGATAAAAATGGCAATGCAACTAAAGATAGGAGTGGTATGACATTTACATATAATGAATTGGATTTAATCTCGGCGGTCACTAAAACGGGTACTACGATCTCTTATATTTACGACGCAGATGGGTTAAGGTTACGAAAAGAATCGGTCATCAATGGCATATCTTCTCAGCGAGATTATATTCAAGGAATCCAATATAACAAAGCAGGATCAGCTTCGAGCGTGATTGACTTAATTGAAATAGAAAATGGATATATTCAAAATAATAGTGGGGTTTATAGTTATTTTTTTAATATAGCCGATAATTTAGGGAACATAAGGTCTACAATAAATAGTGCTGGTGTAGTTGTTCAGAAAGACGATTATTATCCTTTCGGAAAACGGAAAAGTGCAGGTCTTACCAACGGAATTAATAAGTACCTTTATAATGGGAAAGAAATTCAAGAAGAAATTGGAGGGCAATATGATTACGGGGCAAGATTTTACGATCCTGAAATCGGAAGATGGAATGTGGTGGACCCGCTGGCGGAAGCAGCACATAACTGGAGCCCGTATAGATACGCATATGATAATCCGATTAACTTTATCGATCCTAATGGGATGATCGAGTATTCGGATGATTATAAGGGACGTCTCGGTAAAGGAGACTGGAGAACCTCTGATAGGCTGAATAATACTAGGGTATGGTCTTCTGCTAATGAATATAATACTAGAAATGGTAGAAAAAACCAGTATGCAGCATTTGCACAGGTAAGAGATTATTACTCTTGGGTTAAAGAGCAATCTGAGGCTAGAGGGCATGAAGTAAAATGGATGAAAGGAGCGCTTGGTTTGGTTGACGCTCTGGCTTATTATTTGGAAGGAGGAAACTGGCTGGTTGGAGATGATGTGGAACAGTTGCTCGCAAAATTAAATGTTGGAATTCAAAATGGTACAATGAACGCGTTTAATGAGCTATTATATGGTAAATATTCTTCGAGCCCCTTGAAAGGACATGCTGCTCAAGCGTGGGATGAAGCTTTGGTAAATTACGAACAAGGGCAGATAGCACCACCGATTTATTATGTTGCGGTCACTACGGAGGGAGAATCAGCAGGGGTAGACCAGTTATTCGCAACTGATTTCAATCAAAAGATCCAATCTTCCAATGCACAATCTAACAGCCGTAGTGCGGTAGTTAAATTATTGAAAAAGCAAAAAGGAGAAAAACTGAACTGTACAGTAAGCACTGATATCATCGAGGAATCAGCAGACTATATGTTGGCTAAAGTCACTTTGAAATTTGAAAACTTCACCAAAACAGATCTAGTTACTTTGGAGCGCGAAGGCAATGATTGGAAAGTATCTAAATCAATTAATTCGTATAAGTAGTATCCAATAACTGGTGGTTTGCCAGAAATAAAAGACAAACCACTAGTGAATCATATGTTTAAGTTTAGTTTAGAAGCCATGTCGAAAGATATGGCTTTTTTGCGTTTTATGGTTGCGCATCGGCTCAACTTTTCGGTAGATGTATTCTACCGATTACATTGGATGCTTTTCACTAAAATAACCCTTGAATGAAGCCTAAGTTTGTGTAAGAATTTAAAACAAAAACATTATGGCAAATCAACTTCTTATCAAAAACACCATGGCAGATATGCGGGCATTATCTGCAGCCGAAATTACAGCATTAACAAATGGAACTTATTCAGGTGTACAACTCCTAGGGTATTATCAGGCAGGGGACACTCCCGGTCCGATCGATTATTATATCTCGTTCACAACAGATCCCGATGATGGAGGGAGTGTGATCGAGTTAAGCACTATAAAGCTTCAACATGATTTTGTTGGAGAGGTGAATGTTCAATATTTTGGCGCAAGAGGTAATTTTATTCTAGACGATACTCAGGCAATACAGAAGGCGTTAACTTATGCCAATAAAGCTCATGTATCATCCGTTTATTTTCCTACAGGTCACTACGTCATCACTGATACTTTAATTCCGCCAACAGCATGTTTGATATATGGTGATGGAAATGGAAGTCATCTTGAATTTAAGCATGAGCGATTTTCAATTTCGAAGACCGTAAAATGGATGTTTAAACTATCCGATCACAAGAACATCTCATTTCATAATTTACAATTGGACGGAGGTGCTACAACGAACCGGTTTCCCATTTTACCTGAAAATCCTATCGGAGAGTGGGATGTAGACGGCGCAGAGTTTTTAATTTATTTCAAACCCATTTATGACGGCGCGGTGGATAATATCAACATTACCAATTGTTGTATTAAACGTTCATGGAGCTCCGGTATCCAAAGTTATGGTAGAGCGGCAGAACCTTACCCGCATCCATTGACTACAAATGTTCGTATTACAGATTGCTATTTTACCGAAACAGGTAATCACGGAGTTGGGTTTAATGAAGTAGCGAACGCTACGGTATCCAACAATAATTTTGTGAATGTAGGCCGAGTGATTCCCGAACCGACAAATCAGTACGGTAGTGGGCTGGCTGTTGACTGTTCGGGGGGATGTATAGATATCGTTGTGTCTAATAATACGGTTGACGGAGCTGGAGGGGGATTCAAATGTGAGAGCCATGTTGTTCCTGTAAGCCCTACTTTTCCAGATGGAATAAATTATTCACGCCGTATTATTTTCTCGAACAATACCATCAAGAATCTCTATTTAGATACTGCGATGAATACCACTAATTTTTTCATTATTTTCTATGGCATTAGATTGGCCGGCGATAATTGTATTGCATCCGATAATATCATTGTAAAACCACAGGGTCATGGTATTTTGATCTCAAGCAACGGTTCAAATTGTACGGTATCAAATAATAAGATCATTGAACCACAACGGACTGGTATTGAGTTGGGATCCAATTTGGGGTTTAATACGATTTTGGATAACCGAATTATAAAGTCAGTATTACAAGGTATTACGGTGAATGGAAGCAACACCTTGGTTAAAAATAATATGATCAATAATGCTGGCAATACTGGGATCAGGCTTTTGAATGGTAATAATTGTCAATTTATAGGTAATACAATTGTTGACTCAGTCGGTGACGGAATTAGCGTGATCCCTACTGGAACGTTTACGAGTGACAATATCGATGTTGTTGATAACATCTGTTATGATAGCCGTATTGGTGGAGATCGAACACAGACTAACGGGATTATTGCCAATGCTCCCTCGGTAACGAATGTCAAATCGATGAACAATAGATGCTTTAATAATATCAATACTCAAATCTCTGTAGCGAACAGTGCAAGGCGTAATCAGGAAATAGGTTCAAACGCATGGCAAACCCAAACAATTAATGGACTGGCAACAGTTTCAGGGACATGGCAAGTGGGCGATGTTCTCAAAAATGTTAATGCTGTGGTACAGCACTCGGATCCCCAGCTCAAATATACCTACGGCTGGTACAATAATGCTCCCGATGGGCGTAATTTTATACCATTTGGATTTTTGGGTGAATATGCTGGCGTTGGTAGCCCAGAGGGGGTAGTTGTAGCGAGGCAGGGGTCCAGATACAATGAAATTAATGAGGCTGGCGTATCATCCATTTGGATAAAGAGAACAGGGGGCGGAAATACAGGTTGGATAAGTATTTTTCAAAACGCTACAACAGCAGCGAAGGGCTTGGTTTCTCAGTCAACTTCCGTTACAAATAGTCTACTACCCAATGCTACAGACCTCAATTCTGTGATTGCTTTGACGAATGATTTAAAAACAATATTAAATGCTAAGTTGCAAGCAGATCGAAATAGCGGTCAACAAGCTAGTTAGCCTGAAGGGAAGAAGGCCGTATCGCAATTATGGCCTTATTACTTTTATTTTAACCTCCCTATTCCCGCTATTCACCGAGTTTTCCCGAACGTTGGTCTAAAGTCAATAGGCTAGGGGCCTATTGTGTTGTAGTTTTGAGTCAACAAATAAGAACAACAGAACTAACACAATAAAATAAAGACATTATGAAAATGCTAGTAAAAACATTCGCAGCAGCAGCTTTAATCGCAGTATCTACATTTGCTATGGCAGCTGAAGGACCTGGAGCAAAATCGTCAAAAGCAAACGTTAGCCTTTCCACAGCAGATTTCGCTTTAGAACACTATGTTGCGGTAACTACGGAGGGAGAATCAGCAGGCGTAGAGCAGTTATTTGCAGCTGATTTTAATCAAAAGATCCAAGCTACCAATGCGCAGTCTAACCCCCGTAGCGAAGTGATTAAATCCTTGAAAAAACAAAAAGGAGAGAAGTTGAACTGTAGAGTGAGCACCGATGTCCTTGAAGAGTCAGCAGACTATATGGTGGCTAAAGTCACTTTGAAATTTGAAAACTTCACCAAAACAGATTTAGTTACTTTGGAGCGTGTAGGCAATGACTGGAAAGTATCCAAATCGATCAATCTGTATAAATAAGAGCCATCCCTAACAAATATATAAGTTGTGAAGCCACGTCGGAAGATGTGGCTTTTTTACGCTTTATGGTTGTCCATCGGCTCACTTTTCGGTAGTTGTATTCTACCGCTTACATTGGATGCTTTTCACTCAAATAGCCCTTGAATGAAGCCTAAGTTTGTGTAGGAATTAAAAACAACAACATTATGGCAAAACAATTTCTAATCAAAAAGACAATGGCAGATTTGCGCAACTTATGTGCATGTGAAATTGCCGAATTACAGGATGGTACTTATCTAGGCGTACAGCTTCTGGGTTATTATCAAGCAGGTGATACACCTGGTCCTATTGTTTACAGTTTATCAGAGACAACGGGTTCAGACGACGGCGGGAGTGTTGTCGCTACTGGAAGTATTAAGCTTGAACATAAATTTACTGGACCTTTAGACGTGCGATACTTTGGGGCACAAGTTGCAGCTAATATTAACGCTGTATTTGACAAAGCAAAATTGGTAACAAATCACTTGGTCATTGACGATCAATATAGCTTTACAACTGCATTAGTAATCAATAAAAGCGATTTTAAGCTAGAACTAACTTCAAGGTGTGTTTTACAAAAAACGAGTTTGGCTAATGGAAATGGAATTGAAGTGGCCAATGCAACAACAGGTGTTGTAATTGTGGGACAAGGTACTATTTTTGGTAATATGAATTCGACGAGGGTTGGTTATGCCATTGCCATAGGAGATGTTGCGTCTAACGGAAGGGTAGAGGGGATTCGAATGGATGGATGGACAGGTGGGATATTGCTAAATTATAAAAATAGACGTTGGACGTTTACACTCAATTCCTTTTATAATATGATTTATGTACCAACAGTCAATGCTGGAGGTTATGGTATTGTTTTTCAGGAAAGCTATGAGACTTTAACAACAGAAAATTATTTTGATGAGACAGTAGAACGTCATCATATTTACTACGCCATTAATACGGGACTTTCGGCTAAGGGTGGAGAAAACCATGTGCTATCAAATAATGTATTCCGTATGCAAAACAAAACCGAATATTCTACGGGATTTGAGTATAGTGTTAAAATAATGGCTGCCAAAAATGTTACCTGTACAGGAAATGTTCTTGAAGGTGGAGTGGGAGGCTTTTGGATTACTTCTTTTTCGCCTAATGATGGAACAGACACCTTAGTAATAGATTGTGATACGATAAATATTACAGGAAACACTATAAGAGGTTTAAGAAAAGGAAATGCAGGCTACGGTGCTGCTATTGGCTCTCATGGTCCTTTTACCAAAACCCGGAATTTGGATATTATAACAAATACGATATCAGATTGTGAATGTGGAAGAGCAGATATCGATCTTGGCCGAGTTATTAATTGCAATATTGCTAATAACGTTATAGATGCTAAAGAGGGAACGAGTTTTGGTATATACTCAGATATTGTAATGCAAAACGTAAATATCGCAGACAATATTATCAGCAATCATCTAAGAGGTATTTATCTGCTTAAAAACTCGATGAATCAAGAGCTTCCATGCAAAAATATAAAGATTTCAAATAACCAAATCACCTCCGTTAACTTTTGTATTTTTCAACAAAATGGAAATTTTGAAAGCAATTTTGATATTCAGGGTAATAGTCTGGAAACGAGTTTAGGGGCGCCAATATATATCTTTAAGAATACGAAGGATCTGAAGATTAATGATAATATAATCAAGAATAAAAGCACGTCAAGCAACATTACTTTAGGTGCTGAACAGCTAGCTGATAGCTATATTTATGATAATGTTTTTATCGATAAACGTGAAATTGCAATTAACAATCAGGGCTCTGGTCTAGTACTCTATCCGATTAACATAAACAATATTGCTTGTAGATTAGCAGATGTGCCAACTACTTCATCCCGATCCTGGCTAATTGGAGATAAAGTTATAGCTATTAATCCGGTGAATAGCGATTGGGTAAGAATAACTAATGGCACTTCAAATGTTAAAGGAACCGATTGGATTATGGAACGGCCGAAAGCAGAGACGTCAATTTACGGCTCTGTGAAAGAGTCTTCTGCTGTACCAAATAGTATATTATCGGCTGCTACAGACCTCAATTCTGTGATTGCTTTGGCTAACGATTTAAAAACAATATTAAATGCTAAGTTGCAAGCAGATCGAAATAGCGGTCAACAAGCTAGTTAGCCTGAAGGGAATAAGGTCGTATCGCAATTATGGCCTTATTACTTTTATTTTCACCTCGCCATTCCCGCCATTCACCGAGTTTTCCCGATCGTTGGTCTAAAGCGGATAGGCTAGGAGCTTATTGTGTTGTAGTTTTGAGTCAACAAATAAGCACTAAAAACTAACACTATAAAATAAAGACATTATGAAAACGCTAGTAAAAACATTCGCAGCAGCAGCTTTAATCGCCGCATCTACTTTCGCTATGGCAGCAGAAGGACCTGGCGCAAAAGCAACAAAAACAAACGTTAACCTTTCTACAGCAGACTTGACACTCAATCACTATGTTGCGGTAACCACGGAGGGTGAATCAGTAGGAGTAGAGCAGTTATTCGCTGATGATTTCAATCAAAAGATCCAAGCTACCGATGCACAAAGTAACAGCCGTAGCGAAGTTGTTAAATCCTTGAAAAAGCAAAAAGGAGAAAAGCTGAACTGTAAAGTAAGCACAGACATCTTAGAAGAATCAGCAGATTATATGGTGGCTAAAGTCACTTTGAAATTTGAAAACTTCAACAAAACAGATCTAGTTACTTTGGAGCGTGTAGGCAATGACTGGAAAGTATCAAAATCGATCAATTCATATAAATAAGAGCGATTTCAAATAAATATATATATGTTGTAAAGCCATATCGGGAGACGTGGCTTTTTTGTGTTTTATGGTCGCCCATCCGCACAACTTTTCGGTAGTTGTATTCTACCGCTTACATTGGATACTTTTCACTCAAATAGCACTTGAATGAGGTCTAAGTTTGTAAGAATTAAAAACAACAACATTATGGCAAATCAATTTCTTATCAAAAACACGATGGCAGATATGCGAGCATTATCTGCAGCCGAAATTACAGCATTAACAAATGGAACCTATTCAGGTGTAGAACTTCTGGGCTATTATCAAGCAGGTGATACGCCTGGTCCTATTGTATACAGTTTGTCAGATACAACGGGTTCAGACGACGGCGGAAGCATCATTGCTACTGCAGGAATTAAGTTAGAACATAGATTTCTAGAAGCAGTTAACCCGCTTTACTTTGGTGCAAAAGCCGGATTAGATACCGATGCCACCCCTTTTATACAGCAAATTTTTAATTCAGGTTTTAGGAGTGTAGAAATTACTTGCCAATTACTCGCAGATTCCTATTTGGGGCTGCCAGATGCAACATTACAAAGATATCCTTCGCATCGGATTAGTGGCAAAGGCGGATCGGTGCATTTAACGAATAATGTCAATGACGGCTGGATAACATCACAGTCTTCGTTATTAAATCCCGGTTCAACAGGGAATTTGTACACAGGAAAGGTTTTTATCGATAATTTGGTTGTAAGAAATGCTGGCGCGGATATCGGAAACATAATAGATGGGACACCTTTATCCGGTACATTTGTAGATGGGGATCGGATTTATAATGTATTTATAACCAAGTGTTCTTTTTTTAGGGTTAAACATGTTATCAAATCTTATAAAGAAAAGAGACCCAATGACACAGACGCTTATAAAAACGGGTATTTACAATCTGTTACGATTACGGGTAATATATTTGAACAGGTTGAACGGATAGTTGATGCTGATCGATGCTTTAACTTTACTTTTAAAGATAATATGTGTGAAGGCTGTATATCCGGAATCTGGTTTAAAAATATCGACGGAAAACCTACAGTAAATGTTGCTAGGATTGTAGATAACGTATTTGAAAGTGGTGGAGTTTTTTTGTATTCTGGACCAATAGCTGGCGGAAAAATTTCTGGAAATTATTTCGAGGGTAATAATCAACCTGAGATTAAAACCTACAAAGCCCATTTGTACTTTAAATTCGGAGCGGCAACAAATTACATGGGGTTGGCTATTGATAGTAACAACTTCCAAGCGCACGAAGATCAGAAGATAGATGTGGAGTTTTCCGATATCAAGTTTGACGGAAATTTTACCACAGATGCTGAATATTTAGGGAATGTAAGTATCCGTAACAACAACTCTAATTCCTATTCTCTGGTCGAGCCCCAATCGCGGATTAAATTTTATGAAGGGAATTCAATTACTGCTGATATGTATGCAAGAGCTCGAACGGTGGTGAGTTCTACTCAAAGTCGCATTTCATTTCAACGGAAAAGACAGGAGTTATTGAGCTCAAGCTATCTATCGTCAGATGGCCACGTGATAGCCCGCATAAATATTGCCCGAATCAAAAGTTTGATGGCTAAACAGGAAGAGAGGACTTCGAACGGAATAATTCATATCATGTTATTAGCTAAAACATCAGGAATGATCACAATTGGCGCGACATTAGCGATTGTTGATTTTATAATTATGCCTGCATCAGAAGGAATGGGTTCGGGAGCAATTGATGATGTATACTATAAGTTTAAATTGCGAAGTGTATTTAACATCGATGCAGGAAAGCCGATCAATTCGAATTTTACTGGTGCAACAACTAGGGCTCATTTCAATGAAGATACGGCAGTGCTTACAGCTGTTCCGGACGGCGATTTTGTAAAACTAATACTATCTACATTTGTAGCACCATCGATCGACAACTTTGGTAAGGCTGACCGGCTTCTGTCATTTCAGACAATTCAAATTAATGCCAACAACAATTCGTATAACGTAGGTTATCCGGTAATTTAAAGAAATAGGGCAGGTAGATCTACCGGCCCTATGTCTTTAAATTATTACAAGTCATGCGGATTTATTTTTACCTCCCCATTCCTGCCACTCACCGAGTTTTCTTGATCGTTGGTCTAAAGCCTCTAGGCTAGGGGCCTATTGTGTTTTAGTTTTGAATCAACAAATGAGAACAAGAATACTAACACTATAAAAAAGACATTATGAAAACTTTAGTAAAAACATTCGCAGCAGCAGCTTTAATCGCAGTATCCACATTTGCTATGGCAGCTGAAGGACCAGGTTCGAAATCAGAGAAAGCAAACGTTAGCCTTTCAACCGCAGACTTGGCATTGGATCACTATGT
>NZ_LBGU01000022.1:0-82526 GCF_000988325.1 Sphingobacterium sp. Ag1 | reverse complement strand
GATTTCCGCGTTTAAAATAAACCCAGCGGGATTTTAAATCCTGCCAAACTCCCTTAAACCCTTCTTTTTTCATGGTTTCTTCCTGCGAAGTAACCGTCCCTCCCTTGCGGAGTGGTGCAAAGATAGGGAGTTTGTTAACAAACTTCCAAGCCTTTTGTTCTTATTTATTTCATTTTTCCCTTAACTGCCTGTAACGGTGCAAGATTCTTTTTGTAAAACAGGTGGTCGGGAGGCTGGGATGGCTGGTTCCGGGGCAGAATAGGCAGGGAACCGGGATCTAACCTGGACATTGCCGGGGACCGCGGCGTGCTGCGTACATACCGGGAACCGGGCTTCGGTACAGGCTTCGCACCGGATCTATTACCAATTCCGTTCAACTTTTGTTAGTAATTGATAGGGGTATTACAGGGGTATAACAGGGGGTTAACAGGGGGTTAATAGGGGTTATACCCCTATTAACCCCCTGTTAAAACGGTGCCATAATGGTGTTAATTATAAACCCGTATACAATTTGAACCTAAGCGACGTAACAACAGGCCTCCCCTTTTGTCAAAACTGCCGATGAAACAAGCAAAATATCAATATGAAAAGCCAAATAATAACAGCATTGGTTCACTTATCAAGATAAAAAACCTATTTATCTATTTTTTTATGTAGATTTATCTTCTTAAAATAACCACCAGAGCGATGAGCAGAACTACCCTGAAAGATATAGCGTTGGCACTCAATATTTCTGTTTCGACGGTTTCCAAAGCATTATCAGACAGCTACGAAATAAGTGAAGCAACTAAAAAGATGGTTCAGGAATATGCCAAAAAGCATAATTTCCATCCCAATAAATTGGCACGGAGCTTAAAAATAGGAAAATCCAATACAATAGGGGTTATTGTATCCAACATTAGCAATACATTCGTTTCACAAATCCTCGATGGAATTCAGATCGCCTCTCAGCAGACCGTCTATGACGTTATTTTCATGCAAAGCCGGGAAGACGAACGGATTGAAAAAAATTGTATTGATGTTTTACGCATGCGCGGCATTGACGGCCTAATGATATCTCCAGTCTCTTCTGATTCAAATATTGAAGAATTAAAAGCACTGATAAAGTCGCAGATACCTGTGGTTATTTTTGATCGCATCAATCATCAGCTTGATACATTCAAGGTCGGGGTCAATAATTTCCAAGGTGCATATAATGCCACAAAACATCTCATCGAACAGGGCAAAAAGAATATTCTGCATATCACGGGAAAGAACTTAGGGGTGGCAGCCGAACGATTAAATGGCTTTAAATCTGCTTTATCAGATGCGGGTATTCCTTTTGATAATCGGCATTACATCGAATGTAGCTTTAATAATACCGCGGATATCGACCAAACAATAAGAGAGATTTTGCTCAAAGAATATCTTGAGCATAAAAATATAGATGCTATTTTCGGTGCCACAGATGTTATTACAACCCGAACATTGGGTATTTTGGCTGAACTTCAGATTCAAGTCCCTTCAGAGGTCGCCGTTATTGGTTTTTCAAACACACAAATAGCAGCTTCGTTAAATCCAGCCCTATCCACCGTTGTACAACCAGCAACAGAAATTGGGGAACTGGCAACAAATAAATTAATCGCTACTATTAACCAAACAAGACCTATACATGAATTTGAAACGATTGAGCTTCCAACACAGCTTATCATTCGCAAATCATCTTTATAATTCTTTCGATTATAGTCTCGTAGAACAAAAACAGTCGGAAATAAGATGTTAGCTTTCTTATTTCCCGACTGTCTTTATGCTAGACCTACATTACAAGTCATAATATCCAATCTTCGCCTGAATTATTAGCATTATTCACCAACAATACCATACTCCAGGCCCCGTAATTCTGCAAGCCCTCTCAATCTTCCAATAGCAGAATACCCTGGATTTGTTACTTTATTCAGATCATCCAGCATCTGATGACCATGATCTGGTCTGAATGGAATAGCTGTAGATCTCAATTGATTTTCAGCAATCAGGATTTTCATGATTTTATACATATTGACATCACCATCCAAATGGTCTGCCTCATAAAAACTTCCTATCGCATCTTTCTTCACATTTCGTAAGTGAACGAAGTTTACACGCCCTTTAATGTTTTCTAAGATAGCAGGCAGATCGTTTGTCTGACTAGCCCCCAAAGACCCCGTACAAAAACAAACGCCATTGAATCGTTGTGGAACTGCATTCAGAAAATAGTCAAAATCCTCACCATTGCTGGCAATGCGGGGTAAACCTAAGATAGGGTACGGGGGATCATCTGGGTGAATGGTCATACATATACCATACTCCTCACAGGTTGCCGAAATTCCCTGAAGAAAATAAACCAAATTCTCGCGTAAACCGTCTTTTCCAATATGCTTATAGGTATCAATACTCGCTTTTAAGGCCTCCAATTCCACATTCTTCTCCCCGGGGATTCCCATTAAGACAACATTTGCCAATTCTTCTCTTTGCTGTTCGGTAATTTCATCAAATCGCAAAGTTGCACGTTTTACAACATCCACTGGATATGCTGCCCTGGCTCCGTCACGTTTTAATATAAAGATATCAAAGAGGGCCAGATCAATCCAGTCAAAATACAGTGCTTTTGAACCATCCGACATCGTTAAGTCCAATTGTGTACGTGTCCAGTCTAGCACCGGCATAAAATTATAACAGATTGTTTTAATACCACATTGGGCGAGATTGGTTAATGTCTCTTGATATTTTTGGAGGTATTCATCTACTTTAGCACCTTTTGTCTTAATCTCCTCGTGTACAGTCACACTTTCCACCACTGACCAGGTTAGACCAGCCTCTTCTATAATGCGTTTTCTTTCTTGAATATCGGCCAGTGGCCATACCTCACCATGAGGAATATGATGTAATGCTGTAACAATACCGGTAGCTCCCGCCTGTTTGATATCCTGCAAAGATACTGGGTCATTGGGTCCATACCAACGCCAGGTTTGTTCTAATTTTTTCATCTTAAAGTTTAATTTAAACGCCGCACCATGCATTAAAACCACCGTCCACAAAGACAGTCTCTCCCGTCACAAATGCCGATGCATCGCTCAGCAGATAGATTAAAGTTCCTTTTAACTCACGCGGGTCGCCTAAACGGTTATAGGGGGTTCCATGAAGAATACGTTTGGTTCGGTCGCTATAAGTACCATCTGGATTAACCAATAGGTTTTTGTTCTGTTTGGTTAAGAATACGCCAGGAGCGATTGCATTGACCCGGACTTGATCGCCATAACGCTGAGCGAGTTCGGTAGCCATCCATTTTGTATAGCCATCGATCCCATGTTTTGCCACAGTATAGCCCAAAACACGTGTAAAAGGACGACTGGCTGTGAGGGAAGAAATATTAATGATAACCCCCTTTCCGCTTTCAGCAATCACGCGACCGATAATATGCGTAGGAATCATTGTACCATACAGATTAAGCTCAATTGCTTTAATGGTATCCTGAATATTGCTCGCAAATAAATCTTGATCAGCACCAATCGTTGCTCCAGGAATGTTGCCTCCAACGGCGTTTACTAAAGCGTCTATCCTACCCCATTTTTGCAAAACTTCATCTTTCGCCCGAGTGACATCCTGTTCGTCCATGATGTCAACTTCAACAAATATCGCTTCGCCGCCAACAGACTCGACCTGCTGAACACGTTCGGCCCCGATTTGTCCATTACGCCCGAGGATCGCGACTTTGGCTTCGGCCTCGGCCAAAGCCTCAACAAAGGCCTCGCCCAAAATCCCGGTACCACCCGTAATGACAACTACTTTATCTTTTAATGAAAATGGATTATTATGCATGTGTTTTTTATTTCAAATTGGTATTTACCCCAATTTTATTGATAATAACCTTAAATACAAAAAAAAGTAATTGATTTAATTACGATAACGTTTTAGTTACGTTGTGTTATTTATTTTCCCCTTCTGTCGTTTCATCATCAAACAGAATCCGTATAGAAGGTGTATAGGTATCATTGTGCTGACCGCTTTTATTTGCCCAGAAAAAAGCACATAGAAAAATCAACGCCAACAAAACGCTACAACCGATCAAAATATACATTATTTCCATAACAATTAGAGTTTACGGCGTTTGGCATACCATCTCGTCATGAGACTTGTAAAGGAGATGATCGTTACCGTACTGATTGGCATTAGAATCGCTGCAAATAATGGCGACATAATACCCTGCACGGCAAAGCTCAATCCAATTACATTATATAAAAGAGATATTCCAAAGCTCATATGTATTACTTTTACCGCATCTTTACTAAAAGCAAAGAAATCCGGCATTTTTGAAAACGACTCCCCATCCAGTATCGCATCGCAACCGGGGGAGAAGTTATTGATATCATCACTCACGGCGATGCCCAAATCTGCTTTACGCAATGCTCCGGCATCATTAAGGCCGTCACCGATCATGCAAACATGCTTTCCTGCTGTTTGAAAGCTTTGGATCGTTTCCAGTTTTTCGATGGGTGATTGATTGAAAAGCAAATTTGCATTTGATGGAAAAATTAGCTGTAGCGCATCCAGACGTCTATCGTTATCCCCTGAGATTAAATGAAGGTCGTATTCGACTTTAAAATCTTCAATCAAAGCCGAAAGGCCATCCCGCCAGGATTGCTCCATGGTAAAATACCCTTTTAACTCCTCACCTATGCGAATAAAAACCACAGATCCATCCGTTTTTATGTTGCCAATATTCAAAAAGTTAGCACTACCGATTTTAATTTCCTTGCCAATTACATTAGCCTGCATCCCCTTACCCGGAAATTCCTTAAAATCCTGTATCGAAATAGCAGCAGAGACATTCAGCCACTTGACAATCTCGCGGCTCAACGGATGGCTAGAGTTTCTACATACCGCATTCAGTAGCTTTTTGTCAACTGCTGAAAGGCTACCTTCAAAATAAATTGAGGTTGCTTTAGGCGACGATATTGTGCCAGTTTTATCGAATACCAGCGTATCAATCGTCGCCATCTGCTCAATCGCAGCTGTATTTTTCACATAAAACTTGTTTCGATCAAAAATACTTAATGCTGCAGAAAGGGTAAATGGAGAGCTCAACGCTAACGCACATGGGCATGCAATAATCAATACCGCCGTAAAAGCTCCCCAAGCCCTGCTTGCACTCCCATCAACGGCCCAAAATAAGGCAGCCAATAGTGCAATAGCCAATAAAACAACAGTAAAATATTTACTTATAAAGTTGACAAAAGTCTGAAAATGCTTGTCATAATCTTTATAATTCTCATTATTCCATAATTTGGTCAAATAGGACTGGGAAATCGGTTTGACCACTTCAAGTTCTATCGCTTCCCCCGTCTGGCGTCCGCCGGCATAGATAATTTCGCCCAAGGTCTTACTGACCGGACTTGATTCTCCCGTTACAAAGCTAAAATCTATCGCAGCATCACCTTTTAAAAGCATAGCATCGGCAGGTATAATTTCATTGTTCCGAACCAAGATACGGTCACCGATATGCACGTCGGCCAATTGTACAGGTTTATCCCCTGATTCGGTCAGTACTGTTACAGCCACGGGAAAATAACTCCGGTAATCCCGTTCAAAAGAGATATGATAATAGGTACGTTGTTGTACCCATTTTCCGATCAATATAAAGAACACAAGACTACAGAGTGTATCCGTAAAACCAGCTCCTGTCTGTGTGAGCACCTCAAACGCCGAACGTAAAAATAACACAAGGATTCCCAGGGCCAATGGCACATCCAGATTCAAACGCTTTTGTTTCAGACTCCAATAGGCCGATTTGAAATAATCCGATGCACAATACAATAAAACGGGCAGACCGAAGGCAAGGTTTATATACCCAAAAAAATTGGCATATTCCTTTTCAAAACTCCCCATTCCAAAATAATCTGGAAAACTGAATAGCATAGCATTTCCAAAACAGAAACCGGCAACAGCAATTTTTGCGACCAATGGATTCAGATTATTTCGATTCCCTTCCTTCACAACATCTTGCAAGGTGATTTTAGGATCATAGCCGATATTGACCAAAAGATAAACCAAATCTTTCAATGGCAGCTCATTGTGATTGAATGTAATGCTCGCCTGTTTCTTCATAAAGTCCACGCGGGACTGTAGTACATGGGGATTGAGTTTATATAAATTTTCCAGCAACCAGATGCAGGAGCTACAGTGAATAGCCGGAATATAAAAGGTGATGATAGTCATCTTATCATCTTTATAATCCACTAATTTATCAGCGATTTGTGGTTCATCCAGATAAGAAAAATCTTCTTGCTTGGATTTATTCGATTTACCGGGATGCTGATTATACCGGTAGTATTGCTGCATACCACTATCGTTCAGTACTTGGTAAACGGTCTGGCATCCCAGACAGCAAAAATCGTGATGATCGAGCTGGTAGCCCGTTTCCTCAATTTTATCGCCGCAATGGAAACATTTTTCTGCAAGTTGTATTTCATCCCTTAGCTCTGCCATACCTTCGTTCTAAATTGCCTGACTAAATAATTGATTTTGCGTCCTTGAACGCAATAATCGCTGATCAAAGGCCATACAGATATTTCTCAAAAAAGAGCGCCCAACGGCAGTACATTGAATAAGGTCGCCCGTTATGGAGACTAAACCATCTGCAACGAGTTCGGACAATTCTTCAATAATCTGTTCATTCAACAACGACCCCGTCTGCAACTGCACCTTACCTTTACACATCATATCCAGGATATAACGTCTTACGAGAAGATCCTCCTCATTGAGTATATGTCCTTTTACAACTGGCAGTACCCCTGCATCAATAAGTTTATGGTATTCTTCGACGGTCTTCACATTTTGGGCAAAAGCCCCCCAGGCATCACTGATCGAAGAGACGCCAATACCGATTAACAGGGGGTTAAACCGATCAGCATACCCCATAAAATTGCGATGTAATCGCTCTTGTTGAAAAGCCACAAATAACTCATCCTCTCTTTTCGCAAAATGATCCATACCGACATCTTCATAGCCATGGGCTAAAATCATTTTTTTCCCAAGATTATACAGGGCAAGTTTGGCCGCACCATTCGGTAGATCTGCTTCGGTATAATGTCGTTGACCAGGTTTTATCCATGGCACGTGGGCATAGCTATAAAAAGAGATCCGGTCTGGAGCGAGCAGCATCGACTTTTGAATGGTATCGGCAACGGTCGCAAGCGTCTGCTTAGGCAATCCGTAAATCAGGTCAAAATTAATGGACTCAAATCCGATTTTCCGCGCATTCAGCATAACCTCTTCCACTTCCGCCGATGTTTGATGCCGGTTGATCACAAACTGTACAAGTGGATCAAAATCCTGTATTCCCAGGCTCAGGCGCCGAAATCCCAAATCAAATAAGGTTTGTAAATGCGCGATCGTTGTGTTGGCGGGGTGAGCTTCAAAAGAGAACGAACGATCAGGGGCCAGGTCTGCATGTTTAAGGATCCCCTCAATGAGTACCTTCAAATTATCTGGATGGAAAAAGGTAGGCGTGCCACCACCCAAATGTATTTCTGCCAATAACGGTCTTTCTCCTTTAAATAAAGCGACATACATTTCCCATTCCTTCAAAAGGGACACAATATAGGGTTCTTCAACACGATGGTTCTTTGTAATGCGCGTATTGCAGCCACAATACGTACAGAGGCTTTCACAAAAAGGAAGATGGATATACAGGCTAATTCCTTTCTCTTTCGATTGCCCAAAGGTACGAAAGACTTGATCGGTCCAAGCTACCCTGGAAAATGCGTCATTATCCCAAAAGGGAACGGTTGGGTAACTTGTATAGCGCGGTGCGGCAACATTATATTTTTGTACCAATTCTTCCATTTTAACCTGCGATGTAACCATTTTTATTTTATTTTTTTAGCGCAGTCGCTTATACAACAACAGGCTTTACCAACACATTTTTCTATTCCCCATAAGTTGAGATTCCGTACGGTCTGCTCGGCCAGTCCTTTGGGACTCTGGTCTTCGAACGGTGCATTGGCAATCTGAATATTTAAATCTCCGGCTTTCACCAAATCGATATGAGCAGTATCTTTACTCCGGGTCATAATTTTATTGATTCCCAACCCTTTTAAATTAAGTAGCATATTCTCGTCCAAAATATCGCTTACGGAAATAACTACCGCATCTTTTCCACGCGCGTAATTCTGTGTCTCCGCATTTAATCCATTTGAAATCAAAGTCAAATCATGTTGTTTGGCATTTGCCAATGCCCAAAACTCCTTTTCAAATGACCTTACATTATATACTACTACTTTCATTCTGATTCTACAATCAACCATTAAGGTTTATCCTAAGAACAAAAGTAAATCATGCGTATGGGCAAAAAGATGATGTAGCACCACACCTTAAAATGATATTTATCACAATTCACAAAAACTTGCATGATTTCGCAAATACCAACAGCTGTAAAAATCAACCGAACGTTCTTTTTTGGCCAATAACCGTGTGCAACGCGTTCATTGGAACCGATGAGACCAAACAATTTCTTTAAACTGTGTATTGCTAACACATCGGCACTTTAATAGTGGGATTCAAATAAATATACACGTTCATAAAAAAAGGCATGTTCAGTTCTACTGCACATGCCTTTTTTTAGCTATCGTTTTTAAATACTCACTTCTGATCGCTACTGCTTCACGTCACGGAGATTCTTGATCGAATTGATGTATATTTTACCTTTTTCTTTTGAAATCAGTTTTTCTTCTTTAAAGTCGGAGAGCATACGGGAAACAGTTTCATTGGCTGTCCCTGCAATTGAAGCTAGGCCATCCCGTGTCACATCAATTGTACATGCATTGACCTCGTTTATATTGATTCCACTTTTTTCAGCAACGCTAATCAAAGCATTGGCGACCCGCTTACGGACAGAATGATAGGCAAAGCCAAGCAATTGCTCTTCCTTTTCCCGCAAATCGACAGAAAGAAGTTTAATAAATTTACTGGCTATTGCAGGCTTTTTCCATAACAGCTCCAGAAAACTGTCTTTTGGTATCAAGACAATTTCACTTGGCTCAACTGCTTCGGCGTAGTCTTCATAATTATCATTCAACAAGATCGAGGCATAGCCAAAGTAATTTCCTGCAATAAAAATACCCGTAGACAGCTCGCGTCCATCTTTATACGATTTAAAGCTACGTACCTGACCCGATTTCACGAAATAGACGTATGTTGGCGAATCGTCTTTTTCATAAATAGACTGTTTTTTCTTCACGGTCTTCACCCGTGAATTGGCCAGGAGCTCTTGTAGCAATAAAACCTGCTCTTCGGCACTCAAACTCAAATCATCTTCCCGCGGAACATCTGCTGCCAGCTGCTCATGTCTTTTGAGACGAACATCTATTGCATTCATCAATTCAACATCATCAAAAGGTTTGGTCAGATAATCATCTGCTCCCATCTCCATCGCTTTGCGCATGTCTGCGCGTTCCGCTTTGGCGGTCAGAAAAATGAACGGAATTTTAGCCGTACTTTCAATTTTGCTTAACATAAATAAGACGCCATAACCATCTAATTCAGGCATCATGATATCACAGAGAATCAGATCAGGAATATGTCTTGTCGCCAGGTCGACTCCAACACGTCCATTTTCAGCAGTAATGACATCATACCTCCCTGTCAACTCCAATATTTCGGTAGTCCCCTCTCGGATATCAATATTATCTTCAATAATTAGAATTGTCTTTTTATTTCTCATCTGCAATTATTTATACTGTCCTTTTAAGTTTTAGACCGCGTTATGCTTCGCCTTTATTCATCAACCGTGCTCTCCTTGAAGCGAACCCGGAATGAAGTTCCTTTATGTACTTCCGATTCAAATTCCATCTGACCTTCCATCAGTTCGATGTACCGTTTTACGATATTCAGACCTAAGCCTGTCCCGGGGATATTGCCGGTATTATGTGCTCTAAAAAATGGTTCAAACAAATGTACCTGATCTTCTTCAGGAATACCAATTCCGTTATCCTTTACTGATATCAAGCAGCCTTCTGCGTCAATACATGTGGTAAATTCAATCAATGTATCTTCTCCTGAATATTTGATTGCATTGGAAATTAAGTTGACCAAAGCATTTTTCAACAGATTTGGATCTAAGGTAAAGTGCCCAATTTCTCCCGTATGTTGATATACAATATGCTGATTTTTCTTACAGATCAATTGCATTTCTTCGGTAATCTCTTCCGCCAATTCGACCAGATTGATGTATTGCCTATTCATCACAACGATACCAGCTTCCAGTTTCTCCAGGGATAGGAAATCATTCAGAATGCTCGTCAGCAATTGAACAGCACCTTTGATTTTATTGGTATGTTTAATGATATTAGCTTTATCGTCCGGTCGCTCGGCATACTTTTCAATCAGCGAAGCCGAAAGCTGAACGGAGCTTAGAGGCGTGCGGAACTCATGCGACGCCATAGACACAAAACGCGATTTTAACTGACTGAGCTCAATTTCTTTTTCCAGTGATTTAGAAACCTCTGCCTTCGCCTTTTCAAGTTCGGACACCAAAGAAATCAGATCCCGTGTGCGTTCACTGACTTTATGCTCAAGTTCGGCGGCATGTTGCTTGAGCATATCTTCGGCGGCTTTCTCACGCGATAAATCGTGAATAAAGCCTGTAAAGATATTCTTATCTTTTAGCCATACTTCACTGACTGCCAAACGAAATGGGAATGTTTTTCCATTTTTCTTTAAGCCCATCACTTCGCGGCCGATTCCGATAATCTTCTTGTGGCCTGTGGTTTGGTAATTATGTATATAACCATCGTGATTGCCACGATCAGGTTCAGGCATTAACATGGATATATTGTGTCCGATTACCTCTTCAGCCTGATAACCGAACAATTCCAAGGCAGCAGGGTTAATGCTTTCCACATTTCCCCTGTTGTCTATGGTTATTATTCCATCAATAGCGTGGTCTATTATAGCAGCCAAAAGCCTTCCGCTCTCCATAATCCACTCCGCTATTTAACTAATTTCTTATATTTAATACGATGCGGAGTTACATCACCCACGCGTTTTTTACGGTTCTCTTCATATTCAGTATAGTTACCTTCGAAGAAATAAACCTGTGAATCGCCTTCAAAAGCAAGGATATGGGTACAAATACGATCCAGGAACCATCTATCGTGGGAAATCACAACGGCACAACCGCCGAAGTTCTCCAAGCCTTCTTCCAGTGCCCGCAAGGTATTTACATCAATATCATTGGTCGGCTCATCGAGCAAGAGTACATTTGATCCCTCTTTAAGCGTAATAGCCAGGTGAACACGGTTACGTTCTCCACCCGAAAGCACACCTACTTTCTTTTGTTGATCAGCACCGTTAAAATTAAATTTGGAAACATAAGCTCTGGAGTTTACCGAGCGGTTGCCCAACATCATATTGTCGCTGCCACCCGTAATGTTTTCCCAAACCGATTTCTCCGGATCGAGGTCGTGGTGCATTTGGTCCACATAGCCCAATTTCACTGTTTCTCCGACTTTGAAAGAACCTGTATCCGGAGTTTCCTGTCCTGTGATCAAGCGGAATAAAGTTGTTTTACCCGCACCATTTGGTCCAATGATCCCTACGATACCTGCCGGCGGCAACATGAAGCTTAAGTTCTCAAATAAAATGCGATCGCCATAGGCTTTGGAGATATTCGTTGCCTCAATGACAGAATTACCCAGACGTGGTCCCGGCGGAATAAACAATTCCAATTTTTCTTCGCGCTCTTTCGTTTCCTCAGAAGCTAATTTTTCATAGTTATGCAAACGTGCTTTCGATTTGGCGTGACGCGCTTTCGGTGCCATACGCACCCATTCCAGCTCACGCTCCAGGGTTTTTTGACGTTTGGTTTCCTGCTTTTCTTCCTGAGCGAGACGTTTTGCTTTTTGATCTAACCAAGAAGAATAATTTCCTTTCCAGGGAATACCTTCACCGCGATCCAACTCAAGAATCCATCCGGCTACGTTATCCAAGAAATAACGGTCGTGGGTAACGGCAATAACCGTTCCTTTATATTGTTTTAAGTGTTGTTCTAACCAATCGATCGACTCGGCATCCAAGTGGTTGGTCGGCTCATCTAAGAGCAATACGTCTGGTTCCTGCAATAATAAGCGACATAATGCTACACGTCTGCGCTCACCACCTGACAAATTGACAATCTTCGCATCCGGTTCAGGGCAACGTAAAGCATCCATTGCTCTTTCCAATTTCGAATCAATTTCCCAAGCGTTAGTGGCATCAATGATATCCTGAAGTTCACCTTGTCTTGCCAACAATTTGTCCATCTCATCGGCATTTTCATAAACCTCCGGCAGGCCAAATTTTTCGTTGATTTCTTCGTATTCCTGTAAGATGGCTGTAATTTCGGCAACACCTTCCTGTACCACTTCAAGAACAGTCTTTTCAAGATCCAATTGAGGTTCTTGTGCTAAATAACCCACAGAATAACCAGGAGAGAACACCACCTCGCCTTGATATGACTTATCCAATCCAGCGATAATTTTTAATAGGGAAGATTTACCTGATCCATTCAAACCGATCACACCGATCTTCGCACCATAGAAAAAAGATAAATAGATATTTTTTAAAACTTGTTTTTGAGGCGGATAGATCTTGTTGACACCCGCCATCGAAAAAATGATCTTCTCGTCTGACATAAAATTTAAAAAAATTCGAAAACTCTTGTTATATTAACATACAAATGTAATCTTTTATACTGACATTTTGGACGTATAACGGTCATGGCTTAATTGTTGATGACATTATTTAAAATAATTTTAAGGTTTGAAATGCAGAATTTACTACATTTATATATCCTTAATATAAAACAGAAAGGTATTCAATGGAAGCAAAATTTTCACCGCGCGTAAAGGATGTCATATCGTACAGTAGAGAGGAAGCTTTAAGATTGCGTCACGATTATATAGGAACAGAGCATTTATTGCTTGGATTGATTCGTGAAGGCGATGGAATGGCGATAAAGATCCTTAAAAACATAGGCATTGACACGGCAGCACTACGTCAATCTGTGGAGGACGCAGTGAAGGGGGCATCGGTTTCACGTGCACCTATTGGCAATATGCCATTAACAAAACAGGCTGAAAAAGTTTTGAAGATCACTTATTTGGAAGCTAAAATATTCAAATCGGATATCATCGGAACGGAGCATCTATTATTGGCTATCTTACGGGATGAAGATAATATTGCTTCTCAGATTTTACAACAATACAATGTGACTTACGACATCTTCAAATCTGAAGTTGAGCAAAATAGAACGACGATCAAGGACGAAGCTCCGGGCTCTCCTACCGGCGATGATGATTTTGCTGAGGATGATCAATATATCCAACCTAAAAAAGTTTCGGATATCAAATCCAAAACTCCGGTGTTGGACAACTTTGGCCGTGATTTGACCAAAGCTGCCGAAGAGGGTAAATTGGATCCTATTGTGGGTCGCGAAAAAGAAATTGAGCGTGTATCTCAAATTTTATCCCGACGCAAGAAGAACAATCCGTTGTTAATCGGTGAACCGGGAGTTGGTAAATCAGCTATTGCGGAGGGACTTGCGCTTCGTATTGTCCAACGGAAGGTCTCACGTGTACTATTCAATAAGCGTGTAGTCACATTGGATCTGGCTTCATTGGTTGCCGGAACGAAATATCGCGGTCAATTTGAAGAGCGTATGAAAGCGGTCATGAATGAACTGGAGAAATCGGCGGATGTCATCTTATTTATCGATGAGATTCACACCATCGTTGGTGCAGGTGGCGCTTCAGGGTCATTAGATGCTTCCAATATGTTCAAACCAGCCTTGGCAAGAGGAGAAATCCAATGTATCGGTGCAACCACATTGGACGAATATCGTCAATACATTGAAAAAGACGGTGCTTTGGACCGTCGTTTCCAACGTGTAACAATTGAACCGGCTACACATGACGAGACGGTTGAAATATTAAATCGTATCAAGGAGAAATATGAGGACCACCACAACGTGACTTACACTCCTGAAGCAATCGAAGCCTGTGTGTCATTAACAACACGTTATATTACAGACAGGTTCTTACCCGATAAGGCTATCGATGCTTTAGATGAGGCAGGCTCTCGCGTGCACTTAAACAATATTCATGTACCGCAGTCCATTATTGACATTGAGAATAAAATTGAAGAGGTCAAATTGGAAAAGAACAAAGTCGTTCGTAGTCAAAAATACGAAGAGGCTGCCAAATTGCGTGATACGGAGAAAAAATTGATCGAGGAGCTCGAGAAAGAAAAAATCGCTTGGGAAGAAGAGACGAAGTCTAAACGCTATACTGTTTCAGAAGAAAATGTTGCTGAAGTAGTGGCCATGATGACGGGTATTCCGGTACAACGTGTTAGTCAAACAGACAGTCAAAAACTGTTGAATATGGCTGAGTTGATGAAGGGAAGAATCATTGGTCAAGACGACGCTGTAGGTAAATTGGTGAAAGCGATACAACGTACACGTGCGGGTTTGAAGGATCCTAAAAAACCAATCGGTTCGTTTATCTTCTTAGGTCCTACTGGTGTCGGTAAAACAGAATTGGCTAAGGAATTAGCGCGATTTATGTTTGATACAGAAGATGCGCTGATCCAAATTGACATGAGTGAGTACATGGAAAAATTCGCGGTATCTCGCCTTGTTGGAGCGCCTCCAGGATATGTCGGCTACGAAGAAGGTGGTCAATTGACTGAAAAAGTACGTCGTAAACCGTATGCTGTTGTTTTACTGGATGAGATTGAGAAAGCTCACCCGGATGTATTTAACCTCATGTTACAGGTATTGGACGAAGGTCAATTGACAGATAGTTTGGGTCGTAAAGTAGATTTCAGAAATACCATAATCATTATGACTTCAAATATTGGTGCACGCCAATTGAAGGAATTTGGTCAAGGTGTTGGTTTTACGACTGCGGCAAAATCACAACAATCTGATGCGCATTCACGTGGAGTTATTGAAACCGCTTTGAAAAGAGCCTTTGCTCCAGAATTTTTGAATCGTATTGATGATGTGATTGTGTTCAACTCATTGACAAAAGAAAACATCTTCAAAATCATTGATATTGAGTTGAGGTCCTTGTTCAAACGTATCGCTGATTTGGGTTATACGATCAATTTGACAGATGAGGCAAAAGATTTCATTGCAGATAAAGGTTACGACAGTAATTTTGGTGCACGTCCATTAAAACGAGCAATCCAGAAATATCTCGAAGATCCGATTGCAGAAGAAATCCTCAAAGGAAATGTGCAAACTGGTTCAGTTTTGACTGTGAGCATTAATCCGGAAACCAAAGATATTGAGGTTTCTAGCTCAGATCCAAAGTCTTCAAAAGACACCGCTGAGAAGTAGGTCTAAGCTGTCTTTAAAAATAATTTCGATAAAATGCACCTTTATGGTGCATTTTTTGTTGTAAAGAAAGTTGGCGTTAAACTTTTGCACTATTTTATCGTCCTATAATAAAATTGTCACAAATAACACGAACAATATGAAAAGACTTTTATTAGCAGCATTAATTGGAACCGCAGCCTTGGTTTCATTTTCTTCTTGTAAGAAAGAATACGTTACAAACTATTTACCGGGAGTAACTTTTAATACGAAGGTAGTCTCCTCTTCTTGGGGAGTTGACAAAACCGGATATTCTTTCTCAAATGAATTGGACTTTCCCGAATTAGATGCAAAATATTTCGACTACGGACACGTAGGAGTAGCTGTATCATTTGATAATGATCCAAATTATTTCATTAACATTCCTTCAGCTATCGGCCCTTATAATTATCGCGTGGAGTATAAAATTGGTAAAGTATATCTCTATGCTGATTATGTGGGTAGCGACAATAAACCAGTCCGTCCGGACAATATGTTAGTAAAAGTAACATTAACGGATGCTGATAACGGTGGAAACTAAATAAAAAAAGGTCTTAGAAAATCTCTAAGACCTTTTTTTATTTGATAGCTATCCTTTCAGCAATAACTCCGCATGTTCAAGTGCCGCATCCGTTGGATTGGTACCACTGAGCATCTGAGCAATTTCCTTGACCCTCCCTTCTTGATCTAATCGAACAATGTTAGAGATTGTCCGATTGGCTTTATCTTCCTTATACACTTTATAATGTGCAGCACCTTTAGCTGCGATTTGGGGTAAATGGGAAATAGCAATGACCTGCATGTTCTCTGCAAGGCTTTCCATCACCTCCCCTACACGTAGCGCCACCTCTCCAGAGATTCCGGTATCGATCTCATCAAAAATAATGGTCGGTAATGCAGAGGTTTTAGCAACCAAGGATTTAATGGCCAACATCACCCTGGATAACTCTCCGCCAGAGGCAACCCGATGAATGGATTGCAATGCCTGTCCTTTATTAGCCGAAAATAAAAACTGTATTGAATCTATTCCCGATTCCCGCATATCCCCTTCCTTCAATGGCTCGAGATTAATTTGCAGCAATGCATTGGGCATCCCCACATTTGACAAAGTAGCTTGCACATCCTTTGCGATTAATTCCAGTACTTTCTTTCTGACTACAGAGAGTTCTTTTCCTTTCGTTTGTGCAATGGCTAATTTAGCTACTACTTCTTTTTCCAGTCGCTCCAATTGCTCATCGGAGGAATTTATAGCAAACAGTTTGGATTCCAGATCATCACGTAATTTGATCAGCTCTTCAACCGAGTCCACATGATGTTTTTTTTGCAAGGAATACAACAAGCTCAAGCGTTCATTGATCTCCAATAAAGTACCTTCATCAATTTGAGTATCTTCTTCAAGCGAACTCAGCTCTGCTGCGACGTCCTTCAGCTCAATCCATGTGCTCTTTAATCGTGCAGCTAAATCTGCCGCCTCAGGGAGAAATGCAGCGATGCTTTCCACTTGGCTCATCGTCTCTTTTAAACGGCTTAAAACTGCCGTATCATCGTTTTCCAATAGATGTGATGCCCCAGTTAGTGCACGCTTAATATCTTCTGCATTTTCCAACTGCCGCTGCTGTACTTCGAGTTGTCCCTGCTCATCTGCTACCAATCGGGCGGCGTCAAGCTCATCAAATTGAAACTGAAAATAATCCTGTTCTATTGCAGCTTTTTTTACCAGCTCCTTAAATTCTTCGAGTTCTCTTTTTGCCTTCTTATAAGCAAAGAAGCTCTCTCGATAGTTTTGTTTCAGCACAAAAGCTCCTGCCACACTGTCGACCACAAGGAACTGAAAATCTTCTGTATTAATCTGCAATGTTGCATGTTGCGAATGTACATCAATCAACTGCTCACCTAAAGCTTTGAGGATAGCGAGTGTGACCGGTGAATCATTAATAAATGCCCGGGACTTACCATCGGGAGAGATTTCTCTTCGAATAATGCTGTTGTCCGCGTAATCAAGATCATTTTCCTCAAAAAAACGAAGGAGTTGATAAGACCCAATTTTAAATTCCCCTTCAATCACACATTTCTTGGTTGGGTCGAAAAAATGCTTCCCCTCGGCCCTATTTCCTAAGATCAACGATAATGCGCCCATGATAATAGATTTACCGGCACCGGTTTCACCGGTAATCATATTCAAACCTTTATCAAATTGGATTTCCAATTCGTTGATGAGTGCATAATTTCTAATATGTAAGGTATCTAGCATATTCTTGCAGGTCTATTTTTACAGTTTGGAGGAAAAACCGTTCCTCTATCGGATCCTATATTTATGAACCTTTCTGTAGGTAATTTACCTAAAACTCAGGCAATTTCAATATGTTTTATTTTAAAAAAACATAAATTCTCCTTACCGACTTTCTCAATTTTGACATTTACAAGCACTAAATACTAAAAATAATATCAATTATCCAAACGAAAACGGAAAATAAAGCTATTATTTTTAGCAATAACATTCTTTTTTTGACAAAAGAATGTTCTCCTTCGGCACTATTGACATGAATAAATCCCTATTTTTATGGCATGCAAGATTATAGTGCTACGCTCAAAAAATACATGCCCGAAGAAGCAGCGCCGATTATATCCAACTGGATTAATCATACCCGCTGCTTATTTAAGATCTCTCGTTCAAGGAGTACCAAGCTAGGAGACTACCGCGCGCCGTTTAGAGGAAGTCCGCACCGTATCTCTGTCAACCATGACTTAAATTGCTATTCATTTTTGATTACGACAATCCATGAATTTGCACACTTACAAACGTGGAATAAACACCAGCATCGTGTCAAGCCACATGGTACAGAATGGAAAAATAATTTCAAGGAACTGATGGAGCCCTTCCTTAAATTGAATATTTTCCCAATCGATATCAGCAATGCTATTCATCGTTATATGGAAAATCCTGCGGCTTCGAGCTGCACGGACCTTCATCTGTTTCGAACGTTAAAATCATACGATACCGTCAAAACTAGTACCCTTACGGTAGAATCCCTGGAGGATGGACATTTCTTTAGACTAAAAAATGGTCGTTCATTTCAACGCATTGAAAAGATAAGAAAACGCTATAAATGCATGGAATTGAGCAGCAAACGCATATACCTATTCAATCCAATAGCGGAGGTATTTCTGCTCGAACAATGATTTTTGATAAATACATTCATTATATTTTTATCTTTGCTAACTTAGGAAACAATTAAAGAGAGCTTTTATGTTACACTTACACTCGACTATAGCAATTGTATTATTGCTAGCCCTGGTGATATCGATCGTGATCACCCTATCAAATTATTTAGGCAACAAACCGTACAACCGTAAAATTGCTTTATTGGGTTTCATTGCATCGCATATTCAATTATTGGTGGGATTGATCTTATTCTTTTATTTAAAGTATCCATCGATGATCTCTGGCGCCGTAATGAAAGATCCGACATTACGTTTTAAAATCATCGAACACCCTTTAACCATGATCATTGCAATTGTATTGATCACAATCGGTTACTCTAAAGCTAAAAAGATTGAAAATGCAAAAAAAGCAAACCAAACGATTGTTATTTTCTATATCATCGGTTTGATTTTGATTCTTTCACGTATTCCCTGGTCTACTTGGTCATTTTTCGCATAGTCTGCGATAATCATACAAAAAGAAGGCCTTACGATTGTGAGGCCTTTTTTTGTTACTTATATGACGATAGTGTACCCAGATTTTATCACATGAAAAAGCCCCAGTAAAAAAACTGAGGCTTTCAAATATCTTAGTTTGACTTTTTAATTAGTCACGGTTTTTTCCAAATCCCAAAATTCCGAAAACGGTTTTGAATGCGATAAGTGCACCTACGATCATGGAGATGTTAGCTATTGCGGAAAACAAAAAAGTTTGTTGGCCCAATGCCGTACATACATCCGGTACAAAACGGATAAATGTACCTATTAAACCTAAAGCGATCGCTACTACCAATGTTTTGTAGTAATGAGTTTGGTTCGCATTATTATCAGTTGTCTTTGGACCTCTTGGTTGTACAGTTTCTGCCATTTCAATTTCGATTTTATTCGATACAAATGTACAAAATAATCTATGTTAGAAAAATAAAAATGAAAAAAGCGGAACCACAGTCATTTCATCCCCTAATACTGATAAATTAACCTCGTTTAATGCATTTAAAATATCTTTAAATGGCGCCGTATAGACGCTTGAAAAATCTACTCAGCGTCACCTTTACCTACAAAACTATCCAACTCTTTGTTCACCTCGTCCAGCAGCTGCTGCTCTGTCGGTAGATAAAGTTCGTATTGACTGGCGACAATCTGTTTTTGGTCTTCCGGAAGGGTAAATTTGACGACTGCATCGTTTTTGCTCGCACAAAGTAAAATGCCAACTGTCGGATGTTCATGCGGAAGCTTTTCAATACGGTCATAATAATTCACGTACATCTGCAATTGACCGATGTCCTGATGCGTTAATTTATGGGTTTTTATTTCAATGATCACAAAACTTTGCAGCAGACGGTTGTAAAAGACCAGGTCAACGAAAAACTCATCGCCCTCGATATGGATGCGTTTTTGTCTAGCGACGAATGAGAACCCATTTCCTAATTCGAGTAAGAACTCCTGAAGATGGGCAATAATGGCGCCCTCAAGATCTTTCTCATAGTAAGCGCTTTCGCGTTTCAAACCCAAAAATTCCAGTACCATCGGATCTTTGATGATCTCCTTCGCGTCAGAAGGCATCTTTTCCTTTTTTGCTACAGCCAACACACTTTCTTTATCGTTGCTAAGCAACAGGCGTTCATATAGATTCGTGTTGATCTGTCGCTCAAGCTGCCGAACTGTCCAATTATTCTTTATGGTCTCTGCGATATAAAACTCCCGTTGTTCCTCGTTACCAAGACTTAAAAGCAGCTTATATTGGCTCCAACTCAATTGCGTCCACAGTGTAGACACAATTGGAAATGTGCGATAAAACTGACGGTACCAATTTAACTGTCTTGATGAAAAACCACTACCAAACTCAGGCTGTAACTCCGCTGAAAGATACTTTATGATGTATTTCCCATAATCGGCTCTATCTTTGCCTCCCTGCTCCTGCTCAAAAATACGTTTTCCGATGTGCCAGTACATCAATGTGCGTTGATGATCGACAGCACGCACAGCATTTTCTTTGGATTGCGCAATAATTGTCTTTATATCGGATACTAAAGTTTGATCGGACAACATAATTGTTTATTTCTTGGTATTACTTCTGTAAATGAACAATACAAAGATAGTTAAAAAACAATTAAAATACTAATTATTTTAGCAAACAATTAAACGATGCTTCCCTGATGTTTGAGATTTAAAAGGAGATACACCGCAATTTACTTTTAATCGATTATAATGTTTGGCTAACTTCACTCACAAGAAGAAATGCAAATGAAAATAGCCGACAATTATTTATCTGTTTTCAAGCATACTATGACAATGGTGGCAAAGAAACCTGGAATCATTTTGAACAGATTAAACATGGTACAAGAAAAACAGCTCTAGCGAAACTCCAAGAAGCTTTTCCAGGTAAAAAGGACAAATCGTGCGTTTTTCGTGCATGCCCCTGATGAGTTTCGTGTCATAGCGGATAGTTTCGATGAGTATCTCCTGCTACTGATCAATAGTGGTTGCAATTTTATTGATGAAGATGATATGTATTAGCACCAAAACATGAATAATGAAAATAGATTACAACCTAGATGAAAGACTATCTATACCATCAACTTTTTATTGCAAATAGGGTTAAAACATTCATCTTCTTTTTGAGGAATAATGAAAGGCTCACAAACCTATTTACAGGCGTTTCAACATTCGTATAGTTAAAGATTTTCAAAAGAAAATTAAAATCCCTAAAATTGCATGCTCATTCGATAAGATCTGTTTCGACACCGTCAACATGAATCTGTCCTGGCTTGAAGAACGTGATGTAAGCAAATAAGTTAAATCTCTTGCTACAAATGGGCTAAAATTAAACGCTTATAATAAGATGAAAAAGATTATATTTTTTCTGTTACTGATACCTTTTTGGGCGGCTGCTCAAGAACAAAATATCCAAAACTTTATTGTAAAAGAAAACCTTTCCAAAAATGGAAAACTCGCTGTAGTGGCATTGGATTCATCGGGAAATACCAATGAGACCATTAATGGCAATTACCTATTTACAATCAATGGTTTCTCACAAGCACTACAATTTCATGAGGGTGTTGCTGTCCCTAATCAGAAAATTGAGTCATCAACCTTTGTTTTCTTTAGCCATAAGAATCAACAAACTTCCAAGGGACGTTTATTCTATATCTATAAGAGCGATAGCGGACTCTCTCCTTTTGCCATCAGTGGATTGATGTTTTTGATTATCCCGGCCATTGTGTTAGGGATAGCTTACATGTTTAAAAAAGTGATTATGACGGCCATCGCGCTGGCTATAGTTTTCTTTTTATTCAACCATTCGCAAGGTTTGGACTTGAGTAAAATTTTTGAATCTATATTTTCAAGTCTCAAAAATCTCATTGGTTAACAACGTGGTTTGCCTGAATATCCCATCAACTGATGGGATCAAAGTAAATCATGCCGAAACGGTTAGACATTAGAACGGCATACCGATTCCAAAATTGTATTGAATAAAATTGTATCTGTCAGGCCTATGGGTTTCGTAATATTGGGCCTTAAATTCTTTGGAATCAAAGAAATGCTTGATAACCCATTGATCAGCACCTGAGAATTGCGGATCTTTTAGTTTAAGCCCGGCATCTAAGCGAATGACAAAATAGTCCGAATCGAAACGAAGTCCGAAGCCGGTACCAATGGCGACTTGCCCAAGAAATTTATTGAATTTAAACTCCCCACCCGGATTCAGCTCTTCATCCTTCTTCAGTCGCCAAACATTTCCCATATCCACAAATGTCGCCCCATTCATCTTTGCTCCCAGGAAGTTATTGAGTAATCTGAACCGATATTCGGCATTCGCTTCCAGTTTAATCTCCCCCAGCTGATCCAAATTACGCAGATTTAAACGCAAATCCTCACTAAGGCTCTGCCGATTGTAGGCACCTGGCCCCAAGGTACGCGCCTGCCACGCGCGTATGCCATTCATCCCACCGCTATAAAAGCTCTTTTCAAAAATTAACAGTTTAGAGTTATTCCCATAAGGAATCGCTATCCCCGGATTAAAACGGAAGACAAACTGCCTATTTCCACCGAGATTTCGGTATAAACGATAATCGAATTCTGTCTTGGCGTATTGAAGAAAGGGCACACCGAATATTTTTTTCTCACCATCGGCATTCTTAGGCAATTTTGCCAAGGAGCTAATAAGATCCAATACGTTTCCACTCACGTCCAATGTCCCTCTGAAATATTGAAAGTCCTCCTTGCTATTCAGTTTTTTGCCATTCAATATAAAGGTATATTGTGTCCCTAAACCAAAATACTGACGGTCGTTGCTACGGACATACAGCTGATAGCCTTCCTGTACAAGCTTGTTCCGAAAATTGGAATCTAAGCGTCCATCCCGATACTCCAACACAATAGGCGTAAAACTATGGTACTTATTTTCTGTTTCATACCATGAGTAATTCAGAGACGTGATAAAATAGCGGTTTGAATAGGTTTTATCTTGATCGAACAATTGCAATGTCATCGAGTAGGTCGTTTTGGGCAAACCAAACTTCCCGCCCGGATTAATATGAAAGGGAACCATCAGACGAGGAATAACTAAATTCACGCCCGCTTGAAAATCGTTATTGAATATTTTGCTGGAAAGCCCACCTGCGAGACGCGGATCAAACAATACACCATAACGTAATTTCACTTCCAATTGCTCCGAACCACCAAAGATATTACGTTGAGAGAATGTATTTCCAATATTAAATCCGCTCATACCCGAACTAAAGGTATACTCGCCCTCTATCTGGTTTCCCATACGCGGTCTTGGAACGAAATCATAGTGCACATCGAGTTTATTGGAATCTTTTTTGACAAACTGCATTTTGACAGAACGAAAACCATTCATCTCATACAATCGGTCATAGGACTTATTTTCCTCCCGCAAGGAATAGTACTGACCTGAGCGTAGATACATATAACGTTCCAAAGGTTTCCACCTGAAACTATTTGTTTCATCAACAAATAAAAGACGTTTTGCAGAATCTAGTATACGACGTGGCTCCTTCTTCGACATTGTTCCATAATTCCTTATCGTCATATAAACACTGTCTATTTGATACTTTTTATGTATCGTTGAATCAGACGGATTTTCGACATTAATTTTCAGGTCGATCAAAGGTCCATCGATCGTGGAATCAATCCCAGCACGCATGTATTGCCTTAAATAATCGTAATATCCATTGTTACGCATCGAAATATAAAGTTTCTCCCGCTCATCGAGCAACTTTGCGGCATCATACTGGGTATTGGATTTTACAGCAGTTTTGGGGAGTACCTCCCGTTCAAATATTGCCTTAATATCTTCATCCTCAAATTTTCGATCTATATTTCTAACTTGATATGGGACTCCTTCATCCACTTTAAAATCGATATGTGCTCGCTTTTTGGAAACTGAAATCGTTGGTTCGACCTTAGCTTTAAAATAACCTTTTGAAAATAGAAAGCGTCGGATTTGATTGGCGGATAAATCGACCATTGCCGAATCCAACAAATGAGGTGGTTCGCCAACATTCCGAATTTTCTTGGTTTTATAACGCCCGTTTTTAGTATTGAATGTATTGTAAATAAATAGATTTACCCTTGAATTAGGTCTTATTTGATTGGAAATATACGTTTCGGATGATTCTTTCAATGCAGGGGTGACACCAGAAATCTGTACTTTTGTAACCAGAGCTTGGTCATCGTCAAGATATTTTGAAGAACGGCATGATGCAAAAAATAACACTAAAAGCGTTATACTTGCAAATCCGATAAAACGAGGATACTTAATCATCAATAAAAATGTTGTCAAAAGCGCAAATCAGTCTAATAACGTCTCTACAAAATAAAAAGTATAGAAAACAACACGGCCTGTTTATCGTTGAGGGTATAAAATCCGTGATGGAATTTATTTCATCAAGCTATGAGGTTGAGTCTATTTTCTACACGGGCGACGCAAACACAAAAGTGGGTAAAATCTTGCATAATATAAAATCCCATGAACTAACAGATACTGAATTTCAAAAGATTAGTACACTGAAATCGCCACAAGGTATCCTCGCTTTGGTCAAACTTCCTTTACAGCAAAAAATTGTACCAAGTAATTTAAAAAACAAGTTTAGCCTTGTACTCGATGATGTGCAGGATCCAGGCAATCTGGGTACAATTATCCGCACGGCGGAGTGGTTTGGAATCGAACATATTATCTGTTCCATTGGAACTGTAGACGCATACAATCCTAAAGTAGTGCAAGCAACCATGGGCTCACTGGCCAGACTGCAGATCCACTATACTGATTTAACCGATTTTATTCCGGCTACTGGATTGAAAGTTTATGGTGCCCTACTTAATGGTCAATCCATTTATCAGACTATGTGGGCTAATGAGGGGTTAATTGTTATGGGCAACGAAGGAAATGGCATCAGTGATGAAATAATAGCGTTGATCGATCAAGCCGTCACTATTCCGCGCATAGGCCAAGCCGAATCACTCAACGTGGCCGTTGCAGCAACCATCTTCTGCAGCGAAATAGCCCGACAACAGTTGACCTAATAGGTGATATGGTCCTGATTCGCCATTTATAACTTTTGATGTAGCCCGATCCTATTTCCTTCAGAATCTTCAATCTCCGCGACAGCAAATCCCAGATCGGTATGAAAGGTGACGGGATATAGCTCTTTTCCACCCAAGCTCATGGCCTTTTCTAACGTCGTTGATATATTTTCTACATGTAAATAAAGGAGTATTCCCTCGCGTGTAGGTTTATAAATTTCGCCTTTCGCGAGGGCGCCAGTAATCCCAGATAAGGTTTCTTGAAATGGAAAGTAAGCCATGTGATTATTGTCAAAATCTTCTTGTTCAAAGGTAAAATTGAATAACTGGCTATAAAACGCAATTGCGCGATTCAAATCTGATACCGGAATTTCAAAATAAACACCTGGATTTCTATGTTCTTGCATGTTTTAAACAAAAGGTCTCAACAAAAATAACCTTTTTTTAGGCAGGAAAGACCTCAACGCCGCATTTTCCATCCCATAAAAGAATTCAATTATTTTCCGCCAAAAGAACAGCTTAATCGCTCCAAAAACTGTACATTTGACCCATTCCCTTGAAGGATGGATAATCGCCAACATCCATTGTCCTTTTTTGAATATTCACACACGTTAAAAATAGCGCCATGCCAGCTGAACAGAAATCCATCTATACGCTTCAATTTATTTTACTTTGCTTAAGCTCACTCCTATTTTCTTCGAGCTTCAATATGATTATCCCCGAACTTCCCAATTATCTGAGCAGTTTGGGCGGAGCGGAATACAAAGGGTTGATCATCGCGTTATTTACATTGACTGCTGGAATTTCGCGACCTTTTAGTGGTAAATTGACCGATCGCTGGGGACGTGTACCAGTCATGGCCATTGGATCCATCGTCTGTTTCATCTGTGGTTTTCTTTATCCCATTTTAACATCAGTCGCGGGCTTTCTATTCTTACGCTTGATACATGGTTTTTCCACTGGTTTTAAACCTACCTCAACTTCTGCTTATGTCGCCGATCTGGTTCCACAAAAACGATGGGGTGAGGCGCTCGGAATGCATGGATTGGCCTTTAGCGTCGGTACGGCTGTCGGCCCAGCAATTGGCAGTGCTATTTTCGAGGCCTTTGGTATCAATGTGATGTTTTATTGCTCTTCTTTCATGGCACTTCTCTCCATCCTTATTGTCATTAACATGAAGGAAACACTGGCGAAAAAAGAGAAATTCAATCTTTCCATGCTCAAAATAAACCGTAAAGATATCATTGAATGGCGTGCACTACCTGCGGGAATCGTCACGTTTTTATCTTACACCGCTTATGGAGTCATTTTAACCCTAATTCCAGACTGGAGTGAATACCTTGGACTCAAAAATAAAGGGCTATTTTTCCTGGCTTTCACCATTGCATCGGTATTGATACGTTTTGTATCCGGCAAAGTTTCGGACCGTTATGGAAGACCTAAGGTTATTATTGTCGGATTAGTCATTATTGCGATCGCTCTGGTTGCCATTGGCATCGGAAATAGTTTTATTGGCATGATGATCGGAGCAAGCATCTATGGCGTCGGCACGGGCATACTCTCTCCTGCTGTGAACGCCTGGACGATTGACCTTAGTTTACCCGAGCATCGTGGCAAGGCGGTTGCAACCATGTATATCTCCCTTGAAGCCGGAATAGGACTTGGCGCACTGCTTGCTGGATTGTACTATAGTGATGTTATCCTGCGAATTCCAGTCATTATGTATGCCAATGCCGTAGTTTTGCTACTTGCTCTGACCTATATGCTGAGCTGGCAGAAAAGACACAGGGCCGTAAAATAAAGAAATTCAAGCGTCAAAACGACCAGCAATCGATCGTTGCAAAGCCGAAATAAAAATAAGGGAACAGTCCCTTGTTTTAACTTCGATTTTTTACTTTTGATTGTATCATGGTTAGCAACTATTTAAAGCTTCAATATACTTTACTTTCTCGGCATATTCGGGCTACAGGACTGCCTGTTTGGCTCGCCTTTTTCATCGTGTTTGGATTAGCCTATTTTGCTTATTATGCATTGGTTCAATATCCCCTTTTTGGCTGTTATGCGCTGCTGCTTGGCAATTTTCAGGTACTGTTTCTGCTCACAGAAAAAAACAGAAATGACTTTCTCAAAAATACATACAGTAAGCGAGATTTTCACAAGATCAGAATATTCGAGAATGGCTTATTAACGCTGCCGTCTTTCATCATTCTTTTCCTCCATAACCAATGGGGCTATGCAGTGTTATTAGCTATTTTGGCTATTATCTTTGCATTTTTGACATTTAAGGCTTTCGGCAAATCTATTCCGACACCTTTCGCAAAAAAACCTTTTGAATTTATCATTGGGTTCCGACGAAGCTACCTGCTCTTGCTTGTATTGTATCTCTTGGCCGGAATCGGCTTTTATGTAGCCAATTCCAATCTTGTTTTATTTTGTGTGGTTTGCATTGCGCTCGCCTGTGTTTTCTATTATCAATTACCGGAACCTATTTTTTACCTCTGGAATAACCATTATACACCGACAGTCTTTCTGATGCGAAAGTTTAAAAGAGGAATTTTACAATGTCTACTCTTGGTACTGCCCCTTCTTTTTCTGTATGTTATAATCTTTCCATCGGAGTTATTTAATGTGTGTATTGTATTGGGCGGAATATTACTTTTACTTCCTTTTGCAATCACCTTAAAATATGTTGCTTACCCACGGGAGATCAATTTCCCCGAAGGTTTTGCTTTGGCACTGTGCTTTAGCTTTTACCCCTTGATCCTCGCACTCTTGCCCTTTTACTATATCAAAGCAATCAACAATTTAAAAAATCACTTATGATCGAGCTTACGAATATTAGCAAGTCCTTTGGACAGCATCAAATACTCCACGAGGTTACTTACACCTTTGATAGCGGAAAAATATACGGTATTGTCGGTGAAAATGGTGCCGGAAAGACAACGCTGTTTCGTTGTATTGCTGGACTGGAAACTGCTATAGGAAGTATAAAATCTGATTTAGAGCCACTGAAAAACAATTTAGGTTACCTGACTTCAGATCCGTATTTCCTTTCTAAGCTCACGGGTGAAGAGTATATTTATCTGCTGACAGATGCACGTGGTAAACAGATTAAAAACCTCAGCGAAAGGAATATTTTTGAGTTGCCCTTAAAAGAATATGCTAGCTCTTATTCGACAGGAATGAAAAAAAAACTTGCGCTGACGGCAACATTGCTACAGGACAATAACTATTATATCCTTGACGAACCTTTTAATGGCATTGATCTACAAAGCAGCATCATTCTCACGGAGATTATGCTACGTTTAAAAGCGATGGGCAAGACCATCTTAATTTCATCCCATATCTTTTCCACATTAAAAGATACCTGCGATGAAATCTTGGTGCTGGAGGCTGGCCATATCAGCAAATCTGTCACCAGGGATCAATTTGGAAATTTTGAAGAAGAGATGAAAGAGCAGATTTTGAAGAAAGACATCGACAAGCTCTGGCAATAGGATATAAAAGAAAAGCAACTAGACTGGACTACCCATAGTTGCTTTTCAGTAGTTTTTTACAGTGGATATACTAATCGGCTTTACTTAAGAATGCTCTTTTGCATGCAGCGCTACAAAACCTGATGGTATCGCCATGATTAACAATTTGCTCTGGTTCGGAACCTGCACTTACCATCATACCGCATACTGGATCCTTAGCGGATGGCATCGCTTCCGGTAAGGGCATCTTTTCTGTAGTTGACGGTGCTGCATCTTCTTTATGAACAGCAATATTGATGGTCTCGATGGTTTCAAGTCTATAATAAATCTTATTATCATCTGCCCAGGCAACGACAATTTGATCTTTTCCCAATGCTGTAATAACTGGATACGAAGCATGTGATAGCGGTAATGAAATTTCTTTTTCAAAAAATCCTTTGTCATTAATTCGATTCACCATAATTTTTTTAAATGTTGCCCCTCCTTTTTCATAAGCAACATCGAATGTGGCAATTCGATCTCCAGTGGGCATCAGCTCTAGTTGTATAAATCGAGCTTCGCTACTTAACTCACGCTTCACAACTGTTTTATTGTTCGCATCCAATTCTGCATAATATACTCCACTTCGCTTCGCCCCTGTATACCAAGACACATATTTTGTAGCACCAACAAATACAACGGAGGGACCATTATGAGGACAACCGTCCACGACCCAATGGTCATTACTAAAAGGAATAGGTTTGCTAAAATTGAATCCATTATCTGGAGAAACACTTATTGAAATATCGCGAATGGATCCGGGCAAAAGATCACGAAATACAACATTGACCTGTCCTTGCCCATTGGTACTCATAGCGGTACGACAACATTGGCAGGCTGCTGAATCTACCAAAACGGCTCTTCCAAAACCTTCTTTTGTATGTGTTCTCGCAAATTTAACGGGTCGTCCCAGTGCTGGATTTATAGGGTCAGTATCAAGCCACGAAACCGCAATTTCTCCATCGTCGAGACGGATAATGTCCGCAAAAGAACGGGAACCCAACAATGGCACATCCGCTTGGATTGATTTTCGTTCAGTCCAACTCTTTCCCCTATCAAAAGACATCGTATATTGAATATCACTTAAACCCCATTTACTCGTAGAGGAGGGAACAGAAGTTTCATAAATAGCAACGATAGTCCCATCTCCTTTGAATGCGATTTTTGGCATACCCTCTTCGTGTATACTGGTATTGGGTTGAATCGGTATTGCAATGGCTGTACCAAATCGGCCAGCGTTTGTATCCCAATTTGCAAAGTAAAAGTATTTATGCTTCAAACTATCTTGTTCGATCCAGCTTATAGCGGGCAACCCCATATTGTCTTTTGTTAAAAATACGCAGGAAGCGGTAGATTTTACAGTGGAAACGAGAACGGGATTATGTTTAATTTGTTCCCGATCCACCGCATCACAACCCTGCAAAAAGAGGGCAATTATGGTATATAAAAGAATTAATTTTCTCATTTTCTTTAAATCTCCAACTAAAAAATATATTTCAGATTAAACCCTCCAAAGCCATTTCTCCCTGGCGAAGGGTTAAAGTAAGGTGCTGCTCCCCCATTCCTTCCGCTCGCATTGAGGGAGGTCAAGGAACTATATCGTGTATTTGTAATATTGTCCATTCCTGCATACAAGTCGACAGTAATATGCTTAGCGAGTTTTTTTCTCCATCCAATTTTAGCGTTCACCAATTGGTAAGAAGAATTAAAAACTGTATTTGCATCGTTTACAGGAAGTCGATCGTTAAAGAAATAACTTCCAAAAAAATATATTCCATATTTCGTCTCCATATGCATACCTATATTGGCAACCCAAGGAGCGATCCCCGTGAGATCATTTCCATCGTATACTGCCGTTACCTGATTGTGTTCGCCAAGCACCTTATAGTCTACGAATTTAAAATCAGCATACGTCAATGCAATGTAAGGCCGCAACAATGTCACTGCATATCCATCTTCCTCCCGGATGGGCAAATAAGCAATTGACGCTTCGGCTCCTTTGTGATCGGTACGACCCGAATTATTATAAATCGTGATACCTTGTTGGATGGATTGAGCAATTAGCTCGCCTTTCATATCCATTTTAAATAAATCAAGCTCATAAGATAACCTAGCACCAAAGAAACTACCTTTGGCATTCAACTCGTAATTGGTACCTCTTTCAGCCTGTATACGCGTATTGATAGAGCGATCTTCGTTTTGTATTTCAGAACTTGAAGGTGGTGAAAATCCTGCACTGATACTTGCATGAAGCGAGAGAGCCGTTCCGAAATTGTGGCTTAACGCAATTCTTGGTGAAGCTTGTGGTTTAAACGTCTTTGTACCACTCCGTGTAGAAATCAAATAGTCTTTCACCTGATAATCAATACCGGTATAACTTATTCCCAAGGCTAAAGTCGTTCTTTTGCCAATTGCAGTGGTGGATTGGTAAAACAAGGAATATAAGCTGTTTTTATAATCACTATTACCACTGATAGCCCCTTCTACCCCATGTTCATTCACATATTGAACACCCTTGGTAAGTGCCTGATTAAATTCTGCTCCAACAGTAAAGGTTGTCGGCAAAAGCTTTATTCCGGCATCATAGCTAAATCTGGTCCTTCCACCATAACTCTGATAGTAATTTCTTAAATAGGCGTATGGCAAGGGATGATCAAGGTCATAGAAATACGTAAAAATACTAGTAGAATTGGAAAAACGATCATTGAAGCGGTATTGCTGTCCCAATCCTATTCGGGTCCAATTTTGATAGCGTGCAGCCTGCTTATCCAAATTGGTCGCATTTGCCTGTTTGGGATTTTCTTCCATTTGTGCCGACGTGAGCGCCCCAGGTATTTGAGAATCTTGGGAAGTTCTATTTAGCAAAACGGTAACCGTTCGTTTTGCTGAGGGAAAAAACTGAAAGTTTCCTGTCAGGAAACGTCTTTTATCATTACTATGATCTCGATAACCATCATATTGCTGCCAACCATAGGAGACATAGCTGTTCATTTTATCTCCACCCGAGCGATATGCTGTTGCCAGCCGTTTGAGTCCATAAGAGCCGCTTAAAGCGGAAACCTCTAGACTTTGTTCTTGATAAGGAGATCGCAACAATTGAAAATTAATCACACCTCCGGTACCGCCACCATAAATGCTTGAGGCAGGTCCCTTGATAACTTCTGCTTTGCCCAGATCATTCACATCTAGTGCTTCTATGCGAGAGGTCCCGTCAGCCTCTGTAATTGGGATATCATTAACGTATATTTTTACATTTCTAATCCCGTACTGCGCCCTAACACCATTACCACGAATAGAAATACGGGCTTCGGACAAGGTACTCTGATCCATCCGAACACCCGGAATACTATTTAATGCACCTTGCAGAGACACTCCGCTGCCTTGGCGAATCTGATCACCTGAAATAACAGCAATTGCTCCTGCTGTCTCTTTGATTGATTTATTGCTCAAAAAAGCACCAACACGAACTTCGTTCAAATGAACCTCGTCCCCATCAAGCTGAATATGAAGTTCTTTTTCTTCCGCAATATAGTGTACGACTTGTTTCTTATAGCCCAGCATGGAGATATTTAAGTCTCCGTCAGCTCGATTTGTACTGATTTCAAAATATCCTTTATCGTCGGCAGAAACCGATTCTTTTGATGGAATATTGATTAACGCTCCACTTAATGGAACTTGTGTTTGTAAATCAAATACCCGTCCTTTAATTATATATTGCTGTGCTGCTATACGCTCGCTGACAACCAGAGCAACAACACATAGTAAATAGCTTTTTATTGATTTCATTAAATTAGTATATGAAAGAAAACAACGCTCTCTTTCTATGGTATAAGCTAGGCAATGAGGCCTTATTTAAAAAAATTGGACAAAATATTATCCGGTTCCTTAGGCTAAGGAAACGAAAAATACAACAGTCTTTAATGAAATACTAGCAGGTAGGTGGTTTGAAAATCGTGCGTGGGCGTTCGATGGTTTTTAAATCTGGCAGGGGGCTAAACAATTGTTTGCTGCCCCCAACCAAGAGCATAGAAAGAGAACTGATACAGGAATTAAAACAGTAGAATTCGCTCTGCTTCTCATTCCTTTTTTCTTGCTGTTTCTTTTCCTCTTCTTGTTGCTTTTTTATCAATTTTGAAAGCTGACATTTCCCGTCACAATGCATCCAAATTTTTGACTTATTTACACAGTTTTCCGCGTATCGGGAGGTATTGAGGTAATAATCACCAACCAGTAACGTTTTGTTGAATGTCTGCAACAGCAGAGCCATCAACAAAAGAGGAATCCCGATTTTTTGATATGTGATTAAAGTCCTTAACACGGTACAAAACTATTAATTATTTTCATTTTATAATATGCGAAACAAAAAAATGGGAACTACTTAATAGGAAATTGATGAACCTAACTCGAAAAACTAACATACTTAGTTATAAAAACTAATTTTTTTAACTTTTCATAGTTTCACTGGGATAAAACAAAATGGTTTTGTATTTTTACACGTTCGAATAAAATACTATTTCGAACATTTCTGTATTGTACAATTTAATCTATTGCTGAGTAAATGAGTGACGAAACGAACTTCCCAACGGAAGACAATCAAGAAGAACTGGGATCTGGAAAAACAGAAAGCGGAAGTCAGACGATACCGATATCAGGACTATACGAAAACTGGTTTTTGGATTATGCATCCTATGTTATCTTGGACAGAGCCGTACCACATATCAATGACGGGCTGAAACCCGTACAACGTCGTATCCTCCATTCCTTAAAGGAAATGGATGATGGAAGATATAATAAAGCTGCCAACGTAATCGGTAATACAATGAAATATCACCCACATGGTGATGCTTCTATTGGTGATGCCATGGTGCAATTGGGACAAAAAGATCTCTTGATTGACTGTCAAGGTAACTGGGGTTTCCCAATTACGGGCGACTCTGCCGCTGCTCCACGGTATATTGAGGGAAGATTATCCAAATTTGCAAATGACGTTGTCTTCAATCCCGAAACGACTGAGTGGCAATTGAGTTACGATGGACGGAATCGCGAACCTGTCACCCTTCCAGTAAAATTCCCGTTGTTATTGGCTCAAGGTGCCGAGGGTATCGCTGTTGGTCTAGCGACCAAGATTATGCCCCACAATTTCATTGAGCTCATCGATGGATCAATTCAGGTTTTAAACGGTGAACGTCCGAATATCTTCCCAGACTTTCCTACGGGTGGTATGGCCGACGTTTCAAATTATAATGAGGGGCAACGTGGCGGTAAAATCCGTGTACGTGCGAAGATTGAAGAACGCGACAAAAAGACGCTCGCAATTACAGAAATTCCATTCGGAACTACAACCGGCGGCCTGATTGAAAGTGTGGTTACAGCAAACGATAAGGGAAAAATTAAAATCAAAAAAATCGAGGATAATACAGCGGGAAATGTAGAGATCATCGTGCATTTGGCCCCGGGAATTTCTCCGGATGTAACGATTGATGCCTTATATGCCTTTACAGCCTGTGAAGTCTCTATCTCCCCTAACACCTGTGTTATTAAGGATGAGAAACCGCACTTTATGAGTGTCAACGACATTCTAACGGAAAACACAATAAACACCAAAAATTTATTGAAACGAGAATTGGAGATTCGTTTAAACGACCTTCAAGAAAAAATCTTTTTCAGTAGTTTATTAAAAATATTTATTCAGGAGGGGATGTACAAGCATCCGGATTATGAAAATGCCGGTGACTTTGAGGTCGTAGTGCAGGTTCTGAATCGCTTGTTTGAACCTTTCTTTGACCAGTTTTACCGCGAGATACGTCCAGAAGATTACAAAAAATTGATCGATAAACCAATGAGTAGCATCACTCGTTTCGACGTTAAAAAAGCGGACGAAATGATGAAAGCACTCGAAAATGAGATCAAGGAAGTCAAGCGCCATCTCCGTCAATTGACAGAATATGCCATTGCATGGTTTGAGAAATTGCGTGAAAAATATAGTAAAGATCGCGAGCGTAAAACCGAACTGCGCGTATTCGATAAAGTAGAAGCGACCCAAGTTGCGCTAGCAAATACCAAACTATATGTCAATCGCGAAGAAGGATTTATTGGTTCGGGCATGAAGAAAGATGAGTTTGTATGTGACTGTTCGGATATCGACGATATTATTGTATTCCGGGAGGATGGCAAGTATGTTGTCAGTAAAATCCAGGATAAAGTATTTGTTGGAAAAGGAATTATCCATGTTGCTGTTTTCAAAAAAGGTGATGAGCGGACAATCTATAACGCCATCTATAAAGAAGGTGAAACTGGAACCAGTTTTATCAAACGTTTCTCAGTAGTAGGAGTTACGCGAGATAAAGAATATGATGTGTCCAAAGGATCCAAGGGCTCAAAAATTCTGTATTTCACAGCCAATCCCAACGGTGAAGCGGAGGTGGTTAATATACAGCTTAAACCGCACACAAAATTGCGCAAGCTAAATTTTGACATGGACTTTGCCGAGATTGCAATCAAAGGCCGTGCTTCACAAGGAAATATTGTCTCAAAATATCCTGTCAAAAAAATCAGCTTTAAAAGCTCTGGTGTCTCTACACTAGCAGGACGAAAAATATGGTATGATAGCATCATGAAACGTCTAAACGCAGATGAGCGTGGCCAATACCTCGGCGAGTTCGACGGCGACGACAAGATATTAGTGGTCCTTTCGGATGGTAGCTACGAATTGTCAAACTTTGATCTAAGCAACCACTTCGACGAGAAAATGATCCGCATAGAAAAATACTATCCTGACCATATCTATACAGTCGTGCATCAGGACGGCAAAAGCGGAACGTATTTTGTCAAACGTTTTAAATTTGATGACCAGCCTATTGGAAAACGTATTTCCTTTATCAATGAAGATGCAGGATCCAAACTGATCCTGATGAGTAATGCGGCTGAACCGATGGTCAAATTGGAGATTTTAAAAGGCAAATCCCAAACGGAAGAAACGCTCGATCAGCCTTTGACTGAAATTATTGATGTAAAGGGAATAAAAGCGCAAGGAAACCGTCTGTCGTTCCATACGGTGAAATCGGTTACGCTAACGACAGCGGATGAAGATTTAAGTCAAAAAGGTAAGGAAAAAGCAGCCGAATCAAGTACTGATACCACAGAAACAACGGTTGATAGTAGTACAACGGCAGTGGACAGTTCCGTAAAAGAGAAGGAGGTCGGGTCAACCGATAAAAATGATGATATCAAATTGGAGATCACCAATCCAAATGACATTCAAATCGATGATAAAGGACAGATGGAAATGTTCTAACTCATGTTCAATCCACAAAAAAGGCTCGAATAAATATTCGAGCCTTTTTTGTGGATTATTAATTTTCATGTTGTTTTGTATATGTAATCCAGGAAACTCAGAAGCCAATTTTATGACATCCATTTCCCAAGGTCCACCTGATTCAACCCCTTTATTATTGTCTTTTTAAGCTTTGAATTCTTTTAGGAATTTTTGAAGTTTTGGAGCAATGACTACTGAACAAAATGGATTTTCAGGATGATCATTAAAATAATTATGATGATAATCTTCTGCCAACCAAAATGTAGACGCAGGTTCTACCGCTGTGACAATAGGGTCCTCGTAAACATCCTCATTTTCCAATTCATCGATAAAATTCTGTGCTAAGATCTCTTGTTCTTCATTATGGTAAAAAACAACTGATCTATACTGCGTGCCCACATCATTACCTTGACGATTTAACGTCGTTGGGTTATGCGTCCTAAAGAAGATTTTCAAGAGCTCTTCGTAATTCACCAGCTCTTCGTCATATTCTAGCTCGACAACCTCAACATGATCGGTTGTCCCCGTACAAACCTGCTCATAAGTCGGTTTATCGACATGTCCTCCCATATACCCAGGTAATACCGATGTTACCCCTTCAGTGTTTTGGAAAATAACTTCTGTACACCAAAAACATCCTCCTCCAAATGTTGCTTTCATACTTTTATAATCTTGCGTATTTTACTCTTACTTTTATGGACATACAGCCGATGCGACTATATGTTTAGACAAATATAATGATTAATCAGCCCTTATTTTTAATATTAATAGTAGTGCTTTCCTTTAATCAACAAATCTTGTTGTTTACTGTCACAAACTGCATAGGAAAAACCTTGTTGTAGTGCATAGGCACCATATTCCCCTTTTTTATTAATTGCTAAGAATCCAACTTGAATTTCCTTCGCAATTGCAGGTTTCTTCTTCACGATACGCATCACAGCTTCCTTGCAGGCGTCTTCAGGAGAATAACCCTGACGCATCAATTCGACGACTAAAAAACTTCCTACATTCCGAATAACTTCTTCGCCAACTCCGGTTGATGTAGCTCCACCTACTTCATTATCGACATAAAGTCCAGCTCCAATAATAGGGCTATCTCCTACCCGACCATGCATCTTGAAAGCCATACCGCTGGTGGTGCAAGCTCCAGAGATATTCCCATTAGCATCCAATGCCAACATACCGATTGTATCGTGGTTGTATTGGTTTCCAGGCAAACGTTCTGCTGCAAAAGATTGGTTTTCAATATTGGCTACAGGTTTGTATTTTTTCTCCTTCAACCATTCCTTCCAGGCTTTTTCACCTTCTGGGGTCAGTAGATTTTCTTCCTTAAAACCATTTTCTAACGCAAATTGCAATGCGCCTTCGCCTACCAGCATGACATGGGGTGTTTTTTCCATGACCAGCCGTGCTACGGATATTGGATGTCCAATTTTTTCCATTCCGGCAACAGCACCGCAGTTACCATCCGCATCCATGATACAAGCATCAAGTGTGACGTGACCGTCGCGATCGGGATAACCACCTTTACCCACTGTCATATTCTTGAGATCAGCCTCGGGAACGCGTACGCCTTGCTCCACCGCATCCAATGCCTTCCCTCCTTTAGACAATATTTCCCAAGCGGCTTTATTTGCTGCGATCCCAAAGTCCCAAGTTGAAATTACAATGGGATAATTTTTAACATTGCTTTTTGCTGCAATCGTCAATCCTTTCGCATCGAATGCGGTTAATGTCCCCATTGTGGTTGCAGCAATCAAACCTTGCCGAATAAAATCACGTCTTGAACTCATTTCCTTATTACTATTTTATAAATCTATCGCTATTTATTAATCCGGCAAAAAACAATCATCAAAACTGCTTTCAGTGCACCGAACACAAAAAATTTTCATCATTGACTGCAGAAAAGCATCACTTTCTTTTCTAGCGTAATACACTGCCTTGCATCAGATCTACCCCAAAACCTACTTCGTTAATATACGCCGGAAAAAGCCATCCTACATTTTTGCAGCTTTGTCGGTAATGGAAGAAGAATACTGCCTTCATAATCAATAAGCAATATTACAAAATGGTTTTAGCAATTAGATGATTTAATTGTAATTAAACCCAAACATTCGTTTTTTAGCAACATAACATCAAAATCACTTAAAAATCGACAATAAAAATTGACTTATATTATGAATTAATCCTATCTTTAGAAACAAACTAATTCGCATGAAAAACACTCTTAAATTCGCTATTTTAGCTTATGCAAGCCTTATAGGTGTTGAAAGCGGTCTGGCTCAGCAGCTGGATTCCACGACTTATTTCAAGATCAAAGAGTTGCAAGAAAACGTAAAACGTGAATTTGCGCCCGATAAAAGAACCAAGATCGTGGCCATCCAGAAAGCGGATATAGCACAGAACCAATACGTGCTTGAAACAACTGAAAAAGATGCTAAGTTCGTTTTGGAACAAAAGGCAAAAGATATATCGGCCAATATTCAAGTACAACTGCTGCCTGATGCAAGTGTAGGTGAAAAAACTACTGGAGTCATCAGACTCTCTGTTGCAAACATGCGCACATTTCCAGATAATGCTGCGGAGCTGACTAGCCAGGTTTTACTCGGAACACAAGTTGACCTTCTGCAAAAAAAGAGCGGCGACTACCGTGTTCGTACACCCGACGGCTATATCGCTTGGGTCCCCAGTTCATCCATCGAAGCCATGGACAAGACCATGTTGGCCAATTGGCGACAAGCAGAAAAAGTAATTTATACAGCTGAATTTGGAAAATCATATTCTGAACCCAATGAAAAAAGCCAGCGGGTGTCTGATCTCGTTTATGGAGACATCCTTCAGTTAAAAGGACAGAAAGGCAATTTTTATGAAATTGCCTATCCCGATGGACGTTCAGGTTATATTAAAAAATCAGAAAGTCTAACCTTAAAAAATTGGTTTGAAACACGCCAACCTACGGCGGAAAATATTATTGCCAGTGCAAAAACAATGTTAGGTCTGCCCTATTTATGGGGAGGGACATCGGTGAAAGGTGTAGACTGCAGCGGCTTTACCAAAACTAGCTTCTTTATGAACGGCTTTGTAATTCCGAGAGATGCATCGCAACAAGTACTTGCAGGTGAAAAAATCGATATTTTAGATCAAGAAGGGCATTTCGACCCTGAGAAAGCACTCAAAAATCTAAAACCCGCAGACTTATTATTCTTCGCAGCGGGCAAAAATAGCAATCCTAATGCGCGTGTAACACATGTTGCACTCTATATTGGCAATGGAACCTTTATTCATGCTGCAGGCTTGGTTCGGATCAACAGCATGCTAAAGGATGCCGCAAACTACGATGATTTTCAAACGCGTACCGTAGTGGCTGCACGCCGTTACCTCGGTGCACACGATAGTGCAATACAGAAAGTCGTTGAAAACAATTATTACAGCAACAAATAAACATGGCGATGAGTAATCAATCTGAATGGATCAGTAAAGATTTTGGGGCCTTTAAATTAAGGTTTCGACCTTACACGTTAACATTGCGCCACATCTTTACGGTAGCTTCCTTTAGCCGAAGCACAACACCGGTTGTTTTGACCGAATTGGAGTATGATGGCATTACAGGTTACGGTGAAGCAAGTATGCCCCCCTACCTTGGCGAGTCGCAGGATAGCGTCATTTCGTTTTTGAATCAAATTGATCTCACAGGTTTTAACTCACCTTTTCAAACCGAAGAAATCCTGCATTATATTGATCAGCTCGCTGTGAAAAATACCGCCGCTAAAGCTTCCATTGATATCGCCCTCCATGATATCCTCGGCAAAATCATGAACCAGCCTTATTATAAGATATGGGGATTGAATCCTGATCTTATTCCACCAACATCCTATACCATTGGGATCGATACAGAAGAAATGATCCGCACAAAAGTCGCCGAGGCTGATCAGTTTAAAATTTTAAAGGTGAAACTGGGGCTCGACACCGACAAAATGATTATTGATACCATCCGTCAGGTTACCGATCGACCGTTATGTGCCGATGTGAACCAGGGTTGGAAAACACGTGAAGAAGCCTTGGAGATGGCGCATTGGCTTGCAGAAAGAAATGTTTCTTTCTTAGAACAGCCTATGCCTAAAGAACAGATCGATGACAATGCCTGGTTGACAGAACATAGCCCAATTCCCACAATCGCCGACGAAGGATGCCAACGATTGGTTGATGTACCGGGTTTAAAGGGGGTTTATTCGGGTATTAACATTAAATTGATGAAATGCACGGGCATGCGCGAAGCGAAGCGAATGGCAGAACTTGCCCGTTCGCTGGAAATGAAAGTCATGATCGGCTGTATGACCGAAACTTCCTGCGCTATTAGTGCCGCTGCACAACTTGCACCATTAACAGACTGGGCAGATCTAGATGGTGCTTTATTAATCGGAAATGATATATACGACGGCATGACCGTGGTAAATGGCAGTTGCCTTCTCCCCGACCGTCCGGGAATTGGAATTGTAAGAAAATAACCCTATATTCAGTGCAATGTTTTTTTCTTAAAGAAAAGATTGCACTGAATTGCTATCGCAAGTTTGACCAACACTCGACAGCACCAAAATATTAACAACTAAATTAATCAATTCACACTTTTATGAAACAACATGTGCTCACAACGTTGTGTCTCATAGCCTGTAGTTCGATGCAGTCTTTATATGCACAACAGATCCAAATTGCTGGTAAAATAACAGACAGCAACGGAAAACCAATTAGCGGAGTTACGATTAATGTAAAAGGCGCTAATCAAGGGACATCGACAAACGAAAATGGCCTTTTTACCCTAAGCGCAAACCCCGATGCAACATTGAGTATATCTGCCGTAGGTTATAGCCCACAAGAAGTGCAGGTCAATGGCCGCAAAACTATAAGTATTTCACTTAAAGGTGATGAAAAGGCACTGGACGAAGTCATTGTTATTGCTTATGGAACGGCTAAAAAAAGCACCTATACTGGTTCGGCGGCACAAATAAAATCAGATGCCATTGATAAACAACCTGTCACCTCTTTTGAAAAAGCACTTACCGGTCGTGTCGCGGGCCTACAAATGTCAAATGGATCGGGGCAAGCGGGGGCTACTTCGGCGGTTCGTATTCGAGGCATAGGCTCCATGAACGCATCGAATGAGCCATTATATGTTATTGACGGTGTTCCAGTCATTTCGGGTAGTGTCGGACAAATGGGCGATTACATTGTTAATACAAACAATGTCATGAGCACGTTAAATCCGAGTGATATTGAATCAATCTCTGTGCTTAAGGATGCCGCTGCCTCTTCTCTTTATGGATCCCGGGCCGCAAATGGTGTCATCATCATCACCACCAAAAGGGGTAAAAATGGAGATCCAAAGATCAATGTCAAGTCTTCTATTGGCATTAGCCCTTCCTGGGCAACAAAAAATAATGAACCTGCTTCCGTACAGGATCAAATCAACATGCTGTATAGCGTTTTATATGATTCTAGAATAGCAGCTGGTCAAACCGCTGAACAGGCGAGTAAAAATACTTTATTCCGCTTAAATTCCTTGGACTGGAATCCAAATTCGGCAAATTATGGTAAGCCAACTTCTTCTTATGGTTTTGGTATTCATGGTTATCAATTCAGTACGAATGGAACCACCCAATGGGAGAACGTACATATCTCAGGAAAAACTGATGGTGTCGTGAATAGAGATGGTCAATATTATGACTGGAACAATGCTTTATTCAGAACGGGAATATTCAACAGTAACGATATTTCGGTAAGTGGAGCAACTGAAAAAACCAATTATTATGCTTCCTTAGGCTATACGCAGGACAAAAGTAGGGTGATCGAGAATAATTTTGACAGAATTAATGGCCGGATCAATTTGACGCAAAAGATTGGAAAATATCTTGAATTTGGATCAAATGTCAACTACGCCAAAAACAAGCTTATTGGAATGAATGACACCCGAAATACAGGAACAAATTACCTGTATCAAACCAGTAATTTATTATGGCAGATGTATTGGCCAACGGATTATAAAACTGGTAAGGAATATACGGCTCGCTACGGTAGTCTTGCTTACAATCCTTTATACTACAATAAAGAATGGGAAAACTCTTCGAAAACAAGCAAATTATCAGCTATAGAATCTCTATCATTGAAGTTATTGCCTGAACTTACCTTGAAGACTATTTTCTCCTATGACAGAACAGAGGTCAAAGATCATATTTACTATAGTGCGAAACATTATAACGGAATGGCAGATAATGGCCGTGTTACCGAGGTTTCTACGTCCATTGAGAAATTGGTATCATCCACAACCGCCAATTACAACAAAAGCTTCGGCTTACATCATATCGGGTTGTTAGCAGGCTTCGAGGCTGAAAAAAATACAACGGATTTTATCCGTGCCACGGGTAAAGATCTACCATCCTCTTCCCTTCATACGGTCGCCACTGCAGGTATATTGGATGCATCGGCTTATTCTTGGGGCAATAATATGATGTCTGTACTATCGCGGGCCGAGTACAATTATGATGAACGCTATTTTGCATCAGCATCCTTTAGAAGGGACGGTTCATCACGCTTAGCACCAGGTCCTCGTTGGGGTAATTTTTGGTCTTTAGCCGGCTCCTGGAATCTGGCAAAAGAATCTTTTATTAAAGGGATTGAGGAAATCAATAACCTCAGAATTAGAGGTTCGTATGGCGTAAATGGAACATTACCGACCGATCTTTTTGCCTGGAGAAATCTGACAAGCTATTCCAATAAATACATGACGCAGCCAGGTGGTGGTCTAAATAATCTAGGCAATCCGGACGTCGCTTGGGAGAAAAATTACTCCACAAACGTCGCCTTAGAATTTGGCCTGTTCCGCAACAGACTATTTGGTACTATTGAATATTTTAACAGAGACTCGAAGGACCTACTACAGAACGTTCCGATATCCACAATAACTGGTTTCGGCTCCATACTGCGAAATGTCGGTGAAATGAACAATAAAGGGATCGAGATTGAATTAGGTTCAGATATCGTTAAAAACGAAAATTGGAAATGGACATTAAGTGCAAATGCCGCGATCATCAGATCCAAAATTACAAAATTATATGGTGGACGGGATATCGTTTGGTTCGATCCCACAGGGGGAGACGATAGAGCCCGATTTATTTACCGTGAAGGAGAGTCATCCTTATCATTCTTTGGTTTGGAATGGGCTGGTACCGATCAAACCAATGGCAAAAATGTCTGGTATACAAATGATGGCACTAATGGCGACTTTATATTTAATGGAAAGGCGGCGAGTTATGATTACAAAAAGGCGAAACAGACCATCATCGGAAATGCAAATCCTAAGCTATATGGAGGTATAAACTCTGATGTTGACTACAAAAACTTTTCACTAGGACTGAATTTCGCTTATAAAATAGGTGGTAAACTTTATGACGCTACATCCAAAGATGTTGCCGACGATGGCTATTATTGGGAGCGAATTCATGCGGCTTATTTTACGGAAAACAGCTGGTCACCATCAAATACCGGAGGATCTTACCCAATGGTAACGGGAAGAGATCTGGAAGATGTTAACCAAATCAGTAGCAGGCAGCTATTTGACGCATCCTATCTTAGATTAAAAAACATTTCGTTGAGCTATAGATTACCAAATGAGTTTTTAAAACGGGCCGGCATTTCCAATGCAAGAGTATTTTTCAATGGAAGCAATTTGCTGACTGTTTCGAAATATAAGTATATGGATCCGGAAGTCAACCAGTTTGGTACGCGCGGTTGGGAAACACCATTGGCAAAAACATATACTTTTGGTGTCGAATTTAGTTTTTAATAAAAAAACAGTATTATGAAAAAGCTTTTTATTGCCTCGTGCATAACAATATCATTAGCAATCAGCTCTTGTAGCAACTTTCTGGATGTCACACCTACCAATATGGGTGACTCTAATTCCTCTATCCAAACTGCTGCCGACGCAAAAGTTATCATCAATGGGTTAATGAGTAAAATGGCAAACGTCGCCTACTACGGACGAAATTTCCCGCTCTACGCTGATGCTAAAGGAGGAGACTTTACGATAGCATCTCAGGGTCGCGGTTATGATTATCTTTATGTTTTTAATCATTCAGCCTCTTCTAATCCTTACTCAGGTATCTGGACACAAGGATTTCATACACTTGTACAGATTAATAATCTTTTGACGAATATCGATAAACTAGTCGCTGCCGGTTCAACCGAGAATTTTAATACCTACAAAGGACAAGCATTGACCGCAAGAGCCCTCATCAATTTTGATCTTGTGAGGCTATATGGAAAACCCTACAATATGGATAAATCTTCCCTTGGTATTCCTAATGTGACAAAAGTCCTCGAATATAGTACGCAGGAAAAACGCATTTCTGTTGAAGAAAACTACAAACAAATTGTACAGGATCTAAAGGATGCGGAAAGCATTTTGCCAAAATCTAAATCGGATGGGTATTTTAACTTTTTCGCCAATAAAGCGCTTCAAGCTCGCGTGTACCTTTACATGAACGATTATGAAAACGCGCTAAAATCCGCTCAAGAAGTAATAGACTCCAAAGTTTACACATTATATAGCAATGAAAATTGGGTAAAATCCTGGACAGGTATGTTTGGAACTGAATCTATCTTAGAATTGGGCGTCTATCCGAACGAGGCTGACGCCGGAACAAGTTCATTGGGGGCTATGTTTCGCCGGAAAGGACATGGCAGTACAGCCATATTGGGGAACTTTGTAGCCGCCGACCCTTTCTTGGCTAAACTTAAGAAAGATGACACAGACGTTAGGTGGGGAGTTATGGCTTATGATGAGGTCGGTACCACACATTTAGGTGCAGTCTACAAATACAGCGGTAGTACAACGCTTTCTGGTGATAAAAATTCTGCTGCAAATAGCACCGCTGTCAATATTAAGGTCATCCGGTTATCCGAGGTATATCTTATCGCTGCTGAAGCCGCATTGTTAAAACCGTCGCCTGATAAAGCTCTTGCAGCAAACTACCTCAATGCAATACGCCAACGCTCACCAAAATTGGATGCCGCAACATCAGGTACGATCACTTTAGACATGATCGCCGATGAGAGAAGTAAAGAACTCCTTGGGGAAGGTCATCGTTTCTTTGATATGATGCGTTGGAACAAATCAATAACTTTTGATGATGATTTGGGCAATATCAGTACAACAAATAGACAAAAAACAATTGATAGAACCTTCTTTAAAACCATCCTTCCTATCTCATTGGATGAGATGAATGCAAATCCAGCTATTGCAAATCAACAAAATACTGGCTACTAGCAGTCTCAAAAAGTAAAGGTCACAAGAAATGTTGTGACCTTTGCTTTTTAAATAGTATATTGTTTATTTCTAAAGCACCTGATTTTTATAGTGCCTCTGCAGCGATTTTGTCAAATCGATCACATAGCCATTTATTAAGGCGTACATGATTTTACCTTTTCTATGAAGGAAAAAATCTGCTGCATTTCCCAAGGCTAATCGTTGTGAAAAGTCAACATTTTTCTTCGTTAATACCCTGATTGGAAAGCGATGTAAAAGTTCGTCTGGATTAATTTTATCTATAATAACAGCTGCGTATCCCTTATTAAGTAACCCCATAACGATCGTATCGTCTAAATCTGCCAAGGAAGCAAACGGCTCCAGGTAAATCTTAGCCGGGGCAAACGCCAATCCCGCAGCATCTATATCTACGTAACCATAAAAATCCTGCAGATCGCCAATATCCTCGATTACCCCAACTACACAATAGTCAGATCCTATCGTCTTTTCATTTTGCCGAATGGCAATATCAACAACAATTTGGGTTCCATCCTGCTCAATGGTCAAATTTCTCAATAACACATCATGGAGCTTTTCATCATTAAAGGGAATCGTATCGTAATCGGTAATCGAATACTGTTCAAAGGATTGGTCAGCAATCTCCTCAAATGCTTTTAACAATGCGACGAAATTACATTTTCTGACTATCATTTTTTCGCTATCACCTACATAAGCTCCTGATTCAATTAAAACAGTACGAACTCCCCATTTTTGAAAGTTATCGCCAAAGCCACGTGGTGTATGTTCATCGTCATACTTTGCGACCGCATCGGGTACAACCTCTTGAAGGATCTTATTTATTCCCACAATTACACGCATAGCATCCGCCCGAGTTGCATTGATATTCCGCGCATAATCATAAGCTGGGGCCAACAAGGAAATTGCCACGGGCGTATTTGTCCCAGGAATATTGTAGTAATTGTTTTGGTTGTGCAGGTTAAAGGCAAAATCAGGCTTTAACAACATGGCTTGCTCCTTCAATAGAGCTCCCTCTACAGTTGCAGTAGCCCGAGCGTCCCTGTTCATATCCACATCCATTGCCGTCCTACGTTGAAACCGCTCAGTACCATCTGGGTTTAGCATCGGAATAAAATATAGGGTCAATTTTGATGCTATCTCATTTCGATATGCATCAAAACCATCATCTTTACCTCCAAAGAAATTAAACAGATCAAATAATGCCATTGTCGCTGTAGGCTCATCACCGTGCATTTGTGACCATAAAAGTATTTTGATTGGCCCTTGACCGTATTGTAACCGATAGATCGAACGGCCTTCACTTGATTGACCAATTTCCGTTACAGCAAGGTACCCAGCGCTCCTGATATTTTCCAATAGCGGTAATATATCGCCATGTTTAAATCTTCTATGCATCAAAGCCCTTTCTTCATACAAAGAAAAGGCTTTGATTAAATCATTCTTTACTAATTTCATACTAATCTCTTAATGCAGGCTCCATTAAGGCAATTGTTCCTAGAGAAGCATCCACACGAACTTTTGCACCTACGGGTAAAATAAACTGTTCGGCAATATGCCCAATGACCGCTCCTGTATACGCAGGAATTTTCAAAGGTTTGATATAATCACTGAACAATTGATCAAGTGTTACGGATCCATACCCAGCCGATGGTTTGCAATTGGTGCACTTGCCAAAAATAAAGCCCTTAACTACGCCTAATATACCCGCATTTTTCAATTGGCAGAACATCCGATCTATACGTTCCATATCCTCGTCTACCTCCTCAATAAAAAGAATTTTATCTTTAAAGTCCGGCAGATAAGGCGAACCACATAATCCGGTCAATACGGTCATATTCCCACCCAGCAATATTCCTTCTACTATGCCAGGATGAATTGTTGCTATTCGGTCTTTAGTTTGTACAATCGTATCGCCCTTCAACTTGGGGTTCTCAAATATCGCTGGCTGATTGGCAACAAACTGGGCTTTGAAAGCCTCTGCAAGTTTTTTAGTCCACGTGCTGATACCAACTGCTCCGTGAAATGTAACTAGTCCTGTCTTGGCATACAAGGCCAAAATAAGCGCCGTTATATCTGAATAACCCAATAGAATTTTGGGGTTATTGGAAATCAGTTTATAATCTAGCCGATCTAAAAGGCGCGAAGTACCCGATCCGCCCCTGATACAGACAATCGCTTTGACAGTCTTATCTGCAAACATATCGTGTATGTCGGCAATACGCTCCTGATCGGTACCGGCCAAATTACCATAGCGGCTGCGGATATGTTTACCCTCTTTTACTTTAAAACCCTGTGTCTCGAATATTTCACGTGCAATGCTAATGGACTCTTCCTCATCCAATACACCTGCAGGTGTAATTAAACCTATGGTATCCCCCAATTTTAACCTAGTTGCAAGCAAAGCCGCTTGGCCGTACAATTCATTTTTGTCTCCGGTTGGCAATCCCATTCCCGATACAGGAATAGACAACAGGCTTAAAGCAACCGATTTTAGAAAGGCTCTTTTTTCCATCTTTAAATACTATCGGTTGAACAACAGACGTTCACCAGCACCTTTCTCAATAAGTTGCCCATTGGAGAAAGCAAGTTTACCTGATACAAAAGTATGTTCAATCGTCGAGCTAAATGTGTGTCCCTCAAATGGTGACCAGCCACATTTTGACAGGATATTTGCTTTCGAAACCGTATAAGGTTTATTCAGATCGACCAACACAAGATCGGCCCAATAACCCTCACGAATGTAACCTCTATCTTCGATTTGGAACAATGTAGCCGTATTGTGTGCAGATTTCTGCACCAATTGTTCCAGGGTCATTTTTCCCGCTTTGACCATATCTAACAAGGCTTGCAATGCATGCTGTACAAGAGGTCCTCCGCTTGGCGCTGAAGCATAGGGCTGCGATTTTTCCTCCATTGTATGCGGAGCATGATCTGTCGCTATCACATCGATATGCCCATCTAATAAAGCTTTTAGAATTTGGTCGCGATCATTGGCGGTTTTTACAGCTGGATTCCATTTGATAAAATTACCTTTTGAAGCATAGTCCTGATCAGAAAACCAAAGGTGATGGATACAAGCTTCAGCCGTTATTTTTTTATCCTTTAATGGAATATCATGACTAAATAATGCAATTTCTTTGGCTGTTGATATATGAAGGATATGCAAGCGTGTATTATGCTTTTTTGCCAATTCGACAGCTTTCGACGAGGATAAATAGCAGGCTTCCTCAGAACGAATCAATGGATGCATCTCAATTTTCAATCCGTCCTCACCATATTTTTCCTTAAATAGGGCCAGATTTGCCTTTATCGTCGCCTCGTCTTCACAATGCGTAGCCACCAAGGTCGGAGCATTCGCAAAGATCCCTTCCAACGCTTTTTCATTATCCACCAACATATTCCCTGTAGATGAACCCATAAAAACTTTGATACCACAGACGTCCCTTGGATTAGTTTTAAGCACCTCCTCAAGATTATCATTAGCCGCCCCCATAAAGAATGAGTAATTGGCCAATGCATTTTTTGCTGCAATATCATATTTATCTTGAAGCAACTGCTGGGTCAACGTATTCGGAACAGTATTAGGCATTTCCATGAAGGAGGTTGTCCCACCGGCAACTGCGGCGCGACTCTCATGCCATATATCCGCTTTATAAGTTAACCCGGGTTCTCTAAAATGAACCTGGTCATCGATAAGTCCCGGTAGCAAGTGTAGCCCCTCAGCATTTATCTCCTGATCAGCAGGATGATTAATTTCCTGAGCAATCATTTCGATTCGACCATTGCTGATATATACGTCAGCAACCTCAACTTTACCTTCATTAACTAGTTGTGCAGATTTTATAAGAATAGATGACATGTTGAAATTTTTACTTTGCTTTAGGTCAAAAGTAAAGATTTGTTGCGGTGATATCAAGTCATCTCGAGAAAGAGTTCCCTATAACGATGGCAATTCCTTCACTAAATCCGCTCCTTTCCCCTATGTTAAATTGGAAACATCTGCTCCATATTTGTACAGATTTGGCGCAAGGCGAATCGTATCGAATCTATACTGCGGAAAGTTAATCAATAAAAAAAGAGGCTTTGGCCTCTTTCTCTATTCTTTATCGAATTTGTATCCCACTCCTTTTACAGTGGTTACATAATCGTCTCCTATCTTTTCACGCAGCTTGCGGATGTGAACGTCAATTGTACGGTTAGTCACAACAACAGAATCTTCCCAGATGCTCTTTAAGATCTGTTCACGCGTAAACACCTTATTCGGTTTTGAAGCCAACAAATATAATAGCTCAAACTCTTTCTTTGCAAGAACGATCTTTTGTTCCCCTTTGTAGACTAAGAAAGAATCTCGATCAATAACCAAATCGGCAATTTCAATTTTATCCTGAACGGCAGCATCTGACTCTTCGGAAGCATTTCTTCTTAAGATAGCATTGATGCGGCTCATTAGCGCACGCGGTTTGATCGGCTTTGCAATATAGTCGTCTGCACCGACATGAAATCCTGCGATCTCCGAATACTCTTCGCTTCTAGCAGTCAAAAACACCATGAATGTACTCTTGAATTCAGGCATTGCGCGCATGATGCGACAAGCTTCAATTCCGTCCATCTTTGGCATCATCACATCCAAAATGATGAGGTCCGGATTTACTTGTTTGGCAACGTTGATTGCCTCTTCTCCATTTTGCGCTGTAGAGACCTGATAACCTTCACGATTTAAGTTGAATGCAATTAAATCCAAGATATCTTTTTCGTCATCAACAATTAAAATCTTTTGTTTCGAAGAACTCATTTGTCTTATTTTTTTTGCTAAATTATAAACAAAATGATAACAATCAGTTAATCTAATGTTACCAAATTATTAAGTAATATAATATTTAACAATAACACATTGACTACTTAATTGTTTTCTTCAAAAATGCCTCCAGCTCCTCTCCGCGCAAATTCTTTGCTATAATAATGCCGTTCGGATCGAGAATATAGGAGGTAGGCAAGGCTTTCACACGGTAATCAATAACAACGGGTGAGCTCCAAGCTTTCAAATCTGATACATGTGTCCAAGTCAACTTGTCATCTTCGATAGCACGCATCCACGAACCTGGATTATCGTCAAATGAAACGGAGAGTATATCAAAGCCTTTAGCATGGTAAGTATGGTACAACCTAACGAGATTGGGGTTCTCCTGACGACAAGGCATACACCACGAAGCCCAAAAGTCCACTAAAGTGTATTTACCTTTAAAACTGGACAATTTTACCTCTTTGTTGGAAGGCGTAAATGAAGTCAGTTCGGGAGCAGGTTGCCCAATTGCCATTTTTTTCAGCTTTTGGGTCTCCTCTTTAAACTGTGTCACATATCTGTTCTCCGTAAATTCATTTTTTATTTTCTCTGCATAGGTAATGATTTCATTTTCGGCGACTTCGGGATCTAAGGTAGAGATCGCATAAAAACCTGCAAGATCATTGTGTTTATTAGAGAAATCGACGGCTTTTTTTGTATATGTACGCAATTCTTCAGCAAACTTTGATTTATATTCAGCACGAATCTTTTCGATCTCAGCTGCTGTTGAATTGGCTGTTAGCTTAGAAAACACCGACTGTAAGGAGTCCTGTAGATAATCGCGATAATTTCGCTCTTTGGCAAAAGGCTGTATCGTCTTTGACAATTCAGAACCATCCACCTGATAATCATTTACATCTTTGTGAAGATCTGTCTTAAATGTGATCGTCTCCCCCGGAGAAGCAATCAAATCATACCGATTTTTACCTATACGCAAAGACAACAGTCTGGATTGGCTAGCAGGTCGTATGAACTGAAATTTGTTATTATCGCCAAAAAACATAGAATCCAGCTTGGTATCACCTTCATATAATGAAATAACTTTGATATTGCCAGGATTTTCGACATTTCCAGCGATGGTAAACTGCTCTTTATTTTGGCAACCCATCATCAAACCAACGATCCCTACTGCTAAAAAAACTGCCTTTTTCATCCGTTTATTTTTATTTATTAAGTACCTATTCCCCATTACGCAAATGGCTTTGCTCCGTTTGATTCACGTTACATGTCACAACTTAAAGAATCGTGCAAACGATCAGATTTATCCGGATCTTCCAACGAAGATGTCGAATAAATCTGATGGCTTGGTATTGTATAAAATTTATTTCAAAAAATCTATTGCGCGCTCAATTGCAAGCTTTAATCCAGCAGGGTTCTTACCTCCAGCTGTTGCGAAAAATGGTTGACCACCTCCGCCGCCTTGGATATCCTTCGCTAAATCACGAACAATATGACTTGCGTTCAACCCTTTTTCTTTGGCCAATTCATCTGATATGACAACGGTCAAACTTGGTTTACCTTCAAACTCAGCACCGATGACCAAAAACAAGTTGTTAACCGCCCCCTTAACCGCATAGGCTAGGGTTTTCACAGCTTCGGCATTGGGCAGATCAACAATTGTGGACAAGAAGTTTATAGATCCAACTTGTTGAATCTTCGCTTCCAGATCTGACTTCAATGCCAAGGATTTTTCTGTAATGCTTTTCTCGACTTCTTTCTTCAAAGCGCCATTTTCGTCGATGATTTTACCTAATGCAGAAACGAAATCCTTTGGATTATTCATAAGCTCTTTCAGGTGATGCACCAATTCGAAATGCTCACGGATAACCGAAGCTGAACGAGTTCCGGTAATTGCCTCAATACGACGTACACCGGCTGCAACAGCAGATTCAGAAACAATTTTAAAAAACCCAATTTGACCAGTTGCTTTGACATGCGTACCACCACATAATTCTTTAGAATATTGATCTTCAAAGGTGATCACACGAACAAAATCGCCATACTTTTCACCAAATAGTGCTGTTACACCCGAGTCTAATGCCTGTTGATAAGGGACATTACGTTCCTCTTTCAGCGGAATATTTTCACGAATTTTAGCATTGACAATATCTTCAACTTGTTTAATCTCTTCGTCAGTCATTTTCGCAAAATGAGAGATGTCAAAGCGTAAAATATCGGCGTTGACCAATGATCCCTTTTGATTCACATGGCTTCCTAGCACCTGTTTTAGCGCAGCATGTAATAAATGGGTAGCCGAGTGATTGTTTTCGGTATCGATTCTTTTGGTTTTATCGACCTGAGCAACAAATGTTCCTTTCAATTCTAATGGCAATTTGTTTGTAAAATGTACAAATAGACCATTTTCCTTTTTTGTATCCGTGATATAAATCTTTTCGCCCGTTTCCTCGGAAACCAATTCTCCGGAGTCACCAACTTGGCCACCACCCTCAGCATAAAAAGGACTAACAGAAAGCACCAATTGGAATTGCTCTTTATTTTTTGCTACAACCTTACGGTATTTAATAACCTCTGTAACGGCAGTTAATGTGTCGTAGCCTACGAATTCAAATCCCTCATCATCATTTACCACAACCCAATCACCTGTATCTATAGCAGTGGCAGCACGAGAACGATCCTTTTGAATTTGAAGTGCTTGGTTGAAACCTTCCATATCAACCGTTAGCCCTTTCTCTCGGGCCAATAATTCAGTTAAGTCGATCGGAAATCCGTAAGTATCATAAAGCTCGAAAGCAAAATCACCATTAATTACGCTGTGATCCTCTACATAATTTTCAAATCGTTGGACCCCCGTAGACAATGTTCTTAGGAAAGAAACTTCTTCCTCTAAGATTACTTTCTGTACAAAATCCTGCTGTTGAATCAGTTCGTCGAATACACCGGCAAACTGTGATGCCAACACAGGGACGAGTTCGTTGATAAAAGGAGTCTTAAAACCTAAAAATGTATAAGCATAACGTACCGCGCGACGTAAAATACGACGGATCACATAACCAGCTTTATTATTAGATGGCAATTGACCATCGGCAATTGCAAAACTAACCGCACGAATGTGATCAGACACTACACGCATAGCAATATCAGACTTTTCATCTATACCGTATTTTATGCCTGACTTCCCAGAAATAAAATCAATGGTAGGTGTAAATACATCTGTATCATAATTGGAGGTCTTACCCTGGATACATCGCACCAAACGCTCAAAGCCCATTCCTGTATCAACATGTTTAGCTGGTAATGACTGAAGCGAACCATCTTTCAAGCGATTAAACTGCATAAAAACAAGATTCCAGATCTCAATTACTTGAGGGTGGTCTGCATTGACCAAACTCTGTCCTGAAGTTTGTCTACGCTCTTCTGCACTGCGCATATCGAAGTGAATTTCGGAACAAGGCCCACAAGGTCCTGTCTCGCCCATTTCCCAGAAGTTATCTTTTTTGTTTCCAAGGAGAATTCTATCTTCGCCAATCCACTCTTTCCAGAAATCGAAAGCTTCCATATCACGTTCTAAACCTTCTTTTGCATCCCCTTCAAAAATAGTTACATATAAACGATCCTTGTCTAACTTATATACTTCTGTCAACAGTTCCCAGGCCCAAGCAATAGCTTCTTTCTTAAAGTAATCACCAAAGCTCCAATTTCCTAACATCTCAAACAATGTATGGTGATAGGTATCAATCCCTACTTCTTCCAAATCATTGTGTTTGCCGGAAACACGCAAACAACGTTGTGTATCGGCAACACGTGGAAATTTGATGGGTGCTTCACCAAGAAACAAATCTTTGAATTGATTCATCCCCGCATTGGTAAACATTAATGTAGGGTCATTTTTTACAACTACTGGTGCCGAAGGTACTATCTGATGCCCTTTACTTTTAAAAAAGTCCAGAAAGGCTTGACGAATTTCTCTACTTGTCATTTAATTATCTAAAAATATGTGCAAACTTACTCAAAATTGGTAGGTTATGCAATGTAGAATTCCATATATTGACCTTGAAACGACTGTTTTCTCTAAACGATCAAAAATCAATATTGACTTTTCAAACAAAAAAATCAGGACATAACATACAGACAATTAGGGCACAGGTATTTTATAGGTGATAGAAATCACAAACTGATATTAAATACAACATTTTAAAAGTGTTATTCGTTATTCATATTTGTCTAAAGCTCGTCAAATTCAACATGTAAAACAACAAAAACTATTTGACTTAAGGTCATTCACAATTACATTTGTTTTATTACATTTGATAGTAAGATAGGGAATCTAGTACACTTTCACGCATATTCCCTAAAGGCAAAATAAATAAGATTAGATTTTGTAGATTAAATTCCTTCTAATGAAAAAAAACATTCTACTACCGGTAGATTTTTCGGCTCATTCTAATAATGCTGTAAATTACGCAGTGGATCTTGCTCTCGAAAAAGGATATTCACTCCATCTTTACCACAATTATACTTCGGCTTCTGCAGTATTTGAAGAGGAAAATGGCCGTAATGAGGCTAATTCTTCAACATTCAAAGCTGATATCCTGATCAAAAATCTGGCAGAATCAATAAAATTAAAGCATCCTTCGGTTGAACTAACAACGCAATGTGAGCGCGGTATGATTACAGAAACGCTGCCGGAACTCGCCACTCCTAATCGGTTTGATTTTGTCATCATGGGTACTAAGGGCATCACCAATGACGATAGCCAGCTAATCGGCAGCACAACCTATGTCATCAGCAAAAAAGCCAAGATACCTGTCTTGGCCATTCCAACTGAAGCTACCTTTACACCTATTGACAAAGTTGGTTTACTGTCTAATTTTAAAGAAGAAGAGGTACAGACCGTACAGGATTTTGTTAACATTATCGGCAAAGACTTTGAATTAAAATTGATGCATGTTCACTACGATCATTCATCAGAAAACAGAATCGAAGACAAGCTTGAAGTATGGAAATATAAGATCAAAAAATATATCGGTGTGACCAACATTGCTATCGAGGTCGATTCAATACAGGGTGATATTGAAGACCTCGATACAGTTCCGGAAGTCATTAATGAGATGATCCATGAGGAAAAGATCAAAATATTATTGGTGACACGATCGAGAAAATCGTTCTTTGAACGTGTCTTTACGCGTTCAGTTGCAAAAGCACTATTTAGTCATCCCTTAGTTCCAATATTTTTCACTAAAGCATAACCTTATAGCCATGTCTAAACTATTAATACCCGTAGATTATTCCGAAAACGCACGAATTGCCGCGTTTTATGCAGCTCAAATCGCAGCGACAACACATGATGAGATTACACTCTTTCATTCGTTCACTTCACATATCAACAAATTTGCAAATGCGAAGCATTTAGTGGACCCCACCGAGGGAGAAGCCCGCCATCAGATGGAAAAACTTGTAGCCGAACTTCTACAGGAATATCCTTCGCTTAAAATTTCTACCCTATTTGCCAATGGTATTTTGGCCGAAACATTGGAAAAACAAGAGATAAAAGAGAACTATCAAACCGTGGTTATGGGTACAAAAGGAGTTACCGGACTCGAATCTGTGTTGATCGGAAGCAATACTTATGATGTCATTAAAGAGTCGAAGATCCCCGTTTTAGCCATCCCGAAAAATGCGATAAAATTCAAAAATGACAACATTGCTTTATTGACAAATTTCAAACCCGGAGAACTTGAAGTCCTCAAACAAGCGATACCATTGTACGGAAAAAACTTTCATTTGCAGCTTATTCACATCAATAAAAACGAAATGGAAATCAGCACATTAGGAAATAAACTTGAAAATTGGATTGAAGAGATCATTGCTGAAACCGGTATCGAGGACATTTCCTATATCATCAAATCGCCAAGTTATTTTGCAGGTTCCCGAGAGAATATTGCAAACGGTATTCATACCATTATCAGGGATGAAGATGTTGATGTTATTTTGATTACAAAAAGTAGGAAAACTTTTTTCCAAAACATTTTTACAGAAAATATTGTTAAGCATCTGGCTTTTGAAATTGAGGTGCCAAACTTTTTTGGACGTGTAGAGTAACCAAATAATTTTTGGCAAATTTATTGCAAGAGTGTTCAGTGAGTTAATTTAACAACAGTATTATAGTAGATAATTTTACAAACACGCATTATGAAAATTAGCCTTAAAAAATCAGGATTACTTGTTGCGGCAGGAATTTTATCCACCGCATCCTTTGCGCAAAGCACAAAAGAAGCATCAATTGAGGGCACAACTCCACTAGGTTCGGCAACACAGTACAGAACTTGGTCTATCGGTGTAGGCGCCGGTGTTACCAGCTTGCAGAATATCGCCAAATTTAACAATGGTGGCTATGATAAACTGGATTGGAATTTAGGATATAGTGCTTATATCAAGAAACAAATCTCACCATCTTTCGGACTGAAAGCAACTTATTTCGGAGGAAAGACAGCTGGATATGATAACAGCGACAAGCAAACTGGCTTTGAAACCAAAACACCATGGTCTGTTGCGCTATCGGGTGAGTTCTTGGCAGCTAATACCAACTGGAGATTTTTCAATAGTTTTATCAAACCTTATGCATCGATTGGTGTCGGGGTCATGAATGCTGAAACTGCTGCAATTGCAGGTGGAAACAGAGGCGAATATGGGGATTCCTATTCTAAGATCTTTGTACCCGCAGATTTCGGTTTGAAATTCGCTGTCGCAAAAGGGATCAACTTTGAGTTAGGATACCAATTGAATTGGGCGAATCAACGATTTGACAATCGTTATAATACGAACCCACCCCAACAATACAAAAATGACCTATTCACCTATGCACATGCCGGGCTAGAATTTGCATTGGGCAGCAGCAGCAAGCCTGCATTGAATAATTCAAATCCTGTAGCAACCCTCGTGAATGATTACACAGTTAAATACGATGATTTGAAAGCTCAAAACGATGCATTGAATGCTAAAAATCAAGCTTTGCAAGGTCAACTAGATGGCTTAAACAATGATCTAAAAGATGATGACGGCGACGGTGTTGCCAACAAATATGACAAATGTCCGGGCACGCCTTCAGGTGTTCAGGTTGACGGATCGGGTTGTCCAATTGTTGTGAAAAACGAAACTAAAGTCGTAGAGAAAGTCGTGGTTACTGAGGCAGACAGAAAAGTTGTTGCTGATGCCATTAAAAACCTGGAATTCGATTTGGGCAAAGCAACGATTCGCTCCACTTCGTATGCCACATTGAATAAAGTTGCTGCATTATTAATCGAAAAGAATTTCAGTTTAAAACTCGCAGGTCACACTGATAATACAGGTTCACGTGAATTAAATATGCGCTTATCAAAAGAGCGTGCAGAATCTGTAAAAGCATATTTAGTATCTCAAGGTGCCAATGCGTCGCGTATCGAAGCGACTGGATATGGTCCGGACCAACCAATTGCATCCAATAAAAATGCAGCGGGTCGTCAACAAAACCGCCGCGTTGAGTTCACACTTTATTAATAACTAATAAATTACACCAGCAAAAAGGTGTTTTTAAATTAAAACACCTTTTTGTTTACCAATTGTCATATATCAACTACAAATCGATTGCTAACTTAATTTTTAATCCATTACTTTTGCATCGGTTTTACAAATACAAATTCTATGAAACTAAAATTACAATTAGCACTTGCTTTAGCATCTGCAGGCTTATTTGCCAATACTGCAATTGCTCAAAGTACAAAGGTATCATCTATTGAAGGGACAACCCCATTTGGTCCTGCTACGCAATACAGAACATGGTCTATCGGTATCGGCGCGGGGGTGACAAATCAGACTAACATTGCTGGATTCAATCGTGAAGGATACGACGATCTAGCTTGGAACTTGGGTTACAGTGCCTATATCAAGAAACAAATCTCTCCTTCTTTTGGCATTAAAGCGAGCTACTTTGGTGGTAAAACAGGTGGTGCATTTAAAGATGGTACACAATCTTTTGAAGCGAAAACGCCTTGGTCTGCTGCCTTGTCTGGAGAGTTCCAAGCGGCGAATACCAATTGGAGATTCTTCAACAGTTTTATCAAACCTTATGCGTCAATTGGTGTTGGTGTCATGAATAGCAAAACAACGTTGACGACAGGTTCTACTTCTCAAGAAGCCGATGGTATTTCTAAGATATATGTACCATTGGATATGGGACTTAAATTTGCTGTTGCCAAAGGAATCAACCTTGAGCTCGGATACCAATTAAACTGGGTTAACCAAAACTTCGATGGTATTCGAGGCGGCCAATATAAAAACGATTTATTTACTTACATTCACGGTGGCTTAGAGTTTGCATTGGGCAGCAGCAGCAAACCTGCATTGAACAATTCAAACCCCGTCGCTACTTTAGTGAACGACTACACGGTAAAATATGATGATCTTAAGGCGCAAAATGACGCTTTAAATGCTAAAAACCAAGCGCTACAAAATCAATTGGATGGCCTAAACAGTGACTTGAAAGATGATGATGGCGATGGTGTAGCTAATAAGTATGATAAATGTCCAGGCACACCTTCAGGTGTACAGGTAGACGGCGCAGGTTGTCCAATCGTTGTGAAAAACGAAACTAGAGTGGTTGAAAAGGTTGTTGTGACAGAGGCTGACCGAAAAGTCGTTGCAGATGCCATTAAGAACTTAGAATTCGATTTAGGAAAAGCGACAATACGTCCTACGTCATACGCGACATTGAATAAAGTAGCCGAACTGTTAATCGAGAAAAATTTCAGCTTAAAACTAGCTGGTCACACCGATAATACAGGTTCTCGTGAATTGAACATGCGTTTATCAAAAGAACGTGCTGAATCAGTAAAAGCATACCTTGTATCACAGGGTGCTAATGCATCACGTATTGAAGCTACAGGATATGGTCCTGACCAACCTATCGCATCAAATAAAACTGCGGATGGTCGTCAACAAAACCGCCGCGTAGAGTTTACGCTTTACTAATCGATATTCTTCGATTTATGACAAACCAAAGGCATCACTTCACCGTGATGCCTTTTTTTAATCCCCCCTATAGAACTCTCATTTTGACAGGGTAAAAGCTACATTAGCCCACCCTATTTAAAGCAATTAAACATTTGAACAACAAAAAGATAACACAAGTATCACCAACATAATACGTATTTTTATTTCAGCAAAATTTTAAAAAATGCGTAAATCAAAAATTATTGTTTTAGCTTTTTTTTCATCGTTTCTATTCTCATGCAAGAAAGATACTCCACTTAACGAGCCAGGGTCAAATGCAACCATTAACCGATGGACATTAGACCAGATGAAACAGTACTACTACTGGAACGATAAAATTGAATCAACCGAAGGTTACCAACAAAGGCCGGATTTGTTTTTCAAAGGCATCCTATATCCTGAAGATCATTTTTCAACCATCTTACAAACCCTAAACAGTGACACCTATGGAAATACGCTAACAAATACTTTTGGCTTCGATGTGGTTCAATTACACAATCAGTCGGGACCTATTCAATTAGTAACCCAAGTAGTTCCTTTTAGTGAGGCAGACTTGGCAGGACTTCAAAGGGGAGACAGTCTAACCCATATAAATTCGATATTAATGGATCAGATGAACTTCCAATCACTATTAAACAAATCACTACGTTTACCGGCAATCCAAGTAAAACGGCTTGACGGCAAAATATTCAACCTTCCATCGTCCTATATCTCACAGCCAGTTGTCTATACGTCAAAAGTCATCTCATCTTCGCCCAACGTCGGTTATATTTTTATAAGCCAATTTGATTTCGGCGGAGCCTATTCCTTATTAGAAGTAATAAAAGATTTCAAATCAAAACATATATCGGAATTGATTGTCGATCTCCGATATAATCCAGGCGGTCAAGTCGCCTTCGCCTCATTCTGCGCACTATTAATGGCGGATGTTAAAGAAAATGATATTTTTGCCAGATATCGCGGAAACAAAAATCTTAAATCCATTGAAGACACGTTTGAAGCAACGCTAAAGAGACAACCAGACGGCTATTCCTTTGTCGCTACCGAGATACTAAAACAAGGTTTACAACTAAAGAGAATCTTTATCCTGACCGGCCCGAATACGGCTTCCGCATCCGAAATGATGATTAATGGATTAAGTCCATATATCCAAATTGTTCAGGTTGGCGCCAGGACCTATGGTAAAGATATGGCTTCAACAACCATTTCCACCCCCGAAGAGATCCACGGTACTGAGCGCTCCTGGCATTTGATCCCCATGGTCTATAAAATCTACAATAATATTGGGCAAGGAGATTATGGCAATGGGATTACTCCGCAGAAAGTAACGGATGAGTTTGCCTATTTACCTTTGGTTCCAATAGGTGACAATAGAGATCCACTAATACAGGAAGTCTTGAAAATAATCAATACTAAAAACACACGTGCTAAAAGGGCTGTTCTTACGTCTGAAAAAATGAGTGTCTTAAGTCCCAAATATATAGGCAGCAGCTATCAGACAAGACCTATTGATGTAAGCATACAGGATAAGTCAAAAAAATAGTTTAATCAATGCGCACAGGAGTTTAACGAATTAATCACCATCCGAAGGCTAGATCCTGTTTGTCCATTTTTGGCTAATTTACGAAGAGGGCGAGACAGGATTTCAGAACGAATGCAGCGTTCTTTCGTTTCGTAGTCCCGCACGACTCCCTCCAATTGTTGCAATAGTTGCCTATATTGACTATATAGCTCATTAAGATTCGCAAATTCTCCACGCAGTTTAGCAAGCACTTCTACATCCATAACATCGACTACTTCTCCTTGAATTTTAATAGAAATAGCCAATAGTTTTCGATGTTTTAAATCACTGATGCCTCTCATAATAATTGTTTAGTTTTAACCTAATTATCGACAGCACATTTTTTCTACCAAAGTTATTTATTTCTGCAACCAGATATTATCGAGGCTATAGCCAATACCGCCAATTTCTGAGACTGCGTCCACATCTAAAGGAGCATCAGATTCTTTTTGCGGGAGATACACAACAGCTACGCCTACTGAAAAGTAAAAAAACAAATACACTTTTTGCCCATCGATAAGAATGGGTTTAGAATCCTTATCCAATACTTGCGCCTTTGCAGCAAAAATTGGGTCTACGGGTATCTTGATAAATTTATCGGGGATTTTATCCGATATCAGGTCAGTGGTTAAAATTGGAGTTTCATCATATTTCACCAGATCCATACCCCAACTTTCGTCAAAAACAGGCTTACCTTGATAAACTGCCAATCGAATGGGTTCACCATTGGGCGAGATCGTCTTATTAAAATTCAATATTTTAACCTGCATCACACCACGAATAGGCTGCACATCATCACCCAAAGGGTTTTCGCCCACCACGAGTGAAGGATCGATAGGACTTTTGCTATGCACGCCAAAGGTATTTAGTCCGGATTTGATGGATAAGCGTTGCTCCAGCGTTTTCTGCCCCTTGCTATCAAAAGCAACGACCAATGAAGAGTCAGCATCTTTATTTCGTATAAAAATAAAATTGGTATTGTCGTTGTTCGCAACTTTTCCATCTACGGTTACTCGCTTTATATCTACTGATGCGGAGCTATAAGATTTAAAAGTAATACGGGCCAGGTCCTCTTCACCTTGAACTAACTCACCTTTCTGACAGGAGTACAGCCCCCATCCGGTCCAAAGGACAATAAAATAGAAAAATATATTTTTTATCATATACAAAGCATTAAAAAGTGAGCCATTAAAATGGCCCACTCAACAAATGGTAATTAATAATTTTTTGGATCAAATTGAGTCCAAGTTGCCGTCCAAGGAGCAGTTGTTGGATGAAATGCACCACTATAGGTTGTCGTTCCATTACCATACGCTGGTGATGTAGAAAGAGGTCTTAGGAATGCAGGATTAAACAAGGACGCCGTTGGATAAAAAATATTGACACCACCCGCTAGCTTTAAGTAAGCAGCAGCATCAGCTGAGACATTAGTTTGGTTCCCAGTCGGCGTAGCACCGCTAAACGCGGCAGTATAAGCATGCACAACATTACCAGAGAATGTACCTGTCGCGCCATCCTGAAATGCTGCACCTGTTGCATAACCAGCAATAATTGAGTTTTGGATATCATATTCCGTAGCTCTTCTCCAACGGTTACCGAATTTCAATTTAGAACTCGCCACTGTCACATCCTTAATACCTAGGAATGTAAAGTTCTTTAATACCGGACGAGTCTTAGGTGTAGCAGCATATGGAGCTGTACCTTCATTATCCGATTCCAAGCCATTTGAATCAGAGCTACCGCCCGAAGTACTGTTGGTCGAATTTGGATCTTTTAGTGATAATGCATATTGAATTGTACCAGTATACCCGTGGTCAAAATCAAAATCATCATCGTCATTTGATAAGGCAACTAAGTATTTTGCATTTACAGTACCACCAAAGAATTCAAATCCATCATCTTTACCCCAAGACACCTGGATGTTTTCCAAAGTAGTACCCGTACCAACACCACCTAAAGTCAATCCATTAATTTCATTATCCGCAGTTAAATTATAACCGGCAAATTCAATACGTACGTATTTCAATGAACCGGAATTATCGGCAGCATTTGTACCGCCATAAGTTACATCTACTCCAACAGGTTGCGGAATACCTTCAATTCTTTTTGTAGACGCTTGGTTTGTTGTTGCATTCCCCAATAACACCACACCTCCAGAATCACCAGGATTACGAGATCCTCCCGCATTTGGAGAAGTAAAAACGATCGGCGCAGCAGCGGTACCGTTAGCGATCAATTTAGCTGTTTTAGGCACGACTAAAACACCTTTGATATTTTGTGTCAACCCAGTGATTTGATCATTATACGCTTTAGTTACTCCAGAAGTAATATATGTACCAGCTTGAATAGTTAATGTAGCACCTGGTTTTACAAAAGCCACACCGTCAATCTTCCATACGGTATCAGCAGAAAGCGTTGTTTTAGTAATAATACCGGCAGCGTCTGTTGGAATTGTTGCTTGAGGTTTGTTTGGCAAACCAGCATTCAAATCTGAATTAGGTCCTACATTGTCTTTGTTACAAGAAGCTAATGCGATTGCGCATACGCTTGCTACTGTTAAGATTTTTTTCATTTTGCGTTAAATAATTACTAGTTTTGCCATCACAAGATCATTTTTTAGACTATGCACCCTATGGGATAGCATTTCATAAGGTTGCATAGTTGTTTTCAATCACCCGTTTTTTTGTTTCTGTTTTTATTTTCCTGTTGTGCTAGTTGGACAATCCCGGAACTCATGTACATTATTAAGGAGTGATGTGAAACTGCCTCGCGCAGTCATTTATTTTAAAAGCTATAAGTCACCGAAAAATTAAATCTCCGCCCATCCTTTTTACGATAGGTTATAATATCGTCATCTGCTCTATTATATCTATTATCCCCTCTAACGAGCTTAAAGATTTTCTCTCCATCGTTGCCGATGGATTCACTGTAAGCAGATTGGTTCTGATAAAACCTTGTCCATTCATCTAAGAGGTTGGCAGCATTGAATTTTACTTCCAGTTGTTGGTTTAAAAAACGTTTATAGACTTGAAGATCGAGCTGTTTTGGCGCAAGCTCATACTCCACTCTATTGGGATTAACAGAAGCTGTGTTGGTGCGGTACCCCCTATGGTTGTAACTTGCTGTTATTCCAAAATCATCCCCCCAATACCCCATCCCCACATTCAACAGCCAAGGAGATTGCCCCATTAGTGGGCGATCTTGATTCGGCGCCCTATTTTTTTGCCTTTCTGCCAATGTTACATTATCAACCAGCTTATGCCTCCATTGGCTCAATGCATTTACTTCGGATTTCAACAATGTTCCATTGGCGTTTATAAAAGCTTTAGACAACCAATCAGCCGCTCCAAGAAAACTTAGGCTTTTACGGATTTCAAATTCTAACCCCATATTCTTAGCAGACTCCATATTATTGAAAACATAAGCACTTCCAGGACTGACATCCTCATTTTCAATTAATTCAATCGGTTTATCCAAATACTTATAAAATCCTGTTAAGGAAATAATCTCTCCTGGACTCGGATACCATTCCAAGCGCATATCAACATTGTCGATAAAAGTTGACTCTACATTATCCCCTGAAACGATCGCATCTAACTCAAAATCATAAAACCCAAAGAAGCCTGTTTCCCTAAAATCTGGGCGAATCGCTGTTTTTGAGTAACTTCCGCGTAGATTAAAGGTATTACTAACACTGTAGGTGGCATTTATGGATGGTAATAGTTTCCAGTTTTTTTCGCGGATCATCAGTTTATATAAGAGGAGTTTATTATTATCCTCATTGGGATCTCCATTCTGTTTCCTAAACATTTCATCCTGCCGATTTTGTAAATTATAATACTCGGCACGAATCCCATACACCACCCTTAACTTATTCCAAAACTTCTGATCGAACATTAAATATCCCGCATGCGAACTCATCGTTCCATCGTAAACATTTCCCCCAATGGGTTCTGGATAATAGTAAGCCTGACCGACACCATTCCCAATATTGGCTGCAGAAAACAAAACATCGTAAGGTATTTCTATTGGTGGAGCTGCTTTGGAGGGGTCGTTAGGCATATAAGACCTGGTAAAAGGCAATAGCCTAAAAACAGACAGATCACGATTTTTCTGCCAGCCTTGATAACCAATTTTTACCAATGTACTGACTGGTTTTCCTGCTCCGAACATACGCGAAAATGCCATCGCCCAATTAAAATCATGTTCATTAATCTCGGTCCACATGCGAGAATCGAATCCTATTTCCGAATGATTGGACCAATTGGAAAGACTCAATAAATTGGGACTCTGAAAGATATATTTATCATCCAATATTGTTGTCAATCCATACCGCAATTTACGCTCATCCAAAATCTGCTGCTTGATTCTGTTATAGGCCAACATACCCTCAGCCTTTACATTCCAAGGCAATTGATACTCACCGCTTAACTGATGTTGTTGTAAGGACATTGCCTCAGGCAATTGATATTGATTTTTAGTTGGAGGATTACTCAAATTTGTAAAGATCGACCGAATGTTTTCACTATAGTTATTATTGAACGTACGGGCATACATGTTTTTAAATGCAAGTTTGAAATCCTGCCCCTTCAATCCAAAATTCGCTACCAGTCCACTGCTACTATTAAAACGATAGGAAGTCCCAGCCCCATTTTGACCGATGGTGTCACTCTCAATCATATGCTGCTTTTCTCCGTATAAATTGATGATATTAGATCCCCTAACATTATTGAAAGGGATGATATTCTGTTCATTCCGAATATTTGCAGAAGTAGAGAACCCAAATAACAATCCATTTGAAAAACCATATCGTCGCCCCAATGCAATCCGTAAATTTTGATTTGGGCTGGCTCTATAACGATATAATTTCATCCCATCTGCATTAACAAGTTTTGATTGTGCTATGGCATCAATCTGATTATACTTCACATTCGAACCGGGCATCAGAAACTCCTCATTTAACTTTGAATCATCCAAAATATACCCCGGGGGGGCATCTAAACGCCTCGCTTCACCGTTCCAAAACCAGGGCAGGACGCTTTCAGGTCGTTTGGATGACGAGTGAATAAATCCAAAAAATTCCGATGATCTACGCTCCCCGAGACGATAAAAGTCTTTCCCAGTCGTACGGGAGTTTCCACCAATTCCATATTGTATTGTCGTAAAATTCTTCTCGGGAATATCTAATGTATTCACCGAAACCTGTCCACCGGAGAATTCGGCCGACACATCCGGTGTTGCAGTTTTATTGACAACAACAGAACTTACCATCTCCGTCGGAATAATATCAAAGGAAAAATCACGTCTATTCTGCGATGTGCTCGGGATCACAACACCATCGAGCATCGCCTGATTATAACGATCGGACATGCCCCTCACAATTACATTTCTGTTGTTTACAGTTGTTAGTCCTGTCACACGTTTTAACACCTGGCCCATATCATTATCAGGTGTGCGGCTGATTTGTTCAGCAGAGATTCCATCGGTCACTGAAGCCGCATTTTTTTGTGCTGCATAGAGCCCTGCAACAGATGCTTTTTTGAATGGAATAGTAACAACTGCAGTTTCCAATGCATTTATCTGCGCTTTCATGGCAATATTTAGTGAAATGCGCTGTCCTGATTCCACTTTCACGCCCTCAATACGTTGTGTGCGGTAGGACAAGTAGCTCACTTCCAACACATACATACCTGGTTCTGTGACAATAACATAACTACCATCTACACTCGTCTGTACAGCTTTATTGAGACCAATCAATCTAATACTTGCGTTGGCAAGCGGCTGTCCACGATCATCAAAGACTTTTCCGGAGATACGTCCGTTTTGTTGTACGCTTTTTTCAACCAACGTAATATATACCCCATTGTCATGCGCTATCAAACTTGTCTCCTGGAGAAGATAACGCATGACATCTTTGACATTACTATTTTTAAAAATCTTAGCACTAACTTTTTTACGCGATAGATTATATTTTGAGGCATCAAAAGCAATATGTATATCCTGAGATTCCAGGCGCTCAAAAGCCTTCGGAATAGTAGATTCGTTAAAGGAAATGGAAATTTCTCGATTCAACAGCTGTCCGTGTACGACAGAGGCCAAGAGTATTTCGACAGAAACTATCGATAGAAGTAATCCGACCAGCGATGTCTTTATCATAAACTTAATATCGTTTTGCGTAACGTATTGGTTAAATTTCATAAATTTGTTTACGTATATAATATCTCAACAGGTTTTGTATATGTTCTAATCATCCGCTGTCCAGTGGATGTATCAATCGGAGCTGACGATGGCGGTCGTCGGCTCTTTTTTTGTTTTTATTTAGTAGATCAGCACTTTATTCCCCTCCTTTCTGGACTTATTGTGATGAATAGCCTTTATACTTTCTAAAGTAGCCGGCCATGATAACTGCCTAGATAAAGGCATGCTATAAAGTTGTTGGGAAATAGGGGTATTTGCGGCTTTAAGATCCACATCATAGATATTTCTAACAGCCACAGCCAACTCTGCGAACGTGCTTTGCTTGAGGTATACCCGCCCCTCAATCCAGCTATTACGCGTCATGAGATCAAAATTCTCCTGTCTGCTTGCATTACTATTTTTGAAATAACGAATCTGATCCCCTCTTTCCAAGATTCCTATGCGACCACCATTTCCTGAGATCTGTACTTTACCCGTAAATACCGACACCGAAATGTCATCGAGTTCTGTGTAATTCTTCACGGTAAAGGAAGTTCCTAAAACAGTAGTTTCTAGTTGTTGAGCTTTGACAATAAAAGCTTTCGTAGAATCTTTCTTAACATCAAAAAAAGCTTCTCCAATGAGGAGCTCCACTACACGATCCTTTCGACCGAAAGAAACCGTATCCACTTTTAACTTCGATCGTGCGTTTAAAATCACCGTTGAACCGTCGGCAAGCTGAACTTTTTTACGTTGCGCAACGCCTGTTTCAAAAATCCGATATTCTGGCTGAAGGAAGGCTTCTTTGCGGGCAACTTCATGACTAGCTGTTTTCCAAAATAACACACTCAAACAGAGTAATAAACATGCCGCCACCGCACCAGCCCAATACAGCATCTTTTGAATGGGCACTCGCCTAGTGGACGTATTTCCAATTTGTCGTTGAATTCTTTCCCATAACTGGTTTTCGTCAACTTTATCATCAGGTACTTTTTCACTGTCCAGTCCAGCATACCAATGATCAATCAGTCTACGTTCACTTATACTCGCCTTATTCTGGCGGTACCTATCTATTAGCAATTCAAAAATTCTTCTTTTCACTTTTTATGCCTGCTGTTTATATACAAGTCCGCAAAAAAGCCCCAAAGTACTTCAAGAAATAGTTAATGTTGCATGAAAGAATTGTTAAATGATCAAAGTTGAGGGAATAGGAATGTGGGACGGTGGGCAAACTACTTAGTTAGCTCGTCTATAATAAAAACCAAGAGAAGGGTAAAACTACCGTTTTGAACATGTTGGTAGCCCAAGATAGCTTTCCGCAAGCGTTTGGACGCTTCCGTAAGATTGTTTTTGACCGTTTGCTCAGATAGGTTCATACGCGTGGCAATCTCCCGAATGGATAAATGTTCCCATCTCAATAAAAGCGCCTGTTTCATATTATGGGGCATAATTTCCAGTTCTTCATCCAACAATTTCTCTAAAGCCACATATGTCTTGAGATCCTCTGGATGTTCCTGTACATAGTCAAAAATATGCTTGCTCCAATGATCCAACAATTTATCTTTGGCTTTATTGGAATTAAAAAAATCGATAATTTTATATTTGAGCATCCCTTTCAAATAGGCCTGGAGGTTCATCTGTATATCGATAGTATGACGTCGTTCCCAAAATTGAACAAACAGCTCCTGAAGAATGTCCTCCACATCCTGTCGGTCTAGGATCCGACGAGCAGCATGCCGATAAAGATCTTTCCAGCAATATCGGTATAGTTCTTCATATGCAACCGTATCGTTATTCTCTTTAATAGCTTGCAGCCAACGCTGATGTACAACTGGTCCTTGATTCATGCTGGTACCAAATTTAAGGTTGAAATATTAAGTTTCCATTAATAAATGAATAAACAAACTTTAGATTATAAAATAGTTTCACATTCGGAATAAATCTTTTCAAAGTGAGCTAAATCTATGTAACACGACTCAATTTATTATCACCTGGCACAAAAGAATCCGATCATCTTAAAAATCAATTATTTAAATTATTTGTTTATTCCAATATTATTCTTACCTTTGCAACGCCTTAGGCAATAGTGCCTATTGTATAAAATATTTCATGAACCCATTTTTAGAACTGGGAATCCGTCATGAGGTTGTTAATGCCATCTCTGAGTTAGGTTTCGAAAAACCTTCTCCTATTCAGGAAAAAGCCATTCCTGTATTACTGACTGGTAACGACGATTTTGTCGGATTAGCCCAAACTGGCACAGGAAAGACCGCGGCATTTGGTCTTCCATTATTAGAACAATTAGACTTTTCTCAAAAACACCCACAAGCGTTGGTACTATGTCCAACTCGTGAGCTGTGTTTACAAATTGCCAAAGATTTACAAAATTTTGCGAAGTATATTGACAACGTGCACGTTGTTGCTGTATACGGTGGTGCAAACATCTCTGACCAATTGCGTCAGATCCGTCGTGGTGTTCAAATTGTTGTTGCGACTCCGGGTCGTATGTTAGACATCATTGGACGTAATGCAATTGATTTCTCAGGCGTTAAATACGTGGTATTGGACGAAGCTGACGAAATGTTGAACATGGGTTTCCAAGAGGATATCAACAATATCTTATCTGAAACTCCTGAGGAGAAAAAAACGTGGTTGTTCTCTGCCACTATGCCAAAAGAGGTCCGTCGTATTGCTCAAAAATACATGACTGATCCTTTTGAGCTTACTGTAGGAACAAAAAATACAGGTAATGCAAATATCGAGCATCATTACTATTTGATCAAAGCAAAAGATAAATATGCTGCGTTCAAACGTATTGTAGATTCAAATCCTGATATTTTCGGCATTGTGTTTTGTCGTACAAAAATTGAAACACAAGATATCGCTGAGGCGTTGATTAAAGACGGTTATAATGCAGATTCATTGCATGGAGACTTATCTCAACAACAACGTGATAAAGTAATGAAACGTTACCGTGACCGCAGCTTGCAGCTCCTGATCGCAACAGACGTAGCTGCACGTGGTATTGACGTGAATGATGTAACTCACGTTATCAACTTCTCTTTACCTGATGAAGTGGAAAACTATACACACCGTTCGGGACGCACAGCCCGCGCTGGTAAAACTGGTATTTCGCTTTCATTAGTAAATGTGAAAGAATTGAGCAAAATTCGTCATATCGAAAAAATAATTGGTAAACCTTTCGAAAAGAAACAAGTACCTCAAGGTGCTGAAGTTTGCGAAAAACAGTTATTTTCTATCGTTAAAAAGATTGAAAATGTTGAAGTAAACGACGAACAGATCAGCCCATTCTTGCCTGCAATTATGGAAAATTTGGAGTCACTTTCAAAAGAAGATATCATCAAAAGATTCGCTTCTCTTGAGTTCAACCGTTTCTTGGATTATTACAAAAATGCACCTGATTTAAATATCGAAGCGCGTGACGGTGGTCGTGAAGACCGCGGTGATAGACGTGATGGTCGTTCACGTGAAGGTTCAAAAGGCTACACGCGTTTATTTATGAACTTAGGTTCAGTAGATGAATTCTCTCGTGGAGACATGTTGGGCTTCATCTGTAACAATGCGAATATTTCAGGAAAATCAATCGGTAAAATTGATTTGAAAGGTGTGTTCACATTCTTCGAAGTTCAAGATGCAGAAGTAGAAAAAGTATTCCAAGGATTCCAAGGTGTAGATTACAACGGTCGTCAAGTACGTATCGAAGTATCTGGTGAAGCAAGAGGTGAAGGTCGTAGCGACCGTGGCGGAAGAAGCCGGGGTGGTGATCGTGGCGGAAGACGCGAAGGTGGATACCGTGGTGGTGATCGCGGCGGAAGACGTGAAGGTGGATTTGGAGGCGGTGAACGTGGCGGAAGACGCGAAGGCGGATTCAGTAGCGAGCGCCGTGATCGTGGTGAGCGTAGCAGCAATGGCGGTGGCTTCCGTGATTTCTCCGGAAAACGTAAAGAATCAAAAAGCAAATACTAATCATTCGTATTTAGCATAAGAGTTAAAGACTCTGGCACAATAGCGATCAGCTTGCGATGCCAGAGTCTTTTCTTTTATATCCCCCCGTACGGCTATCGTAATCTCGCCCGCTAATACAATAGTATCTATAAAAAACCGTAAATTAGCGGTATTACACGAACTGGATTTCCAACATGCCAACAGCAACGAGATTATTTGATTTAGCAAGCTTGCAATATGCTATTGCGCCAGATTTCCCTATGTTTTCTTTCAAAAAAGACAACGAGTGGGTAAAAGTAAGTAATACCGAATTTATTGAACGGGTCAATAAAACATCAAAAGGTTTGATCGCCCTAGGTGTTCAACCGGGAGAGAAAGTGGCATTGATAAGTGAGAATCGTATCGAGTGGAATGTTTTGGATTTTGCAATCCAGCAAATCGGTGCTGTCGTCGTCGCCATCTATCCCAATATTTCGACTTCAGATTATACGTATATTTTCAATCATGCGGAAATCAGAAATTGTATTGTTAGTTCAAAGAAACTATACACAAAAATATCAGCGATACAAGGTGATTGCCCGCAACTGCGCGCTATTTACAGTCTCGACAAGGAGAATGACCTCAATCACTGGGAGGACTTTGTTGCGAAGGGCGTAATCATTCCGGATGAAACACTAGACCAACTGCGTGGTGGTATCCAAACAGATACATTAGCATCGATCATTTACACCTCTGGCACCACAGGCAACCCTAAGGGTGTGATGTTGTCCCATCGAAATTTATTGGCAGATACATTGAGTAGTGAATATTCCTTTCCGGTAGAACGTGGTGATCGTGCCCTTTCCTTTCTTCCTGTATGTCATGCATACGAACGCGTGTTCCAATATGTTTATATGTACAAAGGGTTGACCATCTTCTTTGCCCAATCTATGGATACCATAGGTGAAGATTTTAAATCTGTAAAACCCCATATTTTTTCGGCTGTACCCCGTGTATTGGAGAAAGTTTATGAAAAGATATTGGCTAAAGGAGAGCAGTTGACAGGGCTTAAACGCAAACTTTTCTTCTGGTCCTTAAGCCTCGGCGAACAATACAAACTGGCGGGGCGTTCTTGGTGGTATGATTTTCAGCTTAGTATTGCACGCAAATTAGTTTTTTCAAAATGGCGCGACGCATTGGGTGGCGATATCAAGGGGATTGCTTCTGGAAGTGCCGCCCTACAGGAGAAATTGATCCGTCTGTATATGGCAGCAGGAATTCCAATATATGAAGGATATGGCCTCACGGAGGCAGGTCCATGCATAGCCGTAAACTGCTACAAACGGGGTATGAAAATCGGAACAGTAGGTTTACCGTTAATTCATATTGAAGTTAAGCTCGCGGCCGATGGAGAAATATTAACCAAAGGTGAAAATAACATGATTGGGTACTATAAAAATCCGGAGGCAACAGCTGAAGTGATCAAAGATGGTTGGCTTTACACTGGAGACATCGGTCAATGGGTAGACGGTAAATTTCTCAAAATTATAGACCGCAAGAAAGAGATGTTCAAGACTTCTGGAGGAAAATACATTGTTCCTCAGCAGATCGAATCTAAGCTGGTAGAATCCTCATTTATCGAGCAGGCCATGGTAATTGGGGAAGCCCGTAAATTTCCTGCTGCTTTGATTGTTCCCAACTATAATAAGCTACTAGAATGGTCAAAAGGTACTTTTCCCACCCTTACTAATCTTTCTAAACAAGATTTTCTAAATAGCCCAGAGCTGAAGCAGAAAATCGAATCGGAACTCAAACGCATTAATCAAAATTTTGGCGCCTGGGAGCAGATCAAAAAGTTCGCTATTGTCCCCAACGAAATGACTGTTGAAACGGGTGACTTGACACCGACTTTAAAAATGAAAAGAAAAGTTATCTTACAAAAATACGAATTGGAGATTGAAGAAATTTATAAAATCTAGCCTACAAAAAAAGCCTTTGTCAAAAACAAAGGCTTTTCTATAATCAATTATATTATTTTTTAACAATCCGTTGACGAATCGCTTCATAGATCACTACTGCGGCCGAAACAGACACATTTAACGAACCTATTTCACCGTACATTGGTATCTTGGCCAGGTGGTCGGCAATGCGGATTAGGTCATTGGAAACACCAACGTCCTCCGCACCCATAATAACACAAGTTGGAGCCGTATAATCTACGTCGTAGATACTCGAGGTTGTTTTTTCTGTACTAGCAACCAATTGCACACCTGAATCAATCAAAAATTTACCAACTTTTGAGAGGCTATCATGGCGACAGACAGGGATTTTATAGAGTGCGCCAGCAGATGTCTTGATCGCATCAGGATTGACCTCAGCCGAGCCTTTTTTAGGGACAATGATGGCATGTACTCCAGAACATTCAGCAGTCCGTGCAATAGCCCCCAAATTACGCACATCAGTCACTCCATCCAGCATCAAAAGCAAAGGAGTTTCACCTTTTTCATAAATCTGAGGGAGAAGTTCCTCAATGTCATGATAAGTAATTGGAGAAATAACAGCAATTACTCCCTGATGGTTTTTACGTGTTATCCGGTTTAATTTTTCAATTGGCACCTGTTGAGAAGCGATATTATGTTCTTTTAACAAGGCTTTCAATTCTAGAATCAAACTACCGCTCAAACCACGTTGTATAAATAATGACTCGATCTCTTTACCACTATCGATTGCTTCGATGACAGCACGAATACCAAATACCATCTGATTCACTTCACGTCTTTCCCCGTGGTCGCGATCACGTCTCTGAAAATTTCCTTGCATAATAAATACTAAATATCTGCCTCTTCATAGAAGAGTTTGCAAATGTACAAAAATAAAAAATAACTATTGTGTTTGAATTAGCTTAGCCCCAAGTTAAACTCCTTCCGCAAAGTATCTAAGAGCGGATTTTTGTTGACCATAGCTTGATATTTCTCCTGTGAAGTATAGGGTTTGCGTGAAATAGTATGTTCCATCATCACCCCCTGCAAATCCAGCGAAAAATTCTGAAGTTTCACACGCAGGTAATTCAGCACATCAACCTTTGCGCTTTGCAATACATCCATCTGAACACCATTTTCGACATCAATTTCAATCAATACTCCATTTAAACGGGGTTGCATAGCAGTCATCATGGTATACAAGTTAATCTTGTTTTCTGCTTTCAGCTGCTCAGCATAACTATTCCAAACAGCAATAAATTGGCCGAATGAAACATCACGCTGTTCGCTTCCACGTATTAATTCAGGTTCATCACCTTCCTTGGCCACCGCATTGTTATCGTATATGGTATTCAAATCCGGCAGAGACGGAATAATTGCTGTAGTAGATGCACCCCAGCCCCCTTTTTTTACTTTAGGAGGCTCATTGGAAATAGTATCTTTTTTCACCTCTTCCTTTGTCTCGGAAGCCTGATAATTTACGGGGTTAGCCTGCTGACGCGGTGTCACCTGGTTTTCAACGACAGGAGCATTCGCTAGAGAAGTCGCTTGCGGACTAAGAGCTACGGAGCTTTGTTGTGGTTGTCCCGCTACTGGCTCAGGAAGTTTTTTTTTAAAACCCTCGGCTGCCGAAGGAATCTGTATGGACCCTAGCTGGCTCAGCTTAATTGCACTTGCAATATGACATGTCTTGAGGAGTGAAAGTTCAACTTGTAAGCGTTGATTTTTACTTGTCTTATAGTTGATTTCACATTGATTGGAAATATTCAATGCAGACAACAAAAATCCTGGAGAGGCTTTTTGGGATTGCTGTAAATACTTTTGACGAATACTATCACTTACTTCCAATAATTTAAGCGTAGTTGGCTCTTTAGCCACCAGTAAATTTCTGAAATGCGCTGACAGACCAGCTATAAAATGACTGCCATCAAATCCATGATTTAAAATCTCATTGAAAATCAATAAAGTTTGTGCCGCATCTTCCCTTAAAATAGCATCTGTTAGCTTAAAATAATAATCGTAATCCAAGATATTCAAATTATCGATTACCGCTTGATACGTGACATTTTTATTGGAAAAACTGACGATCTGATCGAACATCGACAAGGCATCCCGAAGACCACCATCTGCCTTTTGGGCAATGATATGCAAACCGTCCTGATCATAAGCAATGCCTTCTCCATCAGCGATACGAGCTAAATGACTGGCCATATCTTCCACTTTGATCCGATTAAAATCGAAAATCTGACAGCGCGAAAGAATAGTAGGTAAAATCTTATGTTTTTCTGTAGTCGCCAGAATAAAGATGGCATAGGAAGGTGGTTCCTCTAAAGTCTTCAAAAAAGCATTAAAGGCCGCTTGAGAAAGCATATGCACCTCATCTATGATATAGATTTTATATTTTCCAGCCTGCGGCGGTATACGCACTTGATCAATCAAGTTACGGATATCGTCTACGGAATTATTGGATGCCGCATCCAGTTCATGAATACTGAAAGAATTTCCATTTTGGAAAGACTTACAGCTATCACATGCGCCACAAGGTTCGGTGCCTGCTAAAATATTTTCACAATTAATTGTTTTCGCTAAAATACGTGCACAGGTCGTTTTACCAACACCTCGGGGACCACAAAACAAAAATGCCTGCGCCAACTGGTTGTTGTGTATCGCATTCTTTAAGGTACCCGTAATGTGTTGCTGACCTACAACCGAATCAAAGGTAATCGGGCGGTATTTACGTGCAGAAACAATAAAATTATCCATTGCACGAAGATACGGATTTTAAAAATGAAAAAGGAGTATCTAAAACCTAAAAATAGATTGTAATTTTTTAATAATAATTCCTTCAATGCACAAAAAAAGCAAATTTTATCGTTAATTTTATATTACTACAATGTTATCAAATTGTTAAGAATTGAAATTAAGGGAAATACATCGGATGTTTTTGACCATGCTAATTTGGTTAACCTGTGCTTCACAACAACTTTGGGCGCAACATCATGATTTCGATTTTTATGATGGGAAGGTATCCATTGATGTTCCACCCGCCTTTAATATTCCATTCAAAGACAGCTTAACGATAGCTCATGTGCAAAAATTCTATCAAATCGCTGATCAAACCGATTACATACAACTTGTAAACAGTTTACTCGAATACAAAGATGAACATCATTTGAATGATTGGGTCTATTATCAGCTGATTCGTCGCACCGCACAACAAATTGCCCCGAAAGCTGAAAATTATACACGCTATACTTTATATAAATGGTTTTTAATGTGCAAATCGGGTTATGATGCCCGCTTGGCTGTGGGGAATAATCAGATTATATTTTTCATTCAAAACAAAGAAGACATTTCTGATATTCCTTTTTTTGAAATTGACGGAAAGAAGTATACTTGTTTAAATTTTCATGATTATGGGAAGCTCTTTCAACGCGCAGACACCTATATCCCCGTTAAGATTAAAGTCCCAGAAGCTATTGAAGATTTTAGTTATAAAATCACAAAATTACCTGATTTTGTACCAGCTAATTATAAAGAGAAGCAAATTGAGTTCAATTATGGACATAAAGCCTACCATTTTAACGTCAAGTTGAATGAAGATATCAGTGACCTTTTTAAAAACTATCCTGGTGTAGATTTCGAAACTTATTTCAATATTCCACTCAGCAAAGAGACTTATCAATCGCTGATTCCTGCACTCAAGGAAAATTTAAAAGGAAAAAATCAACAAGAAGGTGTCGATTATTTAATGCGGTTCACCCGCTATGCATTCTTGTATGAAAATGACGAAGAGAATTTCGGAACCGAGAAACGCCTTTCTGCAGAACAAACGCTATTGAATAAATACAGTGACTGTGATGACCGTGTTGCCTTGTTTTTTTATCTGGTAAAGGAAATCTACAATCTACCGATGATCACCCTGCTCTATCCCACCCATGTAACCATGGCCGTTCAATTTGAACATCCCATCGGTGATGCTATTTTGTACAATGGAAAATATTATTCAGTCTGTGAGCCTACTCCTCAAGCACAGAGTTTGGATATTGGACAGCTCTCCGAACAACTTAAAAATCAGTCCTATCAGATTGTCTATCATTATGAGCCGAGGTAAAATGATACTCTATACCGGGGTTTCACATTGACTTTATATCAAAGAACTGAGGTAAAAACGTCACTCTGTTGAAGAATAAGTAATCCTCCACATCGCTTTTTTTTGATTTAAAGCTTGCCTATAAAATCAAGTACATCTGCATACTTACCATCGGTTCGGTAGGCTGCAATTGTTACCGTATTTTCCTTCCCACTGGATTTGATTGTGATCACATAATCTGTTCCATCTGCACAACTTGCGCATTCTTGAATTTTAGCCTCCATTAAATTATAGGTTTCGACATAAGAGGATAACTTTCTAAAAGTGTCTTCACTTGTTTTATAACTCTTATCTTTTGAATCTTGAGGTGCACCCGAAGGTAACTTAGAATATTTTACTTCAGTCTTATTTTGATCAATGCTGATATTTACAAAATTACCCCAACCGGAAATTCCTTTTATTTCAACTTTCAGTCCAGAAGATGGGGAATCATTGGTATCATCCGATTTTTTACATCCAAAAAGAAGGAGAACACCGATTACAACCAAGAAAATTGCTTTTTTCATGTTTTATAATTTATCTTATTTGACTATATAACGATTTGGCGACTGAAAATGCGACAAAAAATCTGTTTCCGAAATATAAGTCACCAGCCAATAATTAAGTTGAGTGCGCTTTGGTCCGGGCCATGCTCATGTCTGCTTCTGATGAACAATCGACCTTGGATAAACTTCGACCAGACGTTGACCAGCCTCTGCCACAAAAGGCTAGTCAATTTTTTCGCAACTAATTCATGTAGCAGCGAGAAAGCTCTCAGAAGCCGGTACCACTTTTTCATACCGCTCACATTAAAAAAAAATCCTACACAAGGCAGGATTTTCTATTATCTATTTAACTAAACTATAATTACTTCACTTGTCCAGGCGTTGTATAGGGCAAAGATTGCGGATCAAAATGTGCCCAGCCAGCTGTCCAATCCTCTGTTCCAAAAGCACCTCTATAAGCAACTTTATCAAAGAAGCTACCGGAAACTTTCGCATTTGTAAAGTTTGCTCCTATTGCAGCTGCCGATCCAGTTGATAACGTAAAGTTTGGATTTGCCGGAGAACTGGAGAAATCCTTTCCAAAACTGTAAGGAGATGTAAACAAACTACTAGCGTACATTTTATTTTCAAAGGTATTATTTGCTTTAATTAACGCTTCTACCTGAGCTGCAATACTCGTCGCTGCAGTCGTCTTTATCCCTACTGGATTTCCATAAAACAAATTATTAGCAAATAACGCATTTCCATCAACAACATTCTTCGAGGTTGACTCTGCTGTAGTAACCTTTGTATCATCAACATAAATTCCAATAGGAAATCCTGAAATGACAGAATTTACAACACTGATAGAGGAATTACGACGGAGTTGGATACCATGTTGGAAATTAGCATTTGGGGAAAATCCATCCTTAGAAATCGGCCCGATAATAGATACATTCGAGAAGACCGCCGCCGTTTTTGGCGTTTGGTCTGTTCCACTGCCGTTATTATCCGATTCAAAACCGTTAGATTGCGAAACGTCGGCTGCAGCATTAGCACGCTGAGCCACGGCAAACTGAACATTTCCTGAATAACCAAAATCGGTGTCAAAATCGTCATCCCAAGTACCTACTGCCAATAAATGTTTTGCATTTACCGTACCACCAAACCACTCAAAAGCGTCATCTCCCGAACGATATATCTGAATATAATCTAATGTTGTTCCACTACCAACACCACCCAATGTCAAACCATTAATCTCATTATCTGGGGAAAAAGGAATTCCGCCAAATTCTATACGAACATATTTTAATGTTCCAGAATTGTCCGCAGCATCAGTACCACCATAGTAGATATAATTCTTGTCGTCTTTACCAGTTGGAGCTGCTAAACCACCTTCAATTTTAACATCGTTTCCTTGGTTTACAGGCGCTTTACCAAGTATGATAAGGCCTCCCCAATCTCCATGCGAGCGAGCTCCTGATGCCAAACCTGATGTAAACACAATTGGTTTTTCAACTGTTCCAACAGCATTTATTTTTGCACCACGTGTAATTGTCAATGTTCCTTTGGTTGCTTTATCACCTTTGATAATCGTACCCGGCTGAATTGTTAACGTTGCACCATTAGATACATACACAAATCCCTTCAACACATAAATCTTATCGGAAGTCCAAGTGGTGTTACTTGTAATTTCTCCTGAAATTTCGACCACATTTTGATTCCCTGGATTCGTCGGAGTTTCTGTTCCATCACCATTATCTGTAATTGTAGTTTCTTTACATGCCCCTGCAACTAACAATGCAGATAAGGATAAGAATAAAAATCTTTTTTTCATTTTTTAAGTTTTATATACTGTACAAATAAATTCAATTACTTTAACCTCTAAATTAAATTCCTGTTAATTTTATATTATAATCTAAAATGTATAATTAAATGACAATGAGTAGTTTGAACCTGGCTTATACTTAAAGCTGGTCTCATTAGGAATATTTAACTGTTTATTATCATAATAAACATTGATGGCATTATTTAAGATGTCTCCCGCGTTAAGTTTAATCTCGCCTTTATTTTTCATCAATTTATACCCCACCTGGAAATCCAACACATTTCGTGGAGCTTCCCAAGTACTTGCGAAACGAACCCCACTCGCCTGCGTTATACGCTTACCAATTCTATTGTAAAGTATATTAAGGCTTAATTTATTATCAAGTGCTGTGTGTTGTAAACCAGCATTTATAACGTATGGAGACTGCCCTACCATAGGTCTTGATTTATCAATGTAATCCAAATCAGTCGGGTTTTTCACCTTAGAATGTACCAACGAAACATTTAGATATGCTATGGTATTTTTTAAGAATTCTTGTTCATCAATAAAACTCAAATTTTTACGTGCTTCCACTTCAATACCATATAAGTCAGCTTTAGGTGCATTGAAATAACTGATATCTGGTGTGGAATTCACGTCGTAACGGAACGGTTCAATTGCATCCTTAAACCCTTTGTAAAAAGCTGATAAAGAAAGTATTTCGCCAGCAGAAGGATAATATTCGAGACGTAAATCCGCGTTATTGATAGAACTCCTTTTTAATTTCTCGTTACCAATAATCATTCCCATATTCTCGAAATCGTAGAATGAGAATGGGGCTAATTCCCTAAATTCAGGTCTCGCTAAAGTACGATAGTATGAAGCTCTGATGTTGGTTTTGGGAGTTAAACTATACGTCATATTGACCGACGGTAAGAAATCAAGTTTGCTGTCATCAACACTTTTTTCAATCTTACTTGACAATATCCGCAGGGCATCAACTTGAACATTGTAATTTTCAACTCTCAATCCGTAAACGATCCTGAACTTATCTGCAAATTTTTGGTCCATCATTAGATAACCAAACGTCGATAATGATTTTGCATGATAGATATCACCATCTCCTTTTACTTCACCAAATTTGTATACGTTTTGATCAATCAGTGAAGGTGAAAAAATTTGATCCGGAGCAAGCTGTAATATACGTGTTTGTTCCTCTCCGCTAACCGCTAACGTATTTAACTCAAAACCAACAAATCGAGCGTCAAAATTACGCTTCCTAAATTGGCTTCCAGCTCCTGCTTTAAAAGTACTTGGTGCGTTTAAAAAATTCAAAGGCGTAGAATAACTCGCCTCTCCGGAAAAGATATTCTCATTCAAATCAGCAAACAGCCTTGAATTCGCTTTACCCACAGTGGTCAAATTTGCAAGATATGGAACAGAAGCGTCATTTGCATAATCCTCGTGTTTCTGATAATTTATTTTAGTTTGATTCGGCTGGTTATTCCCAATATTACTCCAAGACGCCGTCCACTTAATCTTATCATTTTTATCACTCAATACATGCTCACCATCTAGCGTAGATTTAAACAGGGATTTTTGCATCAAATCAAATGCATAAAACTTGTTAATGGAAGATGAACTACCATCTGTTCCAAATCGCTCCGTATATGTGTTATCATAAGTTCGATTGTACAAGTTTTTCCAAGTTATTTTATTCTTTCCAAATGTATAACCAAAATTCGCTAAAGCACCTAAATTAGTAGAGAACTTGTACTGTTGATCCCGATAATCATAGGTAAACCAATTGCGTTCAATATTTGGAAGAATATTCTGCGAATTACGATAGTTTACAGAAAATAAAGCTCCAAAACGACTATTATTTTCGTATTGTTTTACACGCCCCAAAGAAAATTGGTATGTCTGTGAAGGCAACGCACTTTTTGTCTGAATACTAAAATCATTCGGAAGTGATTTTAGTGCCAGTCTTTGCCATTTTTGAGATAGCTGTCCATCAACATCTACACGAGATGGAAAATTTTTAGCCAATTGACTTGATCCATCATCAAAACCTAAATAATTTTGAACATTCTTTTTAGTTTGTAAAAAATCTTTAAATGTTGATGCAGAATTATAACCATATCCTAAGCCGAAAGAGACAAAATTTCGATCTGGAATATCTTTTGTAGAAATTTGAACTGCCCCCCCGGCAAAGTCCGCAGGAAGATCAGGTGTTGCAGTCTTCGAAATTGTAATTTTATCAATTAAAGCCGCTGGAATAATATCAAATGAAAATGCACGACGATTGGCTTCTGTACTTGGTAATACCGAGCCATCCATCATAGCAACGTTATAGCGGTCACTCAAACCGCGAACGATTACAAACTTATTATCTTGAATCGTCGTACCACTGACACGACGCAATGCTTCGGATGTATTTTTATCTGGCGATCTTCTGATCTGCTCACTCGAAATACCATCAGAAATCAATGCACTATTTTTTTGTTGCGAATATAATGCACCAATAGATTCTTTCTTAAAAGATCCTGTAACCACAACTTGATCCAACACCTGTCCTTCTGAATTATCAAGAACGATATCTAAATTGGTCAAATCATTCGCTTTAATCTCAACCTCGGTAACTTGCTTCGTCGAGTAACCAATATAAATATATTCTACAGTATATCTACCTGCTGGTAAAGCTGGAATACTGTATTTCCCGGACACATCAGAGCTTCCGCCCCTTGATGTTCCTAAAATACGCACAGTTACTCCTGTGATTGTTTCACCAGTTTTACTGTTCGTAATAGTCCCCATTAACTTCCCACTACTTTGTGCATAAACTGTTGTTGACGCAGCTACTGCTAGCGTTACGACTGCAGCGATTCTTCTAAGTTGTAATTGTGGTTCCAATTTATTTGTTTTTTGTTTCTGCAAAGCTATTAGCAGAATATTAGATTAACATTAACAACAAATTACCATTACATCAATCAGCTGTTAATTTAATGTTACCTATAGCCAGTTTTCCTCGACTTTCAGTAAAAAAGAGTATTTATGACCAATTTGCGTAGTATTTGGGCAGTCTCCAGAGAGATTATATTAAAGAAGTGTAATAAAATTATTAAGCACTTAATTTATTAACACAATAGGTTATTTTTCTAATTTATACCTTAATGAATACCATGTAATGGGTTTACATAGCGACCTGGTACTTCTGGTTAAAAGAGAACGATCATCTTCCATTACAGCTGTTAACTCACCGCAGTAAATTGCTTTTTATATGCAA